>JBDUEJ010000033.1:0-64929 GCA_040002475.1 bacterium | reverse complement strand
CTGATCTCTCAGCGGGTACAGGCGTTCCGTGAAAGGAGGCGCTATGTCCGCTGCTAGAGATCTGCCCGCACGCCCGTCGCTCGACTCCGTTCGCAAGCAGGCGAAGAGACTCGCACGCGACGCCGCCGCCGGAAACGGCGATGCCATCGCTCGCGTTCACGCCCAGTTGCCGCAGGCGACGCTCCCGCTCTCGAACCGCGATGCGCAACTCGTCGTCGCGCGCGAATACGGATTTGCCGGCTGGCCGGATCTGACGGCCGAGGTGAAGAAGCGCGTGGGCCGCGCGCTCGAATGGGCTGTTTCGCAGGCCAAGGTCGCGATTCACAACCAGGACCACGAACGGCTCCGAGCGCTGTTGGTTGAATTCCCGGCGCTCGTCTCGTGGCGCGGCGAGCGTGGCCAAACCCTGGTCGACGCCATCACGCCGTACGCGCTCGACGTCTCGGACCCCGAGCGCGAGCGCATCTACACCCGCCCGGTTGCCGCCGAGATCCTCATCGACGCCGGCGTGACGATCGAACGCTCGACGTGGGAGTACCTGATCGGCACGGGCGCGGCGGGAATGCTCCAACTGCTCGCGCGAAAGCACGCGATTCCGCCGACCCTCCCCGTTCTCGCCGCCCTTGGCGACGATGACGCGGTTCGCGCGATACTCGCACAATCGCCGATGCGCGAGGACACAGAAGGACTCGATGAGCGAATCGTGATTGGCCGCGCACTGATGAACGCGTGCCGGTTCAAGCACACGACCATCGCGTTGCGGCTGCTCGAGCGCTCGATCGCGCTCGATCCGGATCTGGGTCGCCGCATCGATCGTTGGCAGGGCCGGCGGGCATTCGTCGAGTTCCTGATCCAACACCCGGGTAGCCATTGGAGCGGCGGGCCGACCGACGGGCCCGAGAAGACGCTGTGGGAGTCATTTGTGATTCGTGAGTTAACGAGCGCGCTCGACGACAACGATCTGCCTGGGTTTTGCCGATGGTTGGAGGAGGAAGCGTGGGTGCTCCAGCCATCGTTTGTGCCTGTGCAGGTTGGGTTGGTCGAGGGCGCCAGCTACGGCCGGGGCAGGGAAGCTTTCATCATGGCGCTGCTGGAGCACGATCCGGCACTCCTCGGGACCCAGCCTCCACCGCCGTCACAGGCCATCATCTTTGCGCTCGATTATGGGAATGCGCATCTCGTTCCCACGCTGATGCGCATCTGGCCGCTGCCTGACGATCTGCCGCATGCGGCGGGCATTGGGAATGCCGCTGCGGTGGCGCGCTGGTTCAACGCAACCGGCCTACCCGTCCTCGGATCGCTGGCGCACCACCACAATGCCAATGACCCCAAGCGTGCCGACTTGGGTTGGGAGCACGTGAGCACGCAGCAGATTCTAGATGTCGCGCTCGCGTGGGCTGTTTTGAACCGGCACTTCGAGATCGCGTCGTTTCTTCTGGAGCGCGGCGCCGACATCAACACCAACTGGGGCACGCACGAGCCGGCGAGCATCCTGCATGAAGCGGCGATTCAGGGGAACGAGGACGCTGTGAGATTTCTCATCGATCGCGGCGTCGACCTGTCGATCAAGGACTACCGTTATGAATCCACCGCCGAAGGGTGGGCGCGTTACGGGTCGGGCGACGAGCGAATGGCGGACTTGCTGGCCGTGGCCGCGGCAAGTGACAGTTCGTAGAACCACGTCTCTCCGAACTCCACGGGGCGGTAAGGCGCAATGGGGCGAAACCCGAGGCTCGTGTACAGGCGTTGTGCGGCGTCCATGGTCGTGAGCGTTCCAAGTCGCAGGCGCTTGTAGCCCTGCGCGGTGGCAATGGCGATGGCGTGCTCAGTCAACCGGCGCGCCACGCCACGACCGCGCGCCTCGGGCCGCACGTACATGCGCTTGAGCTCCGCGATGTCCGGCGTGAGCCCGTGCAAGGCGACACAACCCACTCCCGCGTCTCCGTCCCATGCGACCCACAGAGCACCCGACGGCGTGAGATAGGGCGCCGGGAGCGCGGCCACGGTACGCTCAGTCGCGGCGTTGTCGTCGGTCGTCGAGCAGGCCTGGATGTGTGCGCGGACGAGCTCTCGGGCCGCGGTCAGGGACGCGGGTTCCTCGGCGCTGCGTATGTCGATCATATGGAAACGGTGTGTCGCGGATGTGACGCTCGAGCTGACGTGCAGGCGAGTGAAATATAGCGTGGGCATAGCCAGCGTCATTCGCTAGGCGCGCTGCCGGCAGCATCTTCAACGGAACCCCGGCGGCTCAGGAGCGTAGATGAGCAATCTCTCATCGACCATCGACGGGGGAAGCGATCGTCCTATCTGCCGGAAGGAGACACTCGTCCGCAGAGTTGTTGCCACCCATCATGTCGATCGATCACGCGTGACGTCAGCGATCGGACCACCTGGCGATGACGGACAAGTCTTCTAGTTGCGAATTGGCGGCGCCTCCCCTACTTGCCGCCTCTGTACGCGGGCCTCGAATTGCGAATTCGTACGCTCGACCTGCAGACCAGCCGAGACGTCGACATCGGATTCCAGGAGCGATTCAGTATCGACCCAGCGGGGACGCGGCTGGCCTCAGCACGGTACGTCAGCAGCATTCTCGATTCGCTCGTCATCTCGAATCGCAACGGAACGAATCCACGGACGGTGGCTCCGGGCAAGGGGTTTACCGGCAGGCTGCAGTGGCTTCCCGGAGGAGAGTGGACTCTTTCGGTCCTCATGATCCTGGACGGTCCCAGCATGGCGCACAGCGCGCCCACGGTACTGGTGAACGTGAATAGTGGAAAGATAGTTCCGATCAAGTACAACGCTGCGGTTGTCGAGGTGTGGATGAACCGGATGCGATCACGAGGATCGGATCCGCCGAACACGACACGCGCAGTGCGCGGCGTGAGCCTCGTGCATTGCCCCTGTGGCGACGAGGCGCTGTGTCGACGCGTCGAATACCTCGAATTCGCGCGCCGCACTGCCGTTTTCCGTCAGGCCGCCCGCGATCGCCGCCATCGGTGTTGGCCTGTTGTCGCTAGGCGCGATTTCGTGTTCCAATCTGGGCCAAGCGGCGTCGTCAGTAGATGGAAGAACTGGCCGAGCGACCCGCGACGCAGACAATGGCGCGCTTGACACCCTCGCGCGGCAGTTTTCGTGCGAATGGAACTCGATTCGACCCGTTGGACTACATGCGCGCAGCGAGCCTGATCGCGCGGTTATCCGGCTCGAACGCAACCCACACCCCACGAGTCGTCGTGTCGCCAGGATCCATCGCAAGTCTGTTGACGGAGCATCCCCTCGCCGCTCTCGGCGTCGTGTTCGGCGCCGGTGTGCTCACGAGCCTGACACCCTGCATCTATCCGATGATTCCGATTACCGCGGCGATCGTCGGCGGACAGACGGCCGATCGTCCGGTGTCGTTCGGTCGAACCGCGAGTCTGACGATGGCCTATGTCCTCGGCCTGGCGCTCGCCTACGCGGCGCTCGGCGTCATCGCGGGAATGACCGGGCAGCTCTTTGGCGCGATCAGCACGAATCCGTGGCTCTACTTCGCGCTCGCCAATCTCCTGGCGCTGTTCGGCTTCATGATGCTCGACATCATCGCGGTACCGGTGCCGCGTGCGCTTCTCGCGCGCGCCGCGTCGCTCGACGCGCGTGGCCGGATCTTGAGCGTTCTTGGAATGGGCGCGGCCTCGGGGCTCGTCGCCGCACCATGCGGCGCGCCGGTCATGGCCACGCTGCTCACGTGGGTCGGCACGACGAAGAGCGCGCTGCTCGGTTTCGTCTACCTCTTCGTCTTCTCACTGGGCATGTGCTCGCTCCTCGTCGTCGTCGGTTTGGCGGCCGGCGGAGTGGTGCGTCTCCCGCGCGCCGGGCCGTGGATGTTGTGGATCAAGCGCGGCATCGCCGTCGTGATGTTCGGGGTCGCCGAGTACTACTTCGTGCAAATGGGTACGCTGCTCTCGTAGGCTTCCTTTTCACTCGCAATGGACTAGCAATGTCTCAATCAACTATCGTCAACGTGGCTCCCCGCTTCCCTCGCATCCGGTCCTCGATGATCGCCGCGGCGGCCGTGGCAATCCTCGCCATCTCGCGTCCCGCCTCCGCGCAAGAGGCCGGGATCGCGGTGGGGTCCGCCGCTCCCGGTGCGGCGGTCGAGTTGCTCGACGGCAAGGCCGTGGACCTGTCGCAGTACATCGGCAAGACGCCGGTGGTGCTCGAGTTCTGGGCGACCTGGTGTCCGCTGTGCAAGAAGCTCGAGACGCCCATGCAGGCGGCGCGCGAAAAGTATGCCGGCCGCGTGACCTTTGTCTCCGTGGGCGTGAACAGCAACCAGACCGCCGAAAAGCAAAAAACCTACGCAACGGAAAAGCATATCGGCGGCACATTCGTCTTCGACCGCGACGGCAAGGCAGTCGCCGCGTACAAGGCGCCGCACACATCATACGTCGTCGTCATCGACGCGAACGGAAAGGTCGCGTACACCGGCGTGGGGCCCGAGCAGGACGTCGATGCTGCGGTGGCGAAGGCCTTTGCGATGGAGCACGGAAGTAAATAGTGCCGGCAACGCGGGTGAGCGCTTCACAGCGACACGACGCCGACGATCCGGACGCGGCGCGCCAGTTTGAGATGCTGGCGTTGCCGTGGCTCGCCGCCGTCGCCCGCTTCGCGCTTTCACTCACGCGGAGCCGCGCGGACGCCGACGACTTGGTACAAGAGACGTATCTTGGCGCGTTTCGGCATTGGCACACGTTCATTCCCGGCAGCGATCCGAGGCGGTGGTTGTTCACCATCTGCCGCAATACGTTCGTCCGATCGCGTCGGAATCCGTCGCCGATTGTCGATCGTGGCGACGGCGACGTCGACGCCATGCCTTCCGTCATCGCACATACGTTGGCACACCGCGACGGGCTCGGAGATCTGTTCGATGAAATCGACGTGCGCCCCGCGATCGAGATGGCCGTCGACGCGCTTCCCGAGCCGCATCGGAGTGTGCTCGTGCTCGTCGACATCGAAGGACAGACATATGAGGAAGCGAGTGCCGTGCTCGGCGTTCCGATCGGCACGGTTCGTTCGCGGCTGTTTCGTGCGCGGCGCGCCATTCAGGCAGCGCTGATCGACCACGCACGCGACGCCGGCATCGGCGCAATGCATGTTGGGACGCGGAGAAATCAATGATCGATCGACAAGACGATGCGCCGGCTGCGCTCCTCGTGTTTCCGAGAGACTGCGAGGAAACGGTTCGCGCACTGTGGGACTATCTCGATCGCACGCTGGACGCACCGACCATGGCGGCCATCGATTCGCACCTCGTGCAATGTGAGTACTGTCGCGAGCACGTGCGCTTCGAGCGCATCTTGATCGACCGCCTCCGCTCGCTGCGGCGAGAACACGACGACGCGGTTACCCTACGTGGACGGGTACTGACCGCGCTCGCCGAGGCAGGATGGCGCCGCGTGTAGGACCGACACTCCCGTGTTCACATCGACTACCAGCGAGGGCGGCATGCCAGGAACGATCAACGTGGCCGTGGAGCACGTCGAGGGAATTACTTCGAAGGCAACCGTGCGCACGCATACGACGCTCGTCGACCGCGGCGTCGCGAAGGGCGGCATGGATCGCGGGCCCGCCGGTGGCGAATACCTCGTCATCGGTCTCGGAGGCTGTTTCACCAGCCACTTGCTCGCGGCCATCGGCGCGCGCTCGGCGCCCATGAGCAAGGTGCACGTCGACGTGAGCGGAACGATGGACGGCACACCCGAGCGATTCACCAGTTTCACGATCGAGGTCACCGCCGAGTGCGACGACGACGACCTCGCGCGAAAGCTGGTGACGATCGCCGGTCGTGGTTGCCAAGTGGTCAACACATTGCGCCGCTCCGCGACCGTCGCGATCTCCTACGCCGGCATGCCTATCGACGTCACCGATGACGGCACGGCACCCTCGACGATCGCGTCCTGAGCGTGCCCGTGTGCGTCCGACGTGACATTGCGCGATCGGGACAATGTGTTGCGGGCGCAGGTCGGACACAGGCGCTTGTCACACCACGCAACGTCTTATCCGACATCACATTCTACTAGCAGACCGTTGAAATGCCGACGGTGGACCGGAAGTTTAGCGAATTATAAATTGAGGACGAGCCGAGACATCGGCTGTGTCCCCAGGCGCGAGGATGAATCCCGTGTTTCGGATGAAGGCGCCAGACGAAGCCCCGGCCCTGGCGGCAAGTTGCTTCAGGCACCCGACACCAACGTAGCCGCCAGCCCATTGCACCAAATAGAAGCGCCCCGTGAGGGGATAGAACTTGGAGTCGAACAGGCGTGCGAACCGGGGCCACCGATCGAGCCCGCCGAGCAACAGGATCTGGCGTAAGCGGCGCGACGACCAACTCAGCGAACGTGGATCACGTGAAACATCCCGAGTAACGCGTGCGGCGTCGCGCCCAGAGAATCTCGAAGTTGGCAGAGCAGGATGTAGTCACGCCCCGCCCTGAGCGGCAGGGCGAGCGTCGCAGGCGAGCGTGTCTTGGGAGCCGCGAAGAGCATTCCGCTCATTGCGCCCTCCAGGTACACTCCCGGAACCTGACGGAAGTTCAGGCCTCTTTGGTGAGCCGCGGTGATCTCCGTCGCTCCCATGCCGGGACGCAGCAATCCAATGAGCAGCTCGTGCTCCTTGGCGCCGCGATTGTCGAACGCGAACTCCGCGATGCCCGCAGGCATGGAATCCGGCGCCTGCAGCGCATAGTCCAATGCGACGACGGGCACGCGCGTCGGAGGACGACGTCCAGGGGCATACCCGGCGCCGAGTGCGAGTGATGCAGCCGCGAGCATGCCCAGGCGAGCCAAAAGTGCGAGTTGCATGTGTGTCGCTCCTTGGAAAGCGTCTGCGTCGATTGAACGCACAAATAGCTACTACGATCGTCCGGTCTTTGGGTGCCGTCTGGGGTTTCAAACTCGGCGGCCGGGTCCCACTCCTCACGGAGCTTCGCGGCAACCGAGGAGATAAGACGGGGGTTCCCGGCGGCGCGAGCGTAGTATCTAAGAAGACTCATTCGTGAACCTGGGTGTTCGGCTACTGGAAAATATGACTGGGCCGGCCTCGCCGCCGCGGGGCGTGGCATCGCGAGCACTACCGACACGATCGCAGTGCCGGAATCAACGATGTGCCTCGTCAAACCACCCGTGCACGACGCGCCGGCGCCTCGACCATCAGCGGCACGCCGCATCACCAAGGCGAATCAGAACACAACCGGCTTCGAAACCGTGATCACCTCGAGCCCAAGTCGCTTCGCCTCATTGTTGAATACCACCAAATCAGTGTTGAGCACTTTCTGAAGCAGATCGGTTTGGACCTTGAGCTCGCCCTTGAGATCCGTGAAGATGGGGTACGCATTGGCAATCGGCCGAGCGTCGGCGCGTGAGACAACGCTCAACAGCGAAGCGAGGCGGTTGTTGACCTTGATCGGGAAATTGAGCGGGTCCTGTCCGCTCTGATTCTTGACCTGATACACCTCCTCCTCCACCGTGCTCAGGTTCTTCGAGAGCTTGTCGCCCGCCGCCTTGAGCTGCGCGTCCGGCGACTTGGTGAGCCGATCGGTGACCTGACGCTTGACGTCGCGCATCTGAATCACGGCGTTGTTCGCCTCACTCACCTTGTCGCGTAGCTGAATCGCCAACGTGAACTGCGCCTGCAGGTCGGCGTCGGTGGCTTCGTGCATGGGATTGCGCTTGACCACGAACGACTGTGACACGCTTTTCCCATCGGCCGTGAGGCGCACGGTGTATTTGCCCGGTGGCGCACTCGGACCATTCGTGTTGCCGCCCCAGAGAATCATTCCTGGGAACGTGACCGCCGGCGCGTACGCCTGATCCCACGAAAAGGAATTCAGGCCCGCCAACTTGGATGGCGCGGCGTTGCCAAACCCGCCGCGACCGCGACCGCCGCCGCCACCGCCCGCCGCTTGCGCCGAATCACCAGGCGCCGCGGCAGCAGCACCGCCCCGGCCACCGCGACCGCCGGCGTTGGCTGTGTCAGGATAGGTGCGCACCAACTGACCCTTCGCATCGAGAATGTCGATGCGCACGTTTTGCATCGGACGCTTGAGCCAATACTGAATCAGCGCCGGCGACGACGAACGAATGGCCGCCGACGGCTGGAACAACACCACGTCCGTGATCGCGGCCATCGACGCATTGTACTGACGCAGCGGGCCGATGTTGTCGAGGATATAGAAGCCGCGGCCGTGCGTCGCGATATCAATATCATGATCGGTGACGATCAGATCCCACACCGGAATGTCCGGCAGGTTGAGCGACAGCGACTCCCAATGATCGCCGTCATCGAACGAGACGTAGACGCCATGCTGCGTGCCCGCGTAGAGCAGACCCTTCCGCGTTGGATCTTCGCGCACCGCGTGCACGAAATCGTCGCCGCGAATTCCAGTGACGATCTTCGTCCACGTCTTGCCCAGGTCATGGGTGCGATAGATGTACGGCGCCTTGTCGTCGAGCAGGAACCGCTTCACCGCCACATACGCTGTGGCCGAGTCGAACGCGGAGGCGTCGATCAGGCTGACGCGACCGAAGTCGGGCATGTCTTTCGGCGTCACGTTCGCCCACGTCTTGCCGGCGTCCTTGGTGACGCTGAGAATGCCGTCGTCCGATCCGGTCCAGATCACGTTCGTGGTGCGCTTGGACGGACCGATCGCAAAAAGCACCGCGTAGACTTCCGGACCGTTCATGTCGCGCGTGATCGGACCGCCCGACGGACCCATGGTCTTGGGATCGTGACGCGTGAGATCAGGGCTGATGCGATCCCAGCTCTGGCCGCCGTTCGTCGTCTTCCAGAGATGCTGCGACCCGGTGTACAAGACTTTCGTATCGACGGGCGAGAAGTTGATGGGGTACGTCCACTGCCAGCGTTCCTTGATCACGGCCGACTCTTCGCCCGAGAACATGCGCGGATACGGGCTCACTTCGCGCGTCTCACCGGTGCGGCGATTCAACTTGGTGAGGAAGCCGCCGCCGTTCGCGTTCGTGCCCGAATAGAAAATGTCGGGATCGCGAGGATCGGGCGCGATGTAGCCGTCTTCGGAGCCTCCGGGGCTATACGTCGCCGGCGCGGCGCCGCCACGTCCGCCGCCGCCACCGCGTCCACCAAAACCGCCGAGTCCCGTGTTGCTGGGCACGCAGATTTCGCTGGCGTCTTGTTGCGATCCGCAAATGTCATACGGCGTGCGCGGCGTCGCGACCACGTGATAGAACTGTCCCGTCGGATAGTCTCGGCTCGTCCAGGCTCGTTGGTCGCTCGACGCGTTCATCGTCTCCGCGCCGCCGCCGTCGCTCGCATGAAAGACGTGATCGGTGTTGTCCGGATCGATCCACATATCGTGTGAGTCGCCGCCGGCGAAGTTGGTCAATGTCTTGCCCGCGTCGGTCGAACGGAACGCGCCGACGTTCAACACATAGACGAGATCCTTGTTCTTGGGATCGGCGAAGACGTGCGTGTAGTAGAACGCGCGCTGACGGATGTTCCGGCTTCCGTTCGCCAACGTCCACGTCGCGCCGGCGTCGTCCGAACGAAACAGACCGCCGTTTTCATTTTCAATGACCGCGTAGACGCGGTTCGCGTCGGCGCCGGAAACCGCTACGCCGATCTTCCCGTCCACGCCGGCCGGCAGCCCCTTGGCGCGCGTGATGTCGGTCCAGGTTTCGCCGCCATCGGTGGACTTGAACAGACCGCTGCCTGGACCGCCGCTCGACATCTGGTATTCATTGCGGTACGCCTCCCACATCGCCGCGTACATGACGCTCGGATTGTGCACGTCGATCGAGACATCGATAGCGCCGGTGGCCGGGCCTTTGTCGAGCACCTTCTTCCAGGTCTTGCCGCCGTCCGTGCTCTTGTACAGACCGCGCTCGTCGCTGTTCGCGCCGTACTTTCCGAAATCGGCCACGAACACGATGTTCGGATCCGTTGGGTGAATGCGGATTCGCGAAATGGCATCAGAGTTCTTGAATCCAACGTTCGCCCACGTCTTGCCGCCGTCCGTCGACTTATAGACGCCATCGCCCGGCTGGATGTCGCCGCGAATGCAGGACTCACCGGTGCCGATGAAAATGATGTCCGGGTTCGTTTCAGAGACCGCGACGGCGCCCACGGAGCTGCTCGTGATCTGTCCGTCGGTCACCGGGGCCCATTTCTCACCGCCGTCGGTCGTCTTCCACAGCCCGCCGCCGGTTGCGCCGAAGTAACCGACCTTCGGCTGGCCCTTCACGCCGCTGATGGCGATCGAGCGTCCACCGCGATCCGGACCAACGCTGCGCCATTTGTACGACTTCCAGATCGCCGTGTCCACTGACGGCGCCGCCGCGATCCCGATCGACAGCAACGACCGAAGTTGGTCGGACTTTGCTGAGACGTCCGTGGCTCGCGACAAACTGGCGATCGTGAGCACGGCAGCGATCGAGCTTCCAACCAGAACGGACGAACGGTGCATGGACTAAATCTCCGAGAGGGGCAATGCGGACGGCGAATGTTCTATTGGAGAGCGGCGCGACAAACCGCCTAGTAATAGGCAGCGCAACGCAAAGCGCCGCAAACGTGAAGTTCGCGGCGCCTTGGTCGTTCGTGTTGTATGTGTTGCGAGCTACGGTGCTTTCGCCGGCTCGGCGGTTGCCGCCCCTGGTGCTGCGGGCGCTGCCGGACGACGTCCCCACGCGGAGCGCGGAGCGGGCGGACGAGCGCGGTCCGCCAATATCTGCGCATAGTACGCCACCATTCTCGGCTTCACAGTTGCTTGTGTGTCGCCGGGTTTGGTTGTGAACGCGGCATATCGGAGGGTGTCGCCCGATACGCGTAACCACCACCACTGGGTATCAGGGGTCGCGGGGGAGGACTCACGCTCGCAGGAAAACGTGCGTCCGTCTTCAACGAACTCAAACCGACCCATGGCCACTACCTTTATGAAGGATACCTGAATCTAGCGGGTGGACCCTCTCGCCGCCCCAACCCAGGTCTTCCGGGCTCGGATGCGGAGGCAGCATATGACGAAAACGTACTCCATATCTATACGTAACCGCTTTGGTGCCATGGTGTTCGCTATCGCCATCCTGGGCATCGGCGCACTCTTTCTTACCGTCGGTCTCGCGGTGCTTGCCACGCTAATTGTCGCGGGCGGCTTTCTCGGAATGGGAGTTGGGATCTATCGGCGCCTTCGCGCGGGGATCCAACAGCTGCCATCCGATGGGTCACCGATCGCCCACGTTGCCAACCAAAGGCTCGATCCGGCGCTCGAAGTGAAGCCAGTACGACCGGCAATCGTGAGTCCAAAGCAGGACGGCGAACTCTGACCATGCCGCCGATGAACCCGGACAGGTCGCTGCGTGTCGCGCTGATTGGATACGGCCTGGGCGGCGCGACATTCCATGCTCCGCTCATTTCCGCGACGGCCGGCCTCGAGCTCGCGGCGATCGTCACCAAAGATCCGACGCGGCGTGCGCAGGCGCAGCGCGATTTTCCCGCCGCACGTCTGCTCGACGGCGTCGCCGACGTCTGGTCCGCCGCCGCGAGCTACGATCTCGCGGTCGTTGCGTCGCCGAGTGGGGCGCACGCGTCGCTGGCATTGCGGGCGTTGGAGGCGGGGCTGAACGTCGTGGTCGACAAGCCGTTCGCCGCCACCGCCGACGAGGCGCGCCGAATCGCCGCGGCGGCGCATGCTCGGGGTCTCCTGGTATCGCCGTTTCAGAACCGGCGATGGGACGGCGACTTTCTCACGGTGCGGCGACTCCAGGCCGACGGCCGACTCGGGACGGTGTACCGTTTCGAATCGCGCTTCGAACGCTGGCGCGCGGCGGCGAAGCCGCGGTGGACGGAGCCCGACGCCGAGGGCGCGCTCGAGGGGATTGTTTATGACATCGGGAGCCATCTCGTCGACCAAGCGCTGGTGCTGTTCGGACCGGTGCGCGACGTGTACGCGGAATCAGATCGGCGGCACCCGGCCGTGTGCGTCGAGGATGAAGCAATGATTGCGCTGACGCACACGTCAGGTGTGCGGTCTCATCTGTTCATGAGCGCGGTCGCCGGACAATCTGGTCCGCGAATGAGCGTGTACGGCTCGCGCGCAACGTATGTCAAATTCGGACTCGACCCGCAGGAGGATTCCCTCAAGCGAGGCGTGCGCCCCGGCGATGAGGCATGGGGTGAGGAGTCGGCCGACCGCTGGGGAACCCTGCACGACGGCACGACCGGCGCGCCGATTGCCACCGAAGCCGGCGCATATGAGAACTTTTATACCGGTATCGAGCGCGCGCTGCGAACGCGCGGGGCCCCGCCCGTCGATCCGAACGACGCGGTCGAGTCCCTTGTGGTCATCGAGGCCGCGAAGCGGTCGGCGCGCGAGCGGCGGGTGGTTCGATGCGACGAGTTGGGGTAGCGATGGCGCGCGGCTAGGTTTCAGCGCGAGCGCGGCACGAACCGCGCACGCGTGCGCATGCCCCACACCAGCGAGGACGTCGTGTTCGACGCAGGATATTTCACTACCGCGCTTCCAGCGCACGTAAAAACCGCCGGCGACGGGCCGGCTGTCGAGATCCATCTCACACAGGGCCACGTTCACCGAGTGCGCGCCATCCTGGAGACGATGCCGGGGTACGTCGTCCTTGAAGTCTATCGGCATCGCATTGACGGCAGCCGCACGGGCCAACAATGGGGCGGACCGCCGCGCGACGACTCGTCGCCGTCAGATCTGCAGCGCGTCGCGGTGTCCTACGAGAGCATCGCCGCCGTGGTGATCACTCCGGCGGACGATGCGGTTTCTGCGCGGATCGGGTTCGGGCGAAAGTAGCCGCGAACCCGTTCAGTCCGCGTACGGGTTGCGACCCGAGCTTCCGCTTCCTCCGCTCCGGCCGGTATTTCCAGTGCCTCCGCTCCGGCCGGAATTTCCACTGCCGCCACGAGGCCGACGGCGCTTCCCGGCACTCGCTGGACGCCCCGACGCATCGGCACGCGGCGCGGCGGCTTGCCCGCCACCACCGCCGCGACGTTGCTCCTTCGCCTTGGCTCGCGCCCGCTCGTCCGCCTTTCGCGCACGGATCTGCGCGATACGCTCGGCGATGGGAATTTCCAACTTGGCCGCGGGTTTGGCCGCGTAGTCGAAGTCGGGCAGCGTCACGCGCGGCAGCGCTTTGCCGATCGCGCGCTCGATGGCGCGGAGATCGTCGGCCTCCTCGGGCGCAACGAGCGTGAACGCGTCGCCGGTCATCTCGGCGCGCGCCGTTCGTCCGACGCGATGGATGTAGTCCTCCGGCGCCGCCGGCACATCAAAGTTGACGACGTGGCCCAGTGCTTCGACGTCGATGCCGCGTGCGGCGATGTCGGTGGCGACGAGCACGCGATAGGCGCCCGCCTTGAAGCCGTCGAGCGCGTCGGTGCGCTGTGCCTGCGAGCGATTGCCGTGGATGCGCGCCACGTTGATGCCGCGCTTGGTGAGAAACTCCCACAGCCGGTTGGCGCGATGCTTGGTGCGTGTGAAGACGAGCGCTTCGCGCATGATGCCGCGCTCGAGGAGCGCCAACAGCAGCGACGACTTGAGCTCCTGTGACACCGGGTAGATGGCCTGCGTGATCCCCGACGCGGGCGCGGATTTCCGCTCGAGATTGATCGTCGCGGGATCGCGCAGCAGCTCACGCGTGAGCGCGAGAATGGGGCCTGGCATTGTCGCGCTGAAGAACAGCGTCTGCCGCTTGGCCGGCAAATGCTTGAGCACGCGACGAATGTCCGGCAAAAACCCCATGTCGAGCATGCGATCGGCTTCGTCGAGCACGAGATGCTCGATCTTGTCGAGGCGAGCGTAGGATTTCGAAAGATGGTCGAGCAGGCGGCCTGGGGTGGCGACGATGATATCCACCCCAGTCCGGAATGCGTGCTCCTGCGGTCCCATGCCGACGCCGCCGAACACGGATGCACCGGTCAACGGAGTGTGCACCGCGAGCTTCTCGAATTCCTCGAGGATCTGCGCCGCGAGCTCGCGGGTGGGAGTAAGAATGAGGGCGCGCGTGGTGCCGCGCGGCCGCTCGAGCAATTGATGGGCAACGGGAAGCAGGAACGCGGCGGTCTTGCCGCTGCCGGTCATGGCGCAGGCGAGCACGTCGCGACCGTCGATCGCCGCGGGAATTGCGTCGGCTTGAATTGGTGTGGGACGCGCGAACCCGAGCTCCTTGACGCCGACCAGGAGATCGCGGTGAAGTTTGAGCGACGAAAACGTTAAAACGGACACAAGACTCCAGAACAGGGACAGCTGACCTTCGGGAACACTGAAGGATAGCGCCTTCGGTGTCCAAACGCGTCCTGGAGGGGTGTTCGCTTGGCTCTAGAAGAGTCCGACCTTGCCGCGCACTGACGCGATCAACTTCGTTGGATCGTACCCGACGCCGTCCTTGAAGACGATGCTGACCTTTCGAATGTCCTCAATGTGCGTGGACGGGTCGCCGTCGATCACGACGAGGTCGGCCTGTTTTCCGGCGGCGATGGAGCCGACGCGATCGGCGCGTTTGAGATACGTCGCACCGTTGAGTGTGCCCACTTTGATTGCTTCCAGTGGCGTGAGCCCCGCTTCGGCCAGCAGCTCGATGGCGCGCTGATCGGAATAGCCGGGAATGACACCGCCGCCGCCTGTGGGGTCGGTCCCGGCGATCAACAAGCCGCCGGCGCGATAGAAATCCACCTCGAGCTGTCGGCCCTTGGGAAAGATTTTGGAATACACCGACTGCGTGCCGCGCTGCGTCGCCGCGTAGCGCTGCTCGAACTGCTCACGCACCTGCGGCTCGAGGACGTCAATGCCGGGCGGAATGGGGCGGCCGGGCGTGAACGTCTCGAATACGGTGAGGGTGGAGGTGAGCGCCACGTGGCGTTGTACGAGTTCTTTTAAGAGCGAACGCACGGCTTCGCCGTTGGGATCGACGGCGGCGAACGCGGCTTGTCCTTCGCCTTGCCCGGGGCAGACGTCGGGCTTCTTGTTGGCCACGAAGTCAGTGGCCGCGAAGAAGCCGTGCTCGAGGTTGTCGATACCCATCTCGGCGGCTTCGCGATAGGTCACCGAGCACAGGTGCGCGGTGAGTTTCATCCCGCGCTTGTGTCCCTCGTCGATCGCGGCGCGAAGCTCGTCGCGCGTGATGTGCATGTAGGCTTTGAGCGACGTCGCGCCGGCGTCGTTCCAGAAGTCCACCATGCGGCGTGCTTCGGCGGCGTCGGCGACTTCGTGGACTTGATCGAGACCCAGGCCGGGCCCTTCGAGATACGGGGCGGTGGCGTCTATCCACGGGCCGGGGCGCTCGCCGCGATCGATGGCTCGCTTGATGTTGAGCTCACCGTAGCCGTTCATGTTGCCGGCGGTGCGCATCGACGTAACGCCGCCCGCGAGATAGAGTCGCGTGAAGCTCTCAGCGAGATTCCCGTAGACGCGTGGTCCCGTTGGGTAGAACAAATGCTCATGCACCATCACGAGCCCCGGGATCACCGATTTGCCGGTGAGGTCGAGCACCTGGGCGCCCGCGGGGATCTGCGCGCCCGCGGCGTTTCCCACGGAGACGATGTTCCCGTCGCGGATCACCAATGTCTGATTGTCGCGCGCTGGTGCGCCGGTGCCGTCGATGACGCGGACGTGGGTGAGCGCGACGACAGCCGTGTCGATCTTCACGTAGGCTCGGGTCGCCGGCGTGAGCGTTGGTCGCGGTTGCCGCGGCTGCGCGGTGGCGATGGCGGCAGGAGCGCACGAAAGGAGCGCGGCGATTCGGAGGGCGCGTGAAGAGGGGAGCATGCGGAGATGGGAAGCGGTGAGAGTCGGACGCGGGCTCGCCAAGAGCAACGGGATGGCGTATCTAGTGAGCAGTAGTGTACGGCTCGGGCCGCCGCCGCTTCAAGGGGCGATGACGCGCTTCCCATCCCTCCCCTCATCTGACGTGATGCCGACGATCAACTCTCTCGCGGATCCGTTCCTCGACGCGGCGATCGAGGAGGCGCGACTCGGCGCGCACGAAGGCGGCATCCCCATCGGTTCGGTGCTCGTGCTCGACGGGCGGATCGTTGGGCGCGGGCACAATCGCCGCGTCCAGCGCGGGAGTGCGGTGCTCCACGCCGAAATGGATTGTCTGGAGAATGCGGGCCGGCTTCGCGGCGCCGACTACGGGCGATCGACGTTGTATTCGACGTTGTCTCCGTGCGACATGTGCAGCGGTGCGGTACTGCTCTACGGAATTCCGCGCGTCGTGGTGGGAGAGAATTTCACGTTCAAGGGCCCTGAAGCGTATGTCCGTTCGCGCGGGGTGGATGTGGTCGTTCGGGACGATCCGGCCTGCATCGAGCTGATGCGCCAATTCATCGCCGCGCATCCGGAACTGTGGGACGAGGATATCGGCCGGTAGTGACTTCGTTTCGGGAACGCCTTCGCCCTTGCCCGCGGCGTACCCCGGGCTCATGATAGCGTATGAAATACGCCGAGCTTCGCAACTATGTCGGCGGCGGTTTTGTCGCCGCGCCGTCCCCTCGTCCGCTGCTCGACGTCTACGATCCGAGCAGCGGCGACGTTATCTCGCGCGTTCCACTCTCCGCGGCAGCTGAGGTCGATGTCGCGGTCCAGGCGGCGCGCGCGGCGTTTCCGGCATGGGCGGCGACGCCGATCAAGGAACGCGTCCAGGTATTCTATAAATACAAAACACTCCTCGAACAGAACATCGACGAGCTCGCGGCGCTGGTTACCGAAGAGAACGGTAAGATCGCCAGCGAAGCGCGCGCCGAAGTGCTCAAGTCGGCCGAGCTCACGGAATTCGCCTGCTCGCTTCCGCAGATCACGCCGGGCGAAGTGCTCGAAGTGAGCCGCGGCGTGGAGTGCCGCGTCGAACGGTTTCCGCTGGGCGTCGTGGCGTCGATCGCGCCGTTCAACTTTCCGAACATGGTGCCCAACTGGACGATCCCGAACGCGATCGCGCTGGGCAATTGCATGATTCTCAAACCGTCGGAGCTGGTGCCGATGAGCGCCGGGCGGATCGCCGAGCTGCTGCGCGACGCCGGGCTTCCGCCGGGCGTCTTTCAGATTGTGCATGGCGGAAAGGAAGCGGTCGAAGGCATCTGCGATCATCCCGACATCGCGGCCGTGAGCTTTGTGGGCTCGACGAAAGTCGCGCAGATCGTCTACCGGCGCGCGACGGGGAATCTCAAACGATGCCTGGCGCTCGGCGGCGCGAAGAATCACCTCATCGTCATGCCCGACGCCGATCGCGAGATGGCCGCCACGAACATCGTGGCGTCGATGTCGGGATGCGCGGGGCAGCGCTGCATGGCGGCGTCGGTGATGGTCGCTGTGTCGAAGACCGATCACATCATCGAGCGAATGGCCGAAGTCGCGCGCGCAATGGTTCCGGGCCGGGATGTTGGTCCGGTGATTTCCGCTGCGGCAAAGGAGCGAATCACGCGGTACATCGATGAAGCGGAAGCCGCGGGCGCGAAGGTGATCGTGGACGGCCGGAACGCGACGGTCGCGGGACGCGAGAACGGTTTCTTCATGGGGCCGACGATCATCGACCACGTGACGCCGGACATGCGCATCGCGCAGGATGAAGTGTTCGGACCGGTGCTCGTCATCGTGCGCGCGCCCGACGTGCAAGGCGCGGTGGCGATCGAGAACGCGTCGCCGTACGGCAACGCGGCGTCGGTGTTTACGGAAAGCGGAAGCGTGGCGCGCTACGTGATGGAGCACGCGAGCGCCGGCATGGTCGGCGTGAACGTGGGTGTGCCGGTTCCGCGCGAGCCGTTCTCGTTCGGCGGCTGGAACGATTCCAAGTTCGGCGTGGGCGACATCACCGGACGGGGCTCGATCGAATTCTGGACGCAGGCGAAGAAGATGACCACGAAGTGGAACCGGGAAGCTGGAGTGAATTGGATGTCCTAGCGTCCCCGGAGGGGGATCATATGGCCAACCGCAGCGTAACGTTCACCGGCATCAAGTTCGACAATCCGTTCCTCCTTTCGTCGGCGCCGCCGACGGAATCCGAGAGCAACATTCTTCGAGCGTTCGAAGCCGGATGGGGCGGCGTGGTGGTCAAGACAATCGGGTTGCATCCGGTCGTCAACGTGTTCGGCGCGCGGACGAAGTTCTTCCGAACGACGCCCGACGACAACAACGTCTCGATGAAGAAGCGTCCGGGCTCCGCGCTTCACGGCTCGTGGAATTGGGAGCTGATCTCCGACAAAGGTCTCGACTGGTGGGTGCCGCGCATCCGTCGAATGAAAGAGGCCTTTCCCACCCGCGTGGTGATCGCATCGATCATGGCGGGGTCGGGCAGCGATAAGGAACTTCGTAACTGGCAGCAGCTCGCTGAAGCGTGTCAGGATGCCGGCGCCGACGCCCTCGAATGCAATTTTTCCTGTCCGCACATGGACCGGAAAGACATGGGCTCGAATATCGGGAAGGACGAAGGGCTCTGCTCGGTGGTGACCGAGGCCGTGAAGGAAGTCGCGACGGTTCCCGTGTGGACCAAGCTCACGCCGGCCACGCAGGACATCGTCGTCGAAGCGGCGGCGTGCTTCCGGGGCGGCGCCGATGCGATCGTGTCGTCGAACACGTTTCCCTCGCTTCCGGTGATCGATCCGGAGACGCTCGAGTTCGAGATCAACGTCGACGGCCTGGTGTCGAGCGGCGGACTTGGCGGACCAGCGATTCTCCCGATGTCGCTCGCGAACATGGCGCGCATGTGCCAAGCATTTCCCGATCGCGCGTTCTCCGGCATTGGCGGCGTATCGGATTTCGGTCAAGCGCTCTCGTACTTCCTGCTCGGCTGCGGCACGGTGCAAGTGTGCACGGCGGCGATGCTCGACTCGGCGATTGGGCCGAACATCATCAAGCGGTTGAATACAGGCCTCGACGCATTTCTCGACAAGCACGCCGACAAGGGCTGGAACTCGATCGAGGATTTCCGCGGGCTGCGGCGAGATCGCGTTGTAGCGCAGTCACAGATTCGGCGGCCCGAGGGAGATTCCTATCAGGGCGGCTACGAGTTGGTTGAGGGCTATGCGCCTCCGGATGGCGCGGCCCTCCAATCGTCGTGAACGGGTAACCGGGGAATAGACCCATGCGATTCGACACCGTCATCAAATCCGGCAACGTCGTGACGCCGGCAGGATCGTACATCGGCGACATCGGCATCACCGGCGAAAAGATCGTCGCGCTCGGCATCGATCTCGACACCGAAGGCGCGACGGTGATCGACGCGCGCGGGCATCATGTGATTCCCGGTGTGCTCGACGTGCATGTGCATCTCGAGCTGCCGTTTTGCGGCACGGTGTCGGCGGACGACTATCGCTCCGGAACGCGGGCCGGCGCGCGCGGCGGCGTGACGACGGTGATCGACTTCGCCATTCCCAGCGCGGACGGCACGTTGTCCGAGGCGGCCGACACGTGGATGAAGAAGGCCGAAGGCAAATCACTGATCGACTACACGTTTCACATCTGCATCACACGCTATCAGGAGCACAAAGAGCAGATCAGGGGGATGATCGACCGCGGATTCACGACGTTCAAGGAATTCATGATCTATGAATCCGAGGGCTGGCAGTCGGATGATCGCGCCCTGTTCGGAACGTTGGAGAAAATGCGCGAGTACGGCGGCATGCTGCTCGTGCACGCCGAGTCGTCGCGTGTGTTGGACGAACTGATTGCGCGAAACCACACGCCGGAGATGATGAAGAAGTACGGCGCGCGGTTGCACCCCATGACGCGTCCCAATTTCGTCGAGGCGGAGGCAATCCAGCGCGTGGTCCAGTGGAGCGAGGCGACGGGTGGGCAACTGTACATCGTCCACATGTCCACCGGGGAGGGCGCGGACATCATCCGTGCCGCGCAGAGCCGCGGCGTGCCGGTGATCGCCGAGACGTGCGTGCAGTATCTGGTGCTCGACGACTCAGTGTTCGATCGCGTGGACGGCCACCTGTACGCCTGTTGCCCGCAGCTCAAAAAGCCGAAAGATGTCCAACGACTGTGGGAGGGTTTACAGCACGGCGAAGTGTCGGTGATCTCGACGGACACGTGCACGTTTACGCGCGAGCAGAAGGCGATGTGGGAAGGCGACTGGACCAAGATCCCAATGGGCATGCCCGGTTTGGAGACGTTGATGCCGCTGACCTATACCGCGGGTGTGCTCGAAGGGCGCATCACGCTCGACGAGATGTGCATGAAGCTCAGCACCAATCCCGCGAAGATCATGGGGCTCTATCCGCGAAAGGGTGCGATTCAGATCGGCGCCGACGCGGACCTGGCGATCATTCATCCTCAGACGAAGCACACCGTGTCGCCGTCGACGATGGAGACCAACGCCGACTGGTCGCCGTACGACGGCTGGTCGCTCGCCGGCTTTGCGCGGACGACGCTCTCTCGCGGCGAAGTGATCGTGGACGACTACAGAGTTGTCGGCCGCGCCGGCCGCGGTCAGTGGCTGCCGCGCACCACGGCGGGTCTCGCGGGCTCGAACGCCGAGGCGAAGGCGTCGCGCGTGTCGCGCGGACCGTTGTCTCCGCTCCGTCTCGTGGACTTCGACGCGATTCCCGTTTAATGGCCGCATGACGACGCGCGCGCCGGCCGTGGCCTCGGAGTACGGATCCGACTTCGTCACGACCGACGAAGATCTGTCGCACGGACCACTCTGGAACCGCGACCTGGCGCCCACAGCGCTCGATCGGCGCACATGGTCCACGTATAACATCGCCGCGCTGTGGATTGGCATGAGCGTCGTCATCACGACGTACACGCTCGCGTCGGGGCTGATGCTTCAGGGCATGACCTGGTGGCAAGCGATGCTCACGATCCTGCTCGGCAACAGCATTGTGCTGGTGCCAATGGTGTTGAACGCGCACGCCGGAACGAAGTACGGCATTTCCTTTCCGGTGTTGTGCCGCGCGTCGTTCGGGGTTCGCGGCGCGAACGTGCCGGCGTTGCTTCGCGCCGTTGTTGCGTGTGGATGGTTTGGCATTCAAACGTGGATTGGCGCGTTGGCATTGAACACGCTGCTTGTCGCGGCGTGGCCGGCGTGGAGCACGGTGCCGGGCGGAATCGCGATCGCGTTCGCCGTGTTTTGGGCGATTCAAGTGGCGATCATCGCCGGTGGAATCGAGCGAATCAAAATGCTCGGGAGCTATGCCGCGCCCGTTCTGATCACGGGGAGCGTCCTCTTGCTCATCTGGGGTGTTCGGCATGGCGGCGGATTTGCGAACATTCTTCGAGAGTCGCAGCGGCTTCAAGGGAAGAACACGTCAACGGTGTCGTTTTGGAAGCTCTTTCCGCCGGCGCTCACCGCGAACGTCGGCTATTGGGCCACGCTCAGCCTCAACATTCCCGATTTCACGCGCTACGCGCGGAGCCAGCGGTCGCAGATCATGGGGCAGGCGCTGGGCTTGCCGACGACGATGACGGCGTTCGCGTTCATTGGTGTCGCGGTGACGAGCGCGACGATCGTCATTTTCGGCGACGCGATCTGGGACCCGGTGGTGCTCGTGACGCGCATCGCGACGCCGGCGGTGATCATCATCGCGACGCTGGTCGTCATGACGGCGCAACTGCACACGAACATGGCGGCGAACGTCGTGTCGCCGTCGAATGACTTCTCGAATCTCAGTCCGCGACGGATCAGCTTCGTCACGGGCGGAATCATCACCGCGGTGATCGGCATTGTCATGATGCCGTGGAAGCTCTACGCCGGCGCGTCGGCGTACATCTTCACGTGGTTGATCGGCTACTCGAGCCTCATGGGCGCGCTGGGCGGAATTCTGATCGCCGACTATTGGGTGATTCGCAAGCAGCGCCTGTCGCTGCCCGATCTGTTCAAGTTGGATGGCCTGTACACGTATCGTCGCGGCGTGAATCCTCGTGCGGTCGTCGCGTTGGTGGTCGCGGTGCTGCCGGTGCTGCCCGGGTTTCTGCATGCCGCGGCAACGCCGGGCGGCGCGGTGGCGAATCCGGGATTCTTCGACCAGCTGTATCAGTATGCGTGGTTCGTGACGTTCGCAGTCAGCTTTTTCGTGTATCTGGTTTTGATGCGAGGGTCGGGAAGAGCAGATCCCTCGCTTCGCTCGGGATGACTCATCGCCTACTACTCTCCACAACCATATGCCCCGCATCGTCAAAGCCGGTCTCATTCAAGCGACGCACGCCTGCAGCACCGACGAGAAGCTCGACATCATTCGCGAAGCCAACATTGCGAAGCACGTCGAGCTCATCGACCAGGCCGGCGCGGAAGGCGTGCAACTCCTCTGCATGCAGGAGATCTTCACCGGTCCGTATTTCTGCGCCGAGCAAACCACGCGCTGGTACGATGCCACGGAGCGAATTCCGGATGGGCCGACGGTGAAGCTGATGCAGTCGCTCGCGAAGAGGCATGCGATGGTGATCGTTGTGCCGCTGTATGAAGAGGAAACGACCGGCGTGTACTACAACACCGCCGCGGTCATCGACGCCGACGGCACCTACCTCGGCAAGTATCGCAAGAATCACATTCCGCACTGCGGTCCCGGCTTCTGGGAGAAGTTCTACTTTCGGCCCGGCAACCTCGGGTATCCGGTGTTCAAGACCAAGTACGCGGACGTCGGCGTCTACATCTGCTACGACCGTCATTTTCCCGAGGGCGCGCGCGAGCTCGGCCTCAACGGCGCCGAGATCGTGTTCAATCCCTCCGCGACCGTCGCCGGCCTGTCCGAGTATCTATGGAAGCTCGAGCAGCCGGCGCATGCCGTGGCAAACGCGTACTTCGTCGGCGCGATCAATCGCGTGGGCCACGAGGCGCCGTGGAACATCGGCGAGTTCTACGGGCAGAGCTATTTCTGCGATCCGCGCGGCCAGTTCGTGGCGCAGGGATCGCGCGACAAGACTGAGCTGATCACGGCCGAGCTGGATCTCGACACGATCCGCGAGGTGCGGAACGTGTGGCAGTTCTATCGCGACCGCCGGCCGGAGACGTACGAAGGTCTGACGAAGCTCTAGCGTGCCGTCGTCTATCGGGTGAGCTTTTCGCATGAACCAGAAATCGATGGCAATCTGCGCGGCGTTCATCCTCGCGACCTCGGCTGCCGCCACGCCGGCCAAGGCGCAACGCGGCGCTGGAAATCCGGCCGCCGCTGAGGCGATCAAAGCGCGCTTTCGGAAGCTCGAAGTCCGTATCCCGATGCGCGACGGCGTGAAGCTCTTCACGTCGATCTACGTGCCGCGCGATTCGTCGCGCGACCATCCGATCATCATGGATCGTTCGCCGTACGGCGTCGCACCCTATGGCGCCGAGGCGTATCGCACGTCGCTTGGGCCGAGCGGGAATCCCAAGTATGCCGATGCCGGATTCATTTTTGTGTTTCAGGACGCGCGCGGCCGATTCGAATCCGAAGGCGCCTATACGGAAATGACGCCGCACAAAGACGTCAAGGCAAGCAAGACCGACGTCGACGAGTCCACCGATTCCTACGACACGATCGACTGGCTCATCAAGAACATTCCACACAACAACGGCAAGGTCGGCATATACGGCACGTCGTATCCGGGCTTTTACACGACGGCAAGCTGCATCGACCCGCATCCGGCGCTCAAGGCATGCGAGCCCGGGGCGCCGATGACCGATCTCTGGATGGGCGATGACCTGTTCCACAACGGCGCGTTCATGCTCGGAGCGAATTTCGACTTCTATCAAGGGTATGGGCGCACGCCGCGCAGCCCAACGGTCGGGCCCGATCCGCGCTATCCCCGCCCGGAGAATGGCGGCGACGCGTACAAGTTCTTTCTCGACATGGGTCCGATCGGACCGGGCTCGCGCAAGTCGCTTCCTCCGGAGACGGCGCCGCTCTGGAATATTGTCATGCAGCACCCGAGCTACGACGCGTATTGGCAGGCGCGGGACATCAGCCGTCATGTGAAGCGCGTGCCGGCGATGCTCGAGGTCGGCGGCTACTACGACGCCGAGGATCTTGCGGGTCCGTGGCGGACGTGGCGCGGTATCGAGAAGCTGGCGCCCGGATCGGACAACCACATCGCGATTGGTCCCTGGTCGCACGGCGGTTGGGCGCGCGGCGAGGGGAACGCACACGGCACGCTTCGCTGGACGACAGCCACCGGTCCGTGGTTCCGCGATTCCGTCGAGTTGCCGTTCTTCATGCACTATCTCGCGGATGCGCCGAGCGCGGCGTTGCCGAAGCTGCTGGTGTATCGCACGGGCGGCGAGCGCTGGGACCGCTACGATGCCTGGCCGCCAAAGAACGCTAATGCCAGATCTCTCTATCTCCTGCCGGGCGGCAAGCTTGGCTGGCAGGCGGCGGGTCCGTCGGCGAAGCCATTCGACGAGTATGTGAGCGATCCGGCGAATCCGGTGCCGGTCGTCGCGCGATCCGACCGGAGCGGCATGCCGCGCGACTACATGACCGGCGATCAACGGTTCGCGTCGAAGCGTGCAGACGTTGTCACCTTCCAGACGGACGTGCTCGCTGAAGACGTAACGATCGCCGGTCCGGTCGCGCCAGTGCTGCACGTGGCGACCAGCGGCACCGACGCGGATTTTGTGGTGAAGCTCATCGACGTCTTCCCGGACAACGCGCCGAACTGGGCGGGTGACACCACGGGGTTTGTCGTCGCGGGTTATGAGCAACTCGTGCGCGGCGAGCCGTTCCGCGGCCGGTATCGTCGCGATCCGGCGAAGCCTGTCGCGTTTGTGCCGAATCAGCCCGACTCACTCCGCTTTGCGATGCCCGACATCAACCACACGTTCAAGAAGGGGCATCGCATCATGGTCCAGGTGCAGAGCTCGTGGTTCCCGCTCAACGATCGGAATCCACAGACGTTTGTGCCGAACATCTTCGAGGCCAAGCCGGACGACTTCAAGAAGGCGACAATGCGGGTGTATCACACGGCGGCACAGGGGTCGCGGCTCGAGGTGCACGTGGTGCCGAACGACGGGCGGGTGGTGCCGTAACGATCGAGGAGTTTGGTCGTGGCGTAGTATCCCTTCGCGTGTAACTCCCTTCAGACCTGGTCGTCGACACTCAAATGGCAACGCCCGCAGTGCCTCCCGATACGTCGAGCGATCGCGGCGTCTACGACTCGATCCAGGCAATTCGCTCGCTCCTCATTCCCGGAGAGGAGCTCGAGGCATGCGCCGTTCAACGACGCGTATTCGCGCTCTTTCATCGGCGAACGGCCGTCGGCGCGACAAGCGGACGTTTGATCATCATCCGCCGCGGCATGTTCGGCGGCTTCGATCCGCAGGACTTTCGTTGGCAGGACTTGTACGACACGTCGCTCAAAGTCGGCGTGTTCGCCGCGACGCTCACCGTCGCCGTCTACCGCAGCAACGACCTCGCGACGCAGGAGGGCGTGCCGGCGCAGCACATCATCGAAGGGCTTCGCAAGACGGAGGCGCAGGAGGTGTACCGCGCCTGCCAGGCTCGCGCTCAGGCGTGGCGCGAAAAGCGCCGCATCCGCGAACTGGAGGAGCTGCGCGCCAAAGCGGGCGGCATCCAAATCGGCAGCCAGCAAGCCGCCGGTATGAGCGGCGCATCGAGCAACGACGACTCTCGCTCGCCGACCGCACGTCTTCAACGTGCCAAGGAGATGTTGGAGAGCGGCCTGCTCAACGACGCCGAGTTTGAGCAGATCAAGGCCAAGATTCTCGCGGAGCTGTAGAGGATCGCGCGCGCGGCGTCCGGAATGCCTATTTCGGCGGCGCGGTCACGTGTGCCAGGAACCGCTCGGTGTAATACAACGCGAGCTGTGAGCTCACGCCGCTGAATACTTCGTCGAACGCGTGTTCGGCCCATGGAATCTCCAGGTAGGCTACCGGAGCTCCGGCTGCGGCGAGACGTTGTGCGAGCTGGGCACCGTACCGCGGTTCGACGATGTGATCGCGCGCGCCGTAGATCAACAGCGTCGGTGGCGAGCCCGCGCGCACGTGCGAGATCGGCGATGCGGCGGCGTACTGGTCGTGCATTTGCTCCGGCGTTCCTCCGATGAACGTCTCCTCCACTGATCGAATCCGGAGTGGATCGGGGTGCGGGGGATGCTCATACGCGTCGACCAGATCAATTGGCCCGTAGTAGCTGATCACGCCGCGCGGCGTGACGGGTCCGGGTGTGTACGCGGCGAGCAGCGCGAGGTGCGCCCCCGCCGATCGTCCCATCAACACGATGTTCGTTGCATCTCCGTCGTACTCGGCCGCGTGATCGCGGATCCACGCGAGCGCTGAGCGAACGTCGTCGAGTTGTGCGGCCCATCGCGCGGCGGGCGCATGCCGGTAGTCGATCGCGAACACGACATATCCGGCGCTCGCGATCCACGTCGCAAAGTTGGCGAAGTCGGTAGGTTGACCACGCTGCCACGCACCGCCGTAGATCTGCACAATGATCGGGTGACGCCCGCCGGGCGCCGATTGATGCGTCGGCTGATACACCTCGAGTGTCAGTGTTTTGCCATCGGCCAGCGGAAATGGAACGGCATGCGTCACGCGCGCGTCGCCGAGCGATATTCCCCGGAAGAGGTCTGCGACGACCAGTGCGCGTGGGCGAAGTGGCGTGGCGGGTTCAGCTGATACCGGGCGCATCGCGACATCGAGTCGGCGAAGTGTTGCCGGAAGTCTGATAAGCACCGTGGACGCAAGTCCGAGGGCGACGAGACAACATGCCGCGGCGATTTGCGCAATCGCCGACGTCCGCATCGCGACGCCGGCAAACGCCAAGCCGAGCAAAGCGCCGACGATGATCCACGCGCTCACCTCCGGCGCTCCGACGCCGAACGTGAGCAGGAAGTAGGTCGGCGCGGGGAGAAAAATCCACGCCGCCAGGAACAGCGTTACGATCGCGATTGCGAGGGCGAGCCAGCGAGTCACGCCCGAACTACGCGTCTCAACGCCGTTCGGATTTGTCCAGCTTGTTTGGCTTGGGCGTTCGGTCGTCTCTCTGCGTCTTGTCAGCTTTGGTGGCGCGGTCGGCGCGTGCCTTGGCGACCAACTGCTTCACTTCGCGCATCAAGGTTGGCCCGTTGTACGGAATCCCATCCTTGATGGTCCACTCCACGCCGCCGGTGTGAACGGGTTTGCCGTCCTTGATCTCGTCGACGCCGGTGGGATACAGCACCTTGAGATTCTCGAGCGGATTTCCATTGACCACGATCAGATCGGCTTTGAAGCCCTGCCGCACGCGTCCGAGCTCATTCTCCTTTCCCAGAATGCGGGCGTTGTTGAACGTCGCGTGCTGAATGACCTTGATCGGGTTGAAACCGGCTTCCTGGTGCAGCTCGAGCTCGCGCAGCAGGCCGAACCCGTACATCTGATAGATGAATCCCGCGTCGTCGCCCGCGCCAACGAGTCCACCCTTGCGCTCGAACTCGCGGACCGCGGCCATCCAGATCCTGTAATTGTCTTTCCAGTACGTCTCGTCGGTGGACGTCCACCCGAAGAAATAGGAGCCGTGATTCGCCGGGTCGGGGCGGAAGTAGTCTTCGAGTGTGGGATGCAGATAGTCGATGAACCACGGCTGCGTCCGTGCGCGCTGCAGATCTCGGCTCGCCTCGTAGATGTCGAAGGTCGGAACCCATGCGACGTGCTTGTCCACCATCGAGTCGAGCACCATGTCCAGGCGTTTGGGATCCGCTTCGCGCCACAGGTGGCCCGCCCAGCGGAAGCGATCGGTCTCGTTGTTATAGTTATAGTAAGACGGAAACGCCTGCACGCCGTCGACGATGGCGGCGTCGGGAATGCCATACCAATGCTCGATGCTCGTTGTGCCGAAATGGATGTCGTCCCACGCGTTGGTCTCTTCCACGCCGACGTGATGCGCGATGCGCATGCCCTCCTTGTGCGCCTCGTCTTCCATCGCGCGCATGATGTCGCGATCGATGCCAAGCAGCTTGATGCCATCGGCCCCCATCGCCTTGAGGGCGCGCACGTGGGCGCGCGCCGAGTCGGCGTTGGTCGGTCGGCCGAACTGCGGATAGATGAACAGGCGTGGAGCGACGAGCGTGCCTTTCGCGCTCGCGTCGCGCCAGGCGAGCGCCTTCCGCGTATCGCTGCCCACGTCGCGGACCGCGGTGATGCCGCAGGCCAGCCAGATCTTGAGCTCATAGTCGATCGGCTGCGCGGTGCCGGCGCGATCGTCTTGCAGGTGTGCGTGGGCGTTGATCAGACCGGGCAGCACATACTTGCCGGTCGCGTCGATTTCCGCGGTTGTCGCATCCGCCGCGGGACGCCGGCCCGCGCCGTTGCGGCCAAGCGCAACCGGATCGAGCGCGACGAGGCGAGTGATCGTGTTGCCCTCGACGACGATGTCGAACGGGCCCTTGGCGGGCGTTCCGTTGCCGTCGACGATGGTTGCGTTGCGGATGATCAGCTTTGCGGGGCGAACGCCGTTGACGGCGGCGATCTGGGCGTGGGCGGCGATCGTTGGTGCGGCTGCGGCGACCAGTGCGGCAACCAATGCGACGGCCGTGGATCGAGGTGGAGTAGGCATGCCTTTATCTTCCAGCAGGTACCCTGAAGTCGCAAGATGGCCGATGACGGACGTCGATGTCACCCCGGAGCGCTTCGTCGAGTTGCACGGCTATGAGAACGCGCCTCGTAATCGTTGCGTGCCTGCTAACACGACCAGCGATAGGCGGATGCCAGAATCCGCCTTCCGGCCAGCCGCCCATCACCGCTCAAACGGCAACCGTTGGCGCGCCGTTGCCGCGGTGGACACCCGGTACCGTGGACATCCACCAGATCTCCACCGGCCGCGGCAACTCGGCGCTCTTCATATTTCCCGACGGCACGACCCTGCTGGTCGACGCCGGCGCGCCGCCGATGGGCTACCCGAAACCAGTCCTCACCCCGACGCGTCGCGCTCTCCCGGAGAGTGGATTGCTCGCTACGTGAAGCGACATCTTCCGGACTCGACCGCGGGATTGGACTACGCGCTGCTCACGCACTTTCACCCCGATCACTACGGTGCGGTCGTCGCGAGCTCGCCGTCGAGCGCGAATGGGGCATACACGCTGGCCGGCATCACGCAGGTGGGCGATGCGATCCGCATTCGTACGCTGATCGATCGCGGGTGGCCGGACTATCAATATCCAGCGCCGCTCACCGACTCGACGATCGCGAACTATCGCCGCTTCCTCGAAGCGCAGCGCACTCGGGGAACGACGGTTGAGCGTTTCAAAGCCGGTTCGCCGACGCAACTGCGCCTGCGCCACGACGCGGCCAAATTTCCCACGGCAAAATTCCGAAACATCATTGGTAACGGCGAAGCATGGACCGGCACCGGCGACGCCACCCACGCGCTGTTTCCACCGCTCGCATCGTTGGCGGCGGCAGATCTCCCCAGCGAGAACATGTGCAGCCTGGCATTCACATTCTCATATGGTCCGTTCAGGTACTACACGGGCGGGGATCTGCCGGGGGCCGCCGACCCCGGCTTTCCGGCATGGCACGCCGTCGAGCCGATGATCGCCGGCGTTGTCGGACGCGTGGACGTCCACGTCGTGAATCAGCACGGGTCCATGGGCGAGGAGAGCGAGCCTTTTCTGCGCGCCTTGTCCTCTTCGGTCTTCATCGTTCCCAGTTGGGCCCCGAGCCACCCCGCGCCCGACGTGCTCAAGCGGATCGTCAACAGCCGGTTCGCGCCCGCTGAGCGCTTCGTCTACGCCACCGACCTGCGCGATGCGGCCAAGATCGTGATCGGGCAACGGGCGGGGAGCCTTGCGGCCCCGCCGGGACATGTGATCGTGCGCGTGGAGCGCGGTGGGGCACGATACTGGGTGATCGTCACATCGAACGCCGACGAACGCGACATCGTGCTCTCGGTGCGAGGCCCGTTCGCCTCCGGCGTACACTGAGATATTTGGCGCTCACTGGCCCGAGGCTCGGCGGACGGATACAATGATGCGGCGGCCGGCCATGTGCGCCGGCACTCAACTTCATTGCTCGAGGCACCAATCCCAATGCATTTCCATGGCCGCTCTCCGCGTGCCTGGGCGCTCCCTGTGGCGCTCGTGCTTCTCACCAGCGGTCCGTCGATCGTGCGCGCCCAGAAGCTGCAGGGCAGCGCCGACGATCCGCTTGCGTCGATTCCAAAACTTGCTTCCCTGATCAGCCGTCCCGGCAGCGAGTTGGCCGAGGTGGTGGACCGGTTTACCGCCGATCAGAGTTCTCTGAACCGCCGGTATGACGCCTTCGAGTCGCCGGCGCAGCGGGAGCGCATGCACGCCTTCTACAGCGGATGGCGCAAGCGCCTCGGGGAAGTGGACTTCGAGAAGCTCGGCCAGGAAGGTCGCGTCGACTATGTCTTGCTCGACAACTATCTCACCCACCAGTTGGCGCTGCTCGATCGCCAACAGAAGATGCGATCCGAAGTCGCGGTGCTCATGCCGTTCGCCGACCGTCTCCTGGCGCTGCAGGACACGCGGCGCAACCTGGCGACGATCGATCCGCGCACGAGTGCTCGGCTCATCGCCGACGTGACCAAACAGGTCGACAGCATTCGCGCGCTCTTCGAGGTACCCGCGGGTCGCGGCGGCGGCGGTGCGACCGCCGCCACTCCGCCCGCCGGCGACAGTGCGCGACCCCGCGCCACCGCGCCTCGCGTGTCCAAGACCGTCGCCAATCGCGGGGCCGACAACGTCGATCAGATCCGCGGCGTCGTTGGCAACTGGTATCGCTACTACGACGGGTACGACCCGATGTTTTCCTGGTGGATGAAGGACCCATATCGCAAGATCGACGACGCGCTGACGCGATACTCGCGCACGCTGCGTGAGCGCGTGGTTGGATTCCGACCGGCTGACGCACAACAGGTCGCCGCGGCCGGCGGTGGACGCGCCGGAGGCGGCGCGGGTCGTGGTGGCGGCGGTGGCGGTGGTGGTGGCGGTGGCGGTGGCGGTGGCGGTGGGGGAGCGCAGGAGAGCAACGAAGGTCCGATCATTGGCGACCCGATCGGCGCTGAAGGTCTCGCTGCCGATCTCGTCTACGAGATGATTCCGTACACGCCCACCGAGCTCATTGCCATCGCCGAGCGTGAGTACGCGTTCAGCTTGAGCGAGGTGAAGAAAGCCGCGCGCGAGATGGGCTTTGGCGACGACTGGAAGGCCGCGATGGAGAAGGTGAAGAACACCTATGTCGAGCCGGGCAAACAGCCCGAGTTGATTCGCGATCTCGCCAGACAGGCCGAGTCGTATTTCGATGCGCACGATTGGGTGACGATCCCGCCGCTGGCGCGCGAAGACTGGCGCATGGAGATGATGACCCCCGAGCGGCAACGCGTTGCACCGTTCTTCCTCGGCGGTGAACAGATCCTCGTGTCGTATCCCACGGCCGACATGTCCGAAGAAGACAAGATGATGAGCCTGCGCGGCAACAATCCGCATTTCTCACACGCTACGGTCTTCCACGAGCTGAATCCCGGTCACCATCTGCAGGGATTCATGACCGCGCGCTACAACACGCATCGCCGGCTGTTCTCAACGCCGTTCTGGAACGAAGGACAATCGCTGTATTGGGAAATGTTCCTGTGGGATCATGGCTTCGACGCGTCGCCTGAAGACCGTGTAGGCGCGTTGTTCTGGCGCATGCATCGGAGCGCGCGAATCATCTTCTCGCTCAACTTCCACCTGGGCAAGATGACACCCGAGCAGGCGGTGCAGTTCCTCGTGGACACCGTCAGCTTCGAGCGGGCCAACGCCGAGGGCGAAGTGCGCCGGTCGTTCAACGGGAGCTATCCGCCGTTGTATCAGATCGGATATATGATCGGCGGCCTCGAGCTTCGCGGGTTGCATCACGAGCTCGTGGATTCGAAGAAAATGACCGAGCGTGAATTCCACGACGCGGTGCTGCAAGGCGGACCGATGCCCATCGCCATGGTGCGCGCCCGATTGGCGAAAACAGCGCTCACCCGGACCGGTGCGGCTCCGTGGAAATTCGCCGATCAGCTACCGCCGCCGGTGCCGGCCCCGCAACGCTGACCGCGGGAGCCATGCATCGTCTCGAACCTGCGGCGCGTCGATGAAACCGTATCAGTTGTACATCGACGGCCGCTTCGTCGATTCGCATTCGACGCGCACCATCGACGTGATGAATCCCGCGACGCAGGCGGTCATCGCGCGCGTGCCGGACGCGGACGCGACTGACGTTGACGTCGCGGTTGCGGCCGCTCGCCGCGCGTTCGAGACGCCGCCGTGGCGCGACGTCACGGCGCAGGAGCGCGGTCGCATCCTGCTGCGTCTTGCGCAGGTCGTGCGCGATCACGCTGCCGAGCTTGCCGAGCTGGAGACGATCAACAACGGAAAGCCGATCGTCGAAGCGGAGTTCGACATCGCCGACGTCGCCACCTGCTTCGAGTACTATGGCGGTCTCGCAACGAAGATCCATGGCGACGTCATCCCGGTGCCCGACGATGCGCTGAGCCTCGCACTCCGTGAACCAATCGGGGTCTGCGGCCAGATCATTCCGTGGAACTATCCGCTGCTCATGGCGGCGTGGAAGATCGCGCCGGCCGTGTGCGCCGGATGTACCGTCGTGCTCAAACCGGCCGAGCAGACGCCGCTGACCATTCTCGAGTTGGCGCGACACTTCGAGGCGGTCGGGTTGCCGCCTGGTGTCGTGAACATCGTCACGGGACTTGGCGACACCGGCGCCGCGCTCACGGCGCATCCGGACGTAGACAAAATCGCGTTCACCGGCAGCGCCGACGTCGGGAAGATCATCATGCGCGCGGCGGCTGACACCCTCAAGAAGATCTCGCTCGAGCTGGGCGGAAAATCGCCGAACATTCTCTTTGCCGATGCCGATTTCGAAGCGAGCGTCGACGGCGCGCTATTCGGGCTGTTCATCAATCAGGGCGAAGTATGCTCGGCGGGCAGTCGCATCCTCGTTGAGCGTCCGATCTATACGAAGGTCGTCGACGCGATGGTCGAGAAGGCGCGCGGCATTCGTCTCGGCAACGGGCTCGATCGCCTCACGAAAATGGGACCGCTCGTGAGTCGCGAGCAACTCGACCGCGTTCGCGCGTATCAGGAGATTGGCCGCGGCGAAGCGAAGCTGGCGCTTGGCGGCGGACGCGCGACGGGGGCTGACCTCGATCGCGGATGGTTTGTCGAGCCGACAATTTTTTACGATGTCGACAACTCGGCACGGATCGCACGCGAAGAGATCTTTGGGCCGGTAGCCGCCGTCATCCCGTTCGATGACGAGGCCGACGCGATTCGGATTGCCAACGACAGCGACTACGGTCTCGCGGCAGCGGTGTGGACGCGTGATATCTTCCGGGCGCTCCGCACCGTGAAGCGATTGCGCGCGGGCATCGTCTGGGTGAACCACATGCAGCCGACGTTCGTGGAGGCTCCGTGGGGCGGCTATAAACAAAGTGGAATAGGCCGCGAGCTCGGCAAGTGGGGCGTGGAAGAATACCTGCACGTGAAACAGGTGCACATCAATCTCAACGAGCGGCCCATCGGATGGTATTGAACTCAGGACAGATCTGGGAGCATCGGCGGCAGGCCCCGATCAGTCCGCGTGCGTTCGTGGGCCGGATGTTGGAGCAGGGACGTCTCGCCGTCGCGATCATCGCGCTCTCGGTCCTCTTCGGCGTCATGGGCTACCACTGGTTGGCCGGCTTCGGCTGGATCGATGCGTTCTTGAACGCGTCGATGATCCTCGGCGGCATGGGACCGGTGGGTGAGCTAAAAACAAACGCCGCGAAAATTTTCGCGGCGTTGTACGCATTATACGCGGGACTGGTTTTCCTCGTCGTCGGCGGCGTGTTGCTCACGCCGGTCCTGCATCGGGTGCTGCACCGCTTCCACTGGGAATCCGATCAGGCCGCCAACGAGAAATAGTCGGGGTCAGAACGGCGGTGCGGTAGTCGGCTTGTTCTGCTGAATCTTGATGTCCTTGAGCAGCGTCGAGTCAGTGGTCAACGCCTTTGAGCCGGCGGGGAACTGATTCTTCGACAGCATGAACGCCAGAATGTCGATCAGCTGTTCCGGCGGTACGGACTTTGGATTGTCCGACGGCATGGTCGTCCGCATTTTCTCGTACAGCTCGTTGAGCGGCAGTCCGGTCCAGTTGCCGAGGAACAACGTCCCACTGAGCGGCGCGCCGTCGTCTCCACCGGCGAGCTCAGGACCGTGACACTTGACGCACGTGACTTTGTACAACGAGTCGCCGCGCGTCGCCTGGTCGGCGGTAAACACGCTGTCCCACGTCGTCTGCGAGAAGACGTGACGCGGCCCAGGCGCGCGCAATGCGCCGAGGTGCTCGCTCTGTGCTCCAAGTGGAACGAGCAGGGCGATCGCGGCGACGGCCGCGACGGCGGTGAGAGCAGGAAGAAGAGCGATCCGTTTGGTCATGGCTTCGAGAGTTCGTCGGGGTGGGACGAAAAATACTACTGCTGCCCGTCGACGTCCGCCGGTACGACGAGCAGTTTCGGGTCTACATCCGCAGCTTGAATGCCAATGATCTGCGTCTGTTGCACGATGTGCAATGTATCCAACGTCGGATCATTGCCAATGAAGCTCTGCAGTCCCACAATGCCGCGGATGTCGCTCAGCGTGGTCGTAGTAATGACCTTGATCGGAACACCCTCCAACTGCGAGCGCACCGCGCGCAGCTTCAATGCGTACTCGATGAGCGGTCCGTCGGTGGATTGATCGGCAACGATCAACGGTTCGAACGGATTTGGAATCTGCGTCGGCAACGCGGTGGTCCAAACCTCGGTGACCGCGTGCGCCGGAATTCCCTGATCGCCCCACAAAATCCGATAGTCGGTCGTGATGCGGTAGTGCTGCGTTGGCTTGCCGTCGAGCGGTTCACCGGCGCCGAGCTTTTCGAGCTTGAAGTCGACGTTGAGGAGCTCGATCTGATTGAGAAAACCACTGCCGACGCCGCGACCGCGTCCGCGACCACCGCGGGCGCCGCCGCCGCCAGGAGGTCCACCGCCACCGCGTCCGCCGCGTCCGCCACCCGCTGCCCCACCGCGACCGGCGCCGCCCGCCGCATCAGCACCTCCGGCGCCGCCACCCCCGCCGCCGAACCCTCCGCGACCGCCGCCCATGACGCGGCCAAGGGCCACAACGCCCGGTCCGCCGAAGAGGTCGTTCGCCGGGGTGAACTTGTTGCCGCTCGTGTGCTGCACGTACGCCTTGCCCGAGTCAACGGCGATGAGGAAGTCATCCGTTGTCACACCCTGCGGCGGCGGCGTAAAGGCGAGAAACTCTATGCGGGCGTGGTTGTTGGCCGCGATCCCGCGGCCGCGCATCACTTCGTCGTCCTGCCCGCGTGGCGTATCACCCGGATAGACGCGCGTTGACGACGAAATCTTGAACGACAGGCCCGGCACGAAACGTTCGGCGGGCCGAACCGCTGCGGCGGTCCCAAAAAGCGCGGCGATCCCGGCCGCGGAAAGAATTCCGCAAATGGCGCGCGAAAAGTGCTTAGTGTACACTGGCGAATGTGCTCCAATTGGTGATTTCCGTTCCAATTGTATACGCTGATCCAGGGCGGAACGTTCGGATTCCCGCTCTCAAGTCGCGCGTCCTTGCTGCCGATACTCATGACAGCGGGGCTCCGTGCGTCTCGCCCCGATTTCCCGTTTCGGTACACAAGTGCGCGCGTCTGCTTCGCGAGTCCTGATCGTTGACGACGATCAAATGATTCGCTCTACCTACGACGAGATCCTCAGTGGCCACGGCTACGAGGTGACGACCGCAGGCAGCCGCGCTGACGCTATGGCTCAGGTCGCGCAGTCGACGGCCTGGCCCGACGTCCTCATTCTCGACATCTCGCTCCCCGATGGCGACGGCTCCGACGTCGCGCGCGACATCAGCGCGCAGATCGGTCTGCGCCCCACGCTGTACGTCAGCGGTTGGACTGACGAGTTCTGGAATCTCTTCGACGCACCCGGCCGATGGCTCGTCATGCAAAAACCAATTCCAATACCGCGACTGATCGCGGCACTGGATTGGTTGTCGGGTAAACGCGAGACGCGACCCGACGAAGTGTAAGGCGACGACAGTCTACTGTAAGAGAATTGTCTCGGGTGCGCTCAATCCGCCCGAAGCGCAACCACTGGATCCACCCGTGACGCACGCCGCGCCGGAAGCCAACTCGCAATGATCGCCGCGCCGGCCAGCAACGCGACAATCGAGACGTAAGTGAGCGGATCGGATGACGTGAGGTCGAACAGCAAGCTCTGAAGCACGCGCGTCGAGAACAGCGCTCCCACCAGACCGATCGCCGCGCCGACCGACACGAGCGCAAGCCCTTCACCAACGACAAGCCGTTGCACGCGATTCTGGTCGGCGCCGAGCGCGATGCGGATGCCGATCTCGCGCGTTCGCGCCGCCACGGCCAGCGACATCACCCCGTAAATCCCGATCACCGCGAGCGACAACGCGGTCGCAGCAAAGAGGCCGAGGAGCACCGCGCTGAATCGTGCCTGCGCGGTCGCGGCGGCGGCCCGCGTCGTCATTGGCTGCATGTCGTACACAGGATACCGCGGCGCGATTTCGTGCAGCGCACGACGCATCTCGGTGCCAAACGCGTCCGGATTGCTCGCCGTCCGTATGAAAATCATCATGCCGCCGCGCGGCGACTGCGCGTAGGGGAGATACGCATCCGGCTTCGCCGCCGAGTCCGCCGATTGTCGAACGTCGCCGACAATGCCGATCACCTCGGCGCCGTCACCGAATCCGCCCTGGCCAATGGCCACGCGTTTGCCAATCGGATTTTCGCCCGGCCAGAATCTGCGCGCCGCCATGTCATTCATCAGCACGACCTTTGGCGCGCCGGCGCGATCCGCCGCCGTGAACATGCGCCCGCGCTTGAGCGGCACGCGCGCCGCGGAAAAGAAGCCCGCTGTCACCCAGTTCACGCCAACCAGCGGCTGGCGCGCCATCTCCACGGGGGGTCGATCCTTGAATTCGATTACGCTCGCGTTGCAACCGGCATTGAGCGGCGGGCAACTCGCCAAGCCAACGCTCGTCACGCCCGGAATCGCACCGAGTCTCTCCGTGAGCTGCGTGTAAAAGCCGGGAAGGGAATCACGCGCGAGCCCGCCCGGCGGCACCGTGAGACGGACCGTCAACAGGTTGCGCGCGTCGAATCCGGGATCGATGGCGAGGAGTTTCGTGAGGCTGCGAATCATCAAGCCCGACCCGGCGAGGAGCACGAGGGCAAGCGCCACTTCGGCGACGACGAGCAGCCGTCGTCCGACCGATGAATGACGACCGCGCACGTTGTCGGCGCCCGAACCACCCTCCTTCATCGCGTCAGCGAGCGATGCGCGGGTCGCGTGCAGTGCGGGGGCCAATCCAAAGAACACGCCCACCGCGAGGGCGAGCGCGGCGGTGAAAGCGAGCGCCGTCCAATCGAGCGTGATCGACGAGAACGTCACGGCGCCAAGTCCAACCCCGCGCGGCGAGCGAAGCATTGCCGGGTTCACGCCGCTGAGTGCGTGAATGCCCAGCCACGCGACAACCACGCTCGCCGCCGCACCGATTGTCGACAACAGCATGCTCTCCGTGAGCAGTAGACGAATGAGCCGGCCGCGGCCCGCTCCGATGGCGAGACGCACCGCGATCTCGCGACGGCGAGCGCTCGCGCGACCGATGAGAAGATTCGCGACGTTCACGCACGCGATCAACAGAACGAAGCCAACAGCCGCGAACAACACGAGCAGCGATCGTTTGATGAGCGGAGCCACACGCCCGTCGTCCAGCGGATGCGCGCTGGCGCTCCACGCACTCGTCGGGGTGTCTCGGTCCTGATACATGTCGCCGATCTGCTTGCCGAGGAGAGGCACGGCGCGCTCGACCTGCGTGTCGCTGAGCCCGGCCTTCTTGCGCGCCACCATGAAGAATTCATGCGACTGCGCCTCGGCGAGATCGGCCGCCGGGCGCGCCGTGATCGGAATGAACAGTTCGCCCTGTCCGCTCAAGCCGAGAAAGCCCGACGGCGCGATGCCGATGATCGAATATGGCTTTTTGTCGAGCGCGATGACTGTTCCAACAATTCGCGGATCGGCGTTGAATCGGCGTTGCCACAGGGCGTCGGAGAGAATGACTTGTGGCGCCGCGCCGGCGTGCGCATCCACGTCGAGATCAAAGTCGCGGCCGCGCAGCAGGCTGAGGCCAAGGGTTCGGAAATAGGTCGCGCTGATGGTCTCGCCGCGCAGGAGCTCGACGTCTCCACTCGTGATTGTGAACTGTTGCCACGTATACAACGCGACATCGCTAAAAAAGGTCTGTTTGGCGCGGAACGTAGCGGCCTTGGGATATGACCACACCATGTCGGCGACCGCCTTTCGCGCGCCGAACGCGGGCGCCGAAAGGGAAACGCGCATGAGCTCTTGTGGGCGCGACAGCGGGAGTGGCCGAAGGAGCAGCACGTTCACCGCGCTGAAGATGGCGGTGGTCGCGCCAATGCCGATCGCCAGCGTCAGCACGGCAACCGCAGTGAAGCCGGGTCGCCGAATCAGCCCGCGCACGGCGTATCGAACGTCTTGAATCAAATTCTCTAAATGTTCGCGGAGTTGCATGCGTCGCTCCCGATGTTCGGCGGAGTAATGAAGGTCGCTACGGACCATGTCGATGCTCGCGCCGAGGCGGCGCAGCGCTTCGGTGTGTGCCTCGCCCAACGGCATGCCGCGCGCGACGAGGTATTCGACGCGCGAGGCGATCATTGTCTCGAGCTCTTCGTCGGCATCGGCGAACATTGCCGGCGCGGTACGCAACGGAAGCCGAAACAACCGGCGAACGCCGGCGCGGAGCTGGACGCCGAGCATCGTCAGGCCTTCTTCGCGGCGAGCACGGTCGTCAATGCATCGAAGTGATCGACGAGTCGTTCCGATTCGGCGCGCAGATGCGCGCGTCCGATCGGGGTCATCCGATAGTACCGTGCACGCCGGCCGTTTTTCGTCACGCCCCATTCGGCGGCGATGAGTTTGCGCTCTTCCATCCGGTGGAGGGCCTGCAGCAACGCGGCGTCGTCCACCATGACCCGCCCGGTCGTCCGCTCTTCGAGCCACGTGGTGATCTCGAACGCGTGCATGGGCGTCCATGACAGCGTCTTGAGCACGAGCACGTCGAGGGTGCCTTTCAGGAGTGCCATATCGCCTCGTTCACGGGTTTCCTCCTAGTGTCTAAGGGTAGACACTAGGATCGCAAAAACCGTTGCCGGAGGTCGGGAACGCAGCCCAGGGATCCTGGATTCGAGGCAGAGCGCCCAAAATAGGCGGGCGATGCCGGGACTGGCACAAAATTTTGCTGTGCCTGAAGTCGCGTCTCCTTGCCACCCGGCCCATATTTCAGGGACGCCGTAACGGCGCCCCTCCATATCGAGGATTGAATGGCAAAAATCAACGAAACCGAATGGATTTGGCGTGACGGAGAGTTCGTGCGGTGGGCCGATGCCACCGTCCACATACTCTGCCACTCGCTCCAGTTTGGTTCGTCGGCTTTCGAAGGCATTCGTTGCTACAGCACGCCGAGCGGTCCGGCGGTTTTCCGGCTGGAGGATCACCTCCAGCGTCTGCTCGACTCGTGCAAGATGTACCGTATGGACGTGAAGTACTCGCTCGATGAGCTCGTCAGCGCGTGCTGCGAGGTGGTCGATCGCAACGGCGTTGACGCGTGCTATCTGCGTCCGATGGTCGTGCGCGGGTATGGCGCGTCAGGCATGGTGCCGTTCGACAGCCCGGTCGAGGTCTTCCTGCCGTGCTGGCCCTGGGGCGCCTACCTTGGTGAAGGCGCGCTCGAGAATGGCGTTGACGCGTGCGTGGCTAGCTGGGCTCGCATGGCGCCCAACACCATGCCGTCCATGGCCAAGGTCGCCGGAAACTATTTGAGCGGCCAACTCATCAAGATGGAAGCGTTGCGCAACGGTTTTGCGGAAGGAATTGCGCTGGGTCCCGACGGTTTGCTCAGCGAAGGCTCCGGACAAAACCTGTTCCTGGTGCATCACGGCACGATCTACACGCCGACAATCAACGGCACGCTGCTGCACGGCATCACGCGCCACACCATCATTGCGCTCGCGAACGACATGGGGATCCCCGTGCGCGAGCAGGAGATGCCGCGCGAGATGTTATACACGGCGGACGAGGTGTTCCTCACCGGCACGGCCTCGGAAGTCACGCCGGTTCGGAGCGTTGATCGCATCGTCGTCGGCAGCGGACGGCGGGGCCCCATCACGACGCAGGTGCAGCAGCGCTTTCTCGACCTCGTCCGTGGCGCCGGCCCTGACACTTACGGTTGGCTTACCCATGTTCGCGCTGAGCGCGCGAGCAAGGTCGTGAGCAAAGTGTGAGCAAAGTGTGAACGGCGTGTGAACGGCGTGTGAACGGCGTGTGAACGGCGCGTGACAAAGGGCCCTTTGCTTGACGGCCCTTTGACCCCTCGTTACCCTTTGTCAATCATCACGTTTCGATGACCATCACAACGAACCTGCTCTGATCGCTCCCAACGTGTCACTTTTGCCGACGTCCCGCCGCGCCACCAGCAACCGCATGTTCGCATGCGGCTCCGCGTGTTGTCGCGCCTGTACGCCGGTGGCCATGTGTTGTTGTACCAACATGGACATTGGCGCGTTGACGCGGCTGGAGACGAGGTTCGGGCCTTAAAAGGCACCCTTCGACACCTGAATGGATTCTCGAATCCGGCCGCTCACCCGAGCGACCGGATTTTTTTAGCGCGCACTCAGCGCGCACCATGAATTGAGACCCACACCATGACGGACGACAACACAATCGACCAGCCGGAAGCGGCTGCCGCACGCGAAACGCCGGCGCGACGGATCGAGCGCATCAAGCGCGAAAAGGCGTCCTGGTCGATCATGGACGACATTCGACGCTACGCACCCCTCGGCTTTGCGGCGATTCCTCCCGACGATCTGTCGGTGCGCTTTCGCGCGTGGGGGTTGTACACGCAGGGCGACGGCAACGGCACGCGCGGCGAGGAACAGCCATACTTCATGATGCGACTGCGCACGCCCAACGGCCTGCTCACCGCCGAGATGGTGCGCACGATCGCCGATCTCTCCGACCGGTACGCGCGCGGCAGCATCGACATCACCAACCGTCAGAACTTTCAGCTGCATTGGCTGCGCATCGAAGATGTGCCCGCCGTGTGGGACGAGCTCGAACGGGTCGGTTGGACGAGCCAGGGATCGTGCGGCGACAACACGCGCACCGTCACCGGGTGTCCGCTCGCCGGCGTACAGCACGACGAGATCATCGACGCCTCGCCGATCGCGATTGCGGTCGATCGCTTTCTCAACGGCAACGCGGATTACGCCAACCTGCCGCGCAAGTTCAAGATCACGATCACGGGTTGCACGCATTGGTGCACCTACCCGGAGATCAACGACATCGGCGTGACCGCCGTACGGCGTGCCGACGGCGTCGTCGGCTTTCAGGTGCGCGTGGGCGGAGGACTGTCTACGCGTCCACATCTCGCGCTTCCGTTGCCGGCGTTCGTCCACCCACACCAAGTCCCTGCCGTGATCGAAGCGGCGGTTGGGATCTTTCGGGACAGCGACGAGCTCCGTCAGAACCGGGCGAAAGCCCGAATGAAATTCTTGTTTCTGAATCACGGCTGGACCGCGGACAAATTTCTCGCCGAAATTGAACAGCGCACCGGACAGGTGCTCGAGCGTCTGGGGGATCATGACGCTCCAGGGGGCAGCTATCGCGATCACGTCGGCATTCACGCGCAGAAGCAACCGGGGCTGTACTACGGCGGCTTCTCGATCACGTCAGGGCGCGTGAGCACGGAACAGCTGCGTCGCGTCGCGGCGCTCGCGTCGGATCACGGCAACGGCACGCTCAGGCTCACCGCGATGCAGAATGTCGTGGTGCTCAACATTCCGCGCGCGCGGTTGTCGGGATTCATCGCGGACAGCCACTCCGCCGGGCTGCAGCTCGCGGGCTCGTCGTTTCAGCGCGGCACGGTCTCCTGCACGGGATCAGAGTTCTGCAAACTCGCCATCACGGAGACCAAGCGCTTCAGCATACGGCTGGCGCAGGAGCTCGAGGCGCGCGTGCCGGGCTTCACCGACGATATCAAGCTTCACGTTACCGGATGTCCGAATTCGTGCGGACAGCATTGGATCGCCGACGTGGGATTGCAGGGTGTGTTGCTCAATCGCGGCGGCGAGCAAGTGGAAGGATACGACGTCTTCGTCGGCGGATCCCTGGGCGCCAACGGCGCGATCGCTCGGCGAGTGGGCCATCGCATTGCCGCTACTGAAACGACGGATGCGCTCGAGCAGTTGTTCGTTACCTTCGAGCGAGACCGCATGCCACACGAGCTGTTCGCGACGTGGGCAAACCGGACGTCGGACCAGGCGATTCGCACCGCGCTTTCTGTCGACGAAGCGCCGGCGTTGGTCGGGGCCGGGTCGAGCGCCGGACAATCTGAATGAGTGAGACCATCGTGGTGATCGACGCTCCAAACGCCGGGGATCGCAACACGGGCCCGCCGAGCAGTGCGCGTAGTGCGAGGAGTGCGCGTGTCGACGCCGCGATCGGCACGACGCCGGTGGTCCGGCTCGAGCGAGTCGTCGAGCCCGACATGGCCGAGGTATGGGTAAAGCTCGAGGGCATGAACCCCGGTGGCTCGATCAAGGATCGCACAGCGCTGGGAATGATTCTCGACGCGGAGGAGCGCGGCGTGCTCACACCCGGCGCGACAATCGTTGAGCCGACGTCGGGCAACACGGGCATTGGGCTCGCCCAGGTTGCGTCGGCGCGCGGCTACACGTTGATCCTCTGTGTGCCGGCGTCGGCGAGCGATGAGCGGAAGCGCACGTTGCTCGCGTACGGTGCGACGGTCGTGTTCACCGATCCTGACCGCCGCATGCTCGCGGCGATCGAAGAAGCGGAGCGCATCAGCGCATCCACGGGCGCGTGGATGCCGCACCAATTTGAGAATCCCGCCAACCCGCGCGTTCACTACGAGACGACGGGTCCGGAATTGTGGACGCAGCTGGACAAACGCATCGACGCGTTCGTGTATGGATCAGGAACGGGCGGGACGATCAGCGGTGTGGGACGGTATCTCAAAGAGCGAAACCCAGATGCGCTCGTTGTCGCCGTGGAGCCTGCACGTTCGCCGGTGCTGTCCGGCGGCGAGCGCGGCGCGCATCAATTTCAGGGCATGGGCCCTGGCTTCGTTCCCAAGAACTTCGACCGAAGCGTTGTCGATCGCATCATTTCTGTGTGGGAGGAGGATGCGTTTCCGCTGGCGCGCCGCCTTGTGCGGGAGGAAGGCCTGTTCGTGGGAATGTCCAGCGGCGCGATTGTTTGGGCGGCGTTCAGTATCGCGCGCGAGCTGGGCATCGGGAAGCGTGTTGCGTGCATTGCGCCCGACTCCGGCGCGCGCTATCTGACGACGACGCTGTTCGGCGACGACGCGTCGTGATGAGACGTGCGATCGTCCGTGCCCACGCGGTTGACTCGCTCGCAGTTCGTCGATAGAATACCATCACAACTGAACGCCGTGGTCATTTGCCGCCTCTTGCCGCCACGAAAAACAAAGTGCTAAAACGCGACATGCCTTGGCGGCTATAGTCGCTGGGGTTTTTTTTTCGTTCTCGATTCACCGAACAACAAATCGATTCATGATCTCGATGCACCGAATGCACATGCGAATGACGATGTCGGACGCTTCTCCCCGGGGAGGAACGGACGGGCGACAACGCATGTCTGCGTAAGTCATCGAGCGACGTATACGCTCGTTCGCCCCCGGTCCTCTCAACGAGGATCGGGGGTTTTTTCTTTTTCGGCGCTTACTGGAGACGGAGCTCAGGATATGACAGCAGCAATCGCATCGAAGCAGCGGGAGGTACGACCGTCGACACGGCGTTCACTCGAACGCGCGGTCGGCTACGAGATCACCGGACCGCCGAGCGCGCCTGTGATCGTCGCGCTCGGCGGCATCTCGGCGACGCGACACGTTGCGGCGGGCGATCACGATTCGACGCCGGGCTGGTGGGATTCCACCGTCGGACCCGGCCGGGCGATCGACACCGCCACGTATCGTGTGCTTGGCGTCGACTTCCTCGATGGCGGCCGCCGCGGTGACGGCCGTCCGAGACACATCGTCACGACACACGACCAGGCCACCGCGATCGGGCGCGTGCTCGACACCCTCGGTGTATCGCGCGTGCATGCGTTCGTCGGCGCGTCGTACGGGGGAATGGTCGCGTTGGCCTTCGCGCAGCGCTACCCCGAACGGGTCGAGCGCCTCATCGCGATCAGCGCTCCGCACGAAGCGCATCCGATGAGCACGGCGCTGCGCTCGCTGCAACGGCGCATCGTGCAGCTCGGGCTCGACGCCAAGCGTGGCGGCGACGCGCTGGCGATCGCGCGCGGGTTGGCGATGACGACGTACCGCACGGCGCGCGAGTTCGCCGGTCGTTTCAAGTCCGCGGCTGACGCGGTGACGGAAAACGATGCCACGTTTCCCGTCGAGGCGTATCTCGAGCACCACGGCGAGCAGTTCGCCGCGCGTTGGAGCGCCGAACGATTTCTGGCGTTGTCGTTGTCCGGCGATCTCCATCGCGTCGAGCCGGAGTCTATTCGGACTCCAACGGTGATCGTTGCCGCGGAAGGCGACGTCATCGTGCCGGCGGAACAACTCGAGTCGCTCGCCGCGCGACTCGGCGGCCCGAACCGTCTGGTTCATCTGCCCACGGCGCACGGCCACGACGCCTTCCTCACCGAGCCACGAAAGCTCGGGCGAATTCTTCGAACCATCCTCTCGAGCGAGAACGTCTCATGAGCAATTCCGGTTGTAGTCAGAGAACCCTGGCGGTGCGCGCCGCGATCGCGACCGATGTCGAGCACGGCGCCGTCGTGCCGCCAATCCATTTGACGTCCACGTTTTCCTTTCACGGATTCGGCAAACCGCGGCAGTACGACTACACGCGCAGCGGCAATCCGACACGATCGCAATTGGCCGACGCATTGGCGGCGCTCGAAGGTGGCGAGCGGGCCGTCGTGACGAGCACGGGAATGTCGGCGGTCACGCTCGTGCTTCAGTTGCTGCGCCCTGGCGACGTGGTTGTGGCGGCGCACGATTGCTATGGCGGAACGCAGCGGCTGCTTCGCGCGCTCGCGGCGAAGGGTCATTTCACGCTCGCGTTTGTCGACCTCACCGCTCAAACGGCCGATGCCGAGATCGCGCGACATCGGCCGCGCCTGGTCTGGGTGGAGACGCCGAGCAACCCGCTGCTTCGCATCACCGACATTCGTGCGGTCGCCAGTGCTGCGCACGCCGCGGGCGCCCTCGTGGTCGTAGACAACACGTTTCTATCGCCGGCGCTGCAGCGTCCGATCGCGCTTGGGGCGGACATTGTCGTTCACTCGACGACAAAATATCTGAACGGACACAGCGACGTGGTTGGCGGTGCCGTGATCACGCGCGACTCCGCTCTTGGCGAGGACCTGATAAAGTGGGCCAACTGTCTTGGCATCACTGGCGCGCCGTTCGACAGCTATCTCACGCTGCGCGGCGTGCGAACGTTGCACGCGAGAATCGCCCAGCACGTGGCGAACGCCGAAGCGGTGGTCGACGCGCTCTCGAAGCACGAGGCCGTGAGCTGCGTCTACTATCCCGGACTCGCAACGCATCCCGGTCACGCCTTGGCCGCATCACAACAGCTTGGTTTCGGCGCGATGCTGAGCTTCGAGGTTGTTGGCGGCGTGGCGGGAGTGAAGCAACTCGTCGAGCGACTCGAGTACTTCACGCTCGCCGAATCGCTCGGTGGCGTCGAAAGCCTGATCGCTCATCCGGCGACGATGACGCACGCGTCGATGGACGTCGTGGCACGCGCGTCGGCCGGGATCAGCGACGCGTTGGTCCGCGTGTCGGTGGGCATCGAGTCCGCCGAGGATTTGGTGCGAGACCTCACACGCGCGCTCGACGGCGTGCTGCGCGCGTCGGCGCTCAACTCGGCGGCCCTGCCGCTTCCGCGCGATGACTTCGTCATCACGAAAGATGCTACGGCGTGCCAGACCTCACGTTGATCCCGGCGTCATTGAGCGCCTTGAGCAGTGCAGGGAGTTGATCGGACGACATTTTCTTCACGCGGTCGCCGGCCTTTTGCAGTTCGGCGGGAATTGCCTGCAAGGTTTTCTTTTGTTCCGGGTTTGGGTTTGACGTGACGGTGAGCATCTCGGTGGTGGTGCCGAGCTTCGCCTGGATGTTCTGCGGCGTGGTGGCCGCGGCGGGATTCTGTTCTTCGTCGCTTCCGCCCGTCGCAGCCCCGGCAGTTCCAACGCCTGTGTTTGGCGCGCCTGCTTGAGCAATCGGGCCACCGCGTCCGCCACTTACGGATGTGCCACCGCGTCCGCCGCGGCCGGCTCCAGCAGCGCCGCCGCCGCCGCCAGCGCCACCGCGTCCGCCTCCGGCAGCGCCCATTTCACGCGTGATATCGGCCAGCTCCTTTTCCACCGCAGCAAGTTGCGTCTTGAGCTCGGGCGTGAGCTTGGTGCCCGCCGAGTCCGACGCGCGCTTTGCCGCAGCGAACAGACGCTGCGCGGTATCGAGCTGTGCCTGTTTTTCGCGCAGTGTGCGCTGCGCCTTTACGACGTCGAAGCGAAACGCGTAGAGCTGCTTGAGCTCCACCTGGCTGAGAATCACCATCGGATCCTTCGTCAACGCGAACGATTGCTCGAGGACCGTGGGCGCGCCGGCTTTCGGCGCAACGGTGAGTCGCGCGATGTACTTGCCCGGGAGCGCCGGGAACGTGGGATCGGGCGGACCGCCGCGACCGCCGCCGCGACCCGCAGAATCTGCCGGAGGCGCGCCCGCTCCACCTCTCCCCGCACCTCGTCCACCCGCGCCACGACCCTGCAGCGCGAGCGTATCTACCGGCCCAGTGAGCGGCGGTCCAACGCGCATGTCCCATGACACGCGATGAAGTCCGGGCTGCTTGATCGCCGGGAGCTCGCGCACGACAATCCCGCTCGCGTCAACGACCGACAGGGAAACCCGTGCGTCCTGCGGCACCGCGTTCAACAGGTATGCGATGTGCGGCCCCGGATCGGGATTTTGTCCGGTGAACCCGCGCGTGCCCATGCCGGAATTCTTACTCGTGTTTGGTTGAAAGAGCAGTGCGTCCTGCGTGGGGAACAGGAACGCGACGGTTGCTTCCTTCGCCTTGGCGAGATGCTCGAGCGCCGTGAGATCGTCGAGAATGTAAATGCCGCGACCGTGCGTCCCGACCACCAGATCGTTGGCGCGCGCTTGAATCTGGAGATCGTGAACCGGAACGCCGGGAATGCCGCTCTTGAGCTGCGCCCAGTGCGAGCCAGCGTCCGTCGTGAAGTACACGCCGAACTCCGTGCCCACGAACAGGAGAGCCGGTTGGCGCGGATGCTCTCGAAGCACCTGCACCGAGCCGCCGTCAGGAAGATTGCCGGTGATCGACGTCCAGGTCTTGCCGTAGTCGGCGCTCTTCACGACGTACGGTTTGAAATCATTGCTCCGATGCCCGTCGAGCGTCGCGTAGATCGTGCCTTCGCCGGCGCGCGACCAGACGACTCGGCTCACGTACGTCGTCTCCGGAACATTGGGGAACCGGTCGGTCTTCAACCACGTCTTGCCGCCGTCACGCGTCACCTGAATCAGTCCGTCGTCCGTTCCGACGACAAGCAACCCGGCCTTGAGCGGCGACTCGTCGATCGTTGAGATATTACTAAACTCGGCGGTGCCTTCGTTGCGGCCGAGCGCGGTGGAGTCGGGCTGTGCGTCGCGGAGCGGGAGCTTGTTGCGGTCGATGCCGCGCGTGAGATCGGGGCTGATCGTTTCCCAGGTGTCGCCGCGATCCGGGCTGCGAAAGAGAACGTTGGCGGCCATGTACACCGTTTTCGCGTCGTGCGACGACGGGAGAATGGGCGCGCTCCAGTTGTAGCGTTGCCGCTCGCCCGGCTTGGGCACCGGCTTGATGCTCTTGCCCTGTCCCGTGCGCGCGTCATAGCGCACCACACCGCCGGTCTGCGATTCGGCGTACACGAAGTTCGGATCGCGCGGATCGGGCACGGCGTAGAATCCGTCGCCGCCGGCCATGCGGAACCAGTCGGCGTTTGTGGGGCCAAAGGCGTTGCGCGTGCGACTCGGGCCACCCCACGTCTGATTGTCCTGCAATCCACCGTACACGTTGTAGAACGGCTGCGCATCATCGACCGCGACGGTGTAGAACTGTCCCGCGACGATGCTCTCGTTGTGATCCCACGTCCGTCCGCCATCGTACGACGCGTACAAACCGCCGTCGCTGCCGAGCAGCATTTGCTGTGGGTCGTCGTCGTTGAACCAGAGCGCGTGGTGGTCGGTGTGAATACCGTTGCCGGCCGCAAAGGGAAGAAAGGTCTTTCCGCCGTCGTGCGACTCGCGCGAGTTCGCGCTCAGTGTCACGACGTGATCGGGATCGGTCGGGTCGCAACGCACTTGGCTGTAGTACCACGCCGTGCCGTTCTGCTCGTTCACTTGGCGCCACGTTGCGCCGGCGTCGTCGCTGCGGAACAAGCCGTTCCCGGGCGGCTTCGCATGCACCATTGCATAGACCGTGGAGGGGCGGGACTTGCAGACGCTCAATCCCACGCGACCCATTTCACCGGCCGGAAGTCCCTGCTTGAGCTGCGTCCATGTCTTTCCGCCGTCGATCGTCTTGTACACCGCGCTCTCGGCGCCGCCCGGAAGAAATCCATACTCGCGTCGCTCACGCTCGAGCGACGCGGCGTAGAGCACGTCGGGATTCGACGGATCCATCGCGATCTCGGTGAACCCGGTGTACTTGCTGATCTGCTTTGTGTTCGTCCACGTCGTGCCGCCATCGGTGGTTTTGTACAGACCGCGCTCGCCACCGGACGCCCACAGCGGACCGAGTGCCGCGACGTACACGACGCTCGGGTCGCGCGGATCGATGACGATCTTTCCGATGTGCTGCGACTTCGGCAACATCGCGCTCGACCACGTGCGTCCACCGTCGACGGACTTGTACACGCCCGTGCCCCACGATGAGCTTCGCATGTTGTTCGCTTCGCCCGTTCCCACCCACACGATGTCGGGATTCGACGGCGCAACCGCGACCGCACCCACCGATCCGGTGCGCACCGAATCGAAGACCGGCGCCCAGGTAACGCCGGCGTTCGTGGATTTCCAGACGCCACCGGTGGCTGTTCCCGCATAGATGACGTTGCCAATGTGGCCGCGCCCCGGCTTGGAATCGGTGATCGCCAGGTCGGAGATGCGGCCGCTCATCACGGCCGGACCGATCGAGCGAAAGACGAGCGCGCGAGCGAGGAGGGAGTCCGGCGGCAAGGACTGCGCGCCGGCGATTGCATTCGCCGACGCGAGCGTGATCACCGCGGCGACAAAGAAAATTTTGCGAGGCATGGAGAGGGGAAGAGGACTGCTAATTCTACGCGGCGGATCACGCGTTCGCTGTTGCCTCCAATCCGTTCGCCGCCCTGTTTCGCTCTGCCGCGACGCGGGGCGACGCGCGGCTATGCGGTCGCGGGCAACGCCGCGCCGTAGGGCTCGTAGCCGCAGCGGCGGACCGCGATCCAGCCCATGGCCAGTCCAGCGAAGGCTAGTAAGACATTCGTCATGTCGAAGGTGCGGTCCGCGATGACGATGTGTCCCAGCTCGATCACGATCGCAAGCATGATTGCCGGCCAGAGGCTGGACCATCGCCCCGACAAACGAAGCGGCCACACCGCCAGCACCCCCCCGAGTGGCAGGTACAGAAAGAATTGCTGTCCGACGTGCAGCGCGCTGAACACATCCACGCGCGACGAGAGGGATGCGAGCGGGACGAACGCCAGGGCGTTTAGCTGTGCGGCTATTGCTTCCCCTCGCATTCGGGGGAACAGCGGACGCCAACCCCACAGCACCAAAAGCCCCATGTAGACACAGAGGAACGCGCGGGCACGCGCCGCCCCGCGAAATTTCTGCGTCAGCGAGGCGAGCCAGCGGTGCGCTCCCCACGCGCCAAAGGCAATCGCCGCCGCATCGGTCACCGCCGCCTCCCAACGGATTGGAAGCCCGAACGCGCCATGCGCGACATGCATGGCCAGCACCGCGGCCGCGCTGACGCCGGACATCGCCGACCATTTCGGCGCGTTCGATCCCAGGCGTTCGCGTGCCAGCGCGACCAACAAAAACCCGCCGGCGAAGTAGAGCGGGACGTCCAACAGTGGCATGTCGAGCCACGCGACCGGCGTCGACAGCTCGAGCGCGAACCGCAACCGGGCCAGTGGTCCGCCTTCGACGCGCTCGATGGGGTCAGAGTAAAACAGCGGCGCGAGCGACTCGCACACCAACGCGAACGCATACGGTCCCGCGATCAGACTCGTCGGCACGCCAACGTACGACTTTCCACGCCTGGCTTTCTGTATCGCCGCGAGCAGCACGACAGTAAACAGCGCGCCGCCAAGCCCGCCGAGCGTGTTGGTAGACAGGTCCAGAATGCTGGCGTTTCGAACCGGGGAGAACACCTGCATTCCCTCGACCGCTGCGCTGAGCAGGAACGACGTCACGGTGGCTTTCCGGATCTCGCGGCGCAGGTCGCTCGACAGCGACGTGACGACCCAAACGCTGCCCAGGCCCCCGAAGAGGACCGTGTTGCGCAGTCCGTCGACCGCGTCTCTCCAACTCAGCGATGGTCGGATGGCCCGCGCCAAATGCTCGGCCGCCGCCGTGAGGTCGGCGGAGAACTCGAGACTCGCCAGCGTCGCGAGGAGGACGATTGCGACGTACGCGATGCGTGCGGTGAAAAAACGTTGGCGCGTCGTCACGCGAAAGAATCTACACGGACGAGGTCAAGGCTCCTTTGTCCACCTCGCGACAATCTTTCGCGCTTCGTCGCCGGGCACCCAGATCACGACGACCTTTGCGCCGGCGGGACCCGTTTTGTGTCGGATCTTGTCCGGCGGGCGAACGTACCCGGTCATACCGGGTTTGAGAATCTGGCTTTTGCCGTTCACCACGTGCTCCAACTCGCCGGAGAGCACGTAGAACATCTCGATGGCGCCATGTGCGTGTTCGCCCGAGTCGATATTCGGCGGGAACACCATTTCGCCGACGGTCACCTCGGGGCCCACGTTGGTGTCGTCGAGCAGCAGCTTGAGTGTGGTTCCGCCGGGCGAGCGATACGTCGCGCCCGGTTTGTCCGATTGCGCGGCGCTGGTGGCGGCGAAGCACGCGATGAGCAGCGCGCAGACGGCAACGGTGCGAGACGGCATGGCAACTCCCGGAACGAGCGTGAGGACGCGTGCTCGCGGAGTATGCAAAGTCCGCAAGATTTGTCAAATGCGGGACCGTATCTTCCCGTCGAACCAACGGCGACCGGAGGAACGGTGAGCGACGCGACCAACAGACAGGACTACGAAGATCGCATCGGGCGGGTGATCGCCCATGTGTTCGATCACCTGGATGACGAGTTGGATCTGAACCGGCTCGCTGACATCGCGTGTCTGTCACCGCACCATTGGCATCGCGTGTACACGGCGATGCGCGGCGAGACCATTGCGGCGACGGTCAAGCGGCTGCGCCTCGATCGTGCGGCCGCGCATCTGGCGCACACGATGATGTCGGTGGAGGCGATCGCGAAACGGTGCGGCTATCCGAACGTGCAATCGTTCACGCGCATCTTCAAATCCGTCTATGGTATGCCGCCGGCAACGTATCGAAAACGCGGAACCCATTCACACTTTCTACCAACCGCAAACGGGAGGCTGGACCTCATGTACAGCGTAACGATCAAAACCATCGCACCGATGACCGCGGTGACAATCGAACACATTGGACCGTACATGGAAATCAATCGGGCGTTCGACCGGCTGTTCGGCTGGATCTCGTCCAAGGAGCTGTTCGCCCCGGATCTCAGATCATTCGCGATCTTTTACGACGATGTGTCAACGACGCCGGCGGCCAAGCTGCGATCGCGCGCCGGTGTGGTGACCGCCCGCCAGCTTCCAGTCGAGGCGCCATTCGAGCGCACGCCCATCGCGGGCGGCGACTATGCCGTGCTGCGGCACAAGGGTCCGTACGCCGACATGAAGGCAGCGTACGAGTGGCTCTACGGCCAGTGGCTCCCGCAGTCAGGGCGGGAACCCGGCAAGGCGCCCAATCTCGAGGAGTACCTCAACAGCCCGCGCGATACGCCGCCCACCGAGCTGCTCACGGATATCTACCTGCCGTTGGCGTAGCAACGCACGGCATCACTTGAGATAGTAGTCGATCGTCGCCACCACGCGGACGACCTTCGCGATCTGGCTCTCCTGCGTGATGCCGGGCGCCTGATCGCGGGGGAGGATTTCAAACACGCCCTGATTGGCCTGCCGAATTCCGCCGATCTGGCTGCGTGAATCGCGCGCAAATTGCTCGGCCGCTTCTCGCGCGCGCGCCGTGGCGTCGGCGATCATGACCGGCTTGAGCGTATTCAAACCGGAGAAAATGAAGGTCGGTCCGCCGCCGCCGGGACCGTATTCACTATTGCCCGACGAGATCGCCACGCCGATCGCCGCGAGCTCGCTCACCTGCTGGCTCGCGGCCAGCACCCGATCGGGCTGATTCGATCGCACGAGCATCGTCTGATGAATCAGATAGCGATTCGTCGGCTTCCGATCCGATCCAAACTGCTCCGCGTACGCGTCGCTCACCGAAAAATTGGTCAGCTGCACCTGGCTGGTGTCGATGCCATGGCGCGCGAGAAACTGCCGCACACCGGCGATGCTCGTCGCCATTTTCGAGTTCGCCACGCCGAGATCATTGTCGGCGCCCACGACGCGAAGCGGCCAAATCGCCAAATCAGCTTTCGCCTCGCGCTCGGCCACACCTTTCACGGTGACATACCGGTCGGCCGCGCGCGCGCGAGCGAATCCGTTGCCGGCCAACAGCCCGGCGAGTGCGAGCCCGACCGCAACGACCGCCGCGGGAAGTGTCAATCGCTCAATGGTGGGCATGGTTTGAAACGGTGCGTCGAAAGACGTTTTTGTGGATGATCCCGGTCACAAGACAGTGATCTCGACCGTCCATAAACACAATGAGGCTCGAATAGATTGCGATGACGTTTGCCTCTTTCACTTTTTCATTCGCTCGGACCATGACTCCACCGACCGATCGCGTTGCCGAATTCCGCCGCCTTCATCAATCCGGCTGCTTCGTCATTCCAAACCCGTGGGACGCCGGCAGCGCTCGCGCGCTCGTGCACTTGGGCTTTCCCGCGCTCGCGACCACGAGTTGCGGGTTCGCCTGGTCGCTCGGCCTGGCGGACAACCACGTGCCGCTCGACCAGGTGCTCACGCATCTGCGGTCGATCAGTGATGCGGCCTCCGTTCCAGTCAACGCCGACTTCGAGGGCGGTTTTGCCGTCGAGCCCGACGGCGTCTCCGCGAATGTCGCCGCCGCAACGCGCACGGGCATCGCCGGACTCTCGATCGAGGATTCCACCGGGGACTCGACGCACCCACTCTTTGATTTCGCGCTGTCAGTCGAACGAATGCGGGCGGCGAGGCACGCGATCGACGCGAGTGGAACCGGCGTGATGCTCACCGGCAGATCCGAAGGTTTCGTCGCCGGCCGACCGGACTTGGGCGAAACGATCCGCCGGTTGACTGCCTACGCCGAAGCCGGCGCCGATTGCCTGTATGCTCCAGGCCTGCGGACGATCGCCGACATCAAGGCGGTGGTCGACGCCGTTGCGCCGCTCCCGGTGAACGCGGGCGTCGGCGCGAGTTTCACGACCGTGGCCGAACTCGCCGCCATTGGTGTGCGCCGCATCAGCGTTGGCGGTGCCTTGGCTCGATCGGCGTGGACCGGTTTTCTCGACGCCGCAAAGGAGATTGCCGAGCGAGGCACGCTGTCGGGTTTCGACGGGAGCGTTCCGGGCTCGGAGCTGAACGGCATGTTCCGCTCGTAGTTGCTGTGGTCAGGCCGAGCTCGCGAGCTCGGCAGCGTGTGTGGCGTCGAGCGCACTCGTGTCGCGCGCGGCGCCAACTCTGCCCACGCACAGTATTGCGAGCAGCGCCTTGACGCGCTCATCATCTTCGTCGCGGCGCCAAAGGATTTGGATGCCCGTCGGGATGCGGAGGCCGTCGATGGGCACGGCGATCAATCCGCTCGGCGGATTCGCGCGCTGGTATCGACTGCCCACCGTCCAACCCATCTCGTCGGCCACCAATCGCCACAGTGTTCGCGCTCCAACGAACGTTCCCTCGACTCGCGGTGTGAGACCGATCTGATCGAAGGCGCGCATCACCGCGTCAAAGAGCTGCGGGTGCGCGGGGCGCGAGACGAACAGAAACGGAATATCGGCAAGGTCGGCGGGCGCCAACCGAGTGCGTGAGGCGAGCGGATGCAACGTCGAGATGAGCGCGCACTCCACGACGTCGTACCCCACCTGCATTGCGTCGATCGCGGGATCGTCGGCGGTTCCGGGGTATATCCGGCCGACGCCGACGTCGATCTCCTGATTGCGAAGCGCGGAGATCTGGAACGATGTGAGCGTTTCAATAATCTCGATCGCGGTATCAGGAAAACGCTCGGTCATCTGTCGAATGGCGCTGAACACCAGGTCGCCGGTCAACTCGTTTGGAACGGCGCCGATGCGGCATGGACGAGAGGGTCTGCGCTCCTGTTGCATGCCGCGGGCTTGCGCGACCGCGCTGTCAATGATCGCGAGAATTGCCAGCGCGTCCGCGTTGAACACCGCGGCCGCGGCGTTCGGGACCATGCCGGACGCCCCCCGGCGAAATAGCTCGACGCCGATTTCATTTTCGAGCGCACGCAATTGGCGCGACAAGCCCGACTGCGTGATCCCGAGCCGAGTCGCGGCGCGGCTCACGGATCCCTCGGCGACGGTGACCGTCAACGCACGCAGATGCCTCGACTCCAGACCGCGTGGAACCACCGGAACTACTGGACCCACTGGACCTACTGGAACGGCCGGCACGGTTGGCTGAGTGCCTGCGTCGTCGCGCGACGTGTGATGGTCCAGTCGCGCATCGAGCGAGGTGGTCTCGTGTGATCCCTCGGCGGCTTCGCGAAGAACGGCGATCACGTTGCCGATCAGGCGAGACTGATCGTCAGATCGCCAACTCACGCTCAGACTCATGCGCACACTAAATCCCGCGAGCGGGATCACAGTTGTTCCCGGCGGGGGGTTTTTCCTCGCGGCGCTCAGCGCCGGCGCCCATCCTCGCCCCGCGGCAACCATACCGTACAACGAGCTGACTGACGCGAGCGTCTCCACCGGACCATCGTGCAATCGGCGAATGGCATCGAGCAGGTCGGGCCATCCGCGGGCGATGGCCGGGTCCATGATCATCAAACGCTCGGCGCGCAATTGCGACGGATGAATGGAGCTGGCCGTGGCGAGCGGATGCGACGCCGAAATCATCGCGCAGTTCGCGTGTTCGGAGAACAGCGCTTCGCGGCAAATCCCTCGATGCCCGCACGCTCCGTGCAGTCCAATGGCGAGGTCCGCGACGCCCTCGACCAACGCCGCCGGCTGCGCGAAGCTCTCGGTCTCCGTGACTTCCAGATCGATGCCGGGCAGACGTTCGCGCAATGCGGCAAGCGCGCGTCCCACCCGGCTGCTCTCCAACGCCGCGCGGCCGAGGGCGAGTCGAAGCGTGCCAAGCGTTCCGTGGTGGGCGCGGCGCGCGCGGTTGAGAGCTTCCTCGAGTCGAGCGGGTATCTCGTGCGCCCCAGACAACAGCGCGGCCCCTGCCGGCGTCGTACGAATGCCGCGACGAGTCCGCTCGAGCAGCGGAGCTCCTGCCGCTCGTTCGAGGTCGCGCATCTGTCGCGAGAGGGAGGGCTGGGCAAGCCGAAGCGCGCTCGCCGCCGCGACGATGCTGCCGTGCTCCGCGACCGCGGAGAAGTAGCGCAGGTGTCTCAGAATCACTCGGGCCGTCTCCAGCTATGCCTGGTGGGCATGTCCTGCATGAAAAACTAGCAAGCTCGACCAAACGCATGACGTGTTGCCGCGACTGGAAACGCGCAGCGACAAGATTAGCAGTTTCTAATGGACAAAGAAGTATTTGCCGCCAGGCGACGGCGCGACCAATCTTGCTCTCACGATCGTACTCTCACGATAGCAACGGGACGCGGCCGAGCTTCGTTGGGCCGACGCGCTTGGCGTCGTTCTCGCAGTTTGATTTACGCGTATCTCCGGAAGCCGTTCGACGTCGACCGAATCACCGGAATACCCGATGCAATCCGTGCCCGCAGTTGAACCAATTTGCGTGCTTGTCGTCGACGACGACAGCGCGCTCGTTCGCACGCTCGCCGACATTCTTCGGCTGCACGGCTACGCGCCATGCACCGCCGGGACCGGTCACGAAGGACTCGCCCTGGCCGTGAAGCGCAGTCCGGTATTGGCCCTGATCGATCTCCGGCTCCCGGACATGTCCGGAACCGAGCTCGCGTCCAGACTGCACGCGCTGTCGGAGTTGATCCAGGTCGTGGTGCTCACCGGGAACGCGACGGTCGAGAGCGCTGTTGCGGCGCTCCGCGAGCGGAGCGTGGACTACCTGGTCAAGCCGGTCGATATCGAACAACTGCTGCAGGTCGCGTCACTCGCGACGGAGCGCTGGCAGCGGCGCGACGCCGAGGAACGCCTTCGCGAATCGGACGAGCGTTTTCGGCGCATCGTCGAATCCGACATGCTCGGCGTCGTCTTCTGGGACACGAATGGAATCTCGGAAACCAACGGCGCTTTTCTGAAGATGATCGGGTGTACTCGCGAGGACATCGAGACCGGCGAAATGAGTCTGTCCGGACTGACGCCGCCGGAGTACGCCGAACTGGATTCGGTCAAACGACGAGAGATTGCCAAGCGCGGCGTAGTTACGGCGTACGAGAAGGAGTTTTATACGAAGAGCGGGAATCGCGTGCCGGTCTTGGTTGGCGGAGCGACGCTGGAAGGCCGCCACGATTGCGGCGTCGCGTTCGTTCTCGACATCACTGATCGCAAGCTGGCGGAGCGCGCGCTCGAGGCGCGCGTGCGACAGCAGGCCGCCGTCGCTCGATTCGGTCAGCGCGCCGTCGTCGCCGACGATCTCACGGCGCTGTGCAAGGCCGCGGCGGAGTTGGTCGCAGACACGCTCGAGCTGCCGGTGGGAAGCGTGTTCGAGCGCCGGCCAAACGGTCTGTCATTGGCGTTGCGAGCGAGTGTGGGTTGGGACATCGAGCCGCCCAGCCGGAGCGTGATGCAAACCGCGGCGCGCCTGCGGTGGCGGGGCGCGGCGTTGCCCAGCGCTCCGGTGCTGACCCAAGGCGAGGCCGATCAGACCGCGGTGGTCGCGGAGTTGTTGCGAAGCCAAGGCGTCGTGAGCGGAATCACGGTCCTCATTCCGGGATCGGGCGCCGCCTTTGGAGTGCTCGCGGCGCACGACCGGCAACCGCGTGCGTTCACCCAGGATGACGTCCATTTTCTCCAAGCCGTCGCGCATATCCTGGGTACTGCGATCGATCGCAGCCGAACCGAGTTGGCGTTTCGTCAGGCGCAGCGGCTCGAGGCGGTGGGACGTTTGGCCAGCGGCCTGTCACACGACTTCAACAACATGCTGACGGCCATCAGCGGATTTGCGGAATTGGTGCGCGCCGATCTGGCGCCGACCGATCCGCACCGCGGCGACATGGACGAGATCCTGACGGCGGCGAGCCGCGCCGCCGGACTCACTCGACAACTGCTGGCGTTCAGCCGACAACAGGTGCTCGAGCCGCGCATCGTGTCGCTGAACGACGTCGTGGTCCAAATGGAAAAAATGCTGGTCGTTTTGATTGGACCCGAGATCGCGTTCGACATGCGGCTCGACCCGGCACTGGGATTGGTCAAGGCGGACCCCGGCAAGATCGAGCAGGTGATCTTGAACTTGTGCGTGAATGCGCGCGACGCGATGCCTCGGGGAGGGACGCTGACGATCGAAACGGCCAACGCGATGCCGGCGCAGTTGGCGTCGTACCAACTCTCGCCGGAGCTGTCGGGGCCGTGCGTCATGCTGGCGGTGACCGACACGGGAACCGGGATGGACGCCGATACGCAGTTGCGCGTCTTTGAGCCGTTCTTCACCACCAAGTCGCCCGACAAGGGAACCGGGCTAGGTCTGGCGACGGTATATGGCATAGTGAAGCAGAGCGGCGGCGAGATCCGCCTGCAGAGTGAGCCGAATTGTGGTGCCTGCTTTCAGATTTTTCTTCCGAGTCTGGGGCAAAACCCATAGCTTGTTTCACCCGCATTCTCGCGGACGCTCTCGTCTGTTGCTCTCGAGTCTTGAGCGGACAAAAGAGGCGTGCTCATGCGTGGAAACGAGCTGAACCGTACGATATAGCAAAGAAAATTTGCTGAGTCCGGCAGCGCTCTCCCTAATTCTGGTCTTTTTTGCGTGTGATTGGCACACTTGGCGTTTTGAACGGTACTTTAGGATGGACGGCGGCGTTGCCGATGTGTATCACTATTAACCGCATCGCCGCATTCCACAGCCGGAATACCTGTTGCTCGACGCAGTAGTCTTTATCGCGCTTCCTCGTGTAACGAACACAGTCGTTGTCGCCATGTTTCTTATCGCGGCGGCCGCTGTGGCTGGTGTGATGATCGTCCGCTGGTGGTCCGACCGACGCAGGTCCGTAAAGCCATTGCCGCCGCTCGTGTTTCCGTTCACACCGACTCCGCCTGGCGGATTCGCCGAACGGGTTCCGGCCGTAGTGCCCCGGCCCATGCCGCGCGTCGAGCCACCGGTTCATGTCAATGGAGCGGGTGACGTTAAGCGCGTCGTTCGCGAACCTGATCTCGAACCTGATCTCGAACCTGATCTCGTACCGATCGAAGCGCTCGCGCCCGACGAGGAGCGGCGCGTCCTTGATGAGACAGACGAGCAACGTCCGGCCCCCAACGAGACTGTCCGCTTCCGGCGGCCTGTCGAGGAGCCGGTGCAACTTCTGCCCGGGCGCCTTGAGGTGCTCGCTGGAGAGCCGCAGCAACATGAGATTCGCTTCGTACGAATTCCGGGCGAGCCGATGCAATTGATTGTCGGCCGCGATGCTGGACCCTCGGCGCAATATGTCGCGCTCAAGTCAGCCACGGTGAGCCGCCGGCATGCGCGGTTCGCGTTCGCGAACGGCGCATGGGCGGTGGCGAATCTGTCGCAGACAAATCCTGTGGTCGTCAACGATGAGCAACTCTCCCACACGGACGGCGAGCGACCGCTGGTAGACGGCGATCGCCTCGAGTTGGGCGAAGTCGTCCTCCGCTTTCGCGCCCACTGATGAACTCAGAAAGCCTGCCTCCGGCCCATCCTGCGCTCGACGCAGACTACGAGATCCTTCGTGAGATCGGGCGGGGCGGGACGGCGCTCGTGTATCTCGCACGCGAACGCGCCACGGATACCGAAGTGGCGATCAAAGTCATTCGGGCCAAGTACATCGAGGACGAGGAAGCGGTCGCGCGCTTCGCGCGCGAGGCGCGTTTCGTCGCGCAGCTCGATCATCCGAACATCGTTCACATTCGGACCGTGGTCGATCTCGGCAATTCGGGGATCGCCTTGGTCATGACGCACGTCGCCGGCCGCACGCTCAAGCAGGTCATTCGTGAGGAGCATCCCATCTCGCCCGAACGGACCGAGCGGATGATGCGCGACGTCGCGAACGGACTCGGTGCCGCACACGCGATGGGGATTGTTCACCGCGACGTGAAGCCGGAGAACATCTTCATCGACGCCGACGGCCGCGCGCTGTTGGCCGATTTCGGACTCGCGCGATCGATGACCGCCGATACACAGCTGACTATGGCCGGCGTGGCGATTGGCACGCCGGCGTATATGGCCCCCGAGCAAATCGACGGCGGTCAGTTGGACGCGCGAGGCGACATCTATAGTCTCGGGCTCGTCGCGTGGGAAATGCTCACGGGGAAGCGACCGTGGGATGGCGAGAGCCTGTACGCGGTGCTCTACCATCAGAAGTACGAACAGCTTCCCGACTTGCGCGACATGCGCGACGGTGTGCCGGATTTTCTCGCCGACGCCATCGCCGGTTCGATCGAGAAGGATCGCGACGCACGATGGCAGAACATCAGCGAGCTGACCGCAGTACTCGACAATCGAGTGGCCGTGCGCCATGCCGTGCCGCGCGCGCCAGTCAGCAACGACACCACGCGGTTCGCTCGTCCAGTGACGCCTGGAGCTCCCGACTGGCCGCTCGTTCCGCCGCCGGTGCGAGATCTCGCCGTCGCCGCAAGCGGCCATTTCGGCGCGGAGAGCCGCACGGAGCAGGAACGCGTGGAAGCGCTTGCGTCTGTTTTCGCCGACCTCAAAGCGGCGGAATCGGCTGCGGCCAGAGCGCCGCGCCGCCGGCTGTTGGCCGCGGCGGGCGGCGTCGTCGCGCTCCTCGTTACCGTAGTCGTTGCCACTGCGCTCCAAGGGAGATCCCGCGATCACGTTGGCCAAACCGAGCCCGCTTTTTCCGGCAACATCGCCGGCGAGATCGGAAAGATCGCATCGGGGACGCGCCGGTCGGACTCGGCATCCAACGCTGCGATCGACAGTGCGCGCGCGAGGCTCCCGGGCGCAGGGGGTTCGTCGACTCTCCCATCGAGCCGCGACGGCGCCGTTGGCATTTCGCTGCAGAGCGGCGCCGTGAAACCAATCGTACCGCCGCGAGTGCCGGCGCGCGCGATCACCGATCCGACAACCGGGCTCGCGAAACGGGCGGCACAGACTGCAGCCGGAGCAGTGGCTCCTCAGTCGCCGGTAGCCAAAGGGAGTCCGGTCGCGGCAAACCCCGTGACTCCTCCGCCGGCGAATCCACCGTCGAATGCAGCGACGAGCTCCGCCGCGACTCCGGCGGCGTCGGACGCGCCGCACGCCAGCATCGTCGCAGGCGGAACGCACAGCTGCCTCGTTTCCGCCGACGGTCGCACGTTCTGTTGGGGCGGCAACTCGCACGGGCAACTTGGAAATGGTGCGACCGCGCGCGCCGGAACACCCGCGCTGATCGGCGGCGAGCTTCGGTTCAACACGATGGCAGCGGGGCTCTCGCATAGCTGCGCGATTGCGCGCGGTGGCGCCGCGTGGTGCTGGGGCGAGAATGATCACGGACAGCTGGGCGATCGATCGAGCGTTGCGCGGGGCGTTCCAGCCCGCGTCGCCGATGGTCACGCCTTTCGCTCGATCGTCGCCGGCGCGGCACACTCCTGTGGTCTCGACATGACGGGCGTCGCGTGGTGCTGGGGATCGAACGCCCACGGCCAGCTGGGAGACAGCACGGCGCGCGACAGCAACATTCCCGTGCGAGTCGGCGGCGGACGACAGTTCACGAGCGTCGCGGCCGGGTGGAATTTCACCTGCGGCATCGACGAGGATGCACACGCATTTTGCTGGGGCGACGACTCCGCCGGCGAGTTGGGTGATGAGGCGACGGAAACAGATCGTCGTCTTCCGTCTCCGGTGAGTGGCGGCCATACGTTCATGTCGATCGCCGCCGGAAACGCGCACGCGTGTGGTGTTACCACGCAGGGCGAAGCGTATTGTTGGGGGCGGAATTCCAGCGGACAGCTTGGCGAAGGCACAACGACCGACCGCTCCACGCCAATTCGCGTGAAGACGGTCGCGCACTTTTCTTCGATCGCCGCGGGCGCCGTTCACACCTGCGCGATTGGGGCGGACGGCGACGCCTATTGCTGGGGGCGGAACACCTACGGCCAACTCGGCGACGGCGGAACGTCGGATCAGAATCAACCGGTGCGTGTCACCGGCGCGCACGCCTTCGCGTCAGTGCGCGCCTTTGGGTCACATACGTGTGGCGTGACCGCATCCGGCGAAGCGTTTTGTTGGGGCTACAATTTGGACGGGGAGCTGGGTGACGGAACACGCACACATCGCACACGACCGGTTTACATCGAGCCGCCGAGCGGCAAATGACCAACTCTAGCAGGCCGGAGAAACAGCGATGACAGGCGTACGCTCGACGGCGATGCGTCGCCGATTGATGTGGGTTGTGGCCACCGTTGCGTGGGCGTGCAGCAGCGCGACCGACATCAATCAGGTCGGTCCCGATTCTGTCGCCACGATTGTCGTGACACCACTCACGCCAACCGTGGCCATCGGAGCGCAACTCCCACTCCAGGCAGACGTGCAAGATGCGGCCGGGAAGACCATCCCCGGCGTGACGGTCCAATGGACCGTGCAGGACGCGAAGATCGCGACCGTGTCCGCATCGGGCGTGGTCACCGGCGTGGCCGTGGGAACAACGCAGGTTGCGGCGAATGCAAACGGCAAATCCGGCATCGCGGCGATCACCGTGCAGAAGACGCCGGTCGCGAGTGTTTCCGTTCTCCCGCATGCAATCAACGTCGCCGCCGGATCCAAGACGCCGCTCACCGGCACCGCGTTCGACGCCGCGCAGAATGCGTTGACGGATCGGACCATTACTTGGACGACCAGCAGCGCCAGTGTTGCCACGGTCAACGCGACCGGAGTCGTGACGGCTGTCGGTGCCGGCACCGCGACGATCACGGGAACCGCAGAGGGCAAGAGCGACGCGAGCACCGTAACGGTGACGCAAGCCGCGGTCGCCACGGTGGCGGTTCTTCCAAGTCCATTGTCGATGTCGTCGGGCCAAACCTCGCAGATGACCGCGGTCGCCAGCGACGCGGGCGGAACAGTTTTGACCGGTCGTCCAGTCACGTGGGCCACGTCGGATATCGCGATCGGGACCATCTCGGGCCAAGGGCTGTTGACGGCCGTGACCGCCGGTACCGTCACCGTCACAGCAACGATCGAGGGCAAAAAGGGAACGTCGGCTGTCACGGTTTCCAACTTTGCCGTTGGTAGCGTGACCGTCCAACCGCAATCCACGTCCATCGTCCAACTGGCCAACCGTCAACTCACCGCGATTGTGAAAGACGTGACCGGCGCCGAGACGACCAATCGCGTCGTGACGTGGAGCTCGAGCAACACGGACGTCGCGACCGTCTCGCCGACCGGAGTTGTCACCGGCGCCACACCGGGCGCCGCGACCATCACGGCAACGAGCGAAGGACAGAGCGGCAGCGCCGCCGTCACCGTCACGCCGCCGGCGGTCGGATCAATCACCGTGTCGCCCCCGACCGCGAGTGTTACCGCAGGGCAAACGGCTCCGCTCACCGCCGTGGTAAAGGACGTGACCGGCAACGTGCTCACGGGTCGAACGATTACGTGGACCTCGAGCAACGCGGCCGTCGCAACGGTTTCGGCAACGGGAGTGGTTTCGGCGCTCGTCCCCGGCACGACGACGATTACCGCAGCCTGCGAAGGCAAGACCTCGACGTCAGCTATCACGGTACTGGCTCTCGCGGTTGGATCGGTCACGGTCGCGCCGCCTACTGCATCGGTCGTTGTTGGGGCAACGACAACGCTGACGGCCACAGTGAAGGACGTTGCGGGCGGGGTGCTGACCGATCGCGTGGTGACGTGGGGGTCGAGCAATGAGAAGGTGGCAACCGTATCGTCAGCGGGCGTAGTCACTGGAGTGGCACCCGGAACAGCAACGATTACGGCGACCAGCGAAGGAAAAAGCGGAACGTCGGCGGCAACAGTGACGGCTGTTCCTGTTGGCACCGTGACGGTTGCTCCCACGCCGGCGAGTGTCGTGGCCGGTCAGACGACAACGCTGACGGCCACCGTCAAAGACGCAAACGGCGTGGTGGTGACTGATCGGGTGGTCACATGGAGCTCGGGCAGCACCAACATCGCCACCGTGTCGTCCGCGGGCGTGGTGACGGCTGTGGCGGTTGGCTCCGCGACGATCACCGCGACGAGCGAAGGCAAGAGCGGCACGGCGACGGTGACCGTGACGGCGGTGCCGGTCGGCAGCGTCGGCATTCTCCCCGCGACGCCAAGCGTCATCATTGGGCAAACGGCGCCGCTCGCGGCGACCGTGAAGGACGCGAATGGAACCGTGGTCACCGATCGCGTCGTGACGTGGAGCTCTGGAAATCTTCCGGTGGCGACCGTGTCGACGACGGGTGTCGTGACCGCGGTCGCGCTGGGCACCGCAACGATTACGGCAACGAGCGAAGGTCAGAGCGGCACATCGTTGGTGACCGTCACTCCGGTGCCCACCGTTCCGGTAGGAACCGTCGCGCTCTCGCCGCCAAGTACACCGCTCGTCGTTGGGCAGACGTCTCAACTGTCGGTAACAGTGAAGGACGCGAACGGAACAGTCGTGACGAATCGTCAAGTCGCTTGGTCCTCGAATTCCACGTCGGTCGCCACGGTTTCGGCGACCGGCGTCGTAACGGGGGTTGCCGCGGGCACGGCGACGATCACGGCGACGAGCGAAGGCAAGAGCGGAACTGCGGACGTGGTCGTATCGTTGCCGCCCGTTGCAACCGTAACCGTGGCGCCGCCGACCGCGAGTGTCGTGGTCGGCGCGACAACGCCGTTGACGGCAACGACGAAGGATGCGGGCGGCGTCGTGCTCACGGGCCGAATAGTGACCTGGGGTTCGAGTAACACCGCGATCGCAACGGTATTGGCAACCGGCGTCGTGACGGCGGTCGCGCCGGGCACGGCGGTCATCACCGCGACGAGCGAAACCAAAACCGGAACGTCGACCATCACAGTGACCGCGGTTCCGGTTGCGACGGTGACGGTCGCGCCGCCGACCGCGAGCGTCGTGATCGGTGCGACAGCGCCGTTGACGGCAACGACGAAGGACGCCGGCGGCAACACGCTGACCGGTCGAATCGTGGCGTGGACGACAAGCGACGCTAGCTTCGCGACAGTCTCGGCCACCGGCGTCGTAACGGGAGTGGCGGTCGGCTCCGCGACGATCACCGCGACGAGCGAAGGAAAAACGGGAACGTCACTCGTGACCGTGACCGCCGTGCCGGTTGCAACGGTGACGGTCGCGCCCGCACCGTCGAGCGTGTT
>JBDUEJ010000032.1:0-67162 GCA_040002475.1 bacterium | reverse complement strand
GCGACCCGGCCGGCGACACCGGCTGCCTCCGCGTTCGACCGGTTGCGGGAGAACGCGAGTGTGTTGCGTGACATCGAGCAATATCGATCGCGCATGAACGCGCCGCCGGACTACACGCTGCAGCTCACACTCGATACCGCGCAGACGCTTCCCTTCGAGCTTTGGCAGACCCTCCGCAACGAGGTGTGGCCGGGCAGTCCCGTCGAGTGGACGGGTACGATGCCGATGATGGATTGGCTGGCGACGTCGCGCCAACTGCGCTGGGTGCTGCGCGACCCTGCCACAGGTCGCGCAAACACCAACGTGGCGTGGCGCTTTCACACCGGCGATCTCGTTCGCATTCGGCTGGTGAACGATGCGCGCATTCTCCACCCGATGCAGCATCCGATCCACATTCACGGCCAGCGCTTCCTCGTGGTGGCCGTGGACGGCGATCCTATGCAAGATCTCTTATGGAAGGATACCGCGCTGGTGCCGGCGGGATCGACCGTCGATCTGCTCGTCGAGATGACGAACCCCGGCACGTGGATGTTGCATTGTCATATCGCCGAACACATGGAAAGCGGCATGCACATCATGTTCGACGTGGTCCCCTGACATGCGTGACAGGTCCCCTCGGCAGCTACCACAGCCCTGCCTTGCCCGTGACCGACGCGATCAGCTTCGCCGGATCGTAGCCAACGCCTTGCTTGAATACGGTTTCGACGTTGTTGATGTCCGACGCGCGCGTCGACGGATCGCCGGCGATGACGACGAGGTCCGCCTGCTTCCCCGCCGCGATTGATCCGACGAGCTTGTCGCGGTCCATGTAGATCGCGCCGTTGAGCGTCATGACTTTGAGCGCTTCGAGCGGCGTGAAGCCGCCTTCCACCATGAGCTCGAACTGGCGGTGATTCGAGAATCCCGCGATGACGCCGCCGCCCGCCGTCGGATCGGTCCCCGCGACGAGCAGGCCGCCGGCGCGAAAGAACATCAAGTCGCCCTGGATCACTTTTCCGAGCAGCGTTCCCTCGAGACTTCCGTTCGGGCCGGCCGCCTTCACTCCCGGGCGCCCGTTGCCGCTGTTCATGCGTTGATACGCATTCTCGTAGTCCGTCTTGAGCGACGGGACGAGAACCTCGAGGCCCTTCGGCATTGGTCGCCCCGGCGTCAGCGTCTCCGGCGCCGGGAGCGTGGACGTATACGACACGTGCTTCGCCACCAACTCCTTGATCAACGCCTGCACCGGTGCGCTCGTCATATCAACGTCCGCCACGCTGGCCGCGCGCGGGCATTGATCGGGGACGCGATTCGGAACGAAATCGCTGATTACGTAGAAGCTGTGCTCGATGTTGTCGATGCCCATCTCCGCGGCTTCGTGGTGCGTGACGGAGCAGATATGCCCAGTCAGCTTGAGCCCGCGTTTGTGCGCCGCTTTGATCGCCGCCGCGAGCTCCGCGCGCGAGATAGTGGTGTAGGCTTTGAATGACTTGGCGCCGGCGTCTGCCCAGTAGTTCACGAACCGTTCGGCGTCCTCCGGTCCGGTGAGCACGTGCGCCAGCACCTGCGGACCATTGCCGTCGAGATACGGCGCCGTCGCGTCGATCCACGGGCCGGGTTTGCGTCCGGCCTCGATGTCGCTGCCGAGTCGAATCTCCGCAAAGCCGTTGTTCGTGCCGGCGGTTCGCATCGTGGTTACGCCGCCGGCCAGGTAGAGGCGCGAGAACGACTCGCCCGTGTAGGCGCGTACCGGGCCGACCGGATAGAGCAAATGCTCATGCAGTCCGACGATGCCCGGAATCAGCGTCTTTCCGGTCAGGTCGATGGTGAGAGCGTCGGCTGGAATCTGGACGGAGCCGTCGTTGCCGACTGCGGCGATCTTGCCGTCGCGAATGACGAGGGTCTGACCCGTTCGCGCCGGCGCACCCGTGCCGTCGATGACGCGAGCGTGAGTCAGCGCGACCACCGCCGTATCGATCTTTACGTAGGGGCGAACGTTCGGGCCGATGCTGGGACGTTGTGCGCCGATGGCCACGACTCCGGCGAGCGGCACGAGGCTAAACAATTTGCGCATTGCGAGTGCTCCTGAACCACTTGAGGCGTGGGCATTGCAGCGGCACCGTCCGGAAGAATAGTACCATCTTTGGAACGGGTCGAGCGCCGCACTTGTACGGCCCCGGTCAGGTGGTCGCTTCCCTACCAGGCCGGATCCGCCGTGGCATGCGCCCCCGTCTGTCGGCCGTGAATCGGACGTCCTTTCGATCAATCGCATTGGGTCGGGTGACCGTTGGCAAGCCACCTAATCGGCGCATCACCCGGTCACGACTCCGTGATGAGGCGAGGGGCCCGCATGTCGGATACACCATGCGACCGATCGCCCCGAGCGACAGTTCGGAATCTTTCCGACTCGACGCCCATCCATCCCGCCGGACGAACGACACGCTATCTTCGATCCTCCCCGGTTCCGTCGGCCCACCCTTCTTTCATAGCAGCATCGATGTCGCTGAACGTCGTTTCTACCCTGGCTCTCGAGCTCTCGCTCTCCCCCCAACAGGTCGCCGGCGCACTCGCCCTGTTCGACGAGGGAAACACTCTCCCCTTCATTGCACGCTATCGAAAGGAAGCGACTGGCGGACTCGACGAGGTGCAGCTGCGCGACGTGCGGGATCGCTCGCTGTACCTGCGCGAGATGGATGAACGCCGCGAGGCGATTCTCAAGAGCATCGAAGAACAGGGCAAGCTCGATCCAGCGCTCGAGGCGCGAATCAAAGCGGCCGGGACGAAGCAGGCGCTGGAAGACCTCTATCTGCCATTCAAGCCGAAGCGGCGCACTCGCGCGATGATCGCTCGTGAGCGTGGCCTCGAGCCGCTGGCCGAGTTGCTGTGGAATCCCTCGACAGCACTCGCGGCGTTGCGCCAAGCCGCACTGACTTTCGTGGACGTCGCGAAGGAGGTGCCGGACGCCGATCATGCCCTCGCCGGCGCACGCGACATTCTCGCCGAGCGAATCGCCGAAGACGCCGCGATCCGCGGACGAATTCGCGACATCACGCGCGCCGAAGGCGTCGTCAAGTCGCGCGTGGCGCTCGCGAAGGAGAATGAGGTCTCGAAGTTCTCCGACTACAACGATTTCTCGCAGCCGCTCGCGCAACTTCCATCGCACCGATTGCTGGCCATTCGCCGCGGCGAAACGGAAGGCTTTCTCTTTTGGAGCATCGTCGCGCCCGCGGAACGTTTGACCGGAATGCTCGAGACCGAATTTGTCGCCGGACATGGCGCGGCCGAGCAGATGCGGCTCGTCGTGCAGGATGCCTACAAGCGTCTGCTCGCGCCGTCGGTCGAGGTCGACTTGCGCATGGAGCTCAAGGCGCGCGCCGACGACGAAGCGATCGCGATCTTTGGGCGCAACCTCGAGCAGCTGTTGCTCGCGTCCCCCGCCGGCGAGCGCGTCGTGATCGGACTCGATCCGGGTTTTCGCACAGGGGTCAAAGTCGCCGCGGTCTCGCGAACCGGAGCCGTCGTGGTGACGGACACCATCTATCTCCATCAACCGGACCGTTTCGCGCAGTCGTTGCTTGCGCACGTCGCGCGTCTCGATCCCGATTTGATTTCCATCGGCAACGGCACGGCGTCGCGCGAGACGGAACAACTCGTCCGCAGCACGCTCGCCGAGCGACAGTTGACGCGCCCGCAGGTCGTGGTCGTGAACGAGTCGGGTGCGTCGGTGTACTCCGCCTCCGACGTCGCCCGCGCCGAGTTGCCCGACCTCGACGTTTCGCTGCGCGGTGCCGTCTCCATCGCGCGTCGCCTGCAGGATCCGCTCGCCGAGCTCGTGAAGATCGATCCCAAGTCGATCGGGGTGGGCCAGTATCAACACGACGTGTCTCAACCACATCTCAAGAAGCGCCTCGACGAGGTCGTTGAGAGTTGTGTCAATCGCGTCGGCGTCGAGGTCAACACGGCGTCGGTTCCATTGCTCTCATACGTCGCCGGCATTGGGCCGAGCGTGGCCGCGAACATTGTGACAGCACGCGACGCACGCGGCGGTTTCACGTCGCGCACCGACCTCGGCGACGTTCCTCGGCTCGGTGCGAAGGCGTTCGAGCAGGCCGCCGGCTTTTTACGTATTCGCGGCGGCGTACATCCGCTCGACGCCTCGGCGGTTCACCCGGAGCGTTACTCGCTCGTCGAGCGGATCGCGCGCGACCTCGAGGTGGCGCTCGCCGAGTTGATCGGGAACGAGACACAGCTCAAGCGAGTGAAGCCGGAGACGTACGTGTCGGAAAGCGTCGGACTTCCCACGCTTCACGATATTCTAACGGAGCTCAGAAAGCCTGGGCGTGATCCCCGCGAAGCGTTCGAGGCGCCGGCGTTTCGGCCGGACATCACTGAACCGAAGCATCTGACGGAAGGGATGGAGCTCGAAGGTGTCGTGACGAACATCGTGGCGTTTGGCGCATTCGTGGACGTCGGCGTTCACCAGGATGGGCTGGTGCACGTGTCGCAGCTGGCGGATCGCTACGTGAGCGATGCGAATGCCGTCGTGCGCGTTGGGCAGAAGGTCCGCGTGCGCGTCGTGTCGGTGGATCTGCCGCGAAATCGAATCGCGCTGACGATGAAGAAGGACGTCGCCGGCCAACCGCCTGTGGAGCGTGAACCGCGAGTGGGCGGTCCGCGTTCGAATGCGTCGCGACGCCCGCCTGCACCGACACCGCTGCCGCCGGCGAAGCCCAAGGCCGGCGACATTGCGCCGAACGGAATGCGCTTTCGGTAGTCCGGTCCGTCGCTCGAGGGCCGGAAACGAATCGAGGACGAAGGCCTCGCGGCCCTCGCCCTCGATTCGGCAGATATTGCTACTCCAATAGACTAACGCGTGACCACGCCGGTCATTTTTACCACCTCGAAATCGCTCCCCTTGAGCGCTTTCAGCGTGTTGATTTGCGTGTCGTTCCAACGCGAATCAGCGACGCCCGAGAGGTACCAGTTGCTTCCGTTGTCGGCGACGATCATGCCGTACTTTTTCAGCGCGCGAAGAATGACCTGCGCGCTGGCCGGATAGCCGCTGATGTCCACGCCCGCCTTGAGGCGGACGCGCATGCCCATGGGCGGACGAAGCGACGACGTGTCGCTGCTAGCCCAGTGCCGGGCCGGCGCGATGTACGCTTTGCGACTGCGCGACACGGTGAAGCGGAGCGCGTGCGCAATGGTGCCCGCGGTCACTTCGTCAAAGCGCACCAATCCGGGAAGGATGGGAAGACCGGCGGCGTCCGCCGACGTCCACCCCGCCGGGCGAAGCGCGTTCGACGAGAGATCGAAGATCGCGCCGGAGCCTGCGTGCCAACTGCCGTCGGCCAAATGCTGCGCCGCATACAACTCGTACAACTTCCAATGATCCTTATCGACGACGAGCACGTGCGCATCGCCGCCGGCTTCGATCGGCGGATTGGGCGGAATGGGATACGGCCCCGCATCACTTTCGTCGGCATAGTCGAACGTGACCTTCACGCCGGCTTGCGTGCCGCCCACGACCACATATGGAATTCCGAACGGGCTACCGCCCAGGTTCGCGCCAAAGTCGGGATGGAGCGACGTCGTCAGCCCGATGTTTGCGACGATGGCTGCCGAGTTGGGATCGACCGGCGCGGCGTCAATGGCGGTGTTCCACGGGTTGTCCGCGGGAAACATCGCTCGAGTGAGCGCGGCGTTCGGTCCGACGGCTCCGCTGTCGGGCGGCGGCGGTGGCGCTGCCCCGCCGACCGTGACCGGCACGTTGCGGCTGACACTGTTGCCCGTTGTCCCAGCGGTCACGACAACTGTTGTGGTGCCGGCACTGACACCGGACACGACACCGGCGCTCGAGACCATGGCGACGTTCGTGTTTTGAGCGTTGTAAGAAACGGGCTGACCCGTGATGACGGTGCTATCGGACGCTTTGACGGTGACGGTCAGCGCAACTGTGGCGCCAACGAGGACGTTCACCGGATTTGGACTGACCGCAACGGACGCAGTGCGCTTCGTCACGGCAAAGGTCCAGTGCTGCGAGCCGTTCGCATTCGAAGCGGTCATCGTGGCGGAGCCGACGCCGATCGCCGTCGCTAATCCTTTGCTGGTCACTCTCACTCGCGCCGAATTCGACGACGACCAATTCACGGTGCGGCCGTGCCTGGTGGAGACGGTCGAGACGAGTTGGACCGAATCGCCAACAAAAATCGAACTGCTGCTTCCCGCGGGCGGGCTAGGAAGGATGAGGTCGGACGGATTCGCCGGCGGACCGTCAATGGATGAAGGGGGGATCACGGCGACAGTCTTGTCGCTCTGACAGGCCGTGAGGCTGATGGCCAATACGACGCCAAGGCGTCGTGCGAGTGAAGGCATGCGGATCTCCTGCGCCCAAGGGCATTCGGCGGCCTGGCAAGCGTGGCCAGGACAACGTCCCGGCGGTAGCCCCAAAGCTTTGCGTCGCCGGCTTTCGCCGGGTTTGCCGTTGTCGTGGTTCTCGGCTCGAATCCGACGAACCGATGGTCAGGTTCGAAGTTGTCGCCTCGTCGCGGGAATCGGCCAACCACCAGATGTTGTCGATCTTGACGATCGACTACACGGTATGGTGACTACTCCGTGGCGTCTGTGATCCGCGTCCCATTGTTGCGTTCGTCTGTGACACCAAATTCCGATGCGGCCATTGACAAATCGCTAATGAGTCTTCCGAAGGCAGCGTCGTGCGATTCACTTTCCCGCGCGATCACTTTCCCGCGAGCTCCATGATCCGGAGGCGCATGCGATCGAGGTCGCGAGGCGAGTAGTATCGGCCGTCGGCGACCACCGCAGCCACGCCGCGTGTGTTGGCGATATCGACGAGCGGATTGCGCGTGAGCACCACGAGATCCGCCGTCTTTCCGGGCGCAATGGTGCCCCACTCCCCGGTCTTGTCGAAAAAGATCGCCGGATTGAGCGTCGCGGTCTGCAGCGCTTGCAATGGGGTGAGACCGGCTCGTACGAACAGCTGGAGCTCGCGATGGAGGCTCGCGCCTGGAACGAGGTCGTAGCCCGCCGGTGCATCCGTCCCGGCGAGAAATGGAATCTTCATGTCATACATCTTCTTGATGAGCGCCAGCCGCCGCGTCGCGCGCTCCTCGGCCGCGCGCGCCGCTGAGTCGGTCGCCGCTGCTTGAGTGACCGCGCTGCGACGCCACCCGTCGACCGCCGGACGGAGCCAGAACGGCACGCCGGGGTCGCTCGTGAGATCCGCAGGCGTGCCGACGCTGTTGATCACCGTGGGACACTGCCAGACATGGTTTTTCGCAAGCGCCTCGATCAGCGAGGTCGCCGTGTCGCGGACGCTGATCAAGTGCTCGAAGCTCCGTTGGTGCGCCGTGAGCGCCTCCATGCCGGTGATCGCGTTCGGTACGTGTCCCTCGAAGGGAATGCCGATTCGCCCCGCTTCGTCGGCGATCGCAAAGTATGCGTCTTTGGGAATGAGCGACTGCGTCTTGATCATGTCGACGCCGCGCTGCTTGAGCATGCGCACCGCGGCGCGCGCCTCGTCGGGAGTTCCCACCTTGATCGCCGCGGCGTACTTCGTGGTCGGGCCATCGAGCATTGGTCCCGACACGAGCATGCGCGGCCCAATCAACTGATGCGCCGCGACACTGTCGCGTGCCGAGAGTGTTGCCTCGAGATTGCTGCCAAGGTCGCGCACGCCGGTGACGCCGTTCACGATGAACAGCGGGAGCATGACCTCACTCGTGCTGTGAAAGCGCGCGGTGTCGTTGGTGAAGTAGGCGTGCACGTGCATGTCCCACAGACCGGGGATCACGAACATGCCGGTGCCGTCGAGCGTGGCGACGGCGTGCGTCGCCGCGCTCGCGTCGTCAATCCGCGCGATTCGATTTCCCTCGATGACGATCGTCTTTCGCGCCTGGAGCCGGCCGTTGGTGACGTCGACGATCGTGACGTTGTCGATCGTGATCGCTTGCGCGCCGATGTTGGCTGCTGAGGTCAGCAGGCCGGCGGCCAATATGGTCGGTATGGTCAATCGCCTGCGCATCACTTGCTCCGGGGTTCGACAATCGAGAAAAGACGCTGCGTTGCTCGATCGTGGGAGGGCAGCGGGTTCGGTTGGCGCGGTGAATCTACGCCTCTTGCGCCAGGAAGCGATACGGCGAGAACGCCGATGCGTTCCCGAACGCAGAACAGCCCAACGCTTCTCGTCGTCGCTCGTACGCGATACCCTTCGAAGGTCTCGCACCGGCGGTCGGTATGCACGGTCTTCGATTTTCCTGCATTGTGCTCAGCGTTTTCCTGGTAACCCTGTCGTGCTCGGCGCATGACGCAGCGGACGGGGCGTTGGGAACCGGAACGGACTCGACCCATCCACCCACGCCACCCAGCGCGAGCGCGCACGATTGGACTCGCTTCGGATGGAATGCCGCACGCACGAGCGCGTCCGGCGACAGCACGGGCATCAACGCGGGCAACGTGCAATCGCTGTCGCTCCAGAAGGTGACCATTGACGGAACGGTCGATGGCTCGGCGATCTACCTGCACGGCGTGCAGACGGGCGGAGCGACGCACAACGTCTTCTTCGTCACCACGACCTACGGAAAGACACTCGCAATCGACGCGGATACCGGTGCGGTGCTGTGGCGCTTCACGCCGCCGGACTACAATTCGTTCGCCGGCAGCTCTCGCATCACCACCGCAACGCCGGTGGCCGCGGCCGATCGGCAATCGATCTACGCCGCGTCGCCCGATGGCTCCATTCGCAAACTGAGCGTTGCCGACGGCCACGTCCTGTGGACCACGTCGATCACGTTGCTGCCGACCCGCGAAAAAATTGCGTCGCCGCTCAACCTCGATCGCGGTCACGTGATCGCCGTGACCGGCGGATACATCGGGGACGCGCCGCCGTATCAGGGGCACGTGGCGATTCTCGACGCGTCGACGGGGCAGCTGCTCCACGTATGGAACTCCCTGTGCAGCGATCGCACGGGCCTGATCGACCCCGCGACGTGTGGCGAGAGCGACTCGGCCATCTGGGGCCGTGCGGGTGCCGTGATCGACACCACCACCGGCGACATCTTCGTGGCCACTGGAAACGCGCGGTGGAACGGCACCACCCACTGGGGCGACGCGGTCCTCGAGTTGAACAGCGACGCCACCGCGCTGCTCGGCAACTACACGCCGGCGAATACCGACGCCCTCAACTCGAGCGACGCCGACCTTGGCTCGACGTCACCTGTCTTGCTCGACAACGGCGTGGTGGCACAAGGCGGGAAAGACGGGAAAATGAGACTTCTCACATGGCCGTTGATGCGGGGCACGGCGGGCCACAAGGGCGCCGAGTCGGACATGGTATCGACGCCGTCGGGAAGCCAGTTGTTCACCGCGCCCGCCGTCATGCGCTCGGACGCGGCGACGTGGTTGGTCGCAGCCGACAACGGCGGCACGACCGCGTGGACCGTGGCCGGTGGCCACTTCACATCGGTCTGGCACAATGGCAATGCCGGCACTAGCCCGGTCATCGCCGGCGGACTGCTCTACGTGTACGATCCGGGCGGACATCTCCGCGTGTACGACCCGCCGACCGGACGTGTGATCGCGACGCTGGCCGTTGGCTCGGGACACTGGAACAGCCCCATCGTCGTCGACGGCAAGGTGGCGTTGCCCGAGGGGAACGCCAACGATCATCGCACGAGCGGCGTGCTCGACATCTTCCGTCTTCCGAAGACGCCTTGACGTCCGATTCATTCCTCGCGCAGTGCGACCGTTGGATCTACGCGCGTGGCGCGCAGCGCCGGGATGTAGGTCGCGAGCATCGCGGTCACGATCAGAATGACAGGTACAACCACAAACGTCACCACATCGGTCGTGCTCACGCCGAATAGTAGACTCGCCATCACGCGCGTCAGCACCACGGCACCGAGCAGTCCGGCGATGCCCCCGGCGACGGTGAGCTCCGTTCCCTGTCGCAACACCATCAACAAAATGCCGCGCCGTTCGGCGCCGAGCGCCATGCGAATGCCGATGTCGTGCGAGCTCTGCGCCACCAGGTGCGACATCACGCCGTAGACGCCGACGACGGCGAGCACCAGCGCAAACGCGGCAAACGCGCCGAGCATCGTCATTGCAAACCGTTGCCGCGCCATCGAGCCGCTCATTCGGTCGGACATCGATTGCACATCGAACACGGTGAGCGACGGATCCAACTCGTGCATCTTCTTGACCATCGCCCGAGCAACCGTGGCCGGGTCGCCGGTCGTTCTCGCCACCTGGTAGCCCGCGTTCGGCGTCGGCCCGTAGAGGACGATCCGTCCGTCGACGTCGAGGCCGTACTGCTTCACGGTGCCGACGACGCCGACGATCCTCTGCTTTTTCGCCGGATCGACCCACACATGCTTGTTGACTGCATCTCCATGCGGCCAGAAACGTTGCGCGAATTTGTTGTCGATGACGACGACAGGCTCCGCATTCTGCGAGAGGTCGGCATCGGTAAAGAAGCGTCCCGCGATGAGCGGGATTCTCATCGTGCTGAAGTAGTTCGTCGTCGCGCCCCGTCGATCGACCTGCAGCTCCTGTCCGGGCTCGGGAGTCCATCCTTCGACGTTGATGCCGCCCCATCCGACCGATGAGGTGAACGGAAGAGATGACACCGCGCCGCGTTCCTTCACGCCGGGGACGCTCGCCAGTTGGTCTCCGAAGGTGGCATAATAGGCGATCGCGGCGTCGCGATTGTCGAACTGACGCGCCGATGCACCGAGCCGCATCGACACGACGCCGCTGGGATCAAACCCTGGGGAGACGCGCTGCAACCGGACAAAGCTCCGAATGAGCAGCCCCGCACCAACGAGCAACACCATCGAGATCGCCACTTCTCCGACGACCAGCAGGCTTCGTAAATGCCGCCGCGAGCCGCCCAGCCCTCCGTCGCCTCGCGTATTCCTGCCGCCGGCTTTGAGCGTCGAGTTGAGATCGACACGCGCTGCCCGTAACGCCGGCGCCAAACCAAAGAGAATGCCGGTGAGAAGCGACACGGCGAACGTGAATGCGAGAACCCTTCCGTCGAGACCGATCGCATCGAGTCGCGGAATGTTGCCGGGATTGATCGCGCGAATTGCGCCGAGCGCGAGCACGGCGACCAGCAGCCCGGCAACGCCACCCATGAAACCGAGCAGCGCAGTTTCGGTGAGCAGTTGGCGCACGACCCGCTGCCAACCTGCCCCGAGTGCGACGCGGACGGCGATTTCCTTCTGGCGCGCCGTCGCGCGCGTGAGCAACAAGTTGGCGACATTGGCACACGCAATGAGCAGCACCAACGTCACGGAGCCCATGACGACCAACACTGCACGTCGCACATTGCCGACAACAGACTCGACGAGCGGCACGACGTCGATCGTGAATGTCTTGTCGCGCTTGTCCTTTTCCCGGATGCGCGCGGCGATGGCGGCGACGTCCGCATGTGCTTGCCCGATCGACACACCCGGCTTCAGTCGCGCCATGATGTTGTAGTTCTCATCGCCGCGGCGATTCACCGCATCGCCGCCGAGTGGGAGCGGCAGAAACACGTCCATCTGCTGCGTGCTCGCCACGGTCGGCATGATCTCGGCGTTGAGCAGGAAGTCCGCGTCGAGCACACCGACGACTTGAAATTGATGGATTGAATCCTGTTGAGTGGAGAAACCGTTGAGCACGATCGTCTTGCCGACGATGTTGGGATCTTCGTTCAACGCGCGTTTCCAAAACGCGTGGCTGAGCACGACCACCGGAGCTTTGCCCGGTAGGTCTTCGTCGGGCAGCAACAGCCGGCCGTACATGGCTCTTGCACCGAGCAGGCGAAACAAGCTCGATGAGGTCAGCAACGCCTCGACCCGCTGCGGTTCGGTGAACGGCGTTTCTCCGCCTCGGCCGATCAACGTTCCGGTGCGGCCCTGCGAGATGGACAGCTCGGCGAACGATCGATTCTCGTTCTTGACGTCGATGTATTGCCCGGGTGACGGCCAATCCTGCGGGATGTTGATGCCCGGAGACCGGAGCCACAACACGGTCAACCGATCGGGATCCGGATATGGGAGCGGCTTGAGCAGGAGTGCATTGACGACGCTGAAGACCGCGGTGTTCGCTCCGATTCCGATAGCGAGCGACGCGACGATTACGATGGTCAGGCCGGCCGACCGCCTGAAAGTGCGTAGCGCGTATCGGAGGTCCTGTAAAAAATCAGTCATCGTCCGCTCGATGCAGAGGTCAACGTCGCCAACTCAACTTACGGCCGAAGAGGTCGAGGGGGACAGCCTGGCTACGCCGTAAACGGATTCTCGTCGGCCGTTGGCCCGTACACCGACGGCACGTGCTCGCCCAGGAGGCGCAGGTACACAAGCAGCTGTCCGCGATGATGGTACCAGTGATTGAACATGATCGATCGAATCATGCCAATCCGCGGGGCCGCGAGAATTGTCTTGCCTCCGGCGTTCATGGTCCACGTCGTCATCATCTGCGAATCGGATAGACCGCCGAGATACGCACTCGCCGTCGCGACGCTTTCGGTGAGCGCGTCAAGCATGGCTTGGCGACTGGTTGCCTGCCCCTGAACGAACGCGGACGGGCTGTCGAGCACATCCGGCGTCACGAGACGTGAAATCGCGCCGGGAATTTGCGCGACGTGCAACCCGAGCTCGCCAAGAGAATACGATTTCGCATGCGGGCGCCACGCGAGCTGGCCCTCTGGAATGTGCTCGAGAACGCGCCGCGTGGTGGCCGCTTCGTTGTTCAATTCTTGAAGGAATGAATCAGCAAGAGGCATACGGAACTCCGGTGGATGGCAGAATGAGATTGGTTGAGGGCCACAAGCATCGCCAAAGGCTACTTGGGCGGAAGCACCAGTGAGAATCGCCCGAACGCGTACGTCACGAGATTGCCGTCGCGCGCCCCGCTCACAGAACCTAGCGACACGGCTTCCGCCGCAGCACGCAGCTTCACGAGCATGTCGGGGTCCGACACGGGCACGTTGTGTGACGCGAGCACCTTTCGAAGCTCCGGGGCGAGCGCGGCGAGTTTCGCTGTCGAGCGAGCGAACGCCGCCGGATCGGCGCCTTTGCCAAATAGGTAGATCGGTCCTTCGTAGAAGGTGTCGCCGGTGAAAAGAAGTCCATGTGCGCGCTCGAGAAGTGCGATGGCGTCCGGCGCGTGCCCCGGAACGCGCAGCACCTCGAGCATACGATCGCCCAACTCGATGCGTGAGCCGTCGTGGACGAAGGTCGTAACATGAAACGGACGCACACGGTACGTCGCAGTGTCGATCTTGGCGGCGACAGCGCCGCAGAGCGACTCCGCCTTCACCTCGCCGGCGACGTCGGCGTGCGAATACCCCGCCTCGTTGTGCCGCGTGAACGGGTCGTCGACGCCGAGCACGTTCGCGAATCGCCAGTTGTCGCCGACGTGATCGTGGTGCGTATGTGAATTCAGCACTTCGATCGGCAGGTTCGTGAGCGACGTCGCAACCGCGCGAATGTCCTCGAGCCCCATCCCGGTGTCGAACAGCAGCGCGTGCCGGCTGCCGACAATGAGCCAGGAGATGACCTCCTGCCACTGGTGCGGCTCGTAGATAGCGTAGACTCCAGGGTCTACGCGATACACCTCGAACCAGTTGGATGGTACCTGAACGCGCTCGAGATGCGCATACTCGGGGCGCGGCAGCTTCGCACACCACGCCGGGACGCGGGTGGTGCGGGCCGCTTGCCGCGCGTCCGTCTGGGCACTACCGTGCCGAGCGCCGAGGGCAAGCAGGCAGGCGCTTGCCGCGATGACCCGCTGGGAAGAACGCATGGCGGGCATGCTACCGACGCGCGCGCTCTGCCGCCAGCATCCGTTGGCCAGACCACCCATGATCGACGACCTGCCGCGTTTGAGTCATCCGCCGAGGTCCCCAGCACGAGCAGGTGATCGGGACGATCGGGAAGCGCAAAGCGAACGGAGTGAACATTCACGCGTCCGAATCGGTCCGACACAATGCTCAGTGGAAGCGCCGGCGTCGAGGCAAAGCCTGCCGACGGTGGTGCCGACCGAAACATCGCACAACAGCCAATTCACTTCCCTTCGTGCGGAGAATTCAAACATGCTTGGCGAAGCCACGTGCACAGTATGAGAGCGGCACCGGGCAACTCGCCGGATTGGTGGGCGAGGTCGTCATCCAGTTCATACCTCCGGCGACGCACTCACTGACGCTGCGGCACGAGTTCGAGGACTGACATGACGCGAAGAAGGGATGGACGCCGCGCCGCCCGCTCCATGCTCATCGGCGCCGGCTCGACGGCGGCGTGCCAGCCGGATACAACGTCGCACTGACCTACTGCATGTCGAACGGCGACCTCGGCGCGACGGGCGTGCGAGGTTCACGCCCGGCTGCGCTGACGTGCCTCCGTTGCGACGAGGCTGAGGTCACGACCCGCCTGCTCTAGCCGGGCCGATCCCTCGTCGCTCGGCAAATTGATATGCTGTGATAGAAACGACGAGCCAAACGAAACCTGCGCAGTAGCCGGCGAGGACGTCGCTCAGATAGTGCACGCCGAGGTAGATGCGAGCAAACCCAATTGCCAAAACCAGCACCGTGGCTCCGATGCGCACGAGGACGCGACTGGTTGGAAACGCTCGTCCGATCCAATACGAGAAGAGTCCGTACACGATGAGCGAATCCATCGCGTGACCGCTTGGAAAACTCCACGACCCTGTGACGAACTCCGCGGCAAACGTCGGCCGCTCGCGATGAAATGCGAGCTTCAGGACGGCGTTGAGTATTGCGCCGCCGGCGCACGTCGTCGCGAGTACCGCAAGGTTTCGCCAATCACGCCGGAAAACGAAGACGCCGGTGACAACGCAGACCGTTCCGATGAGCACCGGCGCGCCGAGCAGGCTGACCCACCAGAAGATCGTCTCGCCGCGTTCGGTTCCATGAAGCTGGAGCCAGTTGGTGACGGCGAGGTCGACACGCGCCATCGCGCCATTCTCGGGGAATTCGTCGGCAATCGCCGAAAACGCCCACGCGCAGAGAGCAGCAATCGCCAGTCCGACGGTCGCATGAATGCCCAGGTACACCTTCGGATGCAGCCACGCGAATCTCGATGCAGTGGTCTTCGAGCTTCTCAGGGCTTGCCGACCATGACGACGGTGAAGGAGCCAGGTATGGCGGGCGCCTGGCCAGCGCGCCCACCAGCCACGGGCGGCGGTGCTGGACCGCGCTCCACGCTCATGACGAAGATGTGACCGGTCTTCGTATCAAGCGCCAGCGTTCGTGCCCCGTTCATGGTCTGAAGATTCTCGATGACCTCGAAGCTCGTCGGACTGTTCTCTTTGATGACTGTGAGCGTGCCGTTGCCGTGTGAGCTGAAGGCCTCCATGGTCTGCGGGTTGAACACGGCGCCGTCGGACGCGCCGGCCAACGGCAGCGTGGTCAAAATCCGTCCGCTCGACGCGCTCAAGATCACCATCGCGGGCTGCGGTGCCTGACCGGCCGTTCGCGCCTGCGCACACGCGGCGAACAACACCTTGTTCTTTGCGTCGAGCGCGAGCCCGTTGCAGCGGCCGATGTCGCCCAGTGGATAGTGCGCGGTGGTCTTCATGGTTTTCTCATCGACGACGGCGACGCTGCCCGCGGAATCCTGCAGCATCGCGTACAGTGTTCCATGACCGTCGGATACCGTTTGCTCGGGGACACCGCCTAGGTCGATCTTCCCCTTGACCGTGCCGTCCCCTGCGTCGATGACGATCAACTCTTTCGTGGGATGGCTGCCGATGTACACGCGGCCGTCTGACTCGTCGAAGTAGATGCCGTCGGCGCTGAATTGTGGACTCGGTCGCGGGTTCCCGTCGTTCGGGTCGATGGTCTTGATCATCTGCATCGACTTCGTGTCGAACATGGAGATGTTCGGATGGCTGCTCGCGAAGCCGTGGCCGCTCTTCACGTCGGTGACGGCGCCGTTGCCGCCGCCGTTGAGGATTTCGCCAAGCGGCTTGAGCGTCTCCAAATCGAACACGGTCACGCGGCCGGGAACGGCCGTACGCTCCGGTGTGCTATCAGTTGCGGCACGTGCAGATACGGCGTTTCGCGTGATGTAGAGCCGCCGCTCGGCCGCGTTGGCGAAGATGTAGTCGGTGCCCCCTTCGCCGCCGACCTTGGCGCGCATTGCCACCTTGTACGGACTGTCCGTCGATGGCGATTGTCCGCGCAGCGCGCCCGCACTGGCGAGTGCGCTGCAAGCGAGAAATGCAACGGAACTCACGGCGCTTCTCATGGTCTCTCCGCGGAACGCAAGGTGGAAACGAACACGGTGGAAACGAACTCGGAAATTGGCTGGCGCCCACTAAAGAGGAAAGATATTGGCCCAACCTGTCAGGTGGATGAACGGCGGCTCGCGCCGTGCCTTCCATCCCTTTGCCACCAGTAGATCGCTTGCGCGCGGCACTCGGCTCGTCGCTTCTCGCTGCGGCCCTCGGCCTTCTAGCAGACGTCCACGCAATACCGTGCAATTCGCGGCCTGCTGCTCACCGCCGGCTGGACGTTTGGGAAGCCGGACAAGAGTGCCGAGACGATCGACCTGAGCGGCAGCGGGACGCCATTCTAGCCGACCCTTGCCCGAACGCGTACTCTACGCGGATGCGAATCCTCTCTCTCTGCATCCTCGGCGCCGCGAGCGTCTCCAGACTCGCCGCCCAGAACGTCACCGACACGCGCCTTTTGGCCCAACCCGCCGTGAGCGCGACGCACGTCGCCTTCATCTACGCAGGCGATCTCTGGACGTCGCGCATCGACGGAACCGACGTCAGACGGCTGACCACTGCCGACGGCGACGAGCAGAGTCCCGCCTTTTCCCCCGACGGCGCTCGCATCGCGTTCAGCGCCAACTACGACGGCAACACCGACGTCTATGTCATCCCGACCACCGGCGGCACGCCGAAGCGTCTCACCTGGCACCCTGACGCCGACATCGTCCAGGGCTTCACCCCCGACGGGAAAAACGTTCTCTTCACGAGCGGCCGTTCCTCCTACACCAATCGGTACACCCAGCTCTTCACCGTATCGATTGACGGAGGCCCGGAGACAAAACTTCCCATCCCCAACGCCGCGCGGGCGTCGTACTCCCCTGACGGAAAGCACATCGCGTACAATCCGATCTCGAGTGCCTTCGACGAATGGAAGCACTACCGCGGCGGGCGCACGTCGACGATCTGGTTGTATGACGTCGCCACACACGCGGTCGAGAAAGTCCCACAGCCCGCAGGGCGCAGCAACGACGTGGACGCAGAGTGGATCGGCACCACGGTCTACTTCCGGAGCGATCGCGACGGAGAGTTCAATCTCTACGCCTACGACGCCGGTACGAAGAAGGTAAGGCGTCTCACCACGCACACCGATTTCCCTGTCCTCAACTCGAGCGTCGGCGCCGGCAAGATCATCTATGAGCAGGCCGGCTATCTCCACCTGCTCGATCCATCGACGTCCGGCAACGGCCACAAGCTCGCCATCGGCGTCGCCGCCGACCTGCGCGAAACTCGGACCCGCTTCGTGAAGGGCGATCGCTACGTGCGCAACGTCGCCCTATCGCCCACCGGCGTGCGCGCCGCATTCGAGTACCGGGGCGAGATCGTCAGCATGCCCGTGGAGAAGGGCGACGCGCGCAATCTCACCAATACCACCGGCGCCAACGAACGCTCACCCGCGTGGTCGCCGGACGGGTCCCAGATCGCCTACATCTCCGACGCGAGCGGCGAATACGAGCTCAAGATCGAGCCGCAGGACGGACGCGGCACGACGAAGACCCTCAAGCTCATGGGGCACGGCTACTATCAGGATCTCTCCTGGTCTCCCGACGGCAGTCACATCGCCTACGCCGACAACTCGATGAGCACGTATGTCATCGACGTAAAAACCGGTGTGGCGAAGCTCGTGGGGAGCAACAAGGTGTACGGCGTCGCCTCCGTCGACATGACGCATGCCTGGTCGCCCGACTCCAAGTGGCTCGCCTACACGGCGAACACCAAGTCACTCGTCACCCAGCTCTCGGTCTACAACGTCGCCGACGACAAGTCGCATCGCGTCACCGACGGATTGAGTGACGTGAGCACGCCGGCGTTCGACAAGAGCGGCAAGTACCTCTACATCTTCGCGTCCACCGACGCCGGTCCCGTGCAGGACTGGTTCTCGCTCGCGACCGTCGACTATCGCCGCACGCGCAGCATCTATGCGATCGTGCTGGCGAACACCACCGGCAACCCGCTCGCAAAGGAAAGCGACGAAGAGAAAGTCGTCGTCACTCGCGACTCCACGTCGTCCGATTCGACGCGCAGCGGCGGCGCTCGCCTAACGCCGCCCGCACCGCCGCGTGGCGGAAGCACGGCGACGCGCATCGATCTCGACGGCATCGAGAATCGCATCCTCGCGCTCCCCATCGGCGCCTCCGATCTCTCGCAGCTCGAGAGCGGCGACGCGGGTCAGATCTACTACGTGCAGCGCATCGACAATCGGGGCTCGTTGCATCACTACGATCTGAGCAAGCGAAAGGACGAGGTCCTCATCCCGCAAGTCAACGCGTACGAGATCTCCGCGGACGCGAAGAAGGTGTTCTATAACGTCGGCAACAATTTCTTCGTCTCCCCAATCGCCAAGGTCACCGGCGGTGAGGGCCGTCTCGCCATCGGAGACGTCGAAGTGAAGATCGACCCGCGCGCCGAATGGACGCAGATCTTCAATGAAGCGTGGCGGATCAATCGCGACTATTTCTACGCGCCCAACATGCACGGCGTGAACTGGGAAGCCGACCGGAAGAAGTACGCCCAGTTCCTTCCCGACGCATCCACCAAGGGCGACGTCAACCGCATCATCCAGTGGATGATGAGTGACCTGAGTGTCGGCCACCATCGCGGCGGCGGGGGCGACCGTCTCAACCCCGGCACCGTCGTCCCCGGTGGTCTCCTCGGCGCCGATTACACGGTCGACCACGACCGCTATCGCATCGCGAAGGTGTATGGTGGTCTCAACTGGACTCCCAATCTCCGCTCGCCGCTCACCGAACCCGGCGTGAACGCAAAGGTCGGCGAGTATATCATCGCCGTGAATGGCGTGGAGGTCCGCGCGCCGATGAACATCTATGCGCCGTTCGAGAACACCGCGGGCAAGATCGTCGAGCTGACCCTCGCGTCGAACGCCGAGGGAACGGGAGCGCGCACGGTGCAGGTCGTCCCCATTGCGAACGAGGGCGCGCTCCGGAATCGCGCGTGGGTCGAGGGCAATCTCGCGAAAGTCGACTCCGCGAGCGGCGGGACCATCGCGTACGTCTACGTGCCCGACACCGGCAATCAGGGACACGACTATTTCAAGCGCTATTTCTATCCGCAGGCGCAGAAGGACGCGATCATCGTCGACGAGCGCTTCAACGGCGGTGGCAGTTACGCCGACTACTACATCGACATTTTGCGACGTCCCGCGATCAGCTATTGGGCCATGCGATATGGCGACGACATGAAGACGCCGACCGCGAGCATTCAGGGTCCCAAGGCCATGTTGATCGACGAGACGGCCGGCTCGGGCGGCGACATGCTGCCGTGGATGTTCCAGAACTTGAAGATGGGTCCACTCATTGGGAAACGCACGTGGGGTGGCCTGGTCGGCATCCTCGGCTTCCCGGTGCTGATGGACGGTGGGACGATCACGGCGCCGAACTTTGCGATCTGGACGCCGGAGCAAGGATGGGTGGTGGAGAATGTCGGCGTCGCGCCGGATATCGAGGTGGAGATGTCGCCGGCGGCGGTGATTGCAGGACATGATCCCCAGCTCGAGAAGGCCATCGAGGTGTTGATGGCGGATCTCAAGAAGAATCCGCCGGTGAAACCCAAGCGGCCGGCGTATCCGAACAAAGTGGTGCCCTAGACCGAGGATGAGGCGTTGATGCGCCGGCGCAACAGGGAGTCCATTGGTCCTTCCACGATCGTAGTTCTTGGCGAAAGAGCCCGACCGGCATCGAACAAGATGGACCATGTAGCCGGTGTCGCGTCCGCCATCTTGTATGAAGAGCGTGTGCTGATATTGGAGACCGCGATGACAACTCGTTGTTACGCCTATACGGTTGGACGATTCACGGTTTTTTCATTATCGTGCCTTATCGTCGCGATGGGTGCCCTCTCCAAAGACGCAGCTGCGCAAGAGCGAACCACGGTTCAAACCACATCCGGTCGTGTTCGAGGCACTGGTACCGACATCGCCGTGTTCAAGGGCATTCCATACGCCGCCCCTCCCACAGGCGACCGTCGGTGGCGTCCACCCGTCGCGCCCGAACGGTGGACCACCGTTCGCGACGCCTCGCAGTTCGGACCGCGCTGCCCCCAGCCCCGGACCTTTGCCCCTCGAGGCGCTGGGGCAGGACTACCGGGGCCGACGTCACCCACGGCGTCCAGCGAGGATTGTCTTTCGCTCAACGTGTGGACCCCAGCGAAAGCACCTACCGCGCGGCTTCCCGTCATGGTGTGGTTTCACGGTGGTGGATTCACCATCGGTGATGTCTCAGTGCCCCGATACGACGGCGAGTTGCTCTCGAGTCGCGGAGTCGTGGTGGTGACGTTCAACTATCGCCTCGGACCATTGGGGTTCTTGGCGCACCCTGCCCTGTCCCGTGAGTCCGCGCAGCATGTGTCGGGCAACTACGGACTCCTGGATCAGATCGCCGCGCTTCGCTGGGTGCGCGACAATATCGCGGCGTTCGGCGGAGATCCGTCGAACGTGACGGTGTTCGGACAATCGGCGGGCGCCTCGTCGGTTGCGGGCGTCCTCATGGTGTCTCCGCTCGCCCGTGGGCTGTTTCACCGCGTGATCGCTCAGAGCGCGGGGACGACAGGGACCGTCGGACCCAAGCCGCGACTTCGTGATCCGTATTACGGCTTGCGCGCTGCCGAAGCGGAAGGTGAGTCAATGGCTCCGGACATCGTGAAGCTCCGGGCGATGAGCGCGGATCAAGTGCTCACGGCGCTGCCAATCTCTCCGACCTTCAGCACCGGCTGGCACTTTAGTCCGGTGGTCGACGGATACGTTCTCCCCGACGATCCCGGCGTCCTTCTGGGCACGAGTAGTCAGGCGAAGGTGCCAGTGCTCATCGGTCACAATGCCGACGAGGCCAACTTCTACCGGAACGAAGCACATCAGACAGTCGCAGGATACCGCGACTTCGTCAGTAAGCTGTTTCCCCAGCAGTTCGTTGATACAATCCTCATGAGATATCCGGCCGCGCAAGACGCTAACGCCGCCGGGGCGGTGCTTCAAATGTTCACCGACTTCCGATTCGCGACACCAACGGTGCTCACGGCGCGCGCGGCGTCGAAGACGACCGCTGTCTACATGTACCGGTTTTCGCGTGTGAGTCCTCTCAGCAAATCGGCATTCGAAGGGGCAGCGCATGGGACGGAAATACCATACGTGTGGGACCACATCACGACGGATGAATCACAGTATGAAGCGGCCGACCGGACTCTGTCGCGCGCGATGGCCGGGGCGTGGGTGCAATTTGCGAAGACGGGCGACCCGAATGGCGCGTCCCTTCCTCCGTGGCCTCGTTATGCAGCCCCCGAGTACCGATTGATCGAGTATGGCAATACGATCACCGTCGGGTCCAACGCCGATAGTCCAAGCGTCGATTTCTTTCGACACATCTTTGAGACAATGCGGCGTAACTAGGTTGATCAGGTCGCCCCCCCGGTACGTTCGCCGTTTCCACTCGCCCATTCACTGAATCGACGATTGAAGGCTGGTGTACCCGTCTGGATCAGAGCGCGACCCGACGGTTGACCACGCGGTACTCAGTACGCTTGAGAGCAACCGTCTGCGAGAGAGCACCCTTGTCACTCTCCGAGAGCTGCTCGTTGCTGCGGCATGGCGCCCACACTTCAGGAGGCGCGTGGCCGCGAGCATCGGTCGCAAACGCTTCGCTCGGCCCTCAACGCCAATTTGGGCGCTCACCCTTGAGCCAGCAGACCGCAGATAGAACGATGCAGAGAAAGACTGAGTAGGCAACGAACACGATTGGCCCGCGACTGGGGAGCAACACGACGGCGCCCAACAAAACCAAGCTGGCGAATGCGGCGATGACTACCCAGCCTTGCCATACTGTGGGTAGACCCCAGCCCCAGCCATGGCGTTTAGCGGGAAACCAATAGTTTTCTTCGACGGGCATCGTACAATCTCCGTTGAGCGAGGTGAACCCAAGCCGTGCGCTTTGCTGCTCCAAGACGCCATGTTGTTCCAGCGCACCTTTGCGCCGCCTCGACACCTGCAAGTACTCTCGTCACGTCCGGCGTTCGTTAGCGAGCGGTCTATAAGAACTCAAAGAGTCCGGCAAGAGCGCCGGACTCACTGTGACCGCTTAGCGCCTCGCGTCGACGCCGGCCGATATCCATCGTCGAGCGCTCGCAGGAACGCAATGATGTCCTCCGCCTCGGCGTCATTGAACGCTGGACCGTTGCCGGCGTTCGTTTCAAACGGCGGATCAGCGGTGACGTTCGCACGGTAGATCGCGGGGAGATCGTCGAACTTCTTCACGTTGCCGGCGGCGTCCCGCGGATAGAAGCGTTCGGGATGTTGGTCACGCTGGGCGTAGAAGCGCAGCACGTCTCCGAGCCGCGTGAAGACGCCGTTATGAAAGAACACCAACCGCCGCGACACGTTCCGGAGCGACGGCGTCTTGAACATCCCACAGTACTCTTTGTGGCTCGCCAGATCGGTGCGCAGCGGTCCGCACAATCCGAGGTCGAAATAGCTGGCGCTTGCATTGGCGGGAATGTTTGCGTTGCGCGGCACGCCGAGCGCAACGAAGCCGCGATCGGTGAACTGAGGAAACGCGCCGCGCACCATGGCACTCGGATGACACTGCGCGCAATTGCCCTTTTTTGGATCGTCGAACAGCGCGCGACCGCGCCGCTCACGCGTGCTCAACGCCGCCTGGCCACGCAAGAACGCATCGTACTTGCTCGTGTACGGATAGAATTCGCCCGGAGTCTCCTGAAAAACCTCGAGCGCCGCCAGCAGTCCCCTCCAAGCGGCGACCGAGTCGTCGAAGACTTGGCCGCCGAAGGCCGCGCGAAAGGCCGCCGCGGTCGGTGACACGCGCAGGCGACCGAGCGCAGCGTTCCGGCTGCCGTTGCCCATCTCGAACGATGACAACAGCGGGAGCGCTGCCTGCTCGTGAGCGGACGACACCCGACCGTCCCAGGTTCGGCCGCCCGCCGGGCCCTGATCATCGGCGTCGTTGCCGTCATCTTCGCGAAAATGCTCGGTGAACGCCGGCGTGTTTTGCGCGTATGTCAGCCCTGGAACGGCTCGGACGCCCGGCGCCGTTCCGGCAGGTCCCGCGAGTTGCACCGGCCGCGCATTGGAAGGTCCCCAGCTATACCGCGGATCGTGGCAGGACGAGCAGGCTGTTCGCCCCGACGCCGACAGTGTCGAGTCGAAAAAAAGCGCGCGGCCGAGCACTGCCAGCGTTCTCGCACTCGGCGTTTGGGCAGTGGGCTGCTGTTCGTGCGGCTTCCGCGCGCCGTCACAGGCCGCCAGCCCGCAGATGAACAGGACAGCCGCACCGCCGGCGCGTCGCGGCCCGATATTCACAATCGACGCCAATCTTGTATTGTGGGGAGTAGCCAAACGCCAATCCTTCGCCAGGGACCCGGTTTTGATGCGGCCTCCGAAAACATTTTCGCAAACGTTTTTGCTCGTGACGTCGCTCGCGTCGACGCTCGCCCTCGTGTCGTGCGAGTTCTTCCGACGAGGTGCCGCCCCAGCCGTTCCGGTCGCCGCCCTTCGCGAGAACGTGAAAACCATCGTCGTGATCTACGCCGAGAATCGGTCGTTTGACAACCTATACGGCAAATTTCCCGGTGCGAATGGTTTGCGTGCCGTGCTGGACGCGGCAGGCAAGCCCACCTCGGCGTATATCCCGCAGAAGGACCGCGACGGTGTGACGGTGCTGCGAACACTCCCGCCCACCTGGTACGGCGTGACGCAGACCGGAACCACACCGGTCGTGACGCAGGCGCAGAGCGCAGGTCTGCCCAACGCGCCGTTCGCGATCGAGACCGCATTCCGAACGAGCGCGAACGCCACGCTGTCGACAACGACCGTGACGCGTGACCTCTGGCATCGATTCTACGAGGATCAGATGCAGATCGACGGCGGCAGAAACGACGGGTTCGCGGCGTGGTCCGACGCTGGGGGCCTGACGATGGGCGACTTCGATTACTCGAGCTCGGCGATGTTCCGCCTCGCGCAGGAATTCGTGCTCGCCGACAATTTCTTTCAGGGCGCGTTCGGCGGCTCGTTTCTCAATCACCAATATCTCATTTGCGCCTGCGCACCCGAGTATCCCAACGCGGCGACAGCGCCCGCCAAGACAAGCATTACGGAACTGAAAAAAGACGCCTCGGGCAAATACCTGCCCGTGCTCGTCACGGCGGCAAACAGCCCCGCGTCCGCGCTCGACGGGCCGCCGGTGTTCGCGAACAGCGGCAATCTGACGCCCCCCAACTATTTCGGCGACGGAAAGTTCTACGCGGTGAACACGATGCAGCCGGCGTATCAGCCGAGCGGCAACGTTCCGAGCAAGTCGCCGGGAGGCAGTTCACTGCTCGCCGATCCAATGTCGCCGACCACTGTTCCACCGCAAACCGAACCGACGATCGGGGATCGGCTGACGGGCAAGAACATTCCATGGACGTGGTATGCCGGATCGTGGACCGCCGCCGTCGCCGACGGACCGCGCGATGATCCGTCGCGAAGGGTGATCTACAAACCGAATCAAAACGGCATTGCGACCTTGGACAACGTCGATTTCCAGGCGCACCATCAGCCATTCAACTACTACGCGGCGCTCGATCCGCGAACGCACGCGGCCGATCGCGCGGCGCACTTGAAGGACTACAACGATTTCATGTCGGACGCCGCCAAGGGAACGCTGCCGTCGGTGGCGTTCTACAAACCGGAGGGCAAGTACAATCAGCACGAGGGCTACGCCAATCTCGCCGATGGCGACGCGCGTATCGCGGACGTCGTAGCGAAGCTGCGGGCCGGGCCGCAATGGAAAAACATGGTGATCGTGGTGGTGTACGACGAATTCGGTGGATCATGGGATCACGTCTCGCCGCCGAAGGCCGACCTGCTGGGTCCAGGCACACGAATTCCGGCGATCATCATCTCGCCATTCGCCAAGAAGGGCACGGTCGATCACACGCAGTACGACACGGGATCGATCATGCGGCTGATCTCCCGTGTGTTTGGGTTAGAGCCATTGCGAGGCATCGCACTCCGCGACAGATCACTAACGGCGGCTGGCCATCCCTCGATGGGCGACCTGACGAGCGCGCTCGATCTCCGGTAGAGCGGCGGCGGAGAGAACCCACCGCTTCCGCGCTCGTTTGCGCGCCGAGTAGCGCTCGCGGAGCATCACGCCGGCGGGCGCGTAGGGACGGCAGAGCGGATCGCCAAGGACCACGTCGCGCCATTTCAACAGCTGCGACGCCATATAGAAGCTCTCGGCGAGATTGTATCCGCGCGTGTACCGATCGAACATGATGTCGGGCTTCGCCACCGCCGTGGTGTAGGGTTCCGCGACATAGCCCTTCGCGCCGGTCGCACCTTGGGCAATGAGGTCGGCAATCATGCTCTGTCCACCCGACACATGATGAAACGTCCGCGCCGACGTCGACACATTCGTCTCGGCAAGCGCGCCCGCCTTGAATCGCAACGCATGATAGACGGTGGCCGAGTAGTTGGGATCGTTGCTGCCTGAGCTCCAGTAGCCCATGAGCGGCTGCTTGGGATCAACGAACGCCGGCGTGCCTTCGGAGACGCTTTCGAAGCCGCGCGACGTGAGCGTCCGCGCGATCTGCTCCATCGCGGTCTCGAGCTGGTCATTGATCGCGACTCGATCGAACACCTGCTGGTCGAGGAAGAAGAGCCCCTTCTCCGGCTTGGCGGCCAGCGAGCGATCGACAAGCGCCTTCATGTCCTCGATCGAATAGCCGTCGAGCCGAGTGGTGAGGTACAGACCGAACTTGGCGTGGCTGAACGGTTCGTCCATGCGGAAGTACGGACTGGTGGCCCGTTTGAATTCCGCGCTCGTGAACGCCTGAATGGGCGCGAGGTCGAGCTCGATGCCGGCAAGGAGCATGTCCGTCGCATAGTCGCCGGCGCGCAGCGGAATCCCGTGCGTGGTCACGATGAAGTCCACGCCGTGGAGCGTCTTGAGCTTGGCCGCGACCGGCGCCTGAATTTGCGTCGCGAAGTCCGCGGCGCTGACGTCGTCGTCGAGGGTCGTCGTGACGACAACGACGTTCTCCGCGGGGATGCCGCGCGCGGCCCTATAGTATTTGCTAATAGCAACGCCGATCGCGCTCGCGCTGTTGACCACCACAAGGACGCGCCCCGCCTGCGGATCCTGCCGCGTGACCGGCGGCGGCCCGAGATCGATCGGCCGCTCCGGCTCGGTCGCCGGCGCCGAGCAACCGGATAGCGCCGCGACGACGCCGGCGATGAGTGCGCGCATGCACTTGATAACCATGACTATGTTTTCGGCGTCACATCGACTTTAACGCTGGCGCGACATGATAGCCGTCACTATGATACCGCCCGCGCGCCACGCTTCATGATTCTCTGATGCCTGGCCGCCGCTGATCTCCCGCTTGCATCTGTACGCGCCGTGTCAACTTTCCCGACCACTTCATGACAGTTACGAAGAGCCCGCGGGTCCGCGCGCCGCGCCAGGCCCGCAGCGTCGAGACCTACAACCGCATGCTCGACGCGGCTGAGGAGATCCTGCTCGAAACGAGCTTCGACGACATGACGGTCGCCGAGGTCGCGGCGCGGGCCGGCGTGACCATCGGCGCGTTCTACGCCCGCTTCCAGGACAAGGATTCGCTCCTCAAACAGCTCGAGCTCCGCATGCAGGAAGACTTCGTCGCGCTCAACGCCGACAACGACGACGAAATGGGCCGCGTGTCGCTCGAGGAGCTCATCCTGCACCACCACCGCCGCCTGATCGGCGTCTACCGCCGCCGTCGCGCCATCAGCCGCGCGCTCGTCCTCCGGTCGCATACCGACCTTGCCCTCAAGCGGCGCATCGAGAAGCTGAACATGAAGAGCCTGCCGCGCTTCGCTCGCGCGCTCCGCGAGCACGCGCACTTCGATCATCCGCATCCGCTCCGCGCTATTCAGTTCGCGTTGGTCGCAGTCCGCAGCGTCTGCCGCGAGGTCGTGCTGTTTCGCGAATCGTGGCCGAACGCGCGGCCGTTGACCGACGAAGAATTGGCCAAAGAGCTGACCCGCCTCTTTCTCACCTACCTCGGCGCCCGGCCGAAGCGTAAATGACCGCGCTTCATCTGGATCTCAGCTCGCCGGAAGGCGTCGTTCTCGCCGGGTACGCGCTGATCTCCGGCCGTGCGACCGAAACACGCGATTGGGCGCTGTTTCGCTCGCTCCACGCACCGAACGCGCGACTCATGCCGGTGAGTACGACCGGGGACGATGTCGCCGTCGAGTCGTTCGACGTCGACGCATACATAGATAGCCGCACCACGATGTTGGCGGCGGCGGACTTCTTCGAACAGGAGGTCGCACGCCGCGTCAATCGCTTTCAAGACGTCGCGCACGTCTGGAGCGCATATGAGGCGCGGCGGGCCCATGACGCGGATCCGTTCCTGCGCGGCGTGAACAGCGTGCAGGTCGTTCACCGCGCCGGTCGATGGTGGATTCTCACCGTGTTCTGGCAGGCGGTGGCGCCCGATGCGCCCGCGCCCGACGATTTCTTCCCTAGGCAATAGCATGCGACTTCTCTCCACCTGTGCGGCGGGCCTGGTCGTGGCCGCCGTCGCTGGACCATCCGCCCCAGCACGCTCGCCCGACGATCCGAAGTATGTCGTCGAGCGATTCGCGCCCGATGTCATTTCCACGCGCGATTACGAGCGCGACGGCACGTTCTCTCCCGACGGCGCAGCGTTCTACTTCACGAAGCGAACGATCTGGCCGTACTTCAGCGCGATCTGCGTCTCACGTCTGCGCGATGGACATTGGATGGAGCCGGAGGTCGCGCCCTTCTCCGGGCAATATGCCGACGCGACGCCGACCATCTCACCCGACGGCGCCCGCTTGTATTTCGCGTCGGGCCGCCCGGTGAATGGGGTTGCGTCGCCGGGCTACAACATCTGGGTCGCCGATCGCACGGAAGCGGGATGGTCGGCACCGCGCATTCTTCCGAGCCCAATCAACGGGCGCGGCAGTGTGCTCGCGCCAATCGAAACGCGCGACGGCTCCCTCTACTTCGTCGCCGGCGACGTTCCGCACGTCGTCGTCGCCAGACGCCATGGCGATACGTGGGACCCGCCAGTGCCGGCGGGCGCTCCCAACGCCGAGGGCAGCTACGAGCTTTCGGCGTACGTCGACCCCGATGAGCGTTTCATGATCGTCGCGGTCGTTGGCCGACCGGACGCGCTCAACACCGCCGAGGGGATCTATCAGCGCTCGGACCTGTACGTGCGAGAGCGCGTTGGCGTCGAGTGGTCGGCGCTGCGGCATCTCGACGCGCCGATCAATAGCGGCGCCGACGAAGGGTCGCCGTTCGTCTCCCCCGACGGGCAATATCTCTACTTCACGAGCGAGCGTGGCGCATTTACCGAACACGGCCCGTCGTACAGCATAGACGGCCTCGAGCGCGCGCTGCACTCGCCAGGCAACGGACTCGGCGACATCTATCGCGTTGATTTTCGCGCGACGGGGATCGCGACACCGCGACTGTTCGGCGACGGCGTCATCTCGACGAGCGACGACGAGTTCGGCGGCTCGTTCACGCCAAACGGGGACACCGTCTACTTCACGAAGTCGTCGCCGCACTCGTATCGGTACACGATGCTCGAGTCGCATCGGGCGCATGGACGATGGACGACGCCAACGGTGCTGCCGTTTTCCGGCCGCTACGCCGATTCCGATCCCACGCTGTCGCCCGACGGGACGAAGATGTTCTGGACGTCCGACCGGCCGGTGAACGGACAAATCAAGCACGACTACGACCTGTGGATGGTCGAGCGAACCCCGTCGGGCACGTGGGGCGCGCCGCAGCGCTTGCCCGAGCCGATCAACTCGGACGCGAGCGAGTACGCGGCCTCGATGACGCGCGACGGTACGCTCTACTTCTCGTCCGCGCGCGACGGGCCAATCCAGGCGTATCGCTCCGCGCGCGTCAACGGCACGTGGAGCACGCCGGAAAACATCACGCGGTTGATCAACCACGGCGACAGCACCGTCGTCTTCGATCTCGACGTGATGATCGATCCCGATGAGCGCTTCATCATGCTCGGCTCACTCGGCCGGAAGGACGGCTTCGGCAACTACGACATCTATGTGAGCTGGCGCGACGACGGCGTGTGGACCACGGCGGTGCACCTCCCCGCGCCCTTCAACACACGCGCGCGCGATTATGCGCCACACCTCTCTCCCGATAAGAAGACACTCTATTTCTCGAGCGAACGCGGCTTCGCGCTCGATCCGATCGGGCGTCCGCTCAGCTATCGCGAGCTCACCGATCGGCTGCGCGGCACGCGTAACGGCAGCGGCAACATCTACGAGATCAGCATGAGCATGATGGAATCCTTTCATCCGCCGCGCTGACCGTCACTCGCAAGGAACAGAACAATGAAGATCGCGCCCTGGACACTCGTCGCCTCGCTCGCAACGGCCACGATGTGCGGCAGCTCGTCAACCACCGCCGAGCTGACCAACAACACCAACACGAGCGCGGCGCGGTGCACCACCGCACAGGCCGCGACGTTCGCGTGGTGGGTTGGCACGTGGGACTATGCGATTCCGGGCTTCGATCCCGGGGTGACCACCGTTACCGCCTCGAACGCCGGCTGCTCGTTGCAAGAGGAGTTCGTCGACATCCACAACATGAAAGCGCACACCACTATTTCGTTCGATTCGACGACACAGAAATGGAAACGCACCGTGGCGGATCCGTTCCGGACGTACAACTCCACGGGCACGTTCGCGACCGACGGAAGCATCGCGTTCTTTGAGACGACTACCGATCGCGAGAGCTACCGGCCGACCGACAAGACGCATATCCACTTCACCGGCGAATCGTCGAGCGACGGCGGAAAGACGTGGAAGCTGCTGTTCGACGCGACGTACACGAAGCGCCCGTAACCCGTGACGGACAGTGCGAGGCGCGAGCACATCGGCGTCATTGGCGACCAGCCCACGATTCATCCGCGGACGCTGGGCGGCCGCTCAGTCGGAGACTGAGTTGTTGAACAACAGCGGAGCTAGCCGAGATCCTGCTCCGCGCGCCGCGCCGCCTGCACGATCGTGGTCGCTTCCGCCGAAGCAAGCCGACTCGCCCCACGCCACTCGGTCGCGACTCGTTCCACCGCCGCCATGAACGTGCCGTGATCGGCGAACGGAGCGCCGGCCCACACAGCGTCCAGGAACGTGACACCGTCGTCGCGCTTCGTGTTGGTCACGCCGGAATCGACGCTCCCGAACACGATCGTGGGCTCATGTCGCCGGACATACACGTGATAGGGGGCCGTCGGTCCCGTCTGCGGATCGGACACGAAGAACGGCGCCAGCGTCTGGCCACTCGCAGTGAAGTACAGCGGCTTGCCCGCCACCGGTGTCATCGCCGTCCCAAAGTCGCCAGTCAGCTTGAAATTCCTGTAGAGCGAAACGTTGATGAGTCCCGTCTCGAGCGTGTTCCCCACCGCCGCCGCCTGGACGGCGAGGAGCGTTGGGCCGTAGAAGATCGACTGGACTGCCGGGTCATCGATCGTGCGCTCGGCGCGGAAGCTGAGCGGCATCGCGATCTCGACCGTGTCGCCGGTGCGCCACTGCCGGTCGAGCGTGAGGTACTGGCCGGGCGTCGCCGCGAGTCGTTGCGCGGCGCCGTTCACCGACACCGTATAGCCGCGCCGCACCCATGACGGCACGCGCAGCTTCATCGCCAGACGGCCATTGCCGGTCACGGTGAGGGTGCTCGCGCCCTCAAAGGGATAGCGTGTCCGCTGGTCGACGGTGATTCCCTTCCCCCGCCACTCGAGCACGGACGGGATGTAGAGGTTGACGTACAGCGTCGAGCCGTCGGTCGACCGGAAATAGATGGAATCCTGGTATTTGGTATGATTCTCCATCCCCGTGCCGCCGCAGCATGTTCCCGCGTTGCCGTAGCTGCGCCCCTCACCGGGACGCACCGGCACAAAGTAGGTGACCTCGGGACTCGTGACACTGTCCATGTCGCGCCGCGAACCGAGGATCTGGTTGTAGAGCCCCTGTTCGTAATAGTTCATGTACTTCGAGTCCGGCTCGTGGAAGAAGAGATTGCGGCTCAACTTGAGCATATTGTAAAGCGGGCACGTCTCGGCATGGTCCTTGTTGTTCGGCTCCGAGTAGAGCGAGCCGGCGATCGCGTCGCGCGTGCGCAAGATCTCGCCAACGCCAACACCGCCGTGGCTGTAGACGCGATGGGGGACCACCATGTCCCAAAAGTTCCTCGCCGCCGCGTAGTAGTCGCGCTCGTCGCTCTCTTCGAAGACTCGCAAATAGCCGATGAACTGCGGGATGTGCTGGTTGGCGTGACGGCCGGCGAGGATGTCGGTGCCGGCGACCGTCGGATCCTTCACATTGCGGTTGTCGAAGTACCGCGCGACGGTGAGGTACTCCGGCTTCCGTTTGATGGCGTGCAGGCTCGCAAAGGCGTCGTTGGCGCCGCCGTATTCGCCGGCGATGTACATGTTCCACATCCGGTCGAACTGCTCGGGGCGGAGCTTCGAGAGACGGCTGTACGTCCAGTCCCCAATCTTGGACGCGACATCCAGCGCCTGCGCGTTCCCGGTCAGGGTGTACGCATCCAGCAGGCCCGCGAGAATCTTGTGCAGCGTGTAGTACGGCGCCCAAATGCCCTGATTGCCACCGTAGGTCGCGAACTCCTCCAGGCGCATGAACTGCGTTTCCGCATACGCGGACAGAAACCCGGGATGTCGACGTCCGTCGGTGGGCGCCACGACGGTGCCATGACGTCCCTTGCCGGAAGAGTCCACCGCCTTCAGCCCATCACCTTCGTCGAAGCGATACCAGAGCACGTTGCCGCCGCCGCCGCTCTTCACGGCACCGCCGGCCGACGTCATGAGAGAACGCACATCGTCCTGCGTCAACCCGCGATCGAAGATCTGGAACTCGTCGAGCTGCGCGTTCAGATAGGAGACGTTGCGCTGCGGAAATTGGCAGCGGCCGATCCAATTGCCCGTCGTCTGTCCGAGATCCGCCGGCGACAACGTCATGTTCGGATTCGTCGCGACTGGCTCGCCATCGATGTACAGCGTCGCCGTCGACCCCGTTCGGGTGATGGCGACGTGCGTCCAGCGGTCCAGGGCGAGCGGGTGCGGCGCATCGAGGCGCTGTTCGCCGCTCGCGCCGCTCGTCGTGATCGCGAAGCGCGGCACGGGCGTGTCATTGCCGGCGCGGACGGTCATGTACATCCGCGTCAACGCAGGCTCGGCGAACTGCGGGTTAGGCTGGCCGAAGTCGAAAATCGCCGTGCCGTTGGTGAGCGTCGCCTGATTGGCACCGGCGCGCGCATCGGACAGTGCGTTCACATCGTACTGCGCCGGATTGATCCACAGCGCGATCGTGAAGTCGCGCAAGCCGCTCACCACACCCGAGGGCATCGACACATGCTCGGCCAATCCGATGGGCGAGCCGCTCAGCCGGAGCGCACCGCCGAACTTGCCGGCGACGCGCGGGGTCGGCCGTTTCGCCGCCGCGGCCAACGCGTCCTGGCATTCCGCCAACCCGCGAACGATGTAGTCCAGCTTCTGTTTGAAGATCGCGTCGCCCGTGCCGGCATACGCCTGCGCAAGCATGCTCATGAAGTGGCCGGCATAGTGGCCGCGGAGGTAGCCCGTGCCATTCTCCCAGCTTCCAACGGGCTGCGCGCCCTTCGCGTCGAGCCCGGCGTTCGCGCGAAAGATCGAGAGCACACGATCGGGTCCCGCGAACACATCCGTGTCGCTCCCGTACCCGCGCGCATAGGCGAGTATGCGGTCGCGTTTCTGGGTGAAGAGGCTCTCCGTGAGCCTCACCTGCGTGAGAGCGAACGGCCGCACCGCCCACCCAGCGCGCGCGCCGCTTGCCGCCGCGGCGAGGCCGGGAATGCTTGCCATCGCTTCGAGCCGCGGCAATAGCAAGGCACCCGCAGCAGCCGTGCCGGTCGTCTTCAGGAAGTCGCGTCGATCGGGATGCGTATCGTTCTGTGAATCACGAGACATGGCACGGTTTGATGAGAGACTAGCGCGAGGTCGCCGCGCTCCGGCCCGGCTGGCGACACGGCATCTCGGGGCAGCATTGGTTCTACATACGCATGCCGGATTGCCGCGTCAAGATCGATCCAACCTGCCACAGCCTGCGGATACCGCGAACCGTCAGCGCTCGGCTTCGCACCGCCATCGGAATGACCGACGTGTCCCGGCTCACTTCGTCGCTCGGAGCCGCGCCGCCAATCGCTGTATTTCCATTTCTAGCTCCTTCACCGCGAGTTGCGCCTTCAACAAATCCACATCATTCGCCGTGCCCAGGGCCCTCATTTTCTCCACGATCGTAAGCCGCGCTTTCGCCGCGCTCAGCTCCGCCTGACCGGACAATGCGTCCGCGCGCACCTGCGCCAGCTCGAGGCGCTGGGCGAGCTGCGCCACCGGTGTGCCATGCGCGAGAAACTCGTCGCGTAGCCGCAATTCCTCGGCGAGGACGGAGAGGTAACCCTGGACGTGGATCACTTTGAGACGCGTGAGTGCCACAGCACCTTCCTCCTCGGCTCCCGCTCGAAAGCGCCGCTCGGTATTCGCTCGCGTGGCTTCTGCCGCGCTCAGCCGTGCCTGCGGCCTGAGGCGCTGATCTCATCGATGTTGACTCCCATTGCATTCCGACGCGCCTCCATGTCTCGCAACTCGGCGGTCGCGGCAGCGAGCGTCTCCTGGTTCGCCATACCCACGCGCACCTTGGCGGTAACGTCGCCTGCCTCTGCCTTGGCAATGTCGAACCGCGTCTGCGCCAGCATCGCCGCGGCGCGCGCAGCGGCGAGCAGTGAATCGCGTACGCCGCCCTGCCCGATCTGCGCCGACGCGAATCCCGCGGTCGCGCCGAGCGATGCCGATACGATGACGATCGCCGCGGCCTTCGCGAGCCGCGGCCTCCGCACCGGGCGCCGCATCTGTTCGCGAGTGTTGCGGCGATATCGGCGAAGCACCTCCCGCTCGAGGTGCTCGCGGAACTCGTCAGTCGGTTGATAGGTGTTCGCCGGTGTCATTGGTCATCACTCCTCGGATGATCGTTGTCTAACAATCCACGCAGCCGCGCCCGCGCACGGCGACGGCGTCCTTCAACGGCACGCGGCGATACGGGCGATCAGCAGACCGTTTCGCTCCCAGTCGTCCACCGCACGCAGCCACGTCTCCTGGGTGATGTCCTCGGCCAGTTCCCGATCGCCGCGGCAGCGTTTGACGACGAAGCCGAAGAGACCGTCGACCGTCGCGCGGTAGGTGTTGCGGATGTCTTCTTCCGACGGCCTCTGGCCCATAGTGTCTGCGGTGTCCATTGATTCTGACACGGACAGGTCGAGAAACCCACGGGCGAAGGTAAAACTTTCGCGCTGCTTCCTGACGACTACGGCCCCATTCACCCAATCGCCGCATCACGCTCATAGGAGGTTGATGAAAACGGCTATTTGACTCTCGGCGTCTGCGATCGCAGCGTTTGCTGCGGTCATGCGAGAAGGCAGCGCTCGACGTCGGTGCTTCCCGCTTGCAAAATTCGGAGGTAGATCGTCGAGACGTCTTTCAGAAGCGAGGCATGCCGAAACGATGACAATCGAGCCAACGTCATCCGAACAACCCGTCCCGGCATTTCCTCGCCGCCACGACCGGCAGTTCTTCTACAAGTACACGAACGTTCAGGTCGCGCAGTTGATTCTCGCGAATTGTTCGATTCGCTGGAGCTCGCCGCTGCGTTTCAACGACGCCTTCGATGTCGCGCGTGTCGTTGAATTCGGATACACAGCCGACGAGCTCATGACGGCAGTGCGCCACGGCGTCGCCGACATCATTGCGGGCGGCGCGGACGATCTGCCGTTTGCGTACGCGCCCGTCAAAGAGTTGCTGGCCGCCATTCGCGGCTGGGTCGCGGAAGGGCGACTCACGTTCGCGCGATCGGCGGAGGTGATGCGCAACGATACCGGCTTCTCGCCGGCGCTTCAGTTCTCATACATCCAGGAGCAATGGGATCTGTTTCTGCCGCGCTTTCGGATCCTGTGCCTCACCACGCTGCCAGATTCGACGCAGATGTGGGCGTACTACGCCGATGATTCGCGCGGAGTCGCCTTCGAGTTCCAGGCGCTCGACTCGTTCGCCAATCCGCTCCTCGCGATGCGGCCGGTGACGTATCAGGATGAGCCGCCAACGCTCACGACGAAGGACGAGTTCGCGCGCCACATGCTCGGCCTGATCCAGCTCGATCTGGGCGAGCTCTACGCGGCCTACGAATACACGAAGGCGCGCAATTGGCAGCACGAAATGGAATGGCGGCTCGTGGAGATCGCCCCCGAAACGGACACGCAGATCTACAGCGACGTCGGGTTTGACCCGCGACTGCTGCGACGCGTGATCTTTGGCACGAATTGCGTCGCCGCCGATCGGAGCGCGTTGCTCGAGCAGCTCGCCGCGCCGCACTGGGCCCACGTGGGGGTGGCCACTGTCGCGCGCGACTACGCGCGCCGGCGACTCGAGATCGTCGCGATGGACAGGTCCGCCTAAGGAATCGTGGGTTGGCAGGCCAATGAGAGGTTCGTGATGAGATCACTCGGATCGATCGAATTTGGCCGATGCGGCTGTGATGACTGGGGATCGGCTAGCTCTCATCCGGCCAATCCGGCCAATCAGACCGATTGCCACATCAACCCCACCGCGACCGAGGGACATATCCCCGAGGTTCGCGGCCGGCACACCGAACCTCGCGAGATCGCTCGCTTGTTCGGGTTCGTTGCTCCGCACGTCGGTCAATGCACTTCCGTACGCGCGATTCGCGCGCTGAGCTCCCAGTCGACGCACCAGCGCTCCGTCTCGTTCACGAACGATTCGAGAATGATCGAGGCGGCTTCTCCGGCAACGGAGAAACCGCCTCGATCGAGTCACATCATTGATGTGGGTCTAGTGGGCGTTGAGGCAGACCGTGCCGTTGGAGGGGAACGTCGTCACCGACAGCGTGGCCGATTGAGACCATCCGTAGTTGTCACTCACGGTGAGGCCGACAGTGTAGTCCGAGCCCGTGTTCGGGTAGTTCATCGAGCTTCCGGTGTCGCCGGTTCCGACGCCGTCGACTGTCCAGAAGTAGGAGTACGGTGCAGTGCCACCGCTCACGAGCGCCGCGTAGCCGCAGCTCGAGTATTGAGGAACGCTGGTGGTGCCGGAGATCTGCACGCTCCCGCCGCCGGGCGGCGGTGGATAGACGCTCTGGCCTGTCGTGAAGCCCGCGTACGTCGCCAGATGGGCACCGTACGGAGTGGATCCGCCGCCAGTAGGAGCAAGCCAGCCATTGAACTTGCCGGATGTTGCCCACCAGCATTCACGATACGCTCCCGAGTAGGCGGAGGGATTGAGCTGCACGAGGCGGCCACTCGTCCAAAGCGGACCTTGGCAGTCTGCCGTTGGCGATCCGCCACCGCGGTATGGGTTCGGGTAGTCGGCGCTCCCGATGTTCTGCTGTGTATACACGACCGGAAACCGGTAGGAGTACTGCGCAGAGGGGCAGCCGTCCGGCAGGTCCTGCCAGTGGGTGCAGGCGCTCTGCGACGCAAAATTCGCGTGCTTCTGTCCAGACACCCAGACGATTGGCGCGCCCCACGTCACGCCGTCCACCCACTGGAATTCCGAGCGATTGATCCATTGGCAATTGGGGTCGGCTGGAAATCCGAGGAAGTCGGAGCCGCAATGCGCGGACAGAAAGACACGCTGGTTCTCCCATCGACCGCTCGACGCATTGTAGGCGACGTCGACGAGAATGAGCTCCGAGTCGCCGCTGTGTGGATCGCTCGTGAGAAAATGAAAGACCGGCGCGTTCGCGCCCTGATCGTAGTAGTACGCAGGAAGGTACGCGATGCGAATGACGGGGCTTGCGTCGGGAGCCGATTGTACGGCGAACCCGTAATCGCCGCCGAGTCGTGAGGGCTGGGGAATTCCATTGATCGTGACGGCCTCGTCCCAGTCGCCGTCGACCTGCACTTGCATGCTTGGTGCGAACGCCGCGGCAAGCGCGACTTCGCACGGATCCATCAAGCCATCGTGATCGACGTCGTAGTCGAAGTTGTGACAGTTCGCCCATGTGTATCCGATGTCGATGCCGACACCACCGGACATGGCGCGCCGGGCGGGTCCGTCAGGGACGATGTGTTCGGAGCTGGTGGGCGGCGTGCCGTCGGCACAGGCGAGCGCCGTGACGGCGATGGCGCCGACGATCCAATGCGTCTGCTTCATTGGGTGCGGGGATTCTAGGATTCACCGACGAACGGTGCGCGATCACCTACATCGGCAAACCCCGAGGCCCCTGCGGTTGCTTCGGTCGCACCTTGACAGCGTCTGAGCAGCGTAGGCCATTGTCGTCGCCCATGCAAGCGGCGGGATCATCCGCGACGAACACGACCGCTTCTGCCCGCTTCATTCGCCTCACCTTGGCTCAGGGCTATCAGTCTTCTTTGGAGAGCACTTTGGCACTCCGCGGACATCGTCGCGAAGGCCGAACGATGTCTACCACACACGGCGCTGCACTTGCTCACAAACGGCCGCCGGTTTGCCGATGCAGCATTCGCCCGCGATCTAGCACGCGTTGGTCATTACGATCTCATGCTCGGACTGAGCTCGCGGCCCGAATCTCGGGTCTCGCAGCTCGGCGCTTGGGCTCATCGTCCCGCGCGCACGTGCCCCAGTAGTGCGCGACCGCTCGAACCCGCTCGCCGTTGCTCATGTCTCTCAGCCCACCCCGGACCGGCGTACAAGCGCGACTTGTCGGCCGACACTACGCCGCCTGCTTCACCCCGGCCAGGTTCTCGATGAGAGCGAAGCACACGCGGAAACCAAAACGCGCGGGTAACCTTGGGTAGCCACGAGCCGGAGTCGAAGTCAAAGTCGGTAGCGCACCGCGCTGTGGACATTCCACGACTCACCTCACCCTCGACTTGCTCTTTCCCGCGCACAGTCTTCTTTTGGTTGCCGAGGCGGTGGACCAACACGTGCGTTTCGCTCGCTTCCATTCGTCGGCGGACTTCGGAGGAGATGGTTCCATGACGCGTTCAGTAAATCGACACCTCGCACTGGCGGCGATCCTGGTTCCCGCGGTCGCGTCGGCTCAGGTCGACTACGCCAAGGCCGAACGGATGCTGACCTGGAACACCGCGCCGCTCGTCGTCAACGACGTCATCTCGGTCACCTGGCTCGCCGATTCGACGCGCTTTTGGTATCACGTCACGCGACCGAACGGATCCGAGTTCGTGCTCGTCGACCCGGTGGCGAACGCCCAGCGTCCGCTGTTCGACCACCTGCGGCTCGCCGCCGCGCTGACGAAGATGGACGCGGGAAAGAAGTCCTACGAGGCGACGAAGCTGCCGTTCCGGACCTTCACGCTGCTCAATGGTGAGCGGACGCTTCGCTTCAAGTCGGGCGAGCGTTGGATCGAATGCGACCTCACGCGGTACGACTGCGGCCCGACTACATACAAGCCACGCTCGGCCGCCGAGCTGATCTCGCCCGATTCGCAGTGGGTGGCGTACATCAAGGACTACAACGTCTGGGTCAAGCGCGCGGCCGGCGGCGACTCGACGCAGCTCACGACCGATGGCATTCGGTTCTTTGCCTACGGCACGGGCGAACGCAGTCCGGGACGAATTCGAACGGGCGAGCCGATGGCGCCAAGCATCGTCTGGTCGCCCGACGGAAAGCGACTGATCGTCATGCGTACCGATGAGCGAGGCGTGGGCATGTTTCCGCTCTATTCGTCGACGACAATTCGTCCGTCGTCGTATCTCATGCCGTATTCACTGCCCGGCGACAGTGTCTTCGAGAAAGGGACGCGCTACCTCATCGACGTCGCGGCCAAGACCAGCCGAGCGATCACCGAGCCGGCTGTGTTCTCGATCGGGTTTGGCGGTGGGACCGGCGGCGGCGGCGGCGGCGAATGGAACCCCGACAGCCGGAGCTTTCGCTATGGCGACATGACGCGAGCGGACAAAGTCGCATCCCTCTATCGCGTCGATGCGCAGACGGGCGCCCGCAAGCGTCTCGCGTTCGATTCGAGCGCGACGTACATCGATCAGGTCGAGTTCCACGTCTTTCCCGGCGGCCGCGGCACGATGGCGATGTCGGAACGCGACGGGTGGAAGCATCTCTATCTCTTCGACACGACCGGCGTCGTGCAGCGGCAACTCACATCGGGTCCGTGGCTCGTCGCCGACGTGGTGCGCGTCGATGACGCGACAGGAACCATCTATTTCACGGCGCAGGGACGTGAGCCTGGCCGCGATCCGTACTACGTCAAGGGCTATCGCGTGAAGATCGACGGCTCGCCGGTGGAGCTTCTGACGCCGGAAGACGCCGAGCACGAGGTGCGCGTCGCGCCCGGCGGCCACTTCATCGTGGATACATACTCACGCGTCGATCTGCCGCCCGTCACCGTGCTTCGCACACCGGACGGTCGCTTGCTCAAATCACTCGAGAAGGCGGACGCATCGGCGCTGATGGCGACGGGCTATCGTCCGCCCGAGCCGTTCAAGGTGAAAGCGCGCGACGGCGTCACCGATCTCTACGGCGCGATCTGGAGGCCGAACAATTTCGATTCCACGAAGGTCTACCCGGTGATCGACAACATCTATCCGGGGCCACAGCTCACGACCGGCCCCAAAGGATTCGTTCCGAACAACAACCCGGACGCGCTCTCGTCCGGGTATTCACAATACTCTCAAGCCAAAGCACTCGCCGAGCTCGGGTTCATCGTCGTGAACCTCGACGCGATGGGCACGACGCATCGCTCGAAGGCGTTTCGTGAGACGTGGTACGCGAACATGGGCGACAACGGTCTCCCAGATCACATCGCCGGGCTCAAACAGCTCGCCGCGACTCGGCCGTACATGGACCTGACTCGCGTGGGCATCTACGGCATCTCCGGGGGCGGGTTCGCCTCGACGGACGCGATTCTCCGCTATCCAGAGTTCTTTAAAGTGGCCGTCTCGACGTCGGGCAACCACGACAATCGCAGCTACAACATGCATTGGGGGGAGAAGTACACGGGCGTTCTCGCGCGCGACACGCTTCGCAAGACCGATACGTTCGACAGCCAGGCCAATCTCAACATGGCCGCGAACCTGCGCGGCAAGCTGTTTCTCATCCACGGCGACATGGACGACAACGTCAGCCCGGCGAACACCCTGCGCCTGGTCGACGCGCTGATCAAGGCCGGCAAGACGTTCGATATGCTGATCGTGCCCGACGCCGGCCACATGATGTACTACCTGCCATACGTGCACCGAGTGCAGTGGGACTACTTCGTGCGGCATCTTCGACACGAGGAGCCGCCGTCCGACTACGTCGTCGGCGGACCGCCGCCGCCCCCGTAAGCCTGCGCCGCAGGCTGAAACACGGGTCTCGCGCCACGACCGGCGCTCAGCACTGCGCTCATTCGAATCGCTTCGGCGACGATTATCTGGGCTTCGGCGCGGCCGGCATGGTGGTGCGACACGACACTCGGCCGCCAACTGCGCCAAGAGAAACGGACGCGCGCCTCACGTGCAGCGAATGGTGAGAGTCGCCAAGACCGGCAGGTGATCCGAGGGGAAGCGATTGTCCCAGCTGTCGGGGAGGATCCCGTGCTTCTGCACCTCGACGACCGGCGAGACGAGCACGTAGTCGATGATATCGCCATCGCGTCCGATGGCGCGGAAACCGGTGGTGGACGACGGCGGGCCGTAGTGGCCTTCGCGGCTCGCCTTCATCCCATCCACGAGTGGCGGGAAAGCGTTGGCGATGGTGTCGCGCGTGAGGATCCGGTAGCCCACGGAGGTGGGCCTGGAGTTGAGGTCTCCGGTCATCACCAGCGGTAGCCGGGAGGCGTCGATGGTCGCGAGTCGCTCGCGAATGAGCCGCGCGCTTTCCTGGCGCGCCTGCTCGCCCTTGTGATCGAAATGCGTGTTGAGGTGAACGTATTCGCATCCGGTGGCGCGGTCGCGGAAGCGCCCCCAGGTGGCGATGCGCTCCAGCGCGGCGTCCCAGCCCTTGCTCCCCGCGACCTCGGGAGTGGGCGAAAGCCAGAACGTCTTATTCTCGAGCACCTCGAGGCGGTCGCGCTTGTAGAGGATCGCGCTGAATTCCCCGCCCATTTTGCCGTCGGTGCGTCCGACGCCAATGCGCGAGTACTCCGGAAGAAGGGTGTCGAGGTCGGCGAGCATTCCGTAAAGTGCCTCCTGCACACCGACGGCATCGGCGTCGTGAAAGCGGATCAGCTGCGCAACCCACGCCTTGCGGAGCGGCCAGGCATTTGGCCCATCGCCCGTGTTGTTATAGCGAAGATTGAAGGACATCACGCGCATCGGCAGGACAGCCAGGCGCCGGGGATCCGCTGGAGCTCCGGCGAAGCTCGGTGCAGGATTCGGCGCGGTCGCACATGCCGAGAGGAGCGCGACCAAAAGGAAAAGGAAATGTTTAGGCATGCGGAGAAGTAAGTCGCACTATGTCGCCGCGTTTAGCGGAGCGTGTCACGGTATATCGGCCCATCGGTCACGACTTCCGCGCCCCGACAACCCACAACACACGGGCGCGCCGGAGTGTTTCGAGCACGCCCTTTCCCTTCTCTCCATCACAGTTCTCTTACCACCCCGGATTCTGGCCGAGCTTCGGATTGACCGCCACGTCGGTCGCCGAAATGGGAGAGAGATAGAGCTTGTCGTCCCACACGCGTTGGACGGTCATCAACCATTCCAGATCGCCGTGGTTGCCCAACTGAAGGCTGCGCTGTTGCGTCCCCCCGCTCACGTTGATGTACAACACACCCGTGGTCTGCGACGTGGGCGCGGTGCCCGTGTAGAAATACACATCCGGGGTGCCGTCCTCGTTCAGGTCGAGAGACTGATTCGCCGACGGGACGTAGAAACCGCGCCACGGCATGGCCATGAGCTCACCATGCTTCCAACGGATCAGGTCCTGGAAGCGCAGCCCTTCCAGCGCCAGCTCGATCCCGCGTTCGCGGCGGACTTCGAGGATGACCGGGTTCGAGATGTCCGGGAAGTACGTGGTCCGCAGATACGGGTCGACCTGCGTGGGCAACGTGGCCAGTCCGCCGGTGATCCCCGCTCGCCCGCGCAACGCACCCACGGTCTTTGCCCACTCAGCAGCCGTGATGGTCCCAAGTTCCGCCTTCGCCTCGGCGAGATTCAGCAACACCTCCGCATACCGGAAAATGGGGACGTCGTTCGTGTTGTTCGCGCCGGCGTCGTAGCTGAAGTCGTCGACCGTCCACTTGATTGGCATGTAGCCGGTCAGCGTCTGCGAGAAGGCCGGCGGCGCGGGAACGAGGACTCCACCGTTGAGCCGCTTGTAGTCTCCCATGCGGATCGTCTGCTGGAGCCGCTTGTCCCTGCCCTTCACCTCCGTCATGAAGGAAAGCGTGTCGTAGCCGGCGGTGTTGGTGAACGGCGTGCCATCGATCTTCAGGTACGTGTTGATGAATTGCTTGAGGAAGCTCGCCCCGACGCCGGTCGTGGCACTGGTGTAGATCCAGTTCCCATCCTGCCGGACGGCTTGGTTCACGTCCTCGACGTACACGAGCATCGTTTCGGAGGCCGGGGCGGTTTCGCTGTTGAACAGTTGACGATAGGAGTTGTCCACTCCACCGCCCGTGTACAGGCTGAAATGGCCTCGATCCATCACCTGCTGCGCCGCGTCCGCGGCCTGCTGGAGCAGCGCGTTGGCCGTGCTCCCAAGTCCAGTCGCGAGATCGTTTGCATGATACTTCCGAAACGTCCCCTCGAAGAGTGCGACCCGGGACTTATACGCTGAAGCCACGTCTTTCGTGATCGTGGTATGTGACGCGTCAGTCTCGGTCCGGATGTTCGCGATGGCGTAGTCCAGGTCTTCCAGCACGTGCTTCATGACGACATCGCGCTTGTCCCGCACAGCGAAGAGTGCCGCCGAGTCGGTGACGTCGAGCGGATGGTCGATCCACGGCACATCGCCGTACTGCTTCACCTTGTTGAAGTAGAACATCGCGCGATAGAAGCGGGCGATGCCGTTGTAGTGATTCCGAACCTCTGGGGCCAACCCGTCGCCGAGGTTGTTGGCCAGGAACACGTTGATGTTCCGGAGCGCGGTCCACGACCAGGAGCCGATCGAGGTAGGCGTATACGCTCCGGGCCGAATGAAGTTGGACGGACTGCGCACGGCGAGGTAGTCCGACATGTCGTCGCCGGCCATGACGCCGTCTACGGACGGCAGGTTTTCCGTGAAGGAATTGGTGTACAGCTGGAGCCCCGCCTCCGTACCGAAGACTGCCGCGGCATTGGTGGCCGAGACTGGGCTTTGTTCCAGGTCGCAGCCCGCGGCGAAGATGCAGGAGATGCTCAGGCATCCGATTGCCGCGAGGCGGATCATTGTCAGTTTCATCATTGGCATTGTTAGAACCTCACCGTGATGCCGGTCACGACGGTCTTCATCATCGGATAGTTGAGACCATCGCCGCTCGTTCCGGTCGTCAGGATCATATCCGATCCCGCGCTGATGCTTTCCACGTCCACGTCCTTCACATATTTGTAAAGCGGCGAGTACGTCCACAGATTGTCGGCGCTCACGTACACGGTGGCTTGGCGCGACCCGAACCGAGACAGGAGTTTCGCGGGCAGGTCGTAGCCGACCTGAAGGTTCTTGAGGCGCACGTACGCGATGTTCATCATGTACTTGGTCTGCGCCGCCCCCACGGATCTGTTGCCGCCGTTGGCGGAGTAGCCCAGTAAACGCGGCAGGAAGGCATCCTGGCTCGGATGGTCCGGCGTCCAGATGACCCCGGGCTTCAACTGCCAGGTGGGGATGAGGTCATACGGCCGGTTGTACTGGCCCCAGAAGTAGTCGGCTTCGGTTGACGGGTGCCATTGCTGCTTGCCGACGCCCTGGAAGAAGCTCGAGAGGCTGAAGCCGCGCCAATTGCCGTTCATGTTGACGCCGAACGCGTACCGCGGCGTGGTGTTGCCGATGACCGTGAGATCGCCGTGGTTGGCCAAGGTGCTTTGGCCAACGTCGATCTTTCCATCGCCATTCAAGTCCTTGAATTTGAGATCTCCCGCCTTGTATCCGCAGCAGCCGTTCGAGAGGTAGCTCTGATCGGCATGCTTGGCGACATCGGCCGAGTCCACGAAGAAGCCCTCGGTGACAAAGCCCCAGACGTCACCGATCTGCTGTCCGACACGGTAGTCGCTGAGCAACCCGTTGGGGTTGTTGTACTTCAGGATTTTCGCGTGATTGTCGGAGAGCGAGACGTGGATGCCGTACGTCGCGGGCTTGCTGGCGAGGCGGAATCCATCCTGCCAGCCCAGCGAAAGCTCCCACCCGGTCGTCGCGAGATCGGCATAGTTCCCCTTCGGTGCCGCCGCGCCGAAGACGGCCGGCGGAGTGACGGAGATCGTGTACATGCCCGTCGTCTTCCGGGTGTACGCGTCACCGCTGAAGGTGAGGCGATTATCGAGCATGTCGAAGTCGAGGCCGACGTTCGTCGTGGCCGCGGTTTCCCACGTGAGTCCGTTGGGGAGCACAGCCGGAGCGCGCGTCTGGTTCGGCTTCGTCCCGTTCACGATCATCCCCGACTGCGCGATGCCGAACGTCTGCTGGAACTGGTAGGCGCCGACGTTGCCGTTGCCCATCGTGCCCCACGAGGCACGGAGCCTGAGATCGTTGACGAGCTTCGGGGACACCTTCCAGAACGGCTCCTGCGACACGCGCCACGCCCCTGACACAGACGGAAAGAAGGCGTAGCGCTGATCCTGGGGGAACTTCGACGAGCCGTCGTAGCGGCCCGTGAACTCGAGCAGGTAGCGGTCATCGTACGAGTAGTTGAGCCGCGTAAAGCCGCCCAGGGCGTTCCACCGCTCGTAGCCTCCGTTGATCGTGGTCGATGTCCCGAGCGCGAGGTTCAGGTCGGAGGCATCCGGGAAGATCAAGCCGTTGCGCTGGGCGAGGAGACGATCCCAGGTGTGCTCTTCGTAGTTCACGCCCGCCATCGCCCGGATCGAATGCTTGGTGGCGAGTGTCGTGTTGAACTCCCCGTACACGTTCGTGGCGATGTAGTTGGTGTTCTCGTCGTCGTCCTGCAAGTCGTTGGTCGCGGAGCCCAGATACGCAATCGTCCCCGGCCGCGTGCTGAACGGAACCGGCACGCGGCGCTGCTGGTTGTTATCGGTCTGCTTCTGGAAGGTGAAGTCGCTGGTGAGTTGGAGGTGCCGCTGGAAGAAGTCCCCGACCGCTGACGTGGTGCTCCGGTAGACGTCGCGGTCGTAGTCGATCCCGTTCTTGCCGTAGGCGAGATCGCCCACCGAGTAGGCCGCCGACGCCGTCAGTGTCCCATCGGGGTTGTACAGCGCCGCCAACGGCTGGGTGTTGTCCTCGAGGTTGCGCCAGATCCCGCCGCCCTCGCCAATGTTTAGAGGATTGTGATACTTGCGATTCGAGTAGTCAAAGCTGCTGCGCACGTTCAACCAGTCCGCCATCCGGATCGCGCCGTTGGCGCGCAGGTTTTTCTGGCTGAAGTCGTCGGAGTTGTACCGGAAGAGGCCGTCCTGTCCGAGATACCGGCCCGACACCATGACCTGCGCGTTGTCCGTGCCGCGGGACACGGAGAAGTGCTGGTCCACCGAAGGCACGCGGTTGTTGTAGAGCAGCTTCATCCAGTCGGTGCTTCCGTAATAGACGTAGTTCCCGTCCGCACCCACTTCGACCGACGGCGGCATGCCGGCCGCCGACCGTGCTTTGAGCGAGTCCAGCAGGGCCTGGTTGAAGACCATCGTCTTATTGAAGTTCTGGGGGGCGAATCCCTGCCACGCCTGGTACGCCTGGGCGAACATCGTCGCATAGGTGTATCCGTCCGTCGCAAATTGTGGCGTCGCCGTCGGCTGCTTGAGGCCGTAGGTCATGCCGTAGTTGATCTGGAACTGATCCGCCTTGGGCCGCTTCGTGGTGATGAGCAACACGCCGAATGCGCCCCGTGCACCGTAGACGGCGGCAGATGATGCGTCCTTGAGAACCGTGATCGACTCGACATCGTTGGGGTTGATCAACGCGGGATCACCCTCGACGCCGTCGATCAGCACGAGTGCGCTGCCGCCGGTTCCGATGGATGTCGTGCCGCGAATGTTGATCACGGGCGACTGGATCGGCTTTCCGTCCATTGGCCGGATGTTGACGTTGGGCAGCACGCCCTGGAGGCTTTGCGTGAGATTCGGCACCGGACGGGCCGCGAGCTCTTCGCCGTTCACCTGTTCGACGGCGCTGGTGAGGTTCCGCCGGTCTGCGGTGCCGTACCCGATGGTGACGACTTGATCCAGCGCCAGCGCGGCCCGAGTGAGTTGAAACGAGACGGTGGCTGCACCACCGCCGGTGACCGTCACCTGGGATTGGCCCATCACATAGCCCAGGCGCTGGGCAACGATGGTCACGCTTCCGGCGGGAACGTTGTTGAGGACGAACCGTCCCTGGTCGTCAGTCATCGCGGCGATGTTCAGCCCCTGCACTCGCACCTGGGCCGAGGCGATCGGCATGGATGCCTGCTGCTCGGTGACGGTGCCGCTGATTTTTCCGTGTTGTGCGTTGGCGTTCCTGGCGGACAGCGCCAAGAGCATCGCCGGACCGGCAATGAGTAGACGGAGTGTTCGCATGAGGCGTCGGGAAAGAGATGGGAGAATGACCACTGCCGTGCAGGCGAACAGACTAGGGCAGCAAGGGGTTGCGACGCATTGCGGAGCCGTTTCGAGTGTGTCACGAAGGCGACACGACACACTGTCGTCAGACTCAACAGATCGACGCGCTGGGCGAGTGTCCCGCACTCGTGCGTCCTGAACCCGGCGACCGGCCGTTGATCGTCGACTGACGACCCGGCACTTCAACGCGGGCGAGTTGGGGCTTCCCCTCTGCGGCGCAACCGGGTCGCCGGAGCAAGCATGAGCGTTCTTATATACGCCGTTGCTTACTGCGGCTCGGGGGATCGCGGGGTCGGTACCGACGTCCGGTTTGGTGAGTGCCACACGTTCACAACCGATACACGAACGCCACCCAATCGAGACGGTAGGCGGCGTCGGCACGCATCGGACTCTAAGAAAGAGCTCACACGCTCCGGAAGCCGACGATAGCCGGTGACGGCCTTCACACCCTCGCCCCGAACAGGTGTCCGACGATCGCCGACATCGCCATCGCGAGCGCGCCCCACAAGAGAACGCGACATGCGCCGCGCGCCGTCGGTGCTCCGCCGACCCACGCGGCGGTTGCCCCCAGTATCGCCAACAGCACGAGCGTGCTGGCCGTGACGGCGACCGCCACACGCGCCAGTGGAACAACGGCGGCCAGCAGAACGGGTAGCCCCGCCCCGCCGGCAAAGGACACCGCAGACGACAGCGCCGCTTGAACTGGCCGAGCAGACACCGTGTGGGACAAGCCAAGCTCGTCGCGCGCGTGCGCAGCCAGCGCGTCCTTCTCCATGAGCTGCTTCGCAACTTCGTCGGCCAGCTCGGGCGACAACCCTCGACCGACATAGATCGCCGCCAACTCGTCGCGCTCGCCCGACGCATCCGCCGCGAGCTCACGGCGCTCGAGCGCCAAGTCCGCGCGCTCGGTGTCGCTCTGCGAGCTGACAGAGACATACTCGCCCGCCGCCATCGACATGGATCCCGCGACGAGACCCGCGACGCCCGAGAGCAGTACCGCGGCTCGCGTCGTACCCGACGCGGCAACGCCGAGCACGAGGCTCGACGTCGAAATCAGCCCATCGTTTGCACCGAGGACGGCGGCGCGCAGCCATCCAATGTGCATCGTGCGATGGCGCTCGACGCGCGTCACGATGGCCTCGAACGCAGTTGCGCGGCGATCAGTCTCTTCCCCACGTATGCTCCCGAGGCAGCGCCGAGCCGCTCGCTCGGCGCGGGCGATCCGCCGAGGGCGAAGGTGGTCACTGGATCGAGCGCGTACCCGCCATGCGATCATGCGCGACGAAAAACTTTCGCCCTAGCGCGACGAGCTCACCGTCCGTTGGATGATCGAGGTTGTCCCACCCGGCAATCTGCTTTGCCATCTGAGGCCGGTGTTTGTCGACGTAGTGCGTAAAATCCGTTTGGACGATGTGCGAGCCGGTCATCAAGATTTCCGTCATTCCCGCGAGTGCGTCACAGACGTTGCCGTAGAACTCGTGCTGGGTACGCACGGCGCTATTGTGCTGCCCCGTGTCGTGTGGTTGATCTTTGACGTGCGTCGTCTGCGACTGCACATCGTCAAACTCGTGAATGCCCGCGCTGTGATGGTCAAGCAGAACGACAGCGTGTCGGTGTGGCATAGATGGTTCCGGCTAGGGGGACCTTCATGTGGTTTGGCCGCTGCTTCGCTGGGCAAACCTGGATTTCACGCGAGGGGCTGAGGACCTCCTCGACAGCGTGGATCGCATTTCGTCGCGGATCCACTCCTTGTCGTATGCCGATCACTGTGCGTGTAGTTGACCGGTCCGCCAACGGACCGCGTTTACTGGCATGGGGAGCTACGTCTTTGAGTTTTCTAAAGCATGCTCGACTGTCTGCTCGGTGTTGGTGAACAGCACGGACCACATAGAGGCGTTCGTGCAGCTTCGGCGGACCCACAATCGATCCAGGTGCAAGAAACATGGCGCGGGTGTCAGAGCACGTCCCCGCCGTCTCATTCCGCTCCCGCCGGATGCCCCCGACCGCGTCGGCCGGCCGTTGGGCAAGGGGTAAGACGAGTCGCGGATATTCGGGCGAATTGACCACGATTGGGGCGCCGGTTCGCGAGGCCTCCGATCATTTCGAGCCAAAGACCGGAATCACAGCGCATTTGAATATTCTGATTTCGCGATGATTTGCTTGGGCGCGATAGTTGCCGTTTAATGGCGTTCGCCCGTGACAACCCGACTCGGCCCGCGAAACGTCGGCAATCCGCCGGCTCAAGGTGGCGCTCGGGAACCCGGACTGAAGTGAGGGCGGCTCCCATGGAACTCGTGCACTGCATCTACTGCAGCGCCGCTAAGGGCGGGGCCATAGCTGCCGCCGAATTGTCGGCGATCCTGGCAGACGCACGGCGCAACAATGCGCGACTCGAGGTGTCGGGGATGCTTCTTTACGAGGATGGGGCGTTCTTCCAGATACTGGAAGGCGACCGCACCGTGGTTGAAGGCCTCTTCGACAAGATCTTCTCGGACCCGCGCCACGGCCGGGTCACGAAAATCGTGCTGGAGCCGATCGCGAATCGATCTTTCGCGGAATGGACGATGGGGTACCCGAGAATCACGCGTGCAGAGTTGTCGACGATCCCGGGGCTGAACGACTTCTTTGGTCGCGGGCATTCCTTTCTGGAACTTGAGGAAGGCAGAGCGAAGACCCTCCTTGATGCCTTTAAGGAGGGGCGTTGGCGCTTATCGATGCAGTGAACTGATCAGCCACTGCAGTAAGGCTGCCTGCCAAATGGCCTCGCGAAGATGACCCTATGCGCCACGCTCGTGCCCCGATAGCGGGTCTGATCGCCGCCTATGTTGCGTCAGCCTCGTTGCGTCAGCCTCGACAAGGGAGCGCGGACTCGCGGGGGCAACAGATAGAGAACAGTCGATGCCGCCTAACACTTGGGCGGGCTCGCCGATCGATCACGCAGAAACCGCGAGCTTTGCTCGCTCGAAGACTTTCGAGTTCTCGAATTCACCTCGGGCGGCGCGCCGCCGCGCGTCGCGAAGGTCACCTTGCCTCGCGGGGAACTGGCCCCCTGCACTGGTCCCCTAGGAAACGCTCTACCTACGTTGGTGCAGGCAGAGCGTTTCCTTCCACAATCGGGACGGCGGGAGTTGAACCCGCGACGCCTGGCACCCCGTCGGCGCGGACTCGTACGCCTCGCGCGCCTGGTCAGCTCCTCGTGCTGGAGATCACGTTGGCGTGGCGAGCCACCTCGCGCCAACGCCCACCGCGCTTCATCCACAGGGCGGTGAACCGGAGCGGCGTCCGCTTGCCCGCCATCGGCATCCGGCCAGCCCAGACGACGCTCTCGCTGCCGGCGACGACCACGACGCCGCCGTACGCGTGGACGTACTCGATCTGTCGGTCGTACGATGTGAACGCCAGCGTGTCCGATGTGATCAACGCCAACACCTGCTGCTTGTGAACGAGCTGGTTCAACGGATTGGTGACCACGAAGTCATCGGACCACAGCTGGGTCAAAGCCTTGACGTCATTCACGAGAAGGGCGCGGACTTCATCGTCGCTCGCTCGTCGTACGTCGCGTTCGATGCGTTGCTCCGCCATCCGCGCCGCCTGACACTCGGCCGGCCGGCTGAGTGCGATGCTCGAGAACGAAAGCAAGGCGGCCGCGAGAGTTGTTCGTGTCATCAATTGTCTCGGTGGGAAATCGAGCCGTGCAGCGTATACCTGCTGGTGCCGGCGACGAGATTGGCGGCGCCCTCCACGTGTGCCTGTCCGGTTGCGTTGACGAATCGTCCGGTGCCGCCGATGAACGTGATGGTGGACGAGAAGTTCACGCCGGTTGCCGTTGGCGTGCTGGTGCCCACGCCCGATGCTTCGAGCACGTCACCATTTGCCGCCGTATACGTGAGCGTCTCCGACTGCTGCGTATTCGCACCCAAGTTCACGAGCTGAATGAAATCCACCGTCGACCGGCCGAGATGCGAGAGAGTGCACGTACCCGCCGCGACCTGGCGGAATACCGGAGGCGCCGGAGCCGGCGTGGTGGAGAGCGTCGTCAGCTCGCAGTGTCCGGAAATGGGGCGTGCGCGCAGTCCCAGAGCACCGGGCGACTCGGCTGCGGGCGCGTCAGGTGCAAGGCGCGGGGCCGTGATGGACTCGCCCGAGCAGGCGGCGAGAACGAGAGATGGAACGAATGCCAGAGTCCTGATGATGCGCATCGCGAGTCTCCTGAAAGGGAAAAGACCGGCGCTGTCGGTTGGCCGGACGCGCGGTATTTACGACCGCGGAGTAAATTCCCGGTGAGATTCGGGTTATCCGCCTTGCCACGACGCGACATGTTGCGCATCCGCACTTTCGGTGGGTGTCGTCTCGAACGAGACGGGACGCCGCTCGACGAGCTTTCGGGACAGCGGAAGTCGCTCGCGGCGTTGGCGCTGCTCGCCGGAGCCGGCCCACGCGGGCTGACGCGCGAGTCCCTCACGGCCTTGCTCTGGCCCGACAGCGATGAAGAGCGGGCGCGCACGTCGCTCAAGCAGCTCGTCCACTCGCTGCGTCGCCAGCTCGGTGCGCCAGACCTTCTTCTGCCCGCGGGCGATTTGCGGCTGAATCCAGAGTGGGTCACGAGCGACCTGACCGAATTCCGCGACGCGGCGAGCCGAGGCGACCACGAGGCGGTCGTACAGTCGTACGCCGGTCCATTTCTCGAGGGCTTCTACGTCCGTGGTGCCGACGGATTCGAGCGATGGGCGGCGGAGCAACGCGCAGCGCTTGCGCGCGAGTTCGCCCGAGCGCTGGAAGCGCTCGCCGAAGAAGCGAGCCGCGGCGGCGATGCGCGGGGCGCCGTGGGCTGGTGGCGGAGGCTTGCCGACGCGGAACCTCTCAATGCACGAGCAGCAACGGGCCTGATGCGCGCGCTGGACGCCGTCGGTGAGCGCGCGGAGGCACTACAACACGCTCGCACCTTCCAGTCATCCGTGCGCGAAGAGATCGGTGGCGAGCCGGATCCATCAGTCGAGAAGCTGGCTGATGAGATCCGCCGCGCGCAGTCGCGTATGCCCGGGGTGCCTTCCTCAGGGAGAGTCGAGCCTGCACCACCGAACACGGCGGAGGCCCCGCGTACCTCGCTCGCCGTTCTGCCCTTTGCCAACACGAGCGGCGACGCCGAGGATGAACACTTCAGCGACGGCCTGACGGATGAGCTGATCGGCGTCATTGGCAAGATCGGCGGGCTGACCGTGACCGGCCGAACGTCCTCGTTCGCGTTCAAGGGCAAGGCGCTCGACGTCCGCGCGATCGCCGACTCACTGCACGTATCGTCGGTGCTCGAGGGGAGTGTGCGCCGTTCCGGTGGCCAGCTCAAGATCGGCGTGCAGCTCGTGCGCGCGACCGACGGAGCCGTGGTGTGGTCGGAGACCTACGACCGAGGCACGCAGGAGATCTTCGTCGTGCAGGCCGAAATTGCCACAGCGATCGCCGGTGCGCTGCGCGTGCGACTCGGTCCAGCGATCGGGTCGCGTGCCGGCTCGGCGACTCGTGACCTTTTGGCCTACGAACACTATCTCAAAGGACGCTACTTCCAGAATCGCGTGTCCGAGGACGATCTGCGACGCGCAGTGGGCCATTTCGAGCAGGCGATCGCGCGCGATCCCGACTATGCGCATGCCTACGCCGGCCTGGCCGATGCCTGCCTCCTGCTTGCGATTCTGGGCGACCGCGCTCCCGCGAACGATCTGTCGCGCGTCCGAACCGCAGTCGCGAGAGCGCTCGCACTCGACGACACGATCGCCGAGGCACACACATCGCTAGCGAGCGTATTGTTTGGCTTCGACTGGAACTGGGACGCTGCGGCAAGCGAGTTCGAGAAGGCCATCGCGCTCGATCCCGGCTACGGCCTCGCGCATCAGCGTTACGGACTGTTTCTGATGTATCAGGGCCGCCTCGACGAGGCGCAGGCGGTTCTCGAGCGCGCACGAGGGCTCGATCCGCTCGCGGCGTCAGCGAGCATGAATCTCGGACGCGTACACCTGAGCGCGCATCGGCCGGACAAAGCCGTTCCGCTACTGCTCGCCGCGGTCGAGCTGAGTCCACGTCTGGCCCTCGCTCACGAACAGTTGGGATACGCGTACCTGCAGCTCGGCCAACAGGAGAATGCGCTGAGAGCATTCCGGCAAGCCGCGACGTCGAGCGGCGTACGCGGCTCCGCGCGGCTCGCGTACGCGCTCGCGGCAACGAGACACGTCGGGGAGGCGCGGACGATCGTCAACGACATCCTGCGGTCCGCCCGCCCTGATCTAATGCCGTCATTCGCCCTCGCGATTGCGTACGCGGGGCTCGTTGATGCCGACGCGGCCTTCGAGTGGCTCGAACGCGCGTATGTCCAACGAGATGCGTTCCTGCATAGCGTCAAGGCGACGGCGGCGTTCGACGGGCTCCATGCCGATCCACGCTGGGCCGCGCTGCTGTGGCGGATGGGACTCTCGGCCTAAGGCAATGAAGTCGGCATTCGCGTCACGCTCCGGCCGCCAACCGATCGGCTGATGCGTGCGTCAACGAAATGGCTACGTGCGCGGGGCGACGAGCGCGGCAAAGTCGCGCTGCGCGTGCAGTGCCGCGAACGCCGGGTCGAGATGCACCCACAGCGGCCACGCACCCTCGGCGAGCGATTTACGCAGGTCGGTGATCGCGTCAGCCGTGCGCCCGAGCAGGGCTTCATCACACGCCCGATAGTAGCTCGCGCTCCAGCCCACGCGCTCGGCGCGCTGCGCGGCCAACCACTGATCGACCGAGTCCACGACCGCAGTGCGGTGCTGCACCGCGGCGATCTCACCGAGCGTGCCGCGATAGTCGACGTTCGCCGTGTCGCTGGCGATGAGCTCACGGATCATCCGCTCGGCGTCGGCATGGTTGCCGGCGAGCGACAACGACCACGCCGCGACGAGCCGTTCCTCCGGGGTGGCGCGCTCGTCGGCGGGGCGGCTGCGATACCAATCCAGTGCCCGGGCCGCGACCCGCCGTGCCGCGGCGCTGTCGCCGTGGATGACGAGCTCCTTGGCGATCCACAGCGTGACCCATCCCGGCGTCGCGGTATACACCGGGCGTCCGTCGGTGAACGGAGCGAGCCCGATGTCGTTCGACGTCTCGGCACTCAGCGTCAGCGTGGTGTCGACGAGCGCCATGAGCTCGCGCGTACGGTGGAGCGCCGCGAGCGCACGTCCGCGCATCCAGTTGCGCGACAACGGCGCGCTCGTGGGTGTACGCGTGGCGATCGCCAGCTCCTCGTCGTGGTGCGCGAGGAGATGGAGCGCCTCTGTCCGTGCGCTCCAATAGGCGAAGTGTGAGGAATCGGTGCTCCATCCAAGGTCCGTCTCGGGATTCAATCGCTCGAGAATCGAGAGGGCGCGGGCCGGACGGAGCGCCCAGAGCGCGGCTGCGGCGGCGGGGATCTGAAAGCTGGACGTGCGTGGCTCGAGATCGGCCCGCTCGAGGGTGAGGCGCAGCATCTCGTCGTTCCGGCCGCGGCATCGCGCGACCGCGATGTCCAGCGACAACCTATCGAGTCGTGGCAACGGTCGAGAGCCACTGCCAAGTCGCACGACGAGTGAGTCGACGACCGCGCAGTGATGGTAGTTGGAGGCAGCCATCGCCGCGGCGACCGCCGCCGCGGCGAAGGTCGTGTCGCGATGAGCAGCGAGCTCGAACAATTCCTCGGACCGTTTGCCGTCACCGTGCCAGAAGGCGTCGTAGCCTTCGATGTACGCTTGGTAGGCGTCGAACGACGGCACGTCGCCGCTGATCATGAACATCTCGGATGCGCGCATGTCGACCGCCGCCGCGATCGCCGTCATGACTCGGGATCGCAGCTCATCGAGTGCGCTCACTGGCCTCGCCGTGGTTGCGACGATCGGCCCGATGGCGCGAATGATCTGTCCCGAGCTCGCGTTGGTGAGCGCGGCCTGGAAAAGCAGGGTGTCGCCGGTCTTATAGTAGCTACCGGAGACAACGAACGCCGCACCCGTGCGACGCGCCAGCGTGACCGGTTCGACCGCACCTCCATTCGACGCGAGGCTCTGCATCACGGCCGTGCGCGGATCCACGACTTCTACCCGTTGGATGCGGAGAATGCCCTGCGTGAGCCAGTCCTGCGTCATGCGCCCGAGCAATTGGAATTGCGAATCGCCGGTGCGGTTCTCGAACACGCTCACCACTACCCGATCCATATGTGCGCTCTGGGATGCGCCGCGCGCTCGAGTGAGCCAAGCTGCGACGGCGCCGATTGCTGCCACGCTCAAGGTGACACCGGCGATTACGGCCAGTGTCCTGCGGCGATTACGGGGACCGATGGTGGACCGTACGGTGCCAACACCGTGGTCTTCCGCCGCCGCCGGATTTTCGAGGTGCTTTTCAGGTACCTGTACTCGGGTCGCGGCCGGTGTCGAACCAGTCCGAATTCGCCGAGCCAATGCCTCGGTCTCGACGGTCGGCCGTGCTTGGAATTCGGCGTCGAGGCGCCGTGCAAACGCATCGTACTGCCGCAGCGCGCCGCCGCGATCGTTGCTTGCGTCGAGCAACGTCATCGTCTCGCGCAACCAGCCTTCGTCACTCGGGGCCAAGGCACCGGCGCGTTGGGCCCAGTACGCGGCACGCCCGAAATCCTGCGCACCCTTCTCGCGGTCAACCAGCGCCCGCAATGCCCGCAGCAGGAGATCGACAAGTTGAGCGCGCTCGCCGGCGAGCCAGCTCTCGAACGCCTCGCCCGCGTCGGAGAAGTGCAGGCCGGCCAACAACTCGCCGCGATAGCAATCGACCACGTTCTCATACCGTCCGGCGGCGAACGCGGCACGAAACGCGGCAACGTCGGAGGTCAGCATCTGCGGATCGATCGCCACTTCCTCGTCGCCGCGGGTAACGATCACACCATCGCCCAACGCCTCACGCAAATGGTACAGCGTGTTCCGTAAGGCGCGCCGAGCGGCAAACTGATCCAGCTCCGGCCAGAACAGGGCAATGATGGAATCGCGGCGTCGATACTCGCCTCCAGCAACGGCGAGAAATGCCAGCAGCGCGAATCGTTTCGGCTGTGATGGCAACGCGCTGAACTCACGCCCATCGTCGCGGCGAAGTGCCAAAGAGCCGAGCAGGCTCACTTCAATCATGGCCGGAGAACGTATCCGCTGCGCCGTCGCTCGGCAACAAACGGTCAAGCAACGGCGAGGCGACGCGTCGCCGACATCATTCACCCACGCGCAACGGCTCAGTGGTGACCGTGCGCCCTCGGACGATCTCGTCAGCCGTTCAGTCCAATTCGACCAGAATGATCCTGAGCCCCGTGACTGTGATGCGACTGCTCTGCCTGTCCATGGAATTGCTCGGCGCGCTGCACTGTGACCCTCAGCCCACCGTACGAGGAGTCCAGCGCGGCAGAACGAGCCTGTGCGACGCGAGAACCCCGGCCGATCGCGTGATCTCTCGAGCGCTCGGCGTCGCGGTCAAGCGCGCCGGACCTCTGGCCAGCGATCGGCAGACGTGCGAGTTCGAGTCTGCCAATCGAATGCGGCTGTTCGTGAGTGTACGGCCGGGTATGGGCCGCTTAACGATCGATAGCTGGCTCAACGGACGGATGCCGCTCGAGGCTGCTCCGTTCTCGGGCGTTGGCGACCGCGCGCTTTGGCAGCCGGAGCTTGGTGAGCTACTCGCTGAGCGCGGGGACCTGCTATGCGACATCACGGTGACGGAACGGAATGGAAAACGGCGTGTTCCGTTGGCGGCGAATCTGGCGGAACGCCTCGGCGTACTCTGCAACAGCGTCTTCGTGGCGGCGCGATGAGCGGCGGTCGCGATGACAGATCGACGCAGGCCCACGCACCGACAACTACCATCAAATGGATAGAGGAGGGATTATGTCGTTCGTTCGAACCACGCGTCTCACGATGACCGGGTTAGCTGTGATCGTACCATTGGGTGTCATCGCGCAAACAGCGCGCGCGCAGCGAGAGCAGGATCCTTGTTCGTTCCTGTCGGCGAGTGAGGCCGAGAAGTACGTAGGGCATCTGACGTCGCCGCCGTATCGGGCGGCGGGAGCCCGGGCGTCCAAGACCGGCGAGGATTGCGTCTACCGCGGGAGCAACGGCCATCAGTTGACCATCAATCCCAGCGCAAGTGGCGGCGCGGCGGCGGGCAAAGTGATGACGGACGTGCCGAAGTCACTCGGCAGCGCGCTGAGCAAGGGTGGTGCGACCGGCGCGGACACCATGGCCAACCGGGTGATGCAGCAAGGGCCGGCGGGGCCGTGGGACAAGGTCACCTGGATTCCGGGCGGCTCGCTGTTCGTGACGAAAGGCGACGCGATGATCGTGATAGACATGTCCGCGGCGAGCGGACAGCAGGCCGACGCGCTGGCGTTGGCGCGGCTCGCGATGCCACGCTTGGGTCACCCGCTCGCGTACGACGGTGCGAAGGCCGTGGCGCTGGCACCGAAGCCCTTTGTGCATCCACCCAAGGCGTGCGACTTGGTTCCGCGCGCCGCGGTAGTAGCAGCGATCGGCACGCTTTCCGGCGCGCCCGCGAACAACGATGACGGCACCGGGTGCACGTACACCGTCAAGACACCGGAAGGCACGCGCACGTATGCCGTGGAGTACACATGGGAGGGCGGCCGCCAAAATTACAATATGCTAAAGAACGGCATGTCGACGATGGGCGGGCTGATGGGTGGAAGTGGTGCGGCGATGACCGCCAAGCTCGACTCGGTTCCGACAACCGGCCAGGCCGGTCAGATGATCGGAGCGTTGATGAAGATGGTGGGTGGCGACGCGTCGAAGGCGAATGGCGCACCGTCGCAGGTCGGCTTCAAGACCGATACGACCCTCGCCGGACCGTGGGACAGTGCCGCCCTCCTCCACGGCACGCAGTTGATCGCCGTTCGCCGCGACGTCTTCGTCGGCATGTCGCTCGAATCGGCCGACTACGAGAAGGCGAAAGCGCTGTTCGCGGCGATCTGCATCAGACTTCAGTGAACACTCATCCCGTTCCAATCCTACGCCTCAACTCCAGGAGAGCTCCAATGCATCGAATTGGCATACGCAGTATTGCGCTCGCTGTGCTCTTGTCCGGCGCGTCAACGGTCACAGCTCAAGCGCAAAAGGACCTTGCGTCGTGCAAGCCCGTGCTCGATGCCACCGCAAAGCAGTTCAAGACGCCGACTCACGGGTTTAGCAGTACGGGCGGGAGCGCCGGGACCTCGTCGGACGGCGAGATTATCTTCGTGGGCGGGATGTCGTACGTCAAAACCCGCAATGTCTGGCGCCGAAGCCCGACGACGGTCGAAGAGATGGCGAAGGAGCACCAAGAGAACATCAAGAGTGCAACGGCGGTCAGCTGTAAGCATGTCGGTGATGAGCTCACCGCCGGCACCCCGGCCGCGGTCTACGAGACGACCCAGGAGAATGATGGCACGAAGGCTCACTCGCGGATCTGGATTGCCAAGAGCACCGGGCTTCCCCTGCGCATCGACACCGATATCGATACGGGTGTCGCCGCGTCGACTCATCGTTCGATCCGATACGAGTATACGAACGTGCAGGCACCGTCGGGCGTGAAGTAGGGTCGATCCGTTGGAGCCCCGTCGTCTACCAGCGCCTTGCGAGCCCCGCGCCAATGAAGCGTTCGTGCGACGTCTCGCTGCCCACGCCGCGCCCGACACGCATGTCGAGCTGAAATCGATCGGTGAGGAGGAACGTCACGCCGGCATCGAGGTCATTGCCCGCCGTCGCGCCTCCCTGCAACCGGCCGACGGCAAGTCCCTCGCCGAACAGGGAGACGCGTGGATTCGCCGCGTACCAGAGCGCGAGGCTCATCCACGCATGCGAGCCCCATCGCGCACCGTCGTACGTCCGGCCATACCCAAAATTCGTGTACGCCGAGAGCGGGCTGGGCGTCGTCCAATTCGCCGCAACCTTTGCTTCTGGCTGCGCGCGCGTCGCACCGAACCCGGACGCGCCAACCGGCAACGTGATCGCCGCCAACGCCGCGACGTTCGGGAGCCATGCATGCACCGTGTCGGGCACCGCGCGCAGGTTGAGCTTGGCGCCGATCTTTGGATCCTCGATCCCACCACGCCGCGGTGAGCCGGAGATGGTCCGCGTCGCATAAGAGTTTCCGAATAGGCGCAGCTCCGCCTTCGCGCCAACGCCGAGGCGAAGCAGCGTCTCTCCGGCGCTCACGTATCTGGTGTCCTGCACCCGGTCATCCGTGATTCCAGCCTCGAGCTGTACCGCCCCCGCAGGGAGCGCAGTCGGCGTATCCGTATACCCGGGACGGTCGGCGACCACCGGACCTGGCGGCGTGGCGAACGGCACGCAGCCGCCCAGCGCCGCCGCGATCACGCCCGCGACGAGCGGCGCGCGCCGGCGTCTAGAGACCACGGGACTACAGATACGCCCGCTCCCCATGCAACGTCTCATCCAGGCCCAGCTCCTCGTCGGCAGGCGACACCTTGACCGGCGTGATCCTGTTGATCACTCCAAGCATTACGTAGGTGAACACGAACGCATATACCGCGGCGGCGACGGTCGCGCCAAGCTGCTTGACGAAGAACGCGGCGTTGCCGTGCACAAGTCCGTCGGCGCCGCCGTCGGGATTCATCGCCTTGAACGCGAAGAGGCCGAGCATGATCACGCCCAGCGCGCCGCCGACGCCGTGGACGCCCCACACGTCCAGCGCGTCGTCCCACTGCAGCTTGTTCTTCAGCGTGATGGCGTAGTAGCACACGACGCTGGCAACGACGCCGATGAGAATGGCGGTGCTCGTCGAGACGTAGCCGGCGGCCGGTGTGACCGCCGCGAGGCCGGCGATCGATCCGGTCAAGAGCCCGACGAACTTTGGTTTCTTCTCATAGATCCACGCCAACACCAGCCACGTCATCGCCGCGAATGAGGCCGCAACGTCGGTATTGAGAAACGCCAACGCCGTCACGGAATCGACTTTGAGCTCACTGCCGGCGTTGAACCCGTACCAGCCAAACCAGAGGAGTCCGGTGCCGAGCGCGACGAGGGGAATGCTGTGGAGGCCCGCGTCGGCGACGCGGCGCTTGCCCACGTAGAACACCGCGGCCAACGCCGCGAAGCCGGCCGTCGTGTGCACCACGATGCCGCCGGCAAAGTCCAACACGCCATGCGCCTGCAAGATCCCGCCGCCCCAGACCATGTGCGCGAACGGGAAGTACACGAGCAGCAGCCACAACACTAGGAAAATCAAATACGCTTTGAACGTGACACGATTCGCGAATGCCCCGGTGATGAGCGCGGGTGTGATCTGCGCGAACATCATCTGGTACGCGACGAACACGATGAGCGGAATCGTCGGCGAGCCGGGAAACGGTGTAGTCGGATCGACGTTTCGCAAGAACGCCATATGAAAATTGCCGATGACGCCGAGGATGTCGGGATTCGCCTCGTTGCCGTAGCTCCCGCTGAACGACATCGAATAGCCGCAGACGACCCAGAGGACCGTGGTCACGCCCATCGACACGAAGCTCTGGATCATGATCGCCAGCACGTTCTTGCGTCCGACGAGGCCGCCGTAGAAGAACGCCAGCCCGGGCGTCATGAGCATGACGAGGCTCGTCGAGACGAGCATGAACGCGATGTTGCCGGAGTCCCAATGCATCGATCCCTCGCCGCGCCGGTGAAAGTGCGGCGATGAGCCGCTACCGCGCGAGGACGGTGCCGGGCGAGGTGGGGAGAGCTTGCGGGCGAGCGCGCCCGCCTGTCAAGGCACTGTTGGCACCGCGATCATGATTGCATGGACCTTCTTTCGCGGCTGAGTGGCGCGATCTAGGATAGCAGAGATCGGAGGCGCTCGACGAGAGCGCCCCTATCGTATGCATGTATGCACGATGCCGCTGGAAGCCGTCTCGGCTTGTCGCCCCTTGGGGTCGCGCCGCATCTCCCACGACCCCGATCGACAATCCTATCCCGCGATCACTTCGTCCTCGTCGAGAGACGCGTTCCCGCCGTCCGGTTTGCTCAAAAGCCCGCTTTCTTTTCTTCGGGCGTCTGCTTGAACGAGCCATCGGCCGACGACAGCTCTCCTTCCTCGAAATAGCATTCGATGGTCGATTGAATCTCGAGCTGCAGGAATTGGTGGGCGCCGGAGACGTGACCCTTGCCGACGACTTTCTCCTTCTCCTTGATTCTCGCCGACGCCGTGTTGCTGCGGCTCACGAGCTCGACGCTGACGCCGCGGGCGATCTCTTCGTCCATCGGCGCGTTTGGAATCTTGACCGCCAGCAACTGGTCGAAGTCCGGTGCCGCGCCGATGACGTGCGCGAGAAATTGCTCGTCGTGCTTGCCGAATAGCCGGTACTCGAGCGTCTTGGACTTCGAGCCCGAGTCGAGCTTGGCGGCGTAGACGACGCGCTGCACGGTGACGGTGATGTCGGTGAGATCTTTAATCGGCTTGCCGCCGCGCTCGAGGTGACCGCGAAAGATCGTCGCCTTGAACGACGTGCGCGCCGGCTTGTCGTGCGGCGTGAAGAGCGTCGCGAGCTTGAACTGATCGATCGGGCTGAGCGTGTACATGGTCACGTTCGGATGGCTCTGGCGGTCTTTCGCGTAGATCGCCTGCAAGTCTTTTCCACCGGCGCTGAACGTCGCCTCCAGGATCAGCTGAAAGTTGTGCGGCGTCATGAACATCGGGAGGTGGGAGAGAAAGATCGTCTTCTCTCCGACGACCATCATGTTGTGCGGTGGTTCGTCCGCCTCGTGATGATGATGTTTCTCGGCGCCCTTCATGTCGCTCATGCCGCTCATGCCGGTCATGCCGCTCATCTCTTCCATTGGGAACCTCCGCTGCCGTCGGGTGGGCGTTCATGAGCTTCCGCGGACGTCGGCGTCGCCTCCAGCTCAGTGAGCCCTACGTTAGCCGTCGCGACGCGCGATGGATAGACCGATCCGGCCTGGGCGCCGAAGGCGTCTGCCGGGCGATCCGCCTCTGAGGACGGCGCGAGGTATTAGAGAACGCAAAAGTGGGTCGACTGCTCTTCCCCACCTCCGGGTGCGAATCAGCGCGACCGCGCTGCTGTCGCACCTGCGCCACGCCGTCAATCGACTCGTCCCCTGCGAGCCACGTCTCGCGTTGCGTTTGACAACTCGCGAGAGTCCGATGTGTCGAGGCAACGACGACTGCTCGACAAAGACCCCTGACTCACTTGCCCAAGGAGTGACTGTGCGGACAGTCAACCGCTGAGTCGCCCAGGCCGGTGCTCGACGCGATTCCTCACGCCGTCACCTCGCGCGCCTGGTCCAGAACGCCACCACGGCGCATCCCACAGCCTTCTCATCGCCCGGCGGACGGAACTGCGGCGGGGCGAACACGCCGCGCGCGTAGACCTCGACGCCGACGACGTCCGACGGGTCGACCAGTTGGTCTATCGGAGCACCGTAATCGCGCACGCCCACGAGACGGCCTCGCCGGTCCCGCACTGCCTCCCCGCTCCCCGGGATGTGGACGCCGTCGAGATATACGGTCGCGGGACACTCGGCGCCGCCGCCGGTGCCTTTGCCCATGATGGCGGATCGATCACCGTCGACGCGGCGAACGAGGATCGACGGGACGTTCTCGACGATCTGCGTGGCGCGCAGCGGCGGCGACGCCTCGATCTCCGCCGCGGTAATGAAACGTCCCGTGCCGGAACCACGCTTTCTCTCCAGCATCCGTTGCTCAAAGCCCGCGAGGGCCAACGACCGCGTGCCGGCGCCGGTGACTTGGACCGCCGGCACCTCCTGGGCACTCGGCAGCACGAACACCGAGACCGTGGTGTCGCCGCCGGCGGCGAAGCCCAACCGCGATGGCATATAGCCGATGCGGCGCACGTCGACGACCACGCGATCGCGATGATGGATCTCTAATCGGAACCGGCCCGAATCGTCGCTGGTCGCTCTCGCTCCGCCCGCGATAACGAGCGTGACGGACGCGACGGGTTGGTCTCGAACATCGACCACGGTTCCGCGAATGATTCGGCCCGGCTGGCCTGCCGCGGGCGTCGATGCCGCGGTGAGAGCGATGCAGATCAACGCGCACCGCCACGACACACGAGTGCTTGGACGCATCGCGCTCTCCCCCCGCACCAGAGCAGGCCCGCCGGAGGCCCGGCAAGTCAGAGTGCAATCTCCAATTAGGGTGCCGATGATGGACGCGTCAAGCAATATCTCGTCCCCGCCCAGCGTAGCATTGCCTTCAAATCGTCGATCTCGTGATTGCGGCATTGAAGCGCTGATCCGCCAACAACACGCCGCCGCGAGTCTCCTCCCGGCACCGTGTTGTTGCTGACTCCGATCAGAACCCGCTGGGTGGATACCGATCGACGGCGTACACAACGCCGGGCGTCGTGCAGCGAGTCGGGCACGTCCCCACAACCACGTTGGCCGCCAGGCTGCCGACGACTGCCGGCGGGAAGAAGAACGCGGTGAACGCGGTTCCGGCAATCGTGCTCCCGCCGATGGCCGTGAGGTTGAGCGTCCGGTCCGCGGCCACACCGGCGGGCGCCGTGGCATCGACCAACGCGGGCAGTGTCGTCGAGCCGGCAATGTTGGCGCGCAACGCGAGCGCCCCTGTCGCCATGGTGACCCATGGCGATGCCGCGTACGTCGCAAGCGCCGCCGCGAGCGGTGACGCCGGAAGAGCGGCTGTGCCCCCGGTTGGCGAACCGTACACGTCGAGCGCCGCGGTGAGCCCGGTGTTCACGGCGCGGAGAGCCACGCTCGTCGCGGGGTCCGCATAATTGTCCTCCAGGACCACGAACTTCGCCGTCCGCGGCGCCCGCAGGTTGCCGACGGCCATGATGGTGTAGTGCTTTCCGGCGCCGAGCGTGAACGTGCTGTCGATGAACACCGTCGACACGAGCGCCGGCGTCGTCTTTGTCGGATCGGAGAAGGTCGGATCGGTAACCGACTGAAAGATCCTCAAATGACGGGAGCCTGCCGTCGCACTCTGGTAGCTGGTGCCCGGGAAGATCCCGCGAAACGTCAAACTGAACGTCGTCGGCGAGCCTTCGATGGCATCGACGAAGCGCCAGTCCTGGCCACCTGAATCAGGCACGGCATTCACGAATCGAATGTAGGCCACCTGCCCCGGCTCGGCGATGAACACCTTGCTCGCATCACCGGCGCAGGCAGCGAGCATCGCAGCGCTCGCGGTCGCCAGACCAATTTGGAATCCTCTCATATCGACACTTCCTCCGCAGTCGAGACTGTATTCGGCGTGAACGTCATGGAGTCATTCTGATTCGAGCGCCGATCGGAATTCGAGTACTGAGTGGTGGCTGAATGGGATCGGGCGGATCCAGTGGATCCTTGCCACCTCCCGTAAGGGCACGACCCGCGGTAAAGTAGAGCACCGTCCCCACCGCGACGGCGACCAACGTCGTGCGAATCGCCGACAGCTTCCGGCCCTTCACCGATCCAACAAACCCGCGATTGAGCCGCACGGCTTCGCCGCTCCATTGCGTGCTCTCTCCGGTCAGGTGCGTTACGCGATAGACGTTGACGACGAAGTCATTCGCCTGCAGCGCATCCACCCGACCGGCGACCAGGGTCAAGCCGGGCCCAAAGCGGTCCGACAGACTGACCCGGCCCTGATCCGTAATTTGGAGCTCGACGAGTTGACCGGCCGGTGGATTGTCGGTCGCGAGCGTCACGTATTCATAGCACGCCTGGAGCGTCGGGAGCAAAGCCACCAACATCCAGGCCACACCCCTCCGAATGCGTCGTTGCAGCATCAGAATCCGTACGCCCCCTTGGCTGCGGCGCTGCCAAATCCGCTGCCGAGGAGATAGAAGGACTGTTGCCTCGACTGCATCTCCTGGTAGGGAACGGGGAACTCGAGCGGCGTGCCTTCGACGAGGTCGCCCCAACCGCGGCTGTCGATCCAGAAGCGGCCGAACCCGGAGAACATGGTCTCGATTCGTTTCTCGTACTTCATTGCTTCCATGAGGTTGCCGCACGCTACGGTGCCCGTCCCGGTCGGAACCTGTGGCACGCACGACGCCAGACCGCCAGGAACCTGCTGCGCGGCAGTCGTGATCAGGCTCGTCAATGCAGGCAGGCCGCCATTCGCGACGCGCGACAGATCGATCTTGGCTGTGGCCGCGGCGATGTTTCCTGTGCGAATGTAGCCTTCCGCCGCGAGCAGATCGATTTCCGCCTTCAAGAACTCGGGATACGGCCCGCTGTTGCTATTCACCTTGATGTAGCGATAGCGGAAGTAGTCGTAGAACGAGATGCCCCACCCGTCTCCGGCCACGTCGTTCGAGATCGAACGGTTCGAGATGTACGGCCTCGACGTCACTGAGCTCGGCTGAACGGACGCCGTGTTTTGCGCCGCCCGCGTCGTTCCCTGCGGCCACCGCTGATCCGGGGTGATGACGAGGAACCAACCGTTCTTGTGGCTATAGTCTTGTGAGATGAAGTTCGCGTACGCGCCCGACACATCCGCCATGCCCATGTACATCATGGACATCTCACTCCAGGTCGCGTCCTGATACCGCACGACTTGGTAGCCGACGCTCCACCCCGTGGAGCTTCCGGTGTTCACCATGAAGTTGGCCTGAATGCCGTTCTCCGCGTCATCGATCACCTTGGCCCAGTCCACGGCTGCGGCTTGAGCCGGCGTACGCGACAGCCCGGCGCGGAACCGGGCACGGTACGAGCGAATGAGCCGCTTGTACTGGTCGAGGCTGAGTCCCGTCGCGTTGCCCATCCAGATCGCTTCGAGCGGAAATCCAGTCGCGGCCGCCGGGTCGTTGGCAATCTGGAGGGCGCTGTCGAGCATGACGATCGCCGCCTTTCCGACATCGGCCGCGCCGCTGAGCGGCGGAATCGAATCGGGGCGCATCCCGGGCGCGACGATGGCGGCCGAGTCATACATCATCGCCATCCACCCGAGCGAGGTGCCGGCAACGAAGAAGCCGAACGAACGCGCTCGCAGGTCTTTCGCGGGCGTGCCGATGCTCTGCCCGCTCTTGATGAGCGCCTGAAGCGCGTCCATCGCGTTGACCACGAGACGCGCCTCCTTCGCCAGCGCCGTAAACTCGACGAAGATCGTTGGCGCGCCGATCACGTTGTTGATCGGCAGACGCGGAATCGCCGCTCGCGTCCCGAGGTTGAAATTGTTCAACTGCGAATAGCTCTCGAGGCCGAAGACTTCGACGCCGGGCTGGTTGTTCTGATTCGATATCGCGTTGTGCACGGTTTGATAGCCGGCACCAATCGTCGATTCGATCGATGCCCCCGTTGCGAACACGCGGCCGATATCCGGATCGGTCAAGTTCTCGACGGCCAAGCTCTGTTCGCAACTGGAGGCCGCGAGCACGAACAGTGACGCTGATGCGAGACGTTGGATCGCCTTCATGTTTTCTCCGAGGTTCTCGGCACATGGCACGATGCGCGGCAGGACCGCGCGCAGCGCCGCCGATTGGGTTAGAACTTGGAGGAGAGCGTCAGCGTGAAGTTGCGGATCTGTGGATAGCTCGACGACTGCTGCGCCAGCAACGCGCCGCTCTGGAGCTGTCCGCCGCCGCCGCCGGCATCCGGGTCCCACCCGGTGTAGTTCGTCCACGTGAACAGGTTGCGGCCGACGGCCGTGAGGCTCCAGTTGCCGGCCAGGTGCTTCAAGGTGCCGATGTTGTACGCGAACGACAGCTCCCGGATCTTCACGTACGAGCCGTCCTCGTACGAGATCGTGTTGGGACCGAGGACGTCGTAATACCCACCCGTGCCCGTCGCGGCCTCCGGCGCAGCCGCACGCCAGTAGTATCCCACCGGCTTCGCGGTCTCCACCGACTTGCCATTCTGCTGGGCATCGAGGGTCATGAAGTCTCCCCACGACCAGTGGCGGTCCGTGTTGTACACCTTGTTCCCGAACGTCTTGTCGAGAAGAACGTAGGCGTTCACGCGCTTGTACTGAATGTTGTGCGACCAGCCCACCTTCCAGAGCGGCAGGCCGTTGCCGAGCAACTGATTGATCTCGGAACCGTTCGAGTCACGCACGGCCGTGGGCATGCCCCAGTGAACCTGCCGCTGACCCCACGGTGTGTTGACTGTGCCGCCGGCCGCCTGGCAATTCTTGATGCCCTGGATCGCGCCGGACACCACGCCGTTCACGATGCAGCC
>JBDUEJ010000031.1:0-68079 GCA_040002475.1 bacterium | reverse complement strand
CTTGAAAACTGGCGTCCGCAAGGACTTGGGGGTTCGAATCCCTCGCCCTCCGTTGACGCTCCGCCACAAGGCTCGCGTACAGAAGATCTAACTCCAGACGCTCATGTCTTCGCTGCACCGCGCGATCTCCGGCGACATCCTCGTGCAACATCTCGCCGCCGATGCGATGACCATCGACGCGGGACTCCTCGCCAAGCATGGTCGCAGTGCGCGCACGCTCGTCAAGGAAGGCGCGCTGCGCCTGACGTTGATGGCACTCGCGCCCGGCGGACGACTTCCGGCGCACAGCACGGACAATCCCATCTCGATCCATGTCGTGCAGGGCGACGTGACCTTTTACGCGCTCGATCAGGATTTCCCGCTCACCGCTGGAGACGTCTTGATCTTCGCGCCGCGCGTCGAGCATGCCGCGCGGTCGGTCCACGGATCGACGTTTCTCTTGACCGTCGCACACACGGCGACCTCAGGCGACGCGGAACCCGCAGCGCCGCCGCCGGCCGTCAAGCACTCGCTGAACGAGGCGGCGAGACAGCGATGGATGGACGACGGCGGCCACCCGCCCGCAAGCACGCCTGCAAGCACGCCTGCAAGCGCCGAGTGACCCGGCCCCTCACTTGGCAAATGATGTCCCCATGGGAATATTCCACATTCGGAAGCTCCCGCCCAATACCGCCAAGAAGCCTCACTCTTTCGACGGCAATCGCTCATGACCCGCATGCTCTTCGCTGCTGCCTTGGTAGCCTTCTCATCCGTCGCGGCCGCACAGTCGGTCCCCGTTACGCTGTCTGAATGGAAGGTCAAGCTCGGACACGATACAGTGCAGGCCGGCTCAGTCACGTTCAAAGTGACCAACAACGGCTCGATGTCGCACGGGTTCTATGTGCGGGGAGAGGGCGTGGACAAGGGAACGCAGCCGATCGCCGTCGGTCAGTCTCAGTCGCTGACCGTGACCTTGAAGCCGGGTACGTACGAAGTGTTCTGCCCGCTGTCCGACCAGTCCCACAAAGGCGCCGGCATGCTGGCGAAAGTGACCGTCACGGGCGGCTCGCCGCCGGCGGCTCCAAAGAAGCCTGAGACGTCGAGCCGCTAGATCGCACCGTCCGACCTCGCGCGCGTCACGCCGCTGTCAAGGACTCCAGCCCCGGCCGCGCGACTCGGCTGTCGAACTCGACGATCTGATAGTCGGCGACGTCGGCTTGGACATAGGAGTCGGTGGACAACAGCTCGAGCAGCGCCGACTTGTCCATCGACTTCGCGGCGATCACGCCGCCAAGACCACTCCGCTTCGGACCCGCGAACAGAAAGTCGCCGGCGTCGAGATGCTTCTTGACCCACGCGCCGTGCGCGGGAATGTGCGGCTCGACTTTGGCGATCGGCTGGCTGTAGTTGATGATGAGGAGATACACGAGATTGCCTCCGGTGTGGGTGAACGTGCGATTGTGCGACAAGTGTCGCTCGCCCCACCGCGTGGATAAACGGCGAGATCGTGTTTTCATTCCCAACCACGAGTTGTGAATCGAATGGACCTCCTCACCAGCATGGCGACGTTCGTGCGCGTGGTCGAACGCGGCAGTATCGCCGCCGCCGCGAAGGACCTCGGGCTGTCCGCGACGATGGTCGGGAAACATCTCTTCGCCCTCGAAGCTCGCCTCGGCACCCAGTTGCTGCAGCGCACGACGCGCCGGCAGAGTCTCACCGAGGCGGGCGCGGCGTATTTCGAGCGCTGCAAGCAACTGCTCGCGGCGGTATCCGATGCTGAGGCCTCCGTACAATCGCTGCGCAAAGCGCCGCGCGGCGTGCTGCGAGTCGCTTCCCCGGTGACGTTCGGCGTGCAACGCCTTGCCCCGGCTCTCGCCGCGTATCTCCGGCAGAATCGCGAAGTCGGCGTTGAGTTGACACTGAACGACCGCGCGACGGAGTTGGTGAAGGACGGTCACGAAGCGGCGATCCGCATTGGCAAGCTGCCAGACTCGAGCCTGATTGCGCGGCCGCTGGAGCCCTATCGCATGCTCGTGTGCGCGTCGCCGGACTACATCGCGCGACACGGCACGCCCCAGGTCCCGGAAGACCTGAGTCGGCACAACTGTCTCGGCCACAAGTACACCGACCGCCGCGACCGGTGGAGATTGATCGGCCCGGATGGCGAACATCGCGTGAACGTCCATGGAAATTTTGTCGTGAACGACGGCGCGGCGCTGCGCACCGCCGCGCTCGCGGGAATGGGTGTGACCATGCAACCCGAGGTGCTGCTCGCCGATGACGTTGCGGCCGGGCGGCTGGTCGCCGTGCTATCCGCATATACCCCGCCGGCGCGGCCGATGTATCTGGTGTATCTCCCCGATCGACGCGCGACGCCCAAGCTCAGGAGCTTCATCGATTTCATCGTCGAGCGGTTCGGTTCGACCGCCGCGTCGCGACAGGCCGGCGCATCGGGACCAAGGCATCGCGCGGAACGAGCGTGAACTCGTATAATTGAGCGTATGCGACTTGCCTCGACTTCCGATCCGCTCGACCTCTTGTGGTTCTGCCAACTCGCCGCCGACGGAGAGTTCATTGGAACCACACCGGAGCGCCGCCCTACCCTGCCCTACATCGCGAGTCTCGTGGAGACCGCCGCCGAGATGGGATTTTCGAGTTTGCTCACGGCGACGAATTTCCACGCCGAGCATGAAGCCTGGACGGCGTCCGTGGCGACGCTCGCCCGCACGCAGGGAGCCGGCCTGCTGATCGCCGTACGGCCCGGCATGTTTCATCCAGCGATGTTCGCGAAAATGACGGCAACGGCCGCGAATCTTTTTCCCGGCCGCGTGCGGATCAACGTCGTGACGGGATCGAATCCCGCCGAGAACGCGATGTACGGCGACATGGAGAGTCACGCCGAACGCTACGCGCGAACCCGAGAGTTCATTGCCATCATGCGCGATCTCTGGCGCGGCGTGCCGGTCGACCATGATTCGCCGCGCTACCCGTTCAAAGGCGCCATCGTATCGCCGATTCCCTCGGAGCCGGTGCCGATCTACCTCGGCGGCCACAGCGACGACGCCCAGCGAATCGCTGCGGAGTTGGCGGACGTCTATCTACTCTGGGGCGATACGATCGACGCCATCGAGGCGCGGCTCAGCACCATGCGGGCACACGAGACGCGCGCGGTGCGGGTTGCCACCACTCGCCTGCGCTACGGACTTCGCTGTCACGTGGTGGTGCGCGAGACGGAGGACGAGGCATGGAAAGCGGCCGATCGCCTGATCAGCCGAATCGACCCCGCGGTTCGACGTCGCTTTATCGAGGCGAGCGCGGTCGTCGACAGCGAGGGACAGCGGCGACAACAGGCGCTGTCGGCGTCGGAGTCGCTTGTCGTCGAACCACATTTGTGGGCGGGTGTTGGTCTGGCGCGGAGTGGCGTTGGAGTCGCGATCGTCGGCGACCCCCAGCAGGTCGCCGAAAAGCTCCGCGCGTATCAAGCACTGGGCATCAGCACGTTCATCCTGTCGGGCTATCCGCACCTCGAGGAGTGCCGCCGCTTTGGTGAGCTGGTGATGCCGCTGCTCAAGCGGCCAGTCGGCGCCGAGTCCAAACCGTCGAACGCGTCGCTGGCGGGTGTCGCGCCGGTGACGTGATCGGCATTCGAGCACGATACTACCAGCGGCGGTAGTACCGGCTTCGATTCTCGTAGCGTCTGGCGTCCAGTCGGTCGCGAAGGCGTTCCATCGCGCGCGTGCCGCCGGAATAGGCTCGCGCGTCGACCCTGCTCCAAGCGCGCACGGCGGCGCGCGCCTCTGCCCTCATCGCCACGGACGCGGCGCGACTTTGAGTTCTCGCGGCACTTGCGATCGCCCTTGCCTCGGATCTCGCGGCAGCCGCGGCGCGGCGCTCCGACACGGCGAGCTCGGCATCGCGCGAGCAGGTGTAGCTCATGGAACCACGCCAGGTCGACCGGTCCCAGCAGTCGCGATACACCGCGCGCTGCGCGTGCACGACCGACGGCGCGATCGCCAGCGCGATCGGTAGAATGGACAGAACCAGAGCTCGTGCGCGCATGACCGTTCCTGATGGGAAGAGTGCTATCGGGATGGGAGCATGTCGTGGACAAGGTCACGGGCACGCCCAGGATGGGTCTCCTGGGTGTTCGACAACGGCACCGCTCAAAACGTTGAGGAGCATCCTTCGTCAAAGCAGATCGTTCGTCAGAGCAGATCCTTCGTCAAAGCAGATCCTTCGTCGCTTGCGCTCCTCTGGATGACTCCGTGAGCCAGTCCAGCGCCGCGCCCGTGTCTCGAAAGACGCGAACCAATTGATGGGCGCTCTCGGCATGCGCGGCGAACATGCGCGCCATTCCGAACTGGACGGCATTGCGAGTCACAAACGCGCGGCGAACTCCAGGCGAAAACGCCGAGCACAGATCGATGGTGTACGATGCTGGCATGCCCTTCGTGTGAGAGTCATCCTACAAGCCAATCATCTCCCGTGAGATGTCGGCTTGAGCGTTCTCATATCGCGCCCGGGCGACGCGGCGTTCCGCGTTTGCTTGGACGGTACACCTGAACGACGACAACGTTGTATGCATCGGCGGTGGGATGAGACGCCTGACCGAATGTCCGCGCCAGACGCGTATATATCGCTGCGGATATAGCAGCCGCATAGTAGTTTTTTCTTCACACCCACCTTCCAAATCTTAGTCGATGCGGCGCATTCGGTTCATATACACGCTCGTTGTCGTCCTTTTCGCGCCGCGGTATCTCACTGCGCAAGCCGCCGCGGCCGTACCAACTGCGCCAATCGCGCTTCGCGTGGCGCGCATGCTCGACGTCAAGTGCGGAACAGTGATCGCCAACGCCACGGTCCGCGTCAAAGAGACAAGGATCGTGGCGGGCGGCGCGAACGTGTCCGTTCCGCCGGAGGCGAAGGATCTGCAGCGCGTGCGCTTCGTCATGCCGGCGGGACAGATCGTGCGGCGCGAACCGCGGGCCGCCAAATGATGTTCGGCTTGGCGGCATTGCTTCTCGTGTCGTGTCCGTCCCCTACGGACACGACGCTCGCGTCGACGCTCAATTGCGTGACGTTGTTCCCGACGCCGGACCTTCCGTCGGTGTCGGGGGCAATGGCGCTGCTTCCCGCGCCATCACCGTTTGGCGTTGCCGTAACGGTAGATGGCCGGCCTCGCTACCACCTCGCGGCGACCATCGCCGGATTGCCCGAGCCTCGATCGCTCGGCGAGTATAGCGCGTACGTCGCTTGGGCGTACACTCTGTCACTCGACAGCGCCGTAAAGCTCGGCACTGTGCGCAACGGTCGTGTGGACCTTGGCGAAATCCAGTTTGCGCAGTTTCGAATTCTCGTCAGCGCCGAGCGATCCGCGACTGTGCATGAACGAGGCGGCCGCCTGGTGTTGCGCGGAACGTCGCCGAGCGCGCGATTGCTCGCACATCGCGATCTGACACAGCGGATGGCGCCCGGCATGAGCGGAATGCAGGACGGAATGCACGACGGCGGGCACGCCTCACCACTGGGCACGTGGTCGATGCCACCGATGTCGCCGCGCATGGTCATGATGCCGGGCATGAACGGCCTGAGGCCAAGCACCAGTCCCTTCTTGCCGTCGTTTGACTCGTTGGCGGCACATGATGTTTCGGCGCGGACGACGAGCCGCGTTCGCCTCCGCTCCGGTGACACGCTCGTTCTCGAAGCGGCTCCAATCGTGCGCGCGATCGCGGGGAAGATCGTCCACCTCTACGCATTCAACGGGCAGTCACCCGGCCCGATCATCGAAGTCGGTCAGGGCGCCACAATCGTGGTGCGATACCACAATGCGCTCGACGTCCCCAGCTCGGTGCACTGGCACGGCGTACGTCTCGACAATCGGTTCGACGGCGCGGTCGGGTTGACGCAGAAGGCTGTGCCTCCGGGCGGGTGGTTCACGTATGTGGTCCGGTTCCCCGACGCCGGCGCGTATTGGTATCATCCGCACGTCCGAGAGGACGTTCAACAAGCCCTCGGTCTGTACGGCAATCTGCTCATTCGTTCGCCTGCGGCGCGCTATTACAGTCCCGTCAATCGCGAGGAAGTGCTCGCGCTCGACGATCTGCTCATGGGAGACGGCGGGCTCACACCGTTCGGCGCGAACGCGCCGACCCATGCACTCATGGGACGGTTCGGAAACACGTTTCTCGTCAACGGCGAGCCGAACTACTCGCTGGCGGTGAAACGCGGCGACATCGTACGCTTCTTCGTCACCAACGTCTCCAGCGCGCGCACGTACAATCTCTCGTTCATGCCAAGCGCGCGCATGAAAATCGTTGGGAGCGACGGCGGCAAGTACGAGCGCGAAGAATGGGTGCAGAGCCTGGTCATCGGGCCTGCCGAGCGGTACATCATAGAAGTCGCCTTCGATGAGACCGGGCAGGCAGCACTCGTGAACCGCGTCCAGGCAGTGGATCACATGATCGGGTCGTATTTTCCGGAGACGGACACGTTGGGCGTGGTTCATGTGGAGGAGCAGGCGCCCGCTGTAAACTACGCCCGCGAGTTCGAGACGCTCAGGCGGAACGCCGACGTCCGCGCCCAATTCGCTCCGTTGCTCGCCCGCGCCGCACGTGCGCCACGCCGTGATCTCGTTTTGACCATGCGCACGACAAACCTCCCGCCCTCTGTGATGGCCATGCTTCAGGGCATCAACGCGGCCGTCGAATGGACCGACGGCATGTCGATGATGAATTGGCTCTCCACCGGGAATGAAGTCAGTTGGATTCTGCGCGACCCGGCGACCGGAAAAGAGAACATGGACATCGACTGGCACTTTCGCCGCGGCGATGTCGTCCGCATCCGCGTGTTCAACGATCCGGCATCGAGCCACGCCATGCAACACCCCATTCACCTTCACGGGCAGCGCTTTCTCGTGGTGACCCGCGACGGCGTCGCGAACGACAATCTCGTGTGGAAGGACACGGCGATCATTCCGGCCGGCGAGACCGTCGAGCTGCTCGTCGAGATGTCGAACCCGGGTCGTTGGATGCTGCACTGTCACATTGCCGAACATCTGAGCGCGGGGATGATGGCCGCGTTCACCGTCGAGTAGAGTTGCCTCGTTTTCACCCCAGATCCGATTCGATCCACATGAGACCGTCCATGCGCCCATTTCAGAGAAGTGTCACCATCTGCGCCGCGCTCGCGGCCGGGATCGTTCTGCACGCCGGACCACCGTTGCACGCACAAGGGCGAACGTTCGCGCCAGCGGTCAAGCCGTACGTCAGTGTCGACGCGCCGGTGATCGCCCTCGTTCATGCGAAGCTCATGGACGGCACCGGGACGCCGGCCAAGGCCGATCAGACAATTCTTATTCGCGGCGAGACGATCGCCGCCGTCGGTCCGTCCGCCAGCGTGGCGGTACCCGCCGACGCCAAGGTCATCGACCTCACCGGCAAAACGGTGATTCCCGGCATCATCGGGCTGCACGACCACATGTATTACTCCGGCATGCGGTTCATGGGCGTCAGCTACCCGCGCCTGTTCCTCTCGGCCGGCGTCACGACGATCCGCACCACCGGCAGTGTGGATTCGTATGCTGAGCTCAACATCAAGCATCGCATCGACTCGCTGCAGAGCGCGGGACCCAGCATCGTCGTCACAGCGCCGTATCTGCAGGGAGCCGGGCCCATGCTCGGACCAATGCACCCGCTCGACGGGCCGGAGAACGCACGCCGCATGGTGCGATATTGGGCGGAAGAAGGCGTGACTTGGTTCAAGGCGTACACCCAGATCACGCACGACGAATTGGCCGCGGCCATCGACGAAGCGCACAAGCACGGCGTGAAGGTGACGGCGCATCTCTGCTCAGTGGGTTTTCGCGAAGCCGTCGCGCTCGGAATCGACCAGCTCGAGCACGGCCTGTTGACGAACAGTGAGTACGCGCGCGACCGCCGGCCAAATGCATGCGCCAGCGCACCCGACTCGCTCATGTACGCCAATCTCGACATCGCCAGCGCGCCGGTGCAGCAGACCATTCGCGATATGGTGGATCATCACGTGGCGATGACGTCGACGCTCGACGTCTTCGAACTGAGTACGCCGAGCCGCATCCCGAAGGACCAACGCGTGCTCGACGCGCTCTATCCCGATGCGGCCAAGGATGTCGCTGCCTTCCTCGACACGGGCAAGTCGTCGAACGACAGCATCAACCGCCGCGCATTCAAGAAATCGATGGAGTTCGAGCGCGCGTTCGTGAAAGCGGGCGGGCTGCTTGGCGCCGGCTCCGACCCGTGTTGTCTCAGCGCGATTGCCGGTTACGGCGATCAGCGCAACTTCGAGCTGTTGATCGAGGCCGGCTTTTCGCCGGAGGAGACGATCCAAATCATGACAGCCAACGGCGCGAAGATCCTCGGCTTCGACAACAAGCTGGGAACCGTGCGACAGGGAATGCAGGCGGATCTCGTCGTCATCGCCGGCGATCCCGCGCGGACCCCGACAGACATTCACAACACCGAGACTGTCTTTCGGCGGGGAATCGGGTTTGACTCGGCCAAGTTGCGCGAGTCAGTGCGCGGCCAGGTGGGACTGCGCTAAACGCGACCACCAATGGGTTGCGGGTCGCCGGCTGATGATGGGCCGGCGACAGATGGGACACGGCATGTCGCGCGGATCACGGGCAAACGTGACCACCACGGGGCCCAGGATCACCGGTTTGTGTGTCACGGTGTCGTCGACTGTCACGCTGATTGTCGCCGTCGCACCGTCGATTCGCCCCGTGAACCGCGCGGGCACGCTGGGCCCCACGGCAACCGGGTAGGCGTGGAGCATGTAGCTCCCCGGCACGTCGAACGTCCCGTTCGATGTCACCGGAATACGGCCCGAGACGTCGCCATACGTACACCCGATGTGCAGGTGCATCGCCGTATCGCTCACGATCATTCCAGCGTTCTCGCCGCCCCACATTCCGAGCGCTAGCGAACCGTCGATGGGCGGGAGGCTCGAGGTGGTCGACGAGCAGCCGACGACCAGAATCGTTGCGGCGGCGGCGAACAGGGACGGTTTCAGAGAGGGTCCGGAACGGGTGGCTGACACCTAGGGTACCGGGGGTACCCTGGGCTCAACTGATCCCTCACCCCACGCGTCACCAAGTACGGTAGATTTCCACCCTCCCTCCTTGCCTCTGAGGCGCTCCCATGATTCGTCGATCTCTGGCACTCGCCGCGCTCCTGCTTGCCCCGTCGCTCGCGGTCGCCCAACGCACCCAAGCCACCAAGCGCACCGATTTGATGTCGAAAGACGACATCCCGAAGGCGCCGGCAATTCGCGTCCGCGACATCGAGGATCAGAGTCCGCTGCGGCTATTGATCGACAAGCGAAAGGACCTCGCGTTGACCGACGCGCAACTCTCGCAGATCAAGGACGCCGACGGCAAGCTCAAGGAGAAGAACGCGCCGCTCTACAAGGCCGTCGACTCGCTCGTCCGCGAGCTGCGTCCGCCCTCAGGGACGCCGTCCGCCGACGACAACAGTCGCATGCGGAACGCGCGCTTGGGACTCTCGGAGGTGATCGCCGACGTCCGCACCAACTACGACGCGTCAGCGAAAGACGCGATCGCGCTTCTCACGCCCGATCAGCAGCCCAAGGCAAACGATCTGGTCGCGAAGCAGCGCGAAGAGTGTGACAAAATGCTCCGCGACAAACTCGGCGGCGGTCGCTAACTCCCACCGTTTGTCGGTCGAGCCGCGCCGTCTAGCGATAGCCGGCCGCTTGCATCGCGAACAACTCGGCGTACAGACCATCCGCCGTAACGAGATCGTCGTGCGTTCCTTGCTCGACGATCTCGCCGTTTTTCAGGACGACAATGCGGTCGGCCATCCGCACGGTAGAGAACCGGTGCGAGATCACGATGGCCATACGCCCCGCCATCAACTCGTTGAACCGAACGAACACGTCGTATTCCGCGCGCGCATCGAGGGCCGCGGTCGGCTCATCGAGAATCAGCAGCTGCGCGTCACGCATGTAGGCACGGGCGAGCGCCACCTTCTGCCATTCGCCGCCAGAGAGATCCACGCCTTCATCGAAACGGCGGCCGAGCATCTGACGATACGCGCCCGGCATGCGCGGCAGCAACGACGACGCGAGTGATTTCTCCGCGGCGGTCGTGATCAGCTCCGGCGGCGCAAGCGGCGGCTCGACCGGTGCGACGTCGAGATAGTCGCGCACGACTTCGACGTCGCCCACGCCCACGTTCTCGTCGAACCGCATGTCGTAACGTACGAAATCTTGAAAGATGACGCCGATGGCTCGGCGCAGATCGAGCAGGTCGTACTCGCGAAGGTCAACCCCATCGAGCAGGATGCGCCCTTCACTCGGCTCATACAACCGCGCGATGAGCTTGGTCAACGTCGTCTTTCCTGCCCCGTTCTCCCCGACGAGCGCGACCCGCTCGCGCGGGCGAAGAGCAAAGCTCAAATGGCGGACCGCCCAGATCTCGCTGCCCGGATAACGAAAGCCGACGTCCTCGAACACGAATCCCTCGCGGATCGGCCGCGGCACAGGCAGGGCGTTCTCGACGCTGTGAATCACCGGCTTCATGTCCAGGAACTCGAACAGGTCCTTGAGGTAGAGGCTCTGCTCGTAGATGCCGCTCGCCGACATGAGCAGACCTTGAATCAGGTCGCGACTCTGTCGAAAGGACGCCGCCAAAAACGCGAGCGTGCCGATCGTGATCGAGCCGCTGATCGCCCGCAGCAATACAACGATGTACGCCGAGTAGTAGCCGAGCGTGCCGATGAGAGACAGCCCGGAGCTGACAAACGCCTTCTTGATGGCCAACTCGCGATTCTCGGCGTAGAACCGATCGGACAGCGAGCGATATCGCGAGATCAGCCAGGGCGCGAGACCAAATAGCTGTACCTCTTTCGCGGTGCGATCACTCGCGCCCACATATCGGACGTAATCGAGCTGCCGTCGTTGCGGCGTCCATCGAAAGAGCAGTGAGTATGAGAGCGCGGCGAAATGCGTCTCTCCCACAAAGCTGGGCACCACGGCGACCACGAGCAGCACGAGGAGCCACGGCGCCTGCGTCGCCAATGCAACGCTGAGCGACGCGAGGGTCAGCATGTTCTGCCCCATGCCGAGCAGTTGTGAGAGCAGCGCGACTCGTCCCGTAGTCCCCTGCCGCGCGCGCTCCAACCGGTCATAGAACTTCGGATCCTCGAACTGGTGCAGGTCGAGGGTTGCCGCGTGCTCCATGATCCGGATGCTGATCCGGTTCGTGAACAGATCGCCGAGCAAACCCTCAATCAGGCCTGACGCCCGCGCGAGCAACTCTCCGCCCACGACCGTGCCCATCTCGATGGCGACGAGAATCCACAGGTGATGTGCCGACCCGCCCACCCGTGCGAGCCGGATCACTTCGTCGATGATGAGCTTTGCCACCCACAAGTTCGCGACCGGCACGACCGAACGCGTGAACCGGAGAACGATCATCGCGCTGGTGAACACGCGCTGCGTCTCCCAGACGAGCTTGATCAGGCGCGGGACCAACCGCAGTGCGGCAATCCGATCCTTGATCGCCGGACGCGGGGCATTTGGATCTCTCGGGCGTCGCTGGGCCATCATGATGGCAGTCATCCGCGAAACTTACGGACGTCCCGAACCGACCGGCGCCTACCTCACGGGCGGGCGGCGACCACGCGTGTCCGTGTCGTGTCGGAGATGTACGCGAACAGCATGCGCGTTCGAAGGTCGGTGATCGTGCGCGACGACTTCGGAATGAGCTCCCGGAACGCTTCGCGCGCTGCGGTCTTGTCGCCCATCGCGAGCTTGGCCATCACAACGCCGTCGCGAAGCACATCGGCGTCCAGCCAGAGCTCGCCGGTGTTGGCGGCGGCCATCAGGGGATCGGCCGCACGCGAGACTTCAGCAAAGTCCCAGACGGCCAGACCGTGCAGGAAGTCCACCGCCTGGCGCGCTAGCGGCGGCGCGTTCGTTCGCGCGAGGTAGCGATACAGCGAGCGATAGAACGCGGAGTCCGCCACCCCGGCCATTCCGCCGTGATACGCTTCCTCCACGCCGGCGACAGACTCGACCCAAACCCGCCAGTCGCCGGGGGCGCTTCCGGATTTCAATTCCTCGTCGAGAAATTGCTTTCGTGCGGCGGAAATCGTGACGGCTCGGCCGGCGCGTGTGTCGCCGTTGCGCATGCCGGCGGCAACGGCCATGGCCGAGAGCCGCGGAATTCCGCTCACGACCGCATAGGAGTCACCCAGGCCGTTTCTGCGTCCGTCCACCATCGCGGCAAAGTTTACTCTGCTGCCCGCAAGCCCGGCAAATCCGCCCGCCTCGCTCTTCATGTAGCGCGTGCGCTCGGCGTTGAGGTCGAGCGTGGGATAGAAGTCGGAGTTCGCTACGCCCTGCGAGTGCACGAGCGGATCGAGCGAGTGATTGTCGGCGACCCGCAGCGTTTCCATCGTGTGCGGCGTGATCGGCCAGACGCGCCGGAGATCCTTCGCAATCTCGGGGTACTGAAAGATCGACCAGTCGGGCGCGGCCAGCGTCCCCGCCGTGGCCACGATGAGGATGTCTCGATTCGAGATCTGAAATATCGAATAGTTTGGAAAGTTCTCGGACAACGCCGCAATCACGCCGAGGACCAGCCCGTCGTCGATCTCGTACAGGTGGAGCCACTGGGCAAACACGCCGTTGGGCGTGAGATAGCCTTTGATGCGTGTATAGAACTCCGTGGTGAACAGGCCGGACACGCCCGACACCCACGGGTTCGACGGCTCCGAGACGATGAGGTCGAACTTCTTGGCGCGCGCGGCAAAATACGCGCGGGCGTCGTCGATCACGAACGTCGAACGAGGATCTTCGTACGCTCGGCGATTCGCCGGAAGGAAGTTCCGCGACGCGTTGATCATCTCCGGCTCGATCTCGATCGTCGCGACATGCTGCAGATGCGGACTCCCGAGGAGTGCGTGCGTCGTCATCCCCGATCCAAATCCGATCACGGCGGCGTCACGCGCCATCGGAATGTGCGCGAGAGCGACGAGCGGCACGAACAACTGCGTCGGCGCGTCGTGCGTAAACGCGCCGCGCTCCGTGGACGTACTGGCCGTCAGCCATTCCGGTCCGAGCGACGCATCCGGTTTTCCATTGGTGCCGAGCGTGAGCCCGCCGGTGTCGGGCATGCGGCGCATGCTCACCGTGGCGGTGCGGCCGTCCTTGTAGAAAACAATCTTCCGTGAGTGCGGTGCCTGCACGGTACCGTACCGGTACACGCCGCTCGTGAGCACCGTGTGATCCAGCTCCGTCCGAAGCGCGGTCACGACAACAAAGACCGCGGCGGCTCCGGCGAGCGCGACCTGCGGCCAGCGCTTGGCACGACCAACTCCGAAAAGTTGGCGTCCGTCGTACGCCAGCAATGCAACGCCGAGCGCCAGATCGACCGACGCGCCGGCGATGAGCAGCCACTTGAGTCCGAGCAACGGCATCAGCACGAGACCCGCCAACCCAGCGCCGACAATCGAGCCGAACGTGTTCACGCCGTACACCTGTCCAATCGCGCGCTCGCCTACACCGGCGCCCACGAGCACCCGCGTGATGAGCGGCAGCGTCATTCCCGCGCAGAACGTCGCGGGCAGCATCACGGCGAGACACATCGCGTAGCGCGCGAAACTGAACGCCGTGTAGCCCTCGGGTGTTTTTGCAAAGGCGGCGAGGATGTCGACCATCCATTGAAACGACGCGAGGTAGACCGGCAGCGTCGCGATCGCCAGCGATCCCATCGCCAATTGTACAAATCCTAAGAGACGCAGCGAATCGGCGCGGGCGTCGGCTCGGCGGCGCACCCACAGCGCTCCCAACGCCAGACCAAGGATGAACGCCGACAGCATCAGCTCGAATGAATGCGTCGCGCTTCCGAGGACAAGCGCAAGCATGCGAATCCATCCGATCTCGTAGATGAAGCTCGACAGGGCGGTGCCGAAGCTGACCGCGAGCAACAGGCGCCACAATCGCGAACGCGAGAGTCCGGACACGTCGGGCGCCGGCGCGGCCGTTGTTGGCGCCTCGGGCTCGGCCACCTGCGCCGATCGCAACACCAAGCCGACCGCCGTGGCCACGAGAATGTTGATGATCGCGGCGGCGACGAGCGTCCCCGGCAAACCGGCCAGCGCCACCAGCCAGAATCCAGCCGCCAGCACGCCTCCCGCGGCGCCGAGACTGTTGGCGAAGTACAACATCGCCAGCGCTCGTCCGGCCTGCTCCGGCACGCGCCGCACAACACCGGCGCTCATCAGCGGAAAGGTCATTCCGAGCAGTATGGACTGCGGCAGAATCAGCAAACCAGCAATTGCCCATTTGATGATCGTCTGCGACGCCCCGAGCCCCACGGACGGAAACACGTGGGTATAGGCGAAGCTGGTCGTCGCCACAAAGACGTCGTGGAAAACGAGGCCGATCAGGCCGGTGAGCAGTTCAACGCCGGCATACCAGTAGAGCGGTCGGCGCAAGCGTTCGGTGTGGCGACCCACCAGCAGCGCGCCAAGCGACATACCGCCGAGGAAGATGACCAGGACGATGACTTGGGCGTAGGCGCTATGACCGACGAACAGGCCCAGGTAGCGGGTCCAGATGGACTCGTAGATGAGGCCAGCGGCGCCGGACAGGATGAAGATCAAATACAGGAAGGGCAGCATGCCCAATCGACTCTGGCCGGCGACGGCCCGTAACATCCGCCCGACGTCGAAAAACATCGCGAGACATCGAGAGTGGCGGTCGCCGCCCGCGCTGTTTAGCTTCCGACTTCAGTCGTGGCGTCGCCCCGTTGGTCCGGCGACGCGCTTGCGATGGTTGTTCTGACGACTGGCGATGTTTTGGGGGGGTGGCCGAGAGGCTGAAGGCGGCGGTTTGCTAAACCGTTATGCGGGCTAAAACCTGTATCGGGGGTTCGAATCCCCCCTCTCCCGTAGCAGACGAGAGCCCGCCGATTGGCGGGCTCTCGCGCTTTTCACCCCGGACCTCGCTCCGCTCGTCGAGCCGAAGGTCCGCGAACGACTCTCTCAAATGTCCGCGTCTCCGTCCCATCGTCTCCGCTTCGCCCCGTCGCCCACAGGCTACCTCCACGTCGGCGGCGCGCGCACTGCGTTGTTGAATTGGCTGTTCGTCAAGAAATACGGCGGCCAATTTCTTCTCCGCGTCGAGGACACGGACCGGGCTCGCAGCACCGACGAAAGCACCCGCGCGATTTTCGAGGGACTCGATTGGCTCGGGCTTCGCTGGGACGAAGAGGTCGTCTATCAAGGCGCGAACCTCGAGCGGCATCGCGCCGACGCACAGCGCCTGCTCGCCGACGGAACCGCCTTCCGATGCTTCTGCACTGAGGCGGAGCTCAACGAGCAGCGCGAGGCGGCCAAGGCCAACCACGAAGCGTTCAGATACGATGGCCGCTGCAACCGCCTCGCCGCCGACGACGTCGCGCGACGCGTTGCGGCCGGCGTGCCGTTCGTCGTGCGCTTTCGCATGCCGGCCGGGGAGACGTCCTGGACCGATCTGGTTCATGGAACAATCACTTTCGCGAACAAGGACATTGGCGAGGGAGACTTCATCATCCTCCGCTCCGACGCGACGCCGATCTACAACCTGGCAGTCGTGTCGGACGACATCGCCGCGCGCATCACGCTCGTGATGCGCGGCGACGATCACATCTCGAACACACCCAAGCAGATTCTCTTGTATGAGGCGCTGGGCGCACCGCTGCCCCAGTTCGCGCACCTGCCAATGATTCACGGTATGGACGGCAAGAAGCTGAGCAAGCGCCACGGCGCCACGGCCGTGGGCGACTATCAGCATCTCGGAATTCTGCCGCACGCGATGCTCAACTTCCTGGCGCTCCTCGGCTGGTCTCCGGGGAACGACATCGAGGTGATGACGATTCCGCAAATGATCGAGCTCTTCTCGTCCGACGGGTTGTCGAAGAACGCGGCGGTCTTCGACACCAAGAAGCTCGAGTGGATGAACGGACAGTACATGGCTACGACGCCGGCGGCGGAGTTGGCGCCGTTGGTCGCGCGCGGTATCGTCGCGGCAGGACTGTCGACCGACGCCACCCTGGCGTCGCGCCAGGCGTGGTACCTTTCGCTGATCGACCTCCTCAAAGTGCGCGCCCGGACCGTGGACGATCTTGTCCGGCAGACGACGCCGTACCTCAGCGACGACGTCGACTACGAACCCGAGGCCGTCGCAAAGCAGTGGAAGGACGCCGCCGCCACGCGTGACATTCTCCAGGCGACGCGCGAGGCCCTCGCATTGGCGCCCTCTTGGGAGGCACCCGTGCTCGAGGAGTCGCTGCGGGCGTTCGCGGAAGCGCGCGGCGTGGGAGCCGGCAAAATCTTCCAAGCCCTGCGCGTGGCGCTCACGGGATCATCCGCGAGCCCGGGGATTTTCGACGTGCTCGTGATGGTAGGGAAAGACCGATCGCTGGCGCGCATCGACGCGGCTGTGCGGTACGTCACAGGAACCGGCTGACAATATTTCTTTGACGTCCAGCTCGGCGGGCGATAAGTTGGGCGTCGATCAGGACACGACGGTGTTTCAGCAAGTTGAACCACTCGATGTCCTCGTACGCTGACGGGGGCCCATGTCGGAGCCACTCACGCAGCTGGAAAAGCGAGTCTATCACTACATGATAGACTTCCTCTCGGAAAACACCTACCAGCCGAGCATCCGGGAGATCGCCCGCAAGTTCCGCATCAAGTCCACGAAGACGGTTTCAGACTTGTTGCATGCGCTCGAGAACAAGGGCTACATCGAGCGGGACGAATCGCGGTCGCGCGGTGTTCGCCTCATCGGGTTCGCGGCGGCTCGCGCAACGCAGCCGATTCCCTACTACGGGCGCATCCACGCCGGCGAACCGGCGCTCCTCGCCGAGCATCGCAAGGGCTTCATCACGGTCGACCGCCGCTTCTTGCCGGGCGAAGATGTGTTCTGCCTCAAGGTGACCGGCGACAGCATGGTCGGCCGCGGCATTCTCGACGGCGACTACGTCATGATCTCACCATCGGCTCGCGCGAAAGACGGCGACGTGGTTGGCGCGCGACTGGGCGGCGAGGCGACGGTGAAAACGCTCATGCATCGCGGGGCGACCATCGTGCTCGAGCCGGCGAATGACAATGACCGAGCAATCGAGGTGGGACAGCAGGACGACTTCGCGGTGCTCGGCGTTGTGTGCGGCGTGTTTCGGCCGTACTGGGAACAGGACCCGGCGCCAACGTTCAGCCTCGAGGAGCAGACCGACTGACGATCAGGGTACGATCGTCGGTTTGGCCTTATCCCTGTCCTCGGCGTCCTTTCGCTCTTTGTCCTTCCGCTCGCGAATCCGCTTCACCGCGGCGCGGAAGTCGTCTTCGGTCATACCGTTCGCGTGGCTCTGGATGTCCTGGCGAATCCAGTCGGCGTTGCGTGCCTGAAATATCCGGTTTCCATCCACGCCCGCATAGTTAAACGGCAACGCGGCGAGGATGGCTGACGGGATTTTGAACTTTCCTAGGTAGATGTACTGGGAATCGAGCCCGTACTTCTGACCATTGCGCTCCATGGTCCAATCCTTTGGGCTGCGTCCGCGACTCGCTTCAGACGCCACTTCGGCTTCGCGGTACGCCATGTAGATCGCCTTCACCGCGCTGTCGTTTCGCTCGGAGACGGTCATCGGAAAGCGGAGTGCGCTGGGATGCAATTCGATTCGCGAATCGGGCATGGATGGCTCAACGCCGGTGGCCACCCCGGCGGCGGCGCCACCACTTCCTGTTCCCGTTCCCGAAATCGCACCCACGCTCACCGACGGCGGCGGAATCGGCGGCAGCGCGCTCGGAATGACCGACGGTGCCAGCAGAGGCGCCGGCTTGACGGCCTTCTTTGGCTTTTCCTTGACGTCCGATCCGTTGCCCACGTTCGCAATCTGTCGCGGCTGAACTTGGACGTACTGGATGCGCTCCGTCTGCTGCTTCTCCTTGTTGAGACCAAAGATCGCCGACAGCGGATACCGAAAGGTGATCGACGCGATCATCGCGATCACGATCACGTGCACCACGATCGAGATGGCGATCGACGACCTGGATGAGCGCCGTTTCGCGTAGATCGTCTGGTTCATCCGACCTCCACACCTATTGACGCAAGCACACGACCGGCGCGGATCGCGGCTTCCGCGATTCGTTCCGGCGATGTGATAAATGAAATTCGAAAGAAGCCCTCGCCGCCGGCACCAAACCCGGAGCCGGCCATCACGACGACGCCTTCCTCGTCGAGAAGACGGTCGGCGAACAACGCGCTCGGCACGCCGTCGGGGAGCGCGATCCACAAATACATCGTCGCCTGCGGCACGTCGCACGAGAAACCGGCGGCGCGGAACGCCGTGACGGCCGCATCCCGACGCGCCTTGAAGACGGCGACGTTGCCGGGAACGAACTCATCGTAGCTCGCGAGCGCCGCCGCTCCGGCCGCCTGCACCGCCATGAACTGGCCGGTATCGCAGAACGATTTCACTTTCGTCAACACGGAGGAAATCTCCGGCGACGCGACCGCCCAGCCGCACCGCCAGCCCGTCATGTTGTAGGTCTTGGACAGCGAATGGAACTCGATCGCCACGTCACGCGCGCCGTCGATCTCGAAAATGCTCGGCGGCACGTAGCCGTCGAACGCGAGCTCGGAGTACGCGTTGTCGTACACGAGCAGAATGTCGAGCTCACGACACCGCGCCACCACTCGCTCGAGATAGTCGCGCGGGGCGATCGCGGCGGTTGGATTGTTGGGGTAGTTCAGATAGAGCAGACCGGTGCGCCGCAGCACGTCGTCGGGCACCTCGTCCAAGTCGATGAGGAAATTGGTACGCGGGCGAAGCGCGTATCGGTATACCTCGCCGCTCGCCAACAGCGTGCCGCCCTGATATGCGTTGTACCCGGGCTCAGGAATGATTCCCACCCGGCCCGGCTCGAGGTACGCCAACGCGAGATGGGAGATTCCCTCCTTCGATCCGATCAGCGGAACAATCTCGGTGAGCGGATTGAAGCGCAGGCCAAACCGCTTTTGCATGAATTCTACGATCGCCTCGCGATACGACACGAGGCCAAGCCCGAAGCCATACCGGTTCATGGCCGGCGTGTGTGACGCCGTTTGCAGTGCTTCGAGGGCCTTAGGAGGCGGAGGAAGATCCGCGTCGCCCGCGCCCAGGTCGATCACGTCGACGCCACGAGCCACCAACTCCCGCTTCTTCTGCGGAATTGTGGCGAGCGGGTATTCCGGAAGCGTCGAAAATCGACCAGCAAGTTTCGGCACTAGGCTCCGACGGTCACAGGGTTACGCACACGGCTGACGCCGAGTACCTCAACTTCTACCTCATCCCCGGCCAAGAGTTTCCCAACGCCTGCTGGGCTGCCGGTCAAAACGAGATCACCCGGCTCCAAAGTCATTACATGAGAGATAAACGAAAGCACGTCCGGAATCGAGAATACCATGTCGGAGGCGACGCCACGCTGCCGCTCTACGCCGTTCACTCGAGTAACCACGGTAAGGCCCGAAAGGTCAGCAGGAGCCTTTGCCACGTCGCCCATGGGACAGAACGTGTCGAAGCCCTTAGCGCGGGTCCATTGCGAATCAGACCGCTGTAAGTCTCTGGCAGTCACATCATTAGCCGCCACGATGCCCTCAATGCCTTCCTGCGCTTCCTGTACTGATACGCGGCGCAGCGTGCGACCGATGACGACGCCGATCTCACCCTCGTGCTCGACCTGCGAGGATTGCGCCGGAAGCCGAATCGCGTCGCCGTTGGCAATGATGCTCGACGACGGCTTTAGAAAAATTAGCGGCTCCGTGGGGACGTCATTTCCCATTTCCTTGGCGTGATCCCGATAGTTGCGGCCAATGCAAACGATTTTTCCTGGGCGGCTCATGTGTCGTGCGTGAGGGTGAATGACGGTCTTCGCCGTTCGCGGATAGACTTAGACTGCAGGAACTTGTGGCGCGGCGCCAGCCTTGGCCGTCGCGCCATCTGACGTGTCTCGCGCGCCGGGTTCGCGCGCGACCTGGCCTCTCCTTCCTAAACCAGGCGTCACCAGATAAAAGTCCCGGATCGGCCCCACGAGGTCCGCCCAACGGCCGATGAGTCGCTTGGCCGGCGGTAGACCTTCGAGCAATCCGCGGCCGTAGTTTTTCGTCACCACGCGCGAGTCGGCGATCACGACCACGCCGCGATCCACGCTCGAACGCACCAACCGGCCGAAACCCTGCTTGAGGCGCAGCGAAGCGTGCGGAAGCATGTACTCGCGAAACGGATCGCCGCCGCGCGCCGTGATCGCTTCACAATGCGCTGCCGTGATGGGCTCGGTCGGAACGCGAAACGGCAGCTTGGCGATGAGCAAGGCGCGCAGTGCATCGCCCGGCACATCCACGCCCTCCCAGAACGACGCCGTGCCCAACAGCACCGCGCATCCCGCGTCACGAAAGCGCGCGAGCAAGGCATCGCGCGACTCGTCGCCGTGCACGAGCAGCGGCCAGCGCCGCTCTACGCCGCGTGCTCGCAGTTCCACCGCCATCGCCCGAACGTCGCGATGACTCGTGAACAGCACGAACATTCCGCCGTTCGCCGCCTCGGCGAGATCGAGTGTCACGCGGGCGAGCGCGGAAAAATGACCCGGCGCATTCACGTTGGGCGCGGGAACGTCGCTCGGCACGGCGAGAATCGCCTGTTCGCGGTAGCGAAACGGCGACGGATAGATCCCCGTATGCGGCTCGAGCTCGGGATCGTCGAGGCCGAGGCGTCGGACAAGAAAATTAAATCGGCCGTCCGTCGCGAGCGTTGCGCTCGTGACCACGGTCGTCGCCGACCGCTTGAAGAGATCCTCGCGCAGAATCGGCGCGAGATCGAGGGGCACGGTCGCAACGCTCACCGCGCGGTCGCGGCCGCGCGCTTCGATCCATCGCACCGTGGGCGCGCCCGGCGGAGGGTCGAGCGCGCGACGCAGGCCGTCTCCGGCCGTTTGCAGCCGCCGCGCCACGCCGCGCATCTCGTTCAAGAGCGGCATCACCCCCTCGTCCGTTCGATCAGTACTCTCTAATCGTTCTCGGACGAGCTCCAGGCCTTCCGCCAGCAGTTCAATCTCGCCGGCCGTGTTTTCGAGCGCGACGCGCAAACCGCTGCGCCAAATCGGGTGGGTCGCAAACTCGTCGGTGAGACGGAGCACGGACTCACCGCTCTCCTGCAGCAATGTGTCCAGCAGATCGAACAGCAGCCCGCTCTTGTCGCGCACCGCGTGCACCGCTGGGGACAGCCGAGTGTTCACGAGGTCGAGACTCGCCGTGGTGAGCAGGTCGTCGCCGCCGGCGAGCAACCGGGCAATGAGGGCCGACAGCAGCCCGCGCCCGCGGCGGTCGAGCCGGTTGAACAACCGCAACAACGAACGACGGGACACGTTGGACCCGAGGTGCGTGGCCGCGGCGTCCTCGAGGTGATGGCCTTCGTCGATCACGAGTCGCGTATACGCGGGAAGAACCGCCGACTCGCCCCAATTGCCCGACGCGCGCCGAACGGCAAGATCCGACAACAGCAGATGGTGGTTGACGACGATGACGTCGGCCTGCGCCGCCTCGCGCCGCGCCTTGAACAAGAAGCATTTGCTGTACAGCGGACACTGCGCACGCTGACAGAGATCAGGCTCGGCGGCGACTTCGTCCCACAGCTCCGGGCGCGGCGCCGTCGTGAGATCGCTCAGCGATCCATCAGTCGTTCGCTCGGACCACGCGCGCAGCGCATCGAGCTCCGCTTGCACACCGTCTTCGAACAGCGCATTGCCCGACGACCGCGCTTGATCGAGACGCACGAGACACAGATAGTTTCGCCAGCCCTTGAGCAGCGCGAACCGCACCTTTTGATCGGGCAGCGCACGCGCGAGAAACGGTAGATCTTTGCCGACGAGTTGTTCCTGCAGATTGATCGTGTTCGTGGAGACGACGGTTCGCTCGCCATTTGCCGCCGCCCACCGGAGCGCTGGTACGAGATAGCCGAGCGACTTGCCGACACCCGTGCCCGCCTCGAGGAGACCGACGCCGCCGTCGTTGTAGAGCCGGGCGATCTCGACCGCCATGGCGCGTTGGCTCGGACGATCCTCGTAGCGCGCGTGCTCCGACGCCACGCCGCCATCCGGACCGAGGTCGTGGTCGATGCGCTCGAACGACAACGGATGAAACTCGGCGCGCTTGGGCACTTCGACCACGACGTACACGTCGGTGGCGCCGTTGTTGACGATCGCGAAGCCAACGCCGTCATCGGCGAATCGCGCGGCGATCTCCATGTCCGGCCCCGATGGCTCGAGCAATCCGGACGGATGGTTGTGAACCAGCATCTCACCGCGGTTGGCGAAACCCGGCAGCGCGAGTACGCTCCGGATGTCACCGCGCGACACCACCCGCGCCGTCTGCACCACCCCGCTCGCATCGAGAGTCGAAACGAAGCACACCTCGCGTCCGCCGGCCAGGCGAATCGCCGCTCGCATTGCCTGCGCGGCCGCCACACTGAGTCGGGAAGCGGGCGGCGCGGCGAGGGGAGAGGGCATCCCTCAATCTAACGGCGGGTACGCAGCGGCATCCCACGCCGGCGGGCGAGAAGGCGTGCTTCGCTCCCCTGCCCTCAGGTCTTCAACGGCTTCTTCTTCGCCGCGGGGAACAGGACGTTGTTGAGAATCAGCCGGTATCCCGGCGAGTTCTTGAACAACGACAGATCGGTGGGCGGATTGCCGATCGCGTGCTGCGGATCTTCGGGATCGTGTCCGCCATAGTACGTCCACGTTCCCTTGCCGTAGTCGCCGTGAAGATACTTGACCCACGGCGCGCCTTCCTCGTTGGCGAGCACAGTGACGCCGGGCTTGAGCACCACCTTGTTGAAGCTCGTGGTGACACCGAAGAAATCGTTGATCACCGCGCGATGATTCTGCACGAGCATCGAGGGAACGGGATCGAACTTTGCCGAGAAGTTGAACAGGGTGAAGGTGCCGAGCGGCTGTCGCCTGCCCTGGACGTTCACCTGATGCCCGTCGATGTCGCTCATCGAATTCACGAACGGCGACTGCTCCAGGTGCGCGTCGTGAAACGCGAAGGTGCGCCTCCAATCCATTTTTCGATCGGCGTCCGGATCCATCGGCGTGCCGTCGACAAAGCTTTGTCCGATGTCGACGTTTCGTCCGGCAATAGCCAGTTCCAGCGTCTCGGTCGCACCACACATTGCGAAGAGAAAGCCGCCGCGCTCCACGAAATCGCGGATCTTCTCGGCAACATCTTTCTTCAGCGCCGGCATATTGGCATAGCCAAGCCGCTTGGCCGCCGCCGTGTTCTTCTGCAACAGATCGATGAACCACGGCGCGTCACGATACGTCAGGTAGAACTTGTTGAGCTGACCGGTAAAATCCTCGTGGTGCAGATGCAACCAGTCGTACTTGGACAAGTCGCCGTGCTCGACCTCGTCATCGTAAATCGACGTGTAGTCGATGCCGGCGTACTTGAGCGCGATGGTGACCGCGTCATCCCACGGCAGAGCGTCGGGCGGCGTGTAGACGGCGACCTTGGGAGCTTTCTCGAGGGGAACGGCCTCCATGTTGTTGGCCGCGATCTCAGCGCGAATCTGACCGAGCCGCCCATTGTCGAGCGGTTCGATCGTGATGCCGGCCAACCCAGCCTGCCGACGAAGCTCGGGCGTATCAGCGAGCAGAAATGCCCCGCCGCGATAATTGAGGAGCCACTCCGCCGACGCGCCTGCCTTGATGGCGTTGTAGGTCAGTCCGTACGCCTTGAGATGGTTCTGTTGCGCGTCGTCCATGGGGACGAGCATTCGTTGGGCGCTCGCCGCGCTCACACCGGCGAGAGCGAGGACGAGCCACGCCCCGATCGTGCGGGCGCGCGCAACGTGAATTTTCGAAGAAGACATCAGGTGTGTGGAGGAATGGCGCTCTTCACGAGCTCCAATTCGCGGCGCGCCTGAGGAATGAGCGCGCTCAGCGGGTACGTGAGGATCATGTGCTCGAGGTGCGTGGTTGCGCCGGTCGCATCGCCCTTCCTGCGCAACAGACGCGACCACTCGAGCTCGGCCTGCGGAGCCTCGGGCGTGTCTTTCTCATCGGCGACGATACGCGTCCAGATCGCGACCGCCGCGGTATCGTTCTTGAGGCCCGCCTGCAGGTGCGCGGCGGTCAACAGCAGCAACGACCGCACGGCCGGTGTGCGCTCGGCCGACTGTACGAATTGCGCAGCCGCACCCGCGGTATCGCCGCGCGCCAACGCCAGGAATGCTTTGCCGATCGCCGGCGCGCTGTCCGCCTTGAGCCGCGCGATCAGGCCCAACGCCAGCGCCAACTCAGGCGAGCTTTCCGTTCCGCCGCGCAGCAGTCCGCGCGCCGCCTTTAGATTTCCCTCATAGAGCGCCAGCCAGCCAGCCGCGTCGCTCGAGTCTCCCTCGGCGCCCGTTGCTGCCAGTGCCGCGCGGGCGCGATTCATGTCTCCCGTGCGCACCCACCCCCAGGCGATCGTTCGTGTGAGCGAGTTGTGCGCGCCTGGCGAGAGGAATCGATCGTACGTGTCGACCATCTTCTCCGCCTCGGCCGGCCGGCCGAGGGCGGCGAGCGCGCGCGCGTGGAGCGGTAGATATGATCGCGCGATGAGCGTTGAGTCGCCGTGCGCATCAGCCATGGGAGCGAGCCGAAGCGCCGCCGGCGCGTCGCCCGCATTCATCGCCGACGTGGCGGCACGAATCGCCAACTCCGGCGTCCGCTTGACGCGAAGCGCCGCCTCGAGCGCCTCGCGCGCGATCGCCCATCGATCCTCGGACTCGGCGCGCTTCGCGAATTCCGACCATGCGTCGGCGGACGCGCTGTCCGGCGGCAACCCCTTGAGAGAATTCCAACCGTCGGCCGGCGAACCCCACGTCATCTCGAGATCGGCGAGGGCGCGTCGCGACGGAACCTCCACCGGAAGCGCGAGAAAAATCTCGCGCACCTGCTGCCGGGCCGACGATGGTGTGGGCGCCAACGCGTACGCCGCCGCCTGCTCGAGATAGTCGGCAGTCAGCAAGGCCTGCCGCCACGCCTGCGCCGACTCAACCCACTGCCCCTGCGCCGCTCGCGCCTGCGCGAGCTCGAATTGCAGATCCTTCGTCGTGCCAAGCGCCTGTTTCGCGAGCGCCAGCACGCTGTCGGCCGCCGCCGCGCGATTCTTTTGCAGAAACAGGCGCGCGTACTCACGGTATGGCGTCGCGCTGTTCGGCAGGTCGCGAACCCATTTGTCGAACGCGCGATGCAGCTCGGCTTCGTGACCAAGCGTCTGCAACGTTCGCAGCTGCACCGTGCGATAGGTCTCTTCCTGCGGGCTCGCCGCGATCAGCGTGTCGAGCGGAGCAACGAGCGAATCCGCCCACCCCAGCTCGGCGAACACGCGTTCCAGGCCGAGCAACGCATTGACGCCGGCCGGCGTATGCAGCGCCGTTCGAAACAGCACGACGGCGTCGCGATACTTGCCGGCCGCTTCGAGATCGAGCGCCTTGTAAAACGCCATCGTGTCGGCGGGTGCCTGCGCATGGAGCGGTCGACCACCCGCAAGCGCGATCGCGACGAGAAGGCTACGGATTGGGAGTCTGCGCATTGATTCGCTTGAAGTACTCCAGGATCGCGCGCCGTTCGTCGGCGCTCAATCCGCGCAGGTCTTCCCAGGTCGGCTCGCGGAATTTCGTTGCGTTGCGACCGTTCGCGTTGGCGTTGTCGGGTTTGAGCTCATTCCCCGGCTTGGCCGCTTTCGCCTCGCGCTTGTTCGTATCCTCTCGTTCGTCCTTTTCGAGTGTGCGGCCCGCGTCGAGCAGACGCCGGAAGAGCTGCTGTTGCCGCGCGACGGTCGACGCATCGAGCCGCCCGCCTTCGAGGGCTTCGGCCAACGCCTTCGCTTCCTTGGCCAACTGCGCGGCGCGATCGCCGCCAACAGCTTCGCCGACATCGTCGAGCTGTTGCGCCACCTGTCGCTGCTCGCGCGCGAGCGCGCGCGCCGTCGCCTGCATCTGCGACGACATCGGCTGCCCCATGCCCGGCATCAATCCCTGCGCCTGCGCGTTGATCGATCCCTGCTTTTTCGCCATGTCCTGAAGCTGTTGCATCATCTCGGAGAAGCCGGTCGCCGAGCTGGAGCTGTTGGCCTTTTCTCGATCGCGCGCCAACGACGCCGCGGCGCGATTCAACGCATCGGCGGCGTCACCGAGCGCATTGGCCGACTGCTGGGCGCCGCGAGAATCGGTGGTGGACTGCATGGCGTCGGCCACCTTCTGCTGCGCTTCGGACATCGAGCGCTCCGAGCGGCCCGACAGCAACGACGTCTTCTTCCCTTCCTGTTGGAGCTTTTGCGCCGCGTTGTCGACGCCCTGCTTCACGGCGCTCTGCTCGCCGCGAAGCTCTTCGGGCTTTGCTTGCCCCGACTTGGCCTTCTGCTCGAGCTGCTGTTCCTGACGCGCCATCTGTAACATTTCTTGAACGGCCTGGTCGAGCGCATTCGTCAGCTCGGACTTCCATTCGTTCACCTGCGACTCGCGCGCCTGCTTCATCGCGTCCGACGCGCGGTCCATTTGCGAGGCCGCGTCGCGCGCGCTCTGCTCGGTGCCGTTCTGTGACTGGCCGTTCTGTGACTGGCCGCCCTGCTTCTGGTCTCCCTGCTTTTGGTCTCCCTGCTTTTGATCGCCGGGCTTTGGGTCACCCTGGTTGCCCTTTTGCCCGGACTGGCTCTGCGACTGGCCAGGCTGTGGCTGCTGCTGCGCGTCAGGCTTGGGCGGCTGCCCGTTCTGCGGTGGTTGCGGCCGACCGAGACTGTCGCGCTTTGCGCCGGCTTGAGTCTTGTCGCCCTGTTGCTTGTCGCCCTGTTGCTTGTCGCCCTGCTGCTTGTCGCCCTGCTGCGCCTTGTCGCTCTGCTGAGTCTTGTCGCCCTGTTGCGCCTTGTCGCCCTGTTGAGCCTTGTCGCCTTGCTGCGTCTTGTCGGTCTGTCCCGGCTTTTGCTGGTTCGCCGCCTGGCGCATGGACTCTTCGGCCGACTGGGCGTGCTTTCTCGCTTCTTCGGTATTGCTCGCGCCCGCGTCGGCTTTGTCTTTCTCGAGTCGATCCTGCAGCTTCTTCAACTCGTCATTGAACCGCTGTGATCGATCGGCGAGTTGCTTCGCCTCGGCCTTCTGCGCGTCGGTGGTCTTTGCGTTCACCGAATCGGCCAACGCGCGATCGCGATCGGCGATCTCCTTCGCTTCGTCCTTCAGTGTCTGCATCGCGCCTTCCATTGCGGCGCGCTTGAGCATTTCCGCGCTCTTCTCGAGCTGTTCGCGCAGCTTGTCCTGCATCGCCTGCAGATCCTTCATCGACTGCTGCGCCTGATCGCGCGACAAGTTCTGCGTCGCATCTTCGAGCTTTTTCATTTGCGCCAGCAGCTCGGGCGTCAGCGCGTCGCGCAGCAACGCCTGTGCTTCCTGAAGCTGTCGAGCGAGGCTGCTGTCCAGCGCGCCGGCCTGCTTCATCTGCTGCTCGATCGCCGCGGCGGCCTGCTGGAGGTTTTTCACCTGCTCGGTGAGCGCGCGCTGATCCTTCGCGACGGCCTTCGCTTTCTCGGCCGCGTCGTAGCTCATCGAGCCCTTCTTGTCGCCGGAGCTCGCGTTCGCCGGGGCATCCTGCGGGCCGGCGCGGGTTCGATCGCGCGCAGCGTCGGCGGTGCGTTGCTGGAGCGACTTCTCGGACTCCGCGGCCGACCGCGCCCAGTTCACCGCCGAGTCCGCGGACTCGCGCGCGATCGCGCGCCGCTCTTCCATGGTAGGAATCTTTAATAGCAGTTCGCGACTTTCTCCGTGCTGGGCCCACGGCGAGTTGTCGGTCACCACGAACTTCGCATGGATCGCGTCGCCGGGCTTGAGGCCGCGCGGTCCGAGATCGAGTACCGTCGCCCCGTCCCACACCACCGTGGATGCGTCGGCGAGACGCTGCGTCACGGGCGCCTGCACGCCGCCGGTCGCGGCGCCACGCCACGTCACCAACTCCACCCGTGCGATGCCGTGATCGTCCGTTGCCGTCGCACGAAGGGTGATTTTGTCGTCACCAGCGACGATCGTGTCGGTCGCCGGCGAGACCAATTCCACATGCGGCGCCGAATCCGGGACGACCTCGAGCTCGATGGGCGGCGGGACATCCGCAATCGAACCGCTCGCGCCGTTCGCGATCCACGCATAGCGACCGGTCTTCCGCGCCTCGAAGCGACCTTCGAAGGCGTGATCATTCACATGCAGCGCCACCGTGTCTCCCGCGGCGCCGAGTCTGACATCGCGAAGCGCAGTCGATGCGCGCCCCGACACTTCGATCATCGTTCCCTGTGGAACGCGAGCCGGCTCGCCAACCGGCAATCCCTCGGCGGCACGGCCGAGATACGACGGGTATGTCGCGCGCATCGAGACCGCGCCGACGAACGGCCGATCGGTGACGCGCACGATCGCCGTGTCGCTTCCCGATCTGCCATCGCTGGCAACGATGGTGAGGTCGCCGCGCAGCGGGCCCACGTCGAGCGTCGCCATACCCGTTCTGGCATCGACCGGAATGGTCTGCGTAACCCACGCTTCGCCGGGAATCCGCTGCGCGAGCATGATGGTTCCGCGCCGCGCCGCGGCCACCTTGAGCCTGAGTGTCTCGCCACGGAGGATGGCCGGCGGCAAATTCGTGAAACTGATTCGCGGCAGCAGTGTGCCGTTCCACGCCCGCACGGGCTTGAGAATGGCGAGCAGCCCATCGCTGAAAATCGGTGCGGCGAACGTGAGCGCGGCAATCGCCACCGCGGCGGCCACGGTCGCCTGCAGCGCGCCCAGCCGAGCCGCGCGCTGTTCCGCGGGCGCCAGGCGCATTCTCACCGGTGCGAGGCGCTCGCCCACAGCGGCCGCGGCGCGCCGTCCGAGGGCGCCCGCATGCGAAACTTCGATCGCGCCGCGAATCGCTCCCGCGCGCATCGATTGCTCGCGCTCGATCACCGCCGCAACACTCTGCCGCGTGGTTCGGTGCCCGAGCCGGCGAATCGTCCACATCACCACCGCCGCATCCGCAGCCAAGACGATCAGCCACACCAGAAACGGCACCGGGCGCGGCAGCGACATCCAGCGCGCGCTTCCAAGCGCCGACGCGCCCAAGGCGAGAAGCAAGCTCGTTGCCCCGACCGCGAGCGCGAGTCCCACGAGAACGTGCAGCCGCCGGAGGCGCGCCCGTTCGCGGTCAACCAATTCGAGAACTGTCATGGCGTTGGACGGCTCGTGACGGCGTAAACGAACAAGTTCACACCCATCCGGAGCGCTGCTTCGTGCAGCTCCGGCGGATCGTGATAGACCTCGGTGTCTTCCCACCCATTCCCGAGGTCGCTCGAAAAGCTGTAGTACACGGCAAGGCGGTCGCCAAGGAAAATGCCGAAGCCGCGCGCCGGCAGCCCGTCGTGCTCATGGACTTTCGGCAGGCCCTTGGGGAGATCATAGACGATGTGATAGATCGGATGGGACAGCGGTACGTCCACCAGCGGTCGATCGGGGAACACGCGCTTGATCTCGCGCCGGAAGCTCTCGTCGATGCCGTAGTTGTCGTCGACATGCAAGAATCCGCCGCGCTGCAAATACTCCCGCAAGCGCGCCACTTCGGAATCGCTGAACTTGATGTTGCCGTGCCCGGTGACATGAATGAAGGGATAGTCCCAGAGCTTGTCGTCCATCAATTGGACACGCGCTTCCGTCTTGTCGACTTGTAGCGACGTCCGCTGGCGAATGGCGGCAAGCAGATTGGGTAAACTGGATGGATTCGCGTACCAATCACCGCCGCCGTCATACTGTAGACGCGCCACAGTGAGAATCGGCGGCACCCGATGGGCGCCGATCACCGCCAGGGCACCCAGCGACAGCGCTCCGGTCGCGGCGAGCGTACGAGCGCGGCGCAGCGTGAATGAGATCATTCGTGGCTCTCCTCTCCTCCCTCGTCCGCTCCGATGTCCCGCGCCAGTCGGTACGCCAGCCGCCTCGGAACGCCAAGCTCCTCGGCGACCGACGCAGCTGCGTCGCGTGTGCTCATCCCCGATTTGCGCAGTGCCTGAACGCGGTCACGAACCTGCTCGTCGCTTGGCGGCTGACGAACCGCCGGTCCGACGACGAGCACGATCTCGCCCCGAGGAGCCTTCTCCTCGTAGTACGCGCGGAGCTCGCTGACCGTTCCCCGCCGTACCTCCTCGAATTGCTTCGTCATTTCGCGGGCCACTGCGGCCGCCCGGTCGCCGTTGCCTCGTTGCTCGAGCTCGCCGAGCGTATCGGCCACACGATTGGGCGCTTCGTACATCACCACCGTGTGACTACAAGCCGTAATCTCGTCCAGCGCGGCGCGGCGTTCACTCCCGGTGCGTGTAAGGAATCCGAAAAAGGTGAATCGATCGGCGTCGAGCCCTGACGCGACGAGCGCCGCCAACAACGCCGACGCGCCGGGAACGGGTACGACGTCGATCCCCGCATTGATCGCCGCCGCCACCAGCCGCGACCCTGGATCGGACAGCAGCGGAGTTCCCGCGTCCGACACCAACGCCAGCGACTCGCCCGCGCTCAATCGCGCAACCAGGGCCGGCGCCGTTTTCGCTTCGTTGTGTTCGTGGTACGCCACAGTTGGCGTGGTGATCCCGTACCGCTCGAACAGGTGCCGACTGTGCCGCGTGTCCTCGGCTAACACGAGTCGCACCGCCTTGAGCACCTCGACCGCGCGGAAAGAAAAATCCCCCATGTTTCCAATGGGGGTGCTGACCACATACAGCGTTCCACGCGGCGCCGCCTCGCCGCCGGTTACATCACTTTCCACGGAATCTCATCGTAGAGACCGGCCGATTGGAACATGTGGCGACGATCCCACGTCAATTCCCGCATGAGCTCGTCCGGCGAAACGGAGTCGTGATCGACCGCCGCCCACATCACCTCGCGCATCCACGAAGCCACGCCGGCAGTGAGCGCGGGGGTGTCGACCAACGGCTCGGTGACGGGCGAACCGTCGAACGAAAAACCCTCGAGCACCGGATGCGTCGCGACAAGGGTCTTGCGCGCGTGCTCGGCGATCGCCGGCGCACTGTCCCGGCCGCGTTCCACCAAGCGCTGCACGAGCGTGGCGGTGAGGTCGCGGTAGGCCTGCAGCAGCGCTGTTGGCGCCTGAACCGGCATCGCGCCGGGCACTCCCCAACGCGCCACATGCATTTCTCCGACGCGGCCGGCGCGGCTGAACAGCTTCGCCACGCGGTCGACAACCGTACCATGGTGCGAGCTCGACAAAAATGCGCGCGAGACTGTCCCGTTCTTGAACACGAGGTAGTTCACATTCTCGTTCGCGATGATCTCGACGACGCCGTCGAAAGTCGTCGACATGAGGTAGGGAAACAGCGCCGCGGGATCGTGCGCGACCATTCCCTCTGGCCACGGCTCGGGATTCGCCGACTGCGTGAGGAACATGCAGGCCAGTTGGTCCTCGTCCGCCTCATTGAAACAGATCTCGCCGTATTCCGGCTCGGGCGGAACGGCCTCGATGCCGCGCGCAATGGTCATGGCATGGGCACCGCGGCCGTCCCGCATCGTCGCGTTCACTACTTCGCCGCCGAGCAGGTAGAGCATCACCAGCTCGTCGGGCAGGGAGATCGCCACGTATCCCGAGATGCGCGCCGCGCGGTCCCGCTTGGCGTCCGTCAGCAGATTTCGGAGATGGACATACGCCAGCCGCGTCCTGGGAAGCAGGACGCGGCTGGACGGAAAACGCAGGCCGGCGGGCGAAGAAGGCATGGTGCCACTAAGATGCAGCGGCGTCGGGCGACGAGCGAGGGCTTGCACGGCGGATGGCAGCCACCCGACGCGCGCGAGTCCCTCGCCGCGGCCTTACGCCGTATGCTGCTGCAACTTCGACTCGATATGTGTCTTTGGCACAGCACCGATGATCTGATCAACCACCTTGCCGTCCTTGAAGAACAACAACATCGGAATCGACCGGACGTTGAAACGCGACCCTGTCTTGATGTTCGCGTCGACGTCGAGCTTGGTCACCTTGACCTTGCCCTCGTATTCGGTCGCGAGCTGATCGAGGATCGGCGCGATCATCCGGCACGGGCCGCACCACGTGGCCCAGAAGTCGACGATGGTCAGCCCATCGTTCTTCTCGACCTCGGTCTCGAAGTTCGCGTCGTTGACCGCAATGACGTTCGACATAAATGCTCCTCTATAAAGGCTCTACAACTTTGGGATATCGTGAGCTACCGGGGGTCGCTTCTGGATTTTCTCCTTCGTCCGGCGTTCTATGAGACGACACCTCGTCCTTGGTAGCTTAATCGCCTATGCAAAACTCTTCCCGACAGGGCACCCAAATCGCCCACATTGGTGTCGCCGTTCGCGCGGTCGGCGACAGTCTGCCCTTTTTTCGAGACGTTCTCGGCCTTGCAAGCGTTGCGCTCGATGACATGGACGGCGCCAAGGTCGCCGGACTCGCCGCGGGACCGGCATTGGTGGAATTGCTCGAGCCCGCGGTGCCAGACTCTCCGATTGCCAAGTTCATGGCGAAACGTGGTCCCGGGGTTCACCACATCTGTTTTGCGGTGGACGATCTCGATGCAACGCTCGAGCGATGTCGTGCTCACGGGGTGCGTCTCATCGACGAAGCCCCGCGCATCGGAGCCGAGGGTAAGCGCATCGCGTTTCTTCACCCCTCGTCCACGTCTGGTGTGCTCGTCGAGCTGACCGAGCACTGACCGCCGTCATGAGGCGCGATGCGAGCAAATGTCTTGCAGCGCCGCCATGTCGAAGGCCTTCACGTACCAGCGATTGGTGATCGCGCGCACGACCTCGAAGTTCGACGACCGCGTCAGATCGCCGAGCGTGAGACTCACCACGATCGCGCGGGCGCCGCCGGGATTCGGTGCGTCGCCGACGATGTCAAAGCGGTCGTGCCGGAGACACCGCATCATGATCAGCTCTCGCTGCTCGAGCTCCTGCCTCGGGAATCGCTCGCGAGCCGGACCCTCGGCATCGCCCCAAAGGCCTCCGATGATCTGAAGGTCTTGCTGCTTCGCAGCCGCCATGAATCCCTTGACGGCGCTCAGCGCGTCGGTCGCGCCTGATTGGTTGCCCGTGAGCACCGTGGGAGCAACAGTCGTGGTCGTCGACGTGGAGTGACAAGCAGCGAGCAGCGCCAAGGTCGCGATTAGCTTCTTCACGTCGTTTCTCCAATCCCGTGGTTGTAGCGGTGTTGCAACGTACCTACTTCTTTTCTCGAGCGGCAACGCCTCCAGAAGCCGCCGGCACGGGCGCGTCAGGGAGGAGCATCGTCACGCGAGGCGAGCTCGGCGCCGCGACAATCGTGCAACGTCCGGGCCGGGTTCACGAAAGCCCAGAGCCTCGTGGCCTCTTTGCGCTTCGTGACGCCACGCGCCGAGAAGCGTCGTTTGGGTTGGCAGTGCATCTTGGTCACTGTCGCAGGGCGCGAGCTGCGCACAACCGTAGACGGGGCTGGAGCGTCGTCCTAACTTCGTCACACGCGTAACCAATGGAGCGTGAATGACCGGAGCGCCGGGATTTCTCGAGTTTTTCATCCTCGAAGCCAGCGAGTACGTCGAGCAGCTCGACGGCTTGCTGCTGGGCGGCAGCTCCAACGGTCCCGACGCCGGCGCCATGCAGCGTGTGGCGCGCGCGCTTCGCGGTACGGCGACCATGGCCAAGCTCGCGTCATTTGCCGACGTTGCCGGCGGTGTCGAACGGGTTGCGCGCGCGATGCACGAAGGCACACTGCGGTGGGATCCCACGTTGGGCGGCGCTCTCGTTGCCGCGATTGACGATCTCAAAATGTTGCTGCATTCGGCGCGCACCTGGTCGCCTGCCGACGATCACCGCGCGGCCGGCCGGGCCGCCGAGCTGGCCCGCTTCGCTCCGTTGCGTCCAGCGCCCACGCCGGAAGCCCGCGGTCCGATTGCGTCGGGCCGCAACGACTCGCCCTTCCTCGCCACGGAAGCCGCGAACATCGCCGCGGGTCTCGAGCTGCTGACGACGCGCCCGGGCGATCGCGATACCGCGGCGAATGTGCTCCGGCGCGTTCGCGCGCTGCGTGGCGTTGCCGGCGTGAAAGAGGTCGGTCCTCTCGCCGACGTCCTCCAGGCGACCGAAGACGCGGCGCGCGGATTCGAAGCGGCCCACGAGCCAATGAGCCCACAGTCGCGCCAACTTCTCGAGACGGCGGCCGCCTACCTGCGCACGCTGTCGGCCGCGCTCCGCGGCGAAGCGATCGTCGATGCACCCAGCGCCGCGCGCGACGCGTTTGCCGCGGCGCACACCGCGTGGCAGCTCGGCGCCGGCGAACGGGAGTTGGTCGTGCCGATTGCCGATCTGTTCTACGGGGACGGCATCGCCGGCCTGGTGGAGGCGTCGCCAAACCCGCCGACATCCGCGCAGGAGCGGTTTCGCCTGGAACTGGTGAGCCTCGGCGAGCACCTGCGGCAGGTGGTCGATGGCGCGCGAAAGGCGAAGGACGGCGCGTCCGTCGACCGGTCGCGCCGTGAACTGCGACATACGCTCCGCGCCCTGCAGTCCGACGCGGAAAGCTTCGCGGAACACGACGTCGCCAGGTTCATTGCGGGGCACGTGGAAGCCACCGAGCATTTGGATTTCCTCGGGCTTGCCGCGCTCGAGGACCTGGCGTCGGTTCTCGCGCAGCCGGGCGCGCAGGGCGAGCGATTGACAGCGCGGCTCACCGAGATCGCTGGTGGACGCGTTCTCACGAGTGCGATCGGCGCAGGCTTCGGCGAGAGCGAGCCAGTTCAGGCCGACGTGCTTCCAGCCGTCGCACCCGAAGAAGCCCGCCGCCCACTCACGCCGCAGCGTGCCGCGACCCCTCAGCGCGCCGGAACTCCGCCAAGATCCCTGGCATTCGTGCCTGCCAACACGCCGATCAGCGTCGCCCGCCCGGCGGCACCGCCTTCTTCTCGCCCTCCCCGTTCCCCGGTGCCGACTCCCCCGGCGCCCGTCGAAGTGGATTCCCTGGATAGCGCCTCCGCTGCGCTCATTGATTCCACGATCGCGGCGCTCGACCACTTCACGTCGCATCCGTTCAGCGATCCGACGCCGATTCCCGAAGACATCGTCGTTTCGATCGAATCGCTGCTGTATCGTGGCCGAGCTGCGCTCGACCGCGCCGTCGAGATCCGCGATCAATTGCGGGACGTTGGACTGACCAGCGATACGCCGGCGCTCGAGGAGCTATTTGATCTGCTCGAGCTCGCGCAGGCGGAATAGACCGCCATGAGGTTCGGGTGGCGGGGCGCGCTCGGGATCGCCATTAGCGCGGCGTGCCTGATCTACGTCTTTCGCGGAATCGATTGGGCCGACGCGCGCGCGCGCATGGCGCACGCCAACTACGGCCAGCTTGCGCTGGCCGCCGTCACGGTCACGTTCATGTTTCCGCTCAGGGCACGTCGATGGCGCACGATCCTCGATCCCATTGCGCCGAAGTTGCCCTTCGGCCCCCTGTGGCGGTCGACCGCGATCGGCATGATGGTGAACAACACGGTCCCGGCGCGCGCCGGCGAACCGGCGCGCGCGTACGCATTGACACGCGAAGTCCCGTCGATCTCCTTCTCGGCAGCGATTGCATCGCTCGTCGTGGATCGTGTGTTCGACGCAATTGTCGTTGTGCTGTTGATGGTGGTCGCGATCGTTGCCCCTGGCTCACCGGCCGGTTCCAGCTCTGCGGTCGGACGCGCGGCAGTTCTCGTCGCGACGGTCGCGGCGACGATGTTGATCGCGCTCTACTCGCTGGTCTTCTTCCCCGACGCGCTCATCCGAGTGTTCGAGCTGGTCGCTCGGCGGGTGTCACCCCTGGTAGAAAAGCGCGGCGCCGAGGTGCTTCGCTCGTTCGCGGGCGGATTGAGTATTCTGAAAAGTCCGGCGCACTTTCTGGCCGTATTCATGTGGACGCTGGCGCACTGGTTGGTGCAGCCGTTGGCCTTTTGGCTTGGCTTCCGCGCCGTCGGTATCGATGTGCCGTTCGCTGCCGCGCTTCTCGTGCAGGGAATCATCGTCGTCGGCGTGTCGCTTCCGTCCACCCCCGGTTTTTTTGGTCCGTTCGAGACCGCTGCCACCTGGGCGCTTCCGCTGTACGGCGTCAGTGCGTCCGCCGCCGCCACGTGGGCAATCGTCTTCCATGTGGTGTCCTTCATTCCAATAACGCTGATCGGCGCCTACTACTTCGCGCGCCTCGGGCTCACGATGGGTGAAATCGGCACGGCCGGAAGCGAGAAAACCACATGACGCCGGTCGCGCACGTGACTGCGCAGGCAAAGGTCAACCTGCTCCTTCGGGTGCTGGGCCGGGAGGTCAGCGGCTACCATGCGATCGAGACGATTTTCCTTCGGCTCGACTTGGCCGACGACGTTCGCGTCCGAGTGGCCGGCGGAAAGACACTCGACTGCAGCGGCGCAGCAATTCCTGCGTCCGGACTTGGTCCCACGGAACGGAACCTCGCCTTTCGCGCTGCCGAGGCATACGCCAACGCCACGGGCTGGCCAAACGGTTTCGCCATCGAGGTCGAGAAGCGCATTCCGGTCGGCGGAGGACTCGGCGGCGGCAGCGCCGACGCAGGGGCGGTGCTTCGTGCACTCGACGCGCTGGCGCCAAATCCACTCGGCGCACGGTTGATCGACTTGGCCGCGCCGCTTGGCGCCGACGTGGCGTTTATGACGATTCAGAGCCCCATGGCGTTGGCCTGGGGGCGCGGCGAGCGAATGTTGCCCGCCTCGCCGCTCGCGGCGCAGCCAGTGCTCCTCGCCGTCCCCGATTTCGCCGTTGCTGCCGGCGACGCCTATTCGTGGTTGAGCGCCGATCGCGCCGACTACACGCCGTCGAGCAGAGTCTTGCGTCCGGAATCGCTCGGATCGTGGGCATCCCTCGCAGCGCTCGCGGAAAACGATCTCGAGCCCGTCGTCGCGCGACGCCACGGTGTGATCGCGGAGCTTGCCGGCGAGATTCGCGCTGCAGGCGCGCTCATTTCCATGATGAGCGGGTCGGGTTCAACGGTGTTCGGGGTGTTCAGCGCGCATGGTGCGTTCGGTGCGCGAGGCGCGGCTCCGCAAGTTGCCGGCATTCCCCCACGCGCCGGAGTCACGACGATCCTGACCTCGACGAGCGAGCGAGTTGTAAGAGTGGACCTCGAGGAGTAGCTTTTAGGGCTCGGTGCCCCCTCGTCCAATGGCAGGACATCGGACTTTGGATCCGAGAATGGTGGTTCGAATCCACCGGGGGCAATTCGAAGCCTCGAGCTCGGCCCCGCTTTGCTCTGCTTCGGCTTCCAGAAGTCATTTTCAGCTATTCACTTACAGGGCTCTCTGATGGACGGATTGGCAGTACCGAGTCACGGCCTCAAACTGTTGTCCGGCACCGCAAATCGTCCGTTGGCCGAGGAGATCGCCCGACATCTGGGTGTCGATCTCTGTCGGGTCAATCTCGGGCGGTTCGCCGACGGGGAGATTTCGGTTCGCATCGACGAGAACGTGCGCGGCAACGATGTGTTCATCGTGCAGCCCACCAACCCGCCCGCGGAAAACATCATGGAGCTGTTGCTCCTGATCGACGCCGCTCGGCGCGCCTCGGCGGCGCGAATCACCTGCGTGATGCCGTACTACGGCTACGCGCGGCAGGACCGCAAGGATCAGCCCCGCGTGCCGATCGGCGCCAAGCTCATGGCCAACATGATCACGGGTGCCGGGGTGGATCGAGTGTTGGGCGTGGATTTTCATCAGCATCAGCTGCAAGGATTTTTCGACGTTCCCGTGGATCACCTGTACGCGATGCCGGTGTTCACGGCGCACTATCGCAAGTTGGGGCTGCAGGATCCGGTGGTCGTCGCACCCGATGTGGGATCGGCGAAGATGGCGCGTGGATTTGCCAAGCGGCTCAACGCGTCACTGGCCATCATCGACAAGCGGCGTCCACAGCCGAACGTGTCGGAAGTGGTGAACGTGGTCGGCGATGTGGCGGGACACGATTGTATTCTCGTCGACGACATGATCGACACGGCAGGCACTGTGTCGGAGGCGGCGCGGGCATTGAAGGGGTTGGGCGCGAAGGACATCTATTGCTGCGCGACGCATGCGCTGTTGTCGGGTCCCGCCGTGCGACGGCTCAACGAGGCGCCGATCAAGGAAGTCGCGGTGACGGACACGATCGCGATTCCCGACGAGCGGCGTCCCAAGAATTTGTTCATGCTCACGGTGGGCGAGCTCATTTCGAAGGCAATTCGCTTCACGCACAGCGAACAGTCGGTGAGCTCGCTGTTCGATTGATCGCGCCGGATGGCAGGGAGGGCCTCGCAACGGTTTCATGGTAGGGAGGACGCAGCCTCCCGAGAGTAGAAACGGACCGATGCGAGCAGGCTGCGAAGGTTTCGTTATCAAACTGGTATTCGAACAATGGCATCAGCAACACTCAGCGCATCGGTTCGCGCCGATCGCGGCACCGGCGTCGCGCGCAAGCTTCGTCAGACCGGCTCCGTTCCGGCAGTCATCTACGGGCACGGCCGCGAGCCGCAGTCGCTCGTGATCAACACCCGCGAGATCGATAAGCTGCTCACGCAGATATCCGCGGCCAGCACGGTCATCGACCTCTCGGTCGGCGGCAGCACGGTCCGCACCCTGATCCGCGAGATCCAGCGCCACCCGTTCAAGCGCCACATTCTGCACATCGATTTTCAGGAGCTCGTGGCCGGTGAAAAGATCACCGTCAGCGTTCCCCTGCGCTTCACCGGGACGCCCGAAGGTGTTCGCAATTCCGGCGGTATCCTGGAAGAAGTCATGCACCAGGTGCATCTGCGCGTCGATCCATCGTTGATCCCGGATCACATCAACGTCGATGTCACCAACCTGACCATTGGCCACAGCCTCCACATCCGCGACCTCAACCTCCCCGAGGGCGTCACGGTGCTCGACGATACCAAGGCCACCATCTGCGTCTGCACGGCGCCGAAGGCCGCGGTCGAGACCACGGTTGCTGCTGAGGGCGAGCCGGGCGCACCCGAACCCGAGCTCATTCGTAAGGTCAAGGTCGACGGCGAGGACGAGGCCAAGGCGTCCAAGTAATCGAGTACGTGCTCCGATTCCTCTTCGGGCGCCGGGCAACTTCCAATGCGGCGCGCGACGACGAGCCAATGAAAGTCATCGTTGGACTGGGCAATCCCGGAAAGGAATACGAGCGCACGCGTCACAACGTCGGCTGGTGGGTCGTCGACCACCTCGCCGACGTTTGGCATTTTGACGGCTGGAGAAAAGACGGCGAGGCCCGCGTCGCGAACGGCTTGGTGGCGAACACCAAGGTGCGATTGATCAAGCCGCTCACCTACATGAACCTGAGCGGCGGTGTGCTCAGACCGTACATGCGCCGGCCGTTCTGGGCGGCCGCGAAGGACTTGATGATCGTCGTGGACGAAGTCGCGCTGCCGCTCGGTCGCTATCGCTTTCGCGCCAAGGGAAGCGCCGGCGGCCACAACGGATTGAAGAGCATCGAAGGTGCGGTGGGGTCGCAGGAGTACACGCGCCTTCGCATCGGCATCGCGCCGGACGATCCGACGCGGCGCGGACAGTTGAAGGACTATGTGCTCGATGATTTCGGGAAGCGGGAAGAAGCGGTCGTACGAGAGTTGATGCCCGCGTTCACCGAAGCGCTCGAGCTGTGGGTGAAGGACGGGATCGTTCCCGTCATGAATCGGTTCACTGGCGACACCGGCGATCCCGTTTGATCACCGTCGCCTTCTCTTTATAGTCCTCATATGCTCAGGCTCGGAATCGTCGGACTGCCGAACGTCGGCAAGTCGACTCTGTTCAACGCGCTCACCTCGGCGGGCGTTCTCGCGGCGAACTATCCGTTCGCCACAAAGGAACCCAATGTGGGCCGGGTGAATGTGCCCGACCCGCGACTCGACGAGCTGGCGAGAATCGTCGAGCCGCAGCGCACTGTGCCGGCGGCCGTGGAGTTCGTGGACATTGCCGGCTTGGTCAAAGGCGCCTCGCAGGGCGAAGGCCTCGGCAATCAGTTTCTCGCGAACATTCGCGAGACCGACGCGATCGTCCACGTCGTTCGCGCGTTCGACGACGACGACGTCTTGCACGTCATGGGCTCGGTGGACCCGGTGCGCGACCGCGAGGTCATCGAGTTCGAGCTCGCGCTCGCCGACCTTTCGGTCGTCGAAAAGCGCCTGGATCGCGTGAAGCGCGCGTCGAAGACCGGCGACAAGGACTCGCTCGCCGAGCTCCCCGCGCTCGAGAAAGCAAACACCGCGCTCGCCGAGGGACGCGCGCTCTGGCACGAGAGGCTCTCGGCGGAGGATCGCGCGGTGCTCTCGCCACTGTCGCTGCTCACGCTAAAACCGATCCTCTACGCCGCGAATGTCACCGACGCCGAGCTGGCCGGCGACGAAGGCCCGCACATCAAGGCGTTGCGCGCGGCGATCACCGCGAGCGGCGAGCACGCGGAAGTCGTTCCCTTCTCGGCGAAGATCGAAGCAGAGTTGGCGGAGCTTCCCGAGGAGGATCGCCGCGGCTTTCTCGAATCACTCGGGCTCGAGTCGGCGGGATTGGATCGACTGATTCGCGGCGGATATCACCTGCTCGGGCTGCAGACGTATTTCACGGCAGGCGAGCAGGAAGTGCGCGCGTGGACGATTCATCGCGGGGACACGGCACCAGTGGCCGCCGGAGTGATCCACACCGATTTCGAGCGCGGCTTCATTCGCGCTGAGACGGCAGGCTATGAGGATTTTCTCGCGAACGGCGGGTGGAAGGGCGCGCGCGAAAAGGGCGCCGTGCGAGCCGAGGGCAAGGAATACATCGTCAAGGACGGGGATGTGATGCTGTTCCGCTTCAACGTGTGATCGCGTCGGAGCGGGCGACGAAGCATGCCGCCGGCTGCGCCGTTTGGAACGCGGCGCGCCGAACCGCGCAACGACAACACGCCCGGTGCGAGTCTGTGTGCTGTCACCCCACAGTACGTCGCGCTTGACTGAATCGCCGGACTGCGCAGAACGAAGTTCCACGAGCCGGCCCTTGATCGGATTTCCGTCGGCGCCGAACATCTTGATGCTCGCGGCCGAGATGCGTCCGTCGCCGGTGATGGTGGCATCGTTTTGCACTCGGACAGCGACCGCGCCGGTACGGCTGACCACGTTCCGGGACGGGCGAACCTCCGATCTCGGGAGTCAATCCTCACGTCCCATTTGGTGACGGGTGTTTTTTGTCAAGCGAATAGGTAAGCAACACGACGCCCGATGAGAACATTTCTGTTTTCCACAACCGCAGCTTCACCCGCTCCTCGAAAGTGGTGAACAGGAGCTTCCCTCCGCCCAGCAGCACCGGCACGAGGAACAACTGGTACTCGTCGATCAAGCCAAGTGCCGTGAATGACTGCACCAGAGTCGCGCCGCCAAATATCACCACGTCTTTCCCGGGTTGCTGTTTCAGTTTTTGGATTTCGTCAACGGCGCTTCCGGTCGCGAGCCGCGCATTGTTCCACTTGCCCCACTCGACCATCTCGAGGCTCGGTGCAAACACGACCTTCGGAGTGCTATTCAGCTTGTCGGCGACGGGATCGTCGGTCGTCGTTGCAGTCGGCCAGAAATCCGCGAACAGCTGGTACGTCGCGCGCCCCAACACCATTGTGTCCACGGTGTCGAACAACCGGTCCATGTGCGCATCCACTTCTGTGTCGGGCGTTCCGTTTCCGGGCATCCAGTCCAGCTCACCGTTCGGCCCGGCAATGAAGCCGTCGACGGTTACGAACATCGATACGATGAGCTTTCTCAATGGCAGCACCGTTAGCTATTGGATTTTCGTCATCAACCTGGCCGGAACGCGCCGCGTCGACCCGAATGCCGCCGGGCCACGCGGTGTCGATGCGCGCGGCCACCGCGCTCAGTGCGGACGGTACGTCGGCGAGCAGCCTGGTGGTAGATCCAATTCCACCGGGAAAAACTGAGCCAATCGGGAGTGTGCTCAGCTGCGGTCCGTCAGCACCTCTCGATCACGACCTGACCGGGCGACTGCACCCGGCATCGGAGCGTGGTGGTGTCGTTGACGGCTGCGTGAAGCGTGGAGACGGTGTCGCCGACTCCGTTGTCGATCACCTGTTCGAGCAGCGCGGATGCATGTCTTGCGGACGAACCGGTGTGTGCCCCCTGACCACCTCTGTGAATCCTTGCGCAAGGTTCGGCGTATGATACCTCGCGCTAAATTCATGGCGCATGCATCGCCGGCGCGCGCCGCCGACCGACCAACTCCACGGAGAATTGCACGTGATCGTCACTGTCGTCCCGAGCCTCGGTGCCATCTGGCGCGGTGCGATGCTGGCCCTGGGTTTGGCCGCGGTGGTTCCGGCATCCGCCGGCGACGTCAAATCACATCCCAATCCAACGGTCACATTCGACGCAGCCGTCGAACGCGCGGAACGGCAGATCGCCGCGGACAAGGTCGTCGCCGCCGCGGGCGGAGCGTCTATTCTCCTCACGCACGGCGCACGCACCGCGCGCGCGGTCGTGCTGCTTCACGGCTTCACCGATTCTCCCCGACAGTTCGCCGCACTCGCCGAATCGCTGTACGCCCGCGGTGACAACGTGTTCGTGCCGCGTCTGCCGCACCATGCGGAGCGCGCGAGAAACGTCGGCGATTTGGCTCGATTGACGGCGCCCGAGCTCTCGCGCGCCGGCGACGCCGCCGTCGACATCGCCGCGGGCCTGGGCGACTCGGTGATCGTGGTGGGACTCAGTGTTGGTGGAACCATGGCCGCGTGGGCCGGCGAGCATCGGAGCGAGGTTCGCCGCGCCGTGATCATTGCCCCGCCGTTCGAGGCAACGCACGTCCCATCAATGCTCGAGCGGCCGCTCGTCAACCTGGGCGCGCACGTCCCGAACGTCACGCGGCGTGCAGCGTCGGACAGCGAGCGCCCGGACCGGGATCCCGGTTTTGCCACCCACGGCCTCGCTCAGGTTCTGCGATTTGGAATGGCCGTGCGACGGGACGCCGACCGCCTCACGCCAACGAAGACCGAAATGTTGTTTCTCGTGAACGCACACGACCGAACGGTAAAGACCGCGCCTGTCCTCGATGTCGCGCGCATCTGGAACGCGCGCGGTGCCGCAGTGAGCGTGTACGAATTTCCAGATTCGCTTGGCCTCGCGCACAACGTGATCGATCCCTTGCAGCGAACGCCAAATCCCGCCGCGGTCTATCCCACCTTGATCGCGCTGACGCACGGCGAGCACCCGCCCGCCGGGATCGTCGTGCGTCCGTAGTCGTGAGTCGTTGCACGAACCAATCGTGCGACGCGGAGCCTACCGGATGATCACGCTGCTGTTTCCAAGCGCCGGCGCGATTCGGAAATCGATCGTCTGACCCGGTGCGACGGCGAGCGAGCCCGTCGTGGCGCGGCCGCTTCCGCCGATCGGGTTCGCGACGATGCGCACGTCCGATCCGCCAAGCGAGCGGTCGATGACAAAGCTTCCCGACCCATTGCCGGTCACCATTCCGAGCCGGGTCGAAACCCCGCGACTCACGGCGAACACATCCATGTCGAGATAGTTGTTGTTGGAGACTTTGACAAAAACCGCATTCGAAGGCGAGACGTCGCCCGCTGCTTCGTCGGTGTGAGAACAAGCGGTCGCCGTCGTCAACGCTGTCCCGGCGGCAAATAAGCCGATCACCAGTCGCATTCCTCGCATACCCCCTCCACACAGAGAACCTGCAAACACCTGTAGTCGTACCCTGGCGCCCCCCCCCGGGGTCACCTCGCCCCCACGTCGAAAGCATGTAGGGTGCCAGCCGAACCCCGAGAATGCGCTCCGGGTCACCTGGCTCGGTACCAATTCAGCGCCGAAACGGCCGACTGAGCGCGTCTCGAGGCAACCCTGGTGGCGTAGCGATGAGTGCCGCTTGAGGCAAACTGCTGTCGTAGCTATGATTAAGGGCTTGCCTTGCTTCGCCTACTCAGGCGCGGCCACAACATTTCCCCTCCCCCTACTCCGGCAACCAGCGGGGGGCGGTACGACCAAAGGGAGGATTGCCAACGCATGATGCGTCAATATGAGGCGGTCTATGTCTTCGACTCCACGCTCGAGGATGCCGCCATCGCCGACAAGCTCGGCCGGTTTCACACCCTCCTCGGAAATCCCGGGGATCTCGCGCTCAATCACTGGGGACGCCGCCAGCTCGCGTATCCCATTGGCCGCCGGGAGTCCGGCTACTACGTGATCGCGCGCTTCGGCGCCGACACCGCCACGCTCCCCGAATACGAGCGCGCCATCAAGCTCGACGACGGACTCATCCGCCACCTCATCACGCTCTTCGAGCACGAAGTCGGCGCCCCGCCGATGTCCGAGGAAGAGCTCGCCCTGGCCGCCCGTCGCCGCGACGCGGATGACGACGAGGACGAGGAATAGCCATGCGACGCCCAACCAAAACCTGCCCGTTCTGCGAAACGCGCGTCCGCTTTGTCGATTACAAGGACGACCGTACGCTCGGCCGCTTCATCACGGATCACGGCAAGATTTTGCCGAGCCGGTTGAGCGGCGTCTGCGCGCGCCATCAGCGCCAGCTGTCCACGGCCATCAAGCGCGCGCGTTACCTCGCCATCATTCCGTACATTCGCGGGATGCAGGCGTAGCGATGTTCGGGCGCGTGTCCAAGGAAGCACCGGCTGACGCCGCGGCGACCGCCGAGCGCGGATGGGGCAAGTTCCTCATCGCAATCGTGGCGTTTCTCGTCGTGCCGATGATTCCGCAGATGCGCGCCGTGTTGCCGGTGGAGCAGACTATGCTCCTGCTCGTCCCGGCAATTGCCGCCTGTTCCCTCGTGGGCTGGTGGGCCGGTGGCCGCGCGTTCACAGCGATCGCGTGGGTGGCGATCGCCGCGTTGATGACCGCGCAATCGCCCGCCGCGCCGATGGCTTTCTACAATCTCGTTCGGGGTTGGAGTCTGCTGCTCGCCGGCGCGTTTGGCCTCGTGTGTTTGTTCGGCGCAAGCCGGCCGCTGTTTTCTCGATCGATGATCGCGTTGGCGACCGCGTTGGTTGTCGCCACGATCATGAGCCTCCTCGGTCCGGTGTCACCGAGCCAGGCCGCGAAGACGGTTGCCGACGAATTCGCGCGTCGAAACAAAGAGACGATGACGACGCTGAACGCCACCATTCAGACCTACCCAAAGGAGTGGGCGGATCTGTCGGCCAAGGTGCCGGCGTTGGCGCAACTGCCCACGGAGACGGCGACCGAGTTGTCGCAGTTGTCGAGCGGCGGCTTGGTCATCTTCCCCGCGCTGCTCGCGCTGCAATCGCTGGCGGCGTTGGCGCTCGCGTGGGGCACGTATCATCGCCTCGCACGATCGCGCATAGGGTCGCCGCTTCGGCCGCTGCGCGATTTCCGCTTCAACGACCAGTTGGTGTGGGGCCTGATCGTCGGCCTCACGGTCATGTTGCTCCCAACGCTCAAAGCACTACACGGCGTTGGGAAGAATCTTCTCATTTTTTTCGGCGCGCTTTACGCCGTGCGCGGCTTTGGAGTGCTCACTTGGTTCATGGCGCCGGGCAGTCTCGGTGTCACGCTCACGGTGGGTTTCATTCTGCTCCTGGCTCCCGTCATCAACGTCTTTGCCGCGCTCGCGTTCATGATGCTCGGTGTGACGTCGCTCGCGTTGGGTCTCGGCGACACCTGGGCGGATTGGCGCAAACGCGCGCGTCCTACACCATAAAGTTCGACACAAACGATCGGAGTCAAACATGGAAATCATTCTCCGCCAAGCAGTCGAGAATCTCGGCAGCCCCGGCGACGTGGTGAAGGTCAAGTCGGGATACGCGCGCAACTATTTGCTGCCGCACGGTCTCGCGTACGAAGCGACGCCGGGCAATCTCAAGCGCATTCGCCAGGAGCGTGACCGCTTGGATGCCGCCGAGAACGAGCGTCGGGCCGCCGCGCAGGTTCACGCGGACAAGCTCGAGCAGGTCTCGTTGACCTTCTCGGCGCGCGTGGGCGACGAAGGCAAGCTGTTCGGGTCCGTGACCGCGTCGGACATCGCCGCGCAGCTCGAGGCACAGGGCTTCCACATCGAGAAGCGACAGATCGACCTGCACGAGCCGATCAAAGCGCTCGGCGTTTATCGCGTGCCAATTCGTCTGCATGCCGACGTGAAACCGGAAGTTCGCGTCTGGGTGATCAAGCAGTAGCGTTTCAGCGCGACCAGTAGACCACGCAACGGCCCCGAGCAATCGGGGCCGTTGTCGTTTTCGTCCGACGGTGCGCACGACCCAACCCTTTCGCGCCGACTGGTGTCTCCCTTCCCGTAAGTCACATACAGGAGCGGGCGATGGGCAGAGAGACCGGCGATCTGCTGCCGGGCACCTTTGAGATGCTGATCCTCAAGGCGCTCAGTCTGGGCGACATGCACGGCTGGGGAATCGCCGAGCGCATTGAACGGTTGTCGGGCGGCGTGTGCGCGGTGCAGCAAGGCGCGGTCTACCCCGTGCTTCAGCGACTGCTCCGCCGCGGCTGGCTCGTCGCCGACTGGCGGGCCACGGAGAACCATCGGCGGGCTCGCTACTACCGACTCACCGCGAGCGGCAGGCGGCAGCTGGAGTCGGAAGTCGAATGGTGGCGCCGATCGATCGGCGGCGTGGATCGCGTGCTGCGCGCCGCTGCGCAGGAGGCCTGAATGTCGTGGCTCGACGCACTCCGGCAGCGCGCCGCCGATCTCCGCGGCCACTCGCGCGATCGCGACCTCGACGAAGAGATCGCCTACCACCTCGAGTTGGAGACGGCACGACAGATCTCTAACGGCTGCGACCCCGTCACGGCGCGTGCACGCGCGATCGCTCGTTTTGGCAACTCTGGTCAGATCACCGATGCCACGCGCGACGAACGTGGCGCTCACACCATGGAGGGCGGTATGCAAGACCTACGCTGGGCGGCTCGCTCGCTGCGCAAGAGTCCGGGCTTCACCGCGCTCGCGCTCTTCACGCTCACACTCGGCATCGGCGCGACCACCGTCGCATTCACCGTGCTCGACTCTGTGCTGCTGAAGCCCCTGCCCTACCGAGAGGCGGATCGCCTCGTGTTCGTGCGCGAGCAAACGGCGGAGCAAGCGCTGTTGCCGCCGTCGTATCCGAATTTCGTGAGTTGGCGCGAGGCCGCTCGCTCGTTCAGCGGCGTCGCGTCGGCGATGTCGTCCGGTGCGGAGACCGTTTGGCCGAGTGCAACGGGTGGCGATCCGTTGCGGGTGACGATCATGGGGGTTTCACGACGGTTCTTTGCCATCCTGGGCGTAACGCCGATCATCGGCCGCGAATTCACCGGCGATGAGAACATTGTTGGGACCGTACGCGCAGCGATGGTGTCATATGAGTTCTGGCAAACGCAAATGGGCGGCCGCATGCCGCTGGGCAGCGTTCGGTTCGACGACACGCCGATTTCGGTGGTCGGCGTGTTGCCGCCCAATTTCCGGTTCATCAACCAGGCCGATCTCTACTTTCCGCACGAGGCACTCCCCGGCACAGTGCGGAGTGCGCACAACTATTTGGTGGTCGCCCGGCTTGCCCCGACCGCCACGCTTCAATCGGCACGCGCCGAGATGACGTCGCTCTCGAAGTCGTTGCGTGCCATCTACGGCAACGAGACGCAGGCTGCCGGGGCTGACGTTCGCCTCCTCCGCGACTATCTCGTCGCCGACTATCGCACCATGCTGGCCATCGTATTCGGCGCGGCCGCGCTGGTGTTGCTGATCGCCTGCACAAATCTCACGAGCGCCCTGCTTGCGCGCGGGCGCGCGCGCGAACGAGAGATCGTCGTCCGTGCGGCACTCGGCGCGTCCCGCACGCGGCTCGTGCGCCAACTCGTACTCGAGAGCGGGCTTCTCGTGCTGTGCGGAGCCGCAATGGGAACGGCCCTTGCGGGCGGCGCAATTCATGTCATCGGCTCCGTCGGCGCGAATCTGATTCCGCGACTCAATGAGCTTGGGGTCGACGCGCGCGTCGGCGCGTTCGTCGTTTCCGTTGCGGTCGCGACGGTGCTGGTGGTTGGGGTGTATCCGGCGTTTCGCCTCGCTCACCGCGATCCGGGACTCGCGCTCCGCGACGGTCGCGGAACGGCGATGACGGTGCGCGCACCGGTCTGGCGGTTGCTCGTCGGATTCGAGATCGCGCTTGCCGTGGTGCTACTGATTGGCTCGACCCTCTTGATCCGAACACTTCACAATATTCTCACCGCCGACACCGGGTTCGACTCACAGGGCATCGTCACGGCCGCGATCACACCACGGCGGGGCGACGCCGACCGTTTGGAGCAAATTCGGAGCGACTTGAGCACCTTGCCCGGTGTGACAGGCGCCGCCTTCACGAGCAGACTTCCGCTCTCGTGGGGCAACATGTCTGCGCCTGTGCGTCGCGTGACCGACCCGGGAGATCACGACTGGCCGGCATTCGCGGGCTTTCGGATCATCAGCTCGGATTATTTCGCCGTGCTTCGCCAACCCGTCGTTCGCGGACGAGCGTTCACCAACGCCGACCGAACCGGGGCAGCACTGGTCGCGGTCATCACACCCGGGATCGCCGAGAAGTTGTGGCCCGGACAGGATCCGATTGGCCGCAGCATTGGGACCAACTTTCTGTACGACCAATGGCTGACCGTGGTGGGCGTGGTGGCCGAGGCGTCGAGTTGGACGATGCCGCGTGGATCGCAGAACGAGATCTACGTTCCCCTCGCCCAGCATCCCAACAATACAGAAGGTCAGCTGGTCGCCGTTGTTCGGACTGCGGGCGATCCAGCTGCGCTCATTCCCGCGGTCCGCGCTCGGCTTCGACAGCTCTACCCAGGGTCGGCCGCCCAGCTCGGCACCATGGACGAACGAATTGAGCGGAGCGCCGCCGACCGGCGGTTTGCCATGCTGGCGCTGACGGCGTTCGGCGTGATCGCGCTTCTGCTTGCGGCGGTCGGGATCTACGGCGTCATCTGGTACATCGTCACGACCCGGACGCACGACATCGGTGTACGGATGGCGCTCGGTGCAACCGGCGGCGTGGTGCAGGCTGGCATCCTGCGCGACGCCACACTGATGGCCCTGGGCGGGATCGCGGCTGGGATTCTCGGCGGCGTGTTTGCCACGCGCTACCTCCAGGCGACGCTGTACGGCGTGTCGCGCCTCGACCCCAGAACCTACGTCATCGGCGGAGGGATTGCGCTCTGCACCGCATTGCTTGGCGCGTACATCCCCGCGCGCCACTCGAGCCGCATCGACCCCATGGTAGCCATCCGCGGCGAATGAACGTGGACCGGTGCGCCGGGATTGCAGTGGTCAGTAGGGGCGGCGTCTTCGCGTAGGTGTCCTTTTCACGAGCCGGGTTGGGGTGCAACGGATCGTCCCAAAGAGGCGGAATGCTCTACAAAGGGTGGCCACGTCGTTATCCTCCATAGAGCGGACTTGGCGACAGGCCGTCTGGATCCAGGAGCCCCGACCCCGACTTCATGCCATCGACTACGATTTCGACGAATTCCAAGACTTCCAACTCCCTCGCGCTCGCGCAGCGCGCCGCCCAAATCGCGCTCGACTACAAGGCACAGGACGTTGTGCTCCTCGACCTCCGGGGCGTCACGGAGATGACCGATTTCTTCCTCATCGTGAGCGGCACGTCGGACACGCATGTGCGGTCCATCGGCCAGCACGTCGCTGAGGACATGAAGAAAGAAGGCGCGCGCGCACATCACGTCGAAGGAATCGAGAAAGGCCGTTGGGCGCTGCTCGACTTCGTCGATTTCGTGGTGCACGTGTTCCACCCGACGCTGCGCAACTTCTACCAACTCGAGCGGCTATGGGCCGACGCCGAGCACGTTCCGCTGGCGAGCGGACAAGGCACGGGTGCGTGAAGCTGTTCGGGCGCGGGAGCCTGCGATTCGTCGCGAGTCTCGCGCTCCTGATCGCCGGAGGCGCGCTCGGCTCGGCACCGGCCGGGGCGCAGAACTATTTCGGGCAGAATCAGGTGCAGTACGACAACTTCAAGTGGGAAGTTCAGAACACCGAACATTTTCAGATCTACTACTACCCTGAAGAATCCCGGGCGGTGATGGACGCGGCGCGGATGGCCGAGCGCGCGTATGCACGGCTGTCGCGCATGTTGGATCACCAGTTCCGCGAAAAGAAGCCGATCATGCTCTTTTCGTCGCGAACGGACTTCGGACAGAACAACGTCACGGGCGATCTTGGCGAAGGCACCGGCGGTGTGACGGAAGCCATGCGTCATCGCATGCTCCTCAACTTCACCGGCGACTACAAGAGCTTTGAGCACGTGCTGATGCACGAGATGGTGCACGCGTTCCAGTACGACATCTTCGCGCGCGGCAAGGCGGGCAACGGACTGCAAACGCTCGTGCAGTACCTGCCGCCGCTCTGGTTCGCCGAAGGCATGGCGGAGTATTTGTCGCTCGGCGCCAACAGCTCGATCACAACCGCATGGATGCGGGACGCGGCGCTCAACGGGAGAATTCCGACGATCGAGCAGATGACCAACCAACCGGACAAATATTTTCCGTATCGGTTTGGTCATTCGCTGTGGGCGTACATTGGGCAGAAGTGGGGCGACGAAGTCATCGGCCAGATTATGAACGGCGTGCCGAGCGTCGGCGTGGAACGCGCGTTCCGCCGCGAGCTTGGCATTTCGTTCGAGGACCTGAGCGACGAATGGCGCGAGGATCTGCAGACCCGACTCCTTCCGGCCGTGGGATCGATGGACCGGCCGCGGAAGTTTGCACAACCGCTGCTCACGGCGAAGAAGAGCGGCGGTGAGATCTTTCTCGCGCCCGCGCTGTCCAGCGACGGCAGGTCCATCGCGTTTTTGTCGAACGGAAGTTTTCTTCGCGGCCAGGTCTTCATCGATCTCTGGCTCGGCGATGGAGAAACCGGCAAACGGATCACCCGGCTGGCCGAGAGCGAGCTCGATCCCAACTTCGAGGAGCTCCGGTTCCTCTATTCGCAGAGCGCGTTTTCTCCGGACGGCCGACTGCTGGCAATCACAGCGCAGCGGCGAGGCAAGGACGTGCTGTACCTGTTCGACGTGAAGTCGCACAAGACGGTCAAGCGATTCGACTTCGACATGGAGGGAGTTACGGGGCCAAGCTGGTCCCCGGACGGGACCGAAATCGTGTTCAGCGGCAGCTTGGGAGGCATTACAGATCTCTATATCGTCAAGACATCGGGCGGCCCGCCGCGCCGGCTGACGAACGACCGATTCGGCGATCTCCAACCCCAATGGTCGCCGGACGGCAAAACGATCGCCTTCGCCAGCGATCGCGACAGCGCGAGCTTCGAGCTGTTGCGGTTCAAGCCTTGGCGCATCACGCTGCTCGATCTGGCCACTGGTAGAACGACCGTCATTCCAAATCAGAACGGGCTCAATCTGAACCCACAGTGGTCGCCCGATGGACGCTCGATTGCCTATCTGTCCGACCGCACGGGCACGGCGAACATCTTTCTGTATGATCTCGACGCGCGCGAGCAGTACGAATTGACCAACGTGCCCGGCGCGGTCTCGGCGATCACCGAGTACAGCCCGGCGATCAGCTGGGCGCGCCAGGCCGACCGGCTGGCGTTCACGTATTATGAGAACGCTCAATACACCATCTGGACGCTCAACAACCCGCGCGCCCTCAAGCGAGAGCCGTACCGCGATCCTCCAGCGCCGACCGTCATCGCGCTGTCGCCCGCTGCCGACTCGGCGACGAAGTCGGTGTCCGTCACGGCCTTGCTCGACTCATTCGACTTCGCGCTCCCCGACACGACCAAGTTTCGGATCAATCCGTATCGGATGCGCTTGCAACCCGACTACGTGACGCGGCCAACGATCGGCTATTCACCCGATGCGTTCGGACGCAACGTGTTTGGCGGCACCACCGTGGTGTTGAGCGACATGCTCGGCAACAACCACCTGGCAATTTCGGGCGAGATCAACGGCCGCGTGAGCGAGGCGCGCGCGTTCCTCGGCTACACGAATCTCTCGCGGCGCTGGCAGTACTCTACGGCGCTCTCGCAGGCACCGTACTACTTCCTGTCGTCCGACTCGTTGTCGAACACCCAGGTTCCCGGCGTCGCGACCGAGAATCAGCAGATCACGACGTACGTGGCGCGGCAGGCATTCGGCGTCACCGCATACCCGCTCAACCGGTTCACGCGGATCGAGTTTGGCGCGGGCTTCAACAACATCGACCGCAGCCGCTCATTCGTCACGCGACAGATTCTCAACGGGACGTCCGCGGGCGCGTATTCGGTGGACAGCACGCATCGCGATCCGACGCTGAATTATTTTGACGGACAGATCGCGGTCGTCTCCGACAACACGCTGTTCGGGAACACGGGCCCGGTCATGGGCCGCCGGTTGCGGTTTCAGGTGAGTCCGGTGGTCGGCGCGTACAACTGGGTGGAGTACCTCGCCGACTATCGGCGCTACGATCCGATTCTGTTCAACTATCTGACGGTCGCGACGCGCCTGTACGCCGACGTGTCGGCGGGGCCGGACGAGAATGCGTTCCCCAAATACATTGCACGACCCGACTACGTGCGCGGCTACGACCGGAACAGCACGTTCTATCTGAGCTGTCCCGTCATCGGCGCGAATCCAACCAATTGCAGCGCCGTTCAGTTGCTCGGCAGTCGCGTCGCGGTGGCGAACGTCGAGTTGCGGTTCCCGCTCATCCGGCGTGTGGAGCTCGGATTCTTGCCGGTAGATCTGCCCCCGTTGGATGGTCTGTTCTTCTACGACGCCGGTCTGGCGTGGTCGCAAGGCCAGACGATCTACGGTTCGCGACCATCGGGGTTCGACCTCAACACGGCGCGGTATCCGCTTCGAAGCTATGGGTTCGGCGTGCGGCTCAACCTCTTCAACTACGCCATCCTTCGCTGGGATTACGCGATCCCCGTGGACCAGGCGGGTCGCCGAGGCGTGTGGACCTGGTCGCTCTGGCCATCATTTTGAGAGTGCACGCGGTCTGATTCTCTGGCAAAACGCCCGATCAACCGGATGTCGGGCGACGAGCCCTGCCGTTCTCCGCAAGACGTGAATCCGCCGTTTCTCGCAGGAACTCCACGGACTATCTTTCTCGCGTGCGTTCGCTCATCGCGTTGGCGGTCGTGCTCGCCGCGTGCTCCGGCGGCGACCGCCCTAAACCACCCGCTACTCAAACAGCTTCATCGGCGCCCGCTCTGCGTGGCCCCGATGCGCTCATGCTGCGCGTCCCGCAGGACGGCGGAGTCGCGCGCGTCACGGCGTATCCCGCCATCGACTCGACCGTCTGGACCGCCACTGATGCCGCTCCGTCGATCGAGAGCATTCTCGCGTTCGACGCCGACGCCGGGTTGATCGCCGCGGTGGACGCGCGCGGTCTTCCCCTCTGGCTCGATCTGCGAGTCGGCACGGTCACGCACCCGAAAGCGGGCAAGCTGCGCGACATCGTCTCCGTCGACGCTTCAACCATTTACGGCGTTGGCACAGACGGCGCCATCGCGCGGTTCACGCCTTCCGGCAATTGGGCATTCAAACCACCGCGTCCCGCGACGCGTGTGTTCCCGCACTCGAGCGGAACGCTGCTGGTCCTCGCCGGCGGGGGCGACTCGGCGCGACTCTACAAAGTGCATCCGCCTGACACACGCATCCTCGACTCGCTCACCGTCGGCAGCGTGACGGACGGCGTGGGCGCACCGCTCGGCGATCGGATCTACTTTCTGTCGAAGGATCGTTCACTCAGTGGCGTGAATGCGCGCGCGATGACGGTGGGAAATCGAATCACGATCGGTGGGCGCATCACTGCGCTGGCTTCAACGCCGAGCGGCGATCGCTTCTTTGCTCTCACCGACTCGTCCAACACGCTCGATATCATTGACCGATATCAGGATCGCGTGACGACGAGAGTGCCGCTTCCCGGCCGGCCGCGCGATCTGCGGATTGATCCGTTCGGTCGGTATGTGCTCGTCCGCGCGGCGGCCGGCGATTCCGTGTGGGTCGTCGGCATCGGCGCGGACAAGGTTCTCGGCACCGTCCATTCCGCGTGGCGCGGGGACCTGCCGCTGGTTGCGCCAGACGGAGCAATCGTCGTGACGGACCGCAACGACGTGGCATTCCTCGACGCGTCGACGCTGCGGCTCGTTCGTCGGGCGACGGGCGGCGCGGCCGACTATTGGTATCCGTTCGTGTGGAGCGGGTTTCGGCCGCGCGCCGCCGTGCTCGATAGCGCGCCGGTGGTTGCGAAGGACAGTGATACCACCACCAAGCTGGTTGCACCGCCGCCGCCGGCCCGAGAGACCGTCACGGCCCCGCATCCCGTACCAAAGCCGGCGGTCGATTCGTCGAAGATGGGCTTCATTGTCTCGTTCGCGGTGCTGTTGAACGAGACGAAGGCGCGAGAACAGGCGGCCAAGATCGTCGCCGGCGGCCAAACGGCGCGCGTTGCGACGGGAGTCGTTGAAGGAACCGCGGTCTACCGAATTATTCTGGGACCATTCGCCACACAAGCCGAGGCCGACCGTTACGGTCGGGCCGCGAACCAAACGTACGTCGTCTACCGCGGTACACCGTGACGATCGCACCTCCAAAGCGCGCGTTCGACTGGGAGGCTGCCGGACTGGAGCTCGGCAAACGCCTGGGCCAATACAACGCGCTCGTCGTAATCGGCTCCGATCCCGTCGCGACCGGACGGGTGGCCGTTGGCTTGGCACGGACACAGGCGGTGACCAGGCGCGTTGCCGTCGGTGACCTCTTCGCTGAATCGCCGCCTATTCAGGACCTCGTGGAAAGCGACGACCCTCACGGGCTCGTCGACAGCTTCCTGTACGGAGTCTCACTTAGCCGCATTGCGTACCTCGTTCCCGGCGCCGGTCAGCTCTACGTCATGCCGAGCGGCACTGAACCACCGACCTATGAAGACATTCTCCCCAACCCGCGGTGGCATCGGCTTGCCGCGGGGTTTCGCGAAGTCAAAGCACTTCTCGTTCTGGCCGTTCCCGCAAGCGCTCCACACATCGACGATCTGGTTGCCGCGACGGACGGTGCGATTCTCGTGGGAGACGCGATTCCAAGCGGACTCTCGGTGTCGCGCGTGATAGGATCTGTTCGCGAACCGCGACGCGCACCATCGGACATCCTCGTTCCCGCTGACATCGCAGTGCCGGTGCCCGACCGCTGGTCCAAATGGCGAATTGCGTCGGTCGCCGGGATCGCGCTGACGCTCGTGGCCGCGGCCGTAGCAGCGTGGCTTGCATATCGTCCGCTTGCCAAGGGCGGTCGCCCAACGACGGGTCGCAACCCGGACACGACGCGCGGTCTGACGCAAGTGAACGTCACGCGTGCCGACACCTCGATTCGCGACTCGACACTGGACACCGCCGCCGCGGCGCTGGTGACCGTACCACGCGTCGCGAATCCCGCCGACTCCGCCATCGCGTCGGCATTCGCGGTTCAACTCATGGCTGCGAATACGCAGGCCGGTGCTATCTTGAAGTTGCAACAAGACGGCAAGGATTTGCCGGCAGCGACCTTCGCGTCGGTTCTGGTGCAGGGAGCGCGCTGGTTCAAGGTGATCAGCGGCGCCTACCCAACCCGATCCGGCGCCGATTCGCTGCTCGATGCGTTGAAAAAACGAAAAAAGCTCATCGGGGACGAAGGGGTCGCGCGACTGCCGTTTGCGTTCTTGATCGACTCCGTTCCGGCGACCGCCGTCCCTGGAACGCTGGCGACCTACGCGGACCGCGGACAGCCGGTGTACGCGCTTCGGCAACAGAACGGAACTGCGTGGCTCCTCGTCGGAGCGTTCGAGTCGCCCGAACAGTCGTCGTTGTACGCCGCATCACTTCGCGCATCCAACATCACGCCAGTACTCGTGTACCGTAAAGGGAGACCGTTCTAGTGCGGCTGACCAAGCTCGAGCTTCACGGCTTCAAATCGTTTGCCGACAACACCGAAATGGTTTTCAATCCGGGCGTCACGGCGATCGTCGGGCCAAACGGCTGCGGCAAGTCGAACGTCTCGGACGCGGTGCGTTGGGTGCTCGGCGAGCAGCGCGCACGTCTGTTGCGCGGCGCCAAGATGGAAGAGGTCATCTTCCAGGGCTCGTCGGCGCGCCGGGCAGTAAACGTCGCCGAAGTCTCGCTGCATTTTTCGAACGAAGATGGCACGCTCCCGGTTGCGTATCAGGAAGTGGTGATCACGCGGCGGCTGTCGCGCTCGGGCGAAAGTGAGTATTTCCTCAATCGCGCTCCCTGTCGCCTGCGCGACATTTCCGATCTGCTGCGCGGCACGGGACTCGGCGGCGATACCGGCGTGGTCATTGAAAGCAAGATGATCGACGCCCTGCTCTCCGACCGGCCCGACGATCGACGCGAATTGTTCGAGGAAGCTGCGGGCGTGGGTTTGTACCGGGACCGCCGGCGCACCACGGAGCGCCGTCTGGAGGAGACGACCGTCGACCTGCAGCGCTTGGACGATCTCATCTCCGAGGTGCAGAGTCAGGTTCGCTCCCTGTCGCGTCAACGGAAGCGCGCCGAGCGGTATTCGGAACTGATGTCCCGCCGCTTCACGATCGAGATCGCGCTCGCCAAGCGCGAAATGGAAGCGTGGGGCGAGGAGCTGCAGAGTCTCGACGAACGCGTGCGGGTGCTCCGCGAGAGCGCCCCCGCCACCGAAGAAGCCGTTCTCACGGCCGAGCAGGAACGGGACGCCGCCCACGGCAATCGCGCCGCCGCCGAGGGACAGCGGACCGAGTTGCTTCGTCTGGTATCGTCGCAACGCGAGCACGTGCAGCAGATCAAGAGTGAAATGGCAGTCGCGGAAGAGCGTCAGCGCAATGCACTGGCCCGCCGCCAGCGCGCCGAGCTGGAAGCAAACGAAGGCGAGGCGTACGGCGTCCGCGTGTTGACGGACCGTGAACAGGCGGCCAACGAACGCGCCGTCAATGAAGAGCAGCTTCGCCAGGCTCGTGAGACGCTAGCTGGACGGCAGCGCGCGGAAGACGAGACGCGCCAGGCAGTGGCGAAGATGCGCAGCGCACTCGAAGATGCGGAGCGCCAGCATCGTGAGGTGCAGGAACGCTCGCGGCGTGTGGACATCGACCGCGATCGCGCGCGCCGCGAGACCGACGAGCTCACGCAACGACTCGACCGCCTGGCGCAGGATCGCACGCAACTCGCCGATGCGCTGACGTCGATCGAGCGCGAATTTGAAACCGCCGCCGTCGCGGTGGAAGAAGCGCGCTCGCGCGCCGCCGCCGCGGCGATCACGCTGGACGAAGTGCGCGCGCTCGACCGCGAGACGCGAGATCGCGAATCGATTGCACGCGCCGAACTGTTCCGGGCAGACGAGGCCCACACGTCGCTGCAGGGCAAAGTCAACGCACTGGATGCGCTCGAGCGCGAACGTGTTGGACTTGCCCCGGCCGCCGCGCGCCTTCTCCGCGAGCGTGAGCAATTCGGCGAAGGGGCCGTGCTCGGACCGCTGAGCGATTTCATCAGCGCGGATCAGGCATCCGCCCTGCTCGTCGAACGATTCCTGGGCGCAACGGTTCACGCTGTGCTCGTGCGCGACGGTGCTACCGCCGAAGCGGTGCGTTCATGGCACGCCACGGCCAACCCCGGGCCGCTCCTGCTGCTGCCGCTGGACGCGCTCCGCGAGGATCAGATTGAAATCCTCAGCGACGCGCTGTCGCATCGGGTCGACGCGGCCGGGCCGGGACGGAGTTGGGTTCGTGCATTGCTCGGTCATGCGCACGCCGTCGACGACGGCGCCGCGTTCGTCGATGCACGTGGCGCTATTTGGCTGCCCGGAAGCACGGGCGGACCCGGACCGCTTCGCCGCCGCGCCGAGCTCTTTGCGCTTCGCGCCGAACTCACCGCCACGGAACGCGCGCGCCAGAACGCCATGGCCGAGGCGGATACGTTGCGCGCCGCGGTGCTGGAGTCTGAGCGGCGTGTGACAGAGGCGTCGGCCGCGCTCGAGGCAGCGCAGGTGGATGCTCGCCGCGCGGCTGAGCAGCAGGGGGAGATCGAACGTCGCCGGCAGCGCGCCGGTCGCGAGGTCCAGGAAGCCGACGCACTGACCGAGCGCCTCTCTACGCGCCGCGATCAGCTGACCGAACAGCTCACCCGGCTCGACGAGGAAGGCCGCACGCTGACCGAATCTCTCGCCGAACGCACCGGCGTCGTTTCGAATGCGCGCGAACAGTTGACGGTCGCCGAGCGCGCGCACGAAGAGTCGCGCGAGGCACGCACGACCGCGCAGGTCGAGGAAGCGCAGGCACAGGCGCGCGTCCAGGTAGCCAACGATCGCGAGCGGCGCCTGGCGGAAGAACACCAGTCGGCAAGTGCCAGACTCGAGGCGCTGCGCTCGGAGCTCACCGACCTGTCACAAGCCGATTCCGCGCTGGCCGAACAGATGGGAGGCTGGCAGCTCGACCTGGAGACGCGTGAAGCGACGCTCGCCGACGGCGAAGGCCGCCTCGCGAGCGCGGAGACCGCGGTTCACGCGGCCGACGAAAACTCGACCAACGCCGAGCATGCGCTCGACGAAGCTCGGCGACGGTCGCAGAGCCACAGCGACGAGTTGCACCACGCTGAGCTCCGGCACACAGAGCTTGGCGGCCGCCGGACAGCCATTCGCGAGCGACTCGAAGCCGAATGGCGCCGCCCGCTCGAGGACATGCTGGCCGGAGCCGAGGCCGTGGATCTCGATGACGAAACGCTTCGAGCCGAGACCGAATCGTTGCGGCAGGAGCTGGAGCGACTGGGTCCGGTCAACGTGCTCGCGATCGAGGAGCATGAGGAAACTGTGAAGCGCCAGGACTTCCTCACTGGGCAGCGCGCCGATCTCGCCGACGCCAAGCAACAGCTGCTGCAGGCAATCCGCGAAATCGACGGCACGGCAAAAGAGCTGTTCATGGCGACGTTCCTCCAGGTTCGCGAAAACTTCCGGCAAATTTTCATGTCGCTGTTCGGCGGCGGTGAATGCGACCTGCGCCTCGAGAATCCGGACACGCCGCTCGACTGCGACATCGAGATCCACGCGTCGCCGCGCGGGAAGCGGACGCAGCGCATTCACTTGCTGTCGAGCGGCGAGCGCGCGCTCGTCGCGCTGTCGCTGTTGTTCGGCATCTTCCTCACCAAGCCGAGTCCGTTTTGTCTGCTCGACGAGGTGGACGCACCGCTCGACGACGCGAACGTGGGCCGCTTCGTGAAGATGTTGACGCAGTTCAAGACGCGCACACAGTTCATCGTCATCACGCACAATCCGCGCACCACGACGGAAGCGGCGGACGCCGTGTATGGCGTCACGATGCAGGAGCCTGGCGTGTCGTCGCTCGTCAGCGTTCGCATGCGCGGTGCGCCGTCGGTCGACGACATGATCGCCGACGCGGTCATGGGCAGCGCGGTGCCAACCACCGTATGAGAGTGAAGGGCCGCGCGGCGGCGTGCGTGCTGGCGTGCGTGCTGGCGGGCTTGTTGTGCGGAAGCAGTCGGTCGGGCGCTCAAACCATCACCCTGGCCATCTCGGCGCTCGCGGCCGATAGTACGTCGCCGGCTCCAGTGATGACCATCACGGCGAGGGACAATCGACCGGACCTCGGTCCGTACACCGTATCGCTCGAGCTGTCGTTGGAGTCGCAGTTCCGCAGTCCGTTCTACATCAACGTGGCCGCCGACGAGTTCGCACAATTCACGGTCGACTCGCTGTTGCCCGAGCGCACCATGATCTTCTTTCGGGCGCGCTTGTCGGACCGCTTCGGAACGGTCGTGGCGCAAACGCCGCCAACGCAGCACCCCGTTCGCAGCTGGCTGCGACTGGTCGCTCCGGCCGCGGGCAATCCCGCGAACCTGAGCACGCGCTCGCCGCGTTTTGTGTGGAGTAGTCCGCCGATCACGGTGCCACCCGGTCTCTGGGTATGGGACCTTGCGGTGATCAACAAGCGCACCGGTCAGCCCGACTTTAGCCGGGAGGGTCTGAACGACACGTCGTTCGTCTTTCCTCAGCTGCTCGAATCGAACACGGCATATCGGTGGCAGGTGCACGCGCGCGCGCAGGGCGGCCGCCCAGGCGACCAGGTATCGGTGATGCAAGAAGGCTCGTTCGTGATCGCCTCCACGGATCAGCCGACATTCACGTTGTTATATCAAAATTTCCCAAACCCGTTCGGGCGCGGAGAGCGATCGGCGGTCACGTGCTTTTGGCTCGATCTGGCGCACCACGCCAAGGTGAAGCTCACGATCTACGATATCCGGCTGCGCGAGGTGCGGAACGTCATTCCAAGCCCGCAGATCAGCGGGATGCTGGACTCGGGAGCATACGGCCGTCAGAATGTCGGCACGTCCACCGGCTGCGCGAAGGGCCTCGAGTGGGACGGTCGAGACGACGCCGGCCGCTTTGTTCCCCCCGGCGTGTACGTCGCCGTGTTCGAGGGCGACGGAACGCGGCAATCGATCAAGATCGTGTTCAAGGGTCAGTAGTCGTGCGCTTCACGACGCTCGGAACTGGAACCATCTCGCTGTCGCCGCAGCGAAGTTGCGCCGGCTACCTGCTCGAGGCGCCCGAGCTCAGACTTCTCGTGGACTGTGGAAGCGGCGTCACGCGCCGTCTGGCGGAGCTGGGAATCGAGTGGCAAACCATTACGCACGTCGCGCTGAGTCATTTCCACATCGATCATCACGGCGACCTGCCCACGCTGGTGTTTGCGTGGAGGTACGGTTTCCTTCCGCCGCGGTCAGCGCCGGTCGAGATCATCGGACCGGTGGGCACGGCGGCGTTGCTTGAACGTCTTGCCGCGGCATACGGCGAGTGGCTCACGGCGCCGGGCTTTCCGCTGACGATTCGCGAGGTCACTCCCGACGATACCATCGATCTTCCCGGCGGGGTGCGCCTCACGTGCCATGCAGTTCCCCACGCGCCGGAGAGTGTGGCATATTCCATGGAGCGCGGCGGACACCGCATTGTCTACACGAGCGATACCGGTCCCTCCGACGCGCTGGCTGCCTGGGCTCACGGGTGCGACCTCCTCGTCTGCGAATGTTCGCTGCCGACCGAGATGGCAATCCGTGAGCATCTGACGCCCGAACAGTGCGCCGATCTCGCGGCGGCAGCGGCACCGCGGCATCTGGCGTTGACGCATTTCTATCCACCCGTCGAGCAGGTCGACGTTCGCTCCATCGTCGGCGCGAAGTACGCTGGACCCGTGACGCTCGCGTTCGACGGGTGGTTCATCGACATCGAGGACGTGTAATGCTGGTCGTCATGGAGAATCACGCGACGAAAGATCAGATCGATCGCGTCGTGAAAACCATCGAGGAAATGGGCTACTCCGCTCGGCCCATGCCGGGCGAAACGCGCACGACCGTGGGCCTCGTCGGCAACGATGGACGCGTCGACGGCTCTCGAATCGAGTCGCTCGACGGCGTGGCCGAAGTCATTCACGTGAGCAAGCCGTACAAGCAGGTCTCGCGCGAATGGAAGCACGACAACACGGTGGTCACCATCGCCCCGGGCGTCTCGTTTGGCGGCACCGAGATCGTGATCATCGCCGGACCATGCTCGGTCGAATCGGAGGAGCAGATCATCGCCGCGGCACGCGCCGTTCGTGACGCGGGTGCCACGGCGCTTCGCGGCGGCGCGTTCAAGCCGCGCAGCTCACCGTACTCGTTTCAAGGCTTGGGCAAGCGAGGTCTCGAGCTACTCGCCATGGCCCGCCAGGAGACCGGCCTCCCCATTGTCACCGAAGCGCTCGACGAAGAAGGCGCGAACCTCGTCGCCGAGTATGCGGACTGCATTCAGATCGGCGCGCGCAACATGCAGAACTACTCGCTCCTTCGCGCGGTCGGAAAGCTCGGACGCCCGGTGCTGCTCAAGCGCGGCATGGCCGCCACGATTACCGATTTGCTCATGAGCGCCGAGTACATTCTTGCCGAGGGCAACGGCAAGGTGATCCTCTGCGAGCGCGGCATTCGAAGCTTCGATACCATGACGCGCAATCTGTTCGACCTCACGGCAATCCCGATCGTCCAGAAGCTGTCTCATCTCCCGATGATCGCCGATCCGAGTCACGGCACGGGCCTGCGCGACAAGGTCATTCCGATGGCCCGCGCCGCGATCGCGGCCGGCGCCGACGGCGTCATCGTCGAAGTACATCCCACGCCGGACCGCGCGCTTTCCGACGGCGGACAGTCGCTGTATCCCGACCAGTTTGCCCGACTGGTGTCCGAGTTGCGAGCGATCTCGAGCGCGATCGGACGCTCGGTGGCGCATACGTCTGGAACGGTCGACGCCGCGAACGTGTAGAATCATTCATGAGACCGACCACCTCCCTCCTCGCCCTGTGGCTCGCGGCGGCACCGCTCGGTGCGCAGTCCGTCGACGCCACCATCGATCGCGCCGTGGCTGCCTGGGCCAAGGTGAAAACGGTTCGCGGCACCTTTGAGCAGACCGTCACCAACTCGGTCACTGGGTCGAGCGCCACGGCACGCGGCGCGTACGCGCAGGAGCGCCCGAATCGTCTCTCGATTCGCTTCTCTGCGCCCGATGCAAGCGCCATCGTCTCGGACGGCAAATCGGTTTGGGTCTATCTGCCGACCAGCACCCCCGGCCAGGTGATCAAGCGGCCGGCAACGGATCAAAGCGCGGTCCCCATCGACCTCACCGGTCAGTTCCTCGACTCACCGCGCACCAAATACGACATCGCCGCCGCGGGTACACGAACGGTCGACGGACATACCGCCCGCGGTCTCACGCTCGTCCCCAAGAAGGGCGCGGCCGCCGCGTTCACCAAGGCCACCGTCTGGGTGGACGATGACGATTCGCTCATTCGAGAATTCGAAGAGGTCGAGATGAGCGGCGTGACCCGTCACATTCACCTGACGTCGGTCGAGCCCAACGTGCCGGTCGAGCGCTCCGAGTTCACCTTCACCGTCCCCAAGGACGTGAAGGTCGTGGACCAGACCAAGCCCTGACCGCCGGCTAGGGCTTGGGCGGCGCGGCAGCCTGGCGCGCCGCCGCCCGGTCGAACACCAGTTGCTCCGTCGTGGCCCCGCGAAGCAGCGCATGCGCGGCAGCAACGGTCGAATCGCCGCGCAGACGCCACGCGAATCCTGCGCCCTCGCCAAACACGTAACGCGTGATCTCGTATCCGAGCCGGAAATCGATCGACGGAGTGCACGCCTCGTACGTCTGGGACGCGATCGTGATTCCACGCGTCCGCATCCGGCGCAGCAGCTCGGCGCGCATGGCCGGCGTCACCACAACCGCGGGCGACGTCACGGCGTGCGACGCTTTGAGCGACAGCGCATAGTCGGTGAGCGCGTCCTGAAATTGTGGAATCTTGGCGCCGAGCGCGCGCTGGAGAATGCTGTCGGTCGCCAACGGCTTGGGCAGCGGCAGGATGACGTCCGGCGTGATCCCTCCACGGCCAAGCACCTTGCGACCGCCGTCGGTGGTATAGCGCGCCGTGTCGCGCGTTGCCGAATCGGGCGCGACACCATCGGTGCTGCGCGCCTTGCGATTGATGCTTCGCCCGGACGGCGTATACCACAGCGCTGTCGTGAGCTTCACGGCGCCGCCGTTGGCGAGCGGAAAGACGTTCTGCGCGCTTCCCTTGCCGTAGGTCGCCGTGCCAAGCAGCACTGCGCGATCGTGATCCTGTAGCGCGCCCGCGACAATCTCGGACGCGCTCGCGGAGTTGCTGTCGACGAGAAGGGCCATCGGCAACCGGGGCCACGGCTGCGGCGATTGATCGCTGTACGTCCGCGACGCCTCGGCGATTCGACCCCGCATGCTCACGATGCGCTGGCCCGGCTCGAGAAACAATTCGGCGACGCCCACCCCTTCATCGAGCAGCCCGCCCGGATCGCCGCGCAAATCGAAGATGAGCGATTTCATACCGGCCGTTCGAAGCGAATCGATCGCGCGGCGCAGATCGGGCGCCGACTGATCGCTGAAAATGCTCAACGCCACGTAACCCACGCCGTCCTCGAGGAGCATTGCATGCTGCGCCGAATGCACGCGGATCTCGCGCCGCGTCAGCGCAAACTTGATCGGCGCCGGTATTCCCGGCCGCTCGATGGTCAACCGAATGGTCGAGCCGGGAGCTCCGCGCAGCGCGTTGCGCGCCTCTTCGATGGAGAGCACATGCATCGGCTTGCCGTCCACCTCCGTCACGCGATCACCCGTCTGAATGCCCGCCTCGACGGCCGGTCCGCCGGGAAGCGGCGCGACGATCGTGATCCACCCGTCGCGAACGTCGACCTGCGCGCCGACGCCCGCGTACCGGCCCGACGTGCTCTCGGAAAGCCGCGCGAGCAACCGCGGCGAGAGATAGCTGCTGTGCGGATCGTGGAGCTCGCCCATGAGACCGTCCACCGTGCGCGTGTACAGCGCCGAGTCGGACAGCGTATCGACAAAATCGCGCGCGACGTGGCCGAGCACCTGGTCGAGCAAATGCGCACCGGAATCCGATCCGCCGCGCGGCGTTCCGCGCAGACCGCGCTCGACCAACCACCCGCCGGACACAAGCGCGCTGCTCAACACCGCAGCGACGAACAAGCCTCGTGATCGACCCCAGTTTTTCATCACATCCTCCCGTGCCCCTCGCCCAGCGCGTCAGACCGATTCTACGCCAGGGAAATATCAGGCCACTTGGTGTGCACCGCTTCGAGCACACGCGCCGTCACTTCCGCTTCCGTCCCCACGCCGTCCACGAGCATCACCGGACCACACTCTGGATGCGCGCGCTGCCACTTCGCCGTGGAAAATCTGACGAACGCCCCGGCCACTCGCTCGTGAAACGCACGCTCGGCGCGCTCCATCCGGTCGTTTACCCCGCGACGCACGACCCGTTCGAGTCCGTCCTCGACCGGCAGTGTCAACAGCATGGTGAAGTCGGGCACGAGTCCCGTGGTCGCAATGCCGTTCGCCATGCGGAGCTCACTCTCCGGCAAGCCGCGCCCGGCGCCTTGATAGGCATACGTCGACAGAAAAAAACGATCAACCAATACAATCGAGCCGGCGACCAGCGCCGGGCGAATCTCTCGCTCCACGAGCTGTGCGCGCGACGCCATGAACAGCAGCGCCTCTGCACGCGGAACGATGTCCGACGCCGGATCGAGGAGCACTCGGCGGATCTCATCGCCGACAACGGTCCCGCCGGGCTCACGAACAGCGACAACGGTCTCACCGCGGGCGGTCAGCCACTCGGCCAGGTGGCGAAGCTGCGTACTCTTGCCCGCCCCTTCAGGGCCCTCGAAAACGATGAGCCGGCCGTAGGACACGCGGCTCAGCCGAGCGAGATGATCGAGCTCGTTGCGCCCTTCTCGATCCCTTCGAGAATCCAATCGTTCACGTGACCCATGATCTTGTCGAAATTCTCCTGGGCAACGAGGAGACGTTGGTACGCCGGCCGTCCCTGCACCTGTTGCAGAAGCGCGTCGAGCTCACGCTCCATCTCCTCGGTCGGGCGCTCGCCGCGCTGCATCATTCGCTGCGCGTTGACGCGGAGCTGTTCCATTTTCTGGAGGAGCGCAACGGTGTCCTTGTCTTCGTTGAGCGTATCGCTCGAGCGCTTGACGGCCTGGTACTCAGTGCTCTGCCCGATGAGCCGCCCCAGATCCTTCGCCTTGTCCTCGATCATTCCCGTCCCCCTCCTGTCGTCGGGCGAGCACGAACCGCTCGCGTCCCGTGAGATCCAGTTCAACGCGTATGGCGCGAAACCGTCGTTCGCGGCTCACTAGTTCCACGACCAGTGAGGCGCGACGTGCGTCCACTTCCAAAACAAGGAGACCGCCGGCAATCAGCGTGTCCGCGGCCTCGTGAATCAATCGCGTCGTTGCCGTAAGGCCGTCGGCGCCGCTGAACAACGCGACCGCGGGCTCCCAATCGCGGACGCTCGCCGGCAGCGACGCGGCTTCGCTCCACGCAATGTAGGGGGGATTCGACACGACCACACGCGCCCGAACGTCGAAAAGTGGTGCCAAGAGCGAGCCGTGGACCATGTCCACCGGCGCACGCAGGAGCGACGCCGACGTTTCGACATTGCGACGAGCCACTGCCAGGGCGTCCAGAGAGATGTCGGTGCCGTAGACGCGAGAAAACCGGCCTTCCGCCGCCAGGGCAATCGCGATCGCACCCGAGCCCGTCCCGACGTCGATCGCGACGCCGCCGTCCACGCCGCGCGTTTCGCGGAGAACGAGGTCCACCAGCTGCTCCGTTTCGGGGCGCGGGATCAGCACGCGTTCGTCGACATCGAGCGTCAGGTGCCGAAAGCTCGCGCGGCCAACGGCGTAGGCGAGCGGAGCGCCTTGAATGCGCGTGTCCGCGGCGAGGCGCGCCCGTGCCAGCGTGGCGACGTCGACGCCGACGTCGCCATTCATGGACGGCCAGAACCGAGGAACGTCGTAAAGCGCGGCAATGATCTCGCGCGCGTCGGACACGGGCTCCGGGATTTCGCCCGCGGCCAAGCGCCGCGCAAGCTCGTCGACCAGCGCGCTGACGGTGGTCGTCTCGGCGCCCTGTTCAGTCGTCACGCGTCGTCCTCGCCGAGTTGGTCGGCGACGTCGGCCATCTTGAGCGCCTGGATGAGCGGCCCGATGTCGCCGTCCATGATGGCGGGGAGGTTGTGCGAGGTGAATCCGATTCGGTGATCGGTCACTCGGCTTTGCGGATAGTTGTACGTTCGAATTTTCGCGGAGCGGTCGCCGGTGCCGACCTGTGTGCGCCGCATCTTCGATCGCTCCGCCTCCTGCTCGGCGACGCGCAAGTCCAGCAGGCGGGCGCGCAGCACTTCCATCGCTTTGATCTTGTTCTGCAGTTGGGATTTTTGGTCCTGCTGGCTCACGACCAATCCGGTGGGCAAATGCGTGATGCGCACGGCGGAGTCGGTGGTGTTGACGCTTTGCCCGCCGGGACCGGAGGCGCGAAAGACATCGATCCGAATGTCCTTGTCCTCGATCTTGACGTCGACCTCTTCCGCCTCGGGCAGCACGGCGACGGTGGCGGCCGACGTGTGAATGCGGCCGGCGTTCTCGGTGGCCGGCACGCGCTGTACGCGATGCACGCCCGACTCCCAGCGCATCTCGCCGAAGGCGCCGTCGCCGGCGACCTTGAATATGACTTCTTTAATGCCGCCGAGGGTGCCGTCGGACATCGACATCGGCTCGATGCGCCAGCCGTGGCGTTCGCCGTAGCGGCTGTACATGCGGAACAGGTCGGCGGCGAACAGGGCGGCTTCGTCGCCGCCGGTGCCGGCGCGGATCTCGACGATGCAGTTGCGGTCGTCGAGCGGATCGCGGGGCAGCATGAGCGGCGTGAGCACCGCCTCGAGCTCGGCGATGGTCTGTTCGAGGCGCGTTTGTTCGGCGCGCGCTTCGGCGGCCATTTCAGGGTCGTCAACGGAAACGAGCTCGCGCACCTGCGCGAGCTCGTCTTCGGACTTTTGCAAACGGGCCGCCAACTCTACGACCGGCCCGAGCCGTCGGTGCTCCCGACCGAGCTCCGCGAAATGACCGGCATCGCGGAGACCGGTTGGATTGACGAGCTCGCGTTCGACTTCTTCAGCGCGGGCGAGTGCGGCCGCTAACCGGTCGCGGAGAGCCAGGAGTGCCTCAGTTCTCGATCGTGGCGGTCGGTGCGGCGGGCGCGGCGGGCTTGCCGAATTTCTGGCGGAAGCGCTCGATGCGGCCGGCGGTATCCATCAGACGCTGTTTGCCCGTGTAGAACGGATGACACTCGGCGCAGACGTCGGTGTGAATCTCGGCCTGGGTGGAGCGGGTCTGAAAGGTATTACCGCAGGCGCACTTGACGGTCGCCGTCGCGTACTCGGGATGGATATCGTTTTTCATGGCAGTGTCTCACGTACGGGGGGCATGGAACTCAAGGAGCGCGGGACGCGATCGCGTCCAACAACCTCCTCGGCCATCGGCCCCGGTTTGATCCAGCATGATAATATAGCCTGAAGCTGGCCTAAGAGACAAGCCGACAATGATTTGGGT
>JBDUEJ010000030.1:0-72738 GCA_040002475.1 bacterium | reverse complement strand
AGAGACCGGGCGTCTCTAGAGACCGGGCGTCTCTAGAGACCCGACGTCTCTAGTGAAGCACCCCGCGAGAAAACGCTCGCATCCGCCGCACGAACCCGCTCGGACGGTCCGCAATTCGCGGCGGACGAAGCGTCGCCGTCAGTCGCTGTTGCGCCGATCGCGCAGTCGCCGTGTCACCGACCTGGAGCGCCAATTCGGTCAGCAGTTGAAGACCGGTAGCGCGGTAGCGCGGCCAGCCCCGCATGTACGAACGACGCTGCAGCGCCGCCAGTGCGTGCTGCGGATCGCCGATCGATTGATACTGGCGCGCGACCACGAGATTGGCGTAGCGCATCGCGTCGCTCACCGCCGGACCGCTCAGCATGAGTGAATCCAAATGAGCAAGACGATCTCGTGCCGCCACGCCGCGCTCGGCGATCGCCAGCGACGCATCGAGCAGTTCGGCGCACGCCGTTGGATTTGCACCGACCGGCACCGAAAATCGCGGCGCGCCGCCGCGCCGGAGCTCGCGGACCGCGGCGCGCGTCCCCGCGGTATCGCGTTGCGAGAGACGCCACTGCCCAAGCACACACAAGTCCGCGAGACGCACGGCGCTGTCGGGCATCGTCGCCGCGGGATTGTGGACGACCAGTACCTCGAGCCGCGCCGACGCCGCTTCGGCGGCCGCGTGGTCTCCGCGCGAATACAGCGCGTCGAGCACGCGCAACCGCAACTGCGGGTGCAGCGCCGGCTGGCGCGCGCCAAGGTCCTCGGTGATCGCCAGCGCCGACGCGAACTGCGCGCTGTTGAGCGCACGACTGTGACGCGCGAGCGCAACATCGGTTTCCTCGGCATCGGAGAGCGATCGGCGACGCAGAATCTCGAGCGCGCGATCGCCGTCCTCCACGGCCACGCCGTCGAACTGGCTCGTCATCGCGATGCTGCGCAGCGCGCCGTTGGGCGCGTCGTCGAACGCGCGACGTACACGTCCAAGCTCACGGCTGTCCGACATGGCGTTCGCCGCCCGCCACCGAACGAACACGCTCGCCGCGTCCGCGGTATCTACCGTCCGGCTGCTCGACTGCAATCGGTGCAGCGCCGCCGTGTCTGCCTGGCGCGCAAGCAACAGCGTGAGCATTCGCGTCGAGGGGGCGAACGATGGATCGAGCTGGAGCGCACGCCGAAACGCGTCAGCGGCGCGGCGCACTCCATCGCGCATGCCCAGCACCTCGGCGTCGTAGTAGAAACTCTCACCGAGCTCATGCCACCCTTCGGCGCGGTCCGGCGCGACGCGAACCACGCGTTCCCACGCCGCCAACGCGTCGGCCGCAGACGACGGTTCGGGATACCGCGGGCCGGCGAACGCCTGGAGATACGCGCGATCCGCCGGCGACAGGTCACGCTGCCGCGCCCAGGCGACCGCCAGTCCGTGATCGTGCTGCTCGGCGGAATTGACGCGGTCGGCGGATATCGCCAGGCCAAGCGCGGCGACCGCGAAACTCGGATCCTGCGTCAACGCTTGCGTGTACGCGCGCACAGCCGTGTAGTAGTCGGCACGGCGATAGGCCGCGCGGCCGGCGAGATACGCGCGAAGTGCCTGTGGCGACAGCGTCGCCGGTTGCGGCAACTCGACAACGCGCTCGCCGAATTCGGTCAACACCAACGCGCTGACGATGCGGTCGACCAGTGATAGCAAACTGTCCGGCGAACCGCGCACGTCGACCGTTGCCTTCACGCGTGAACGAACAGCATCGATCAGCGACGCATGCACCACGACCCCCGACGAAACGCTCTCGACGGAACCGATGACCGCCTCGCCCGCATCGAGCGATCTCGCCAACTTCGCCGCGATGGGCACCGACGTCACGCTGTCGGCCGCATACCCCGTGGCGCGCCACGCCTGCAACACGCGCGCGGGGTCCGCCGCGTGCCGCGCATCGGCCTCGGCGATCCGAGTCGTCAACAGATCGAGCAATCCTTCGCGAAGGTACGAGCCGGTTGGATCCGACGCCGCGAAGCGAAATGGCGCGACCACGATTCGCGATTCTCGAATCGCCACACGGTCACTCGCTATGTGCGACGCCGCAACACGAGTGACGACACCAATCGCTACGAGCACGCCCACTGCTCCCCACAAGAGCCCACGCCGCCGCCAAGGGCGAGCGATGGAAGCAGTGGGCGAAACAACGTGAGTCGCGCGCTCGGCGGCGATTCGTTCGGCGTCGACTGCGGGGTCGCTCGCCGCCGTACCATCCCCCGTCGCTGCCGGTGGTTCGCCGACTCGGCCCACCGCAGAACTTCCCGCGTTCGCGTTTGTCGGAGCCGTGCTCTCTGCCCGGAGCCCGGCGACCATTTCCACGACCGCGCGATCCGGCGGGAGGTCGAGCTCGTCGTGCATCAGTTCTTCGTAGACGCGCGCCCGCCGGAGTGCGTCCGTGCGATCGCCGTGGGCGATCAAGCAGGCCATCAGGCGGGCAACTGCGCCACCGTCGATCGGATCATGGTCTACCAAACGCTGACGCCAGCGCAGCTCATTGTTGACATCCCGATTCGTCTTGGCGTCGTCAGCGAGTCGCGACAGCGCGTCAGAGAACTGGCGACCGAGGCGCGCGCGTTCCACCGAGACCCAAAAGTCGAATTCCGGGCCGCCGTTGAGGTAGAAGCCGTCGAGAAATGGTCCTGCGTACATACCGACGGCCTCGGTCCATCGGCCCTCGGCAGCGAATCTCTGGAAATCGCCGACATCCGAGGTGAAGGCGTCCGCATTGAGTCGAAGGTCCACCCCATTTAGAAAGATTCGCTCGACGCCGAGCGCTTTTTTGATATGGTAGATGGACTGCGTGAGCGCGTGGCGGGCTTTGTCCGGCTCGCCCTCGGGCCAGAGAAGCGCGAGCAGTTTATCGCGGGATACTCCACGTTCGCCTGCGACGGCGAGGACGCTGAGAATGGCGAGGAGACGCCGCTGCCCGGCCGCCCCGGACAGGAGCGTCTCGCGGTCCGTCAAATAGACACTTCCGAACGTTCGCAGCCGTATGGTCATTCAGCCTGGGTAGTACATCTGACTTCTGTCTGAGGGTCCATGTTTATAAATGAGAACATGCCAGGCCGGAACGCAACACGGGCCGCGGGCGCCCGTCATCGGAAGGCCACGTAAATACCAGCGATGTCAGCAGCAGTTCCCCTCCGAATTCTGACGCAGACGGCCCACGGACGCGAGGCACAGCCTCTCCGCCCGGGCACCGCTCGGCGACTTCCCCTGACCATAGTAATTCCCACGCTCAACGAGAGCGCCCAGATCGGCGCCGCCGTTTCTGAACTCTCGTGGGCGGACGAAGTGCTCGTTGTTGACGGCGGGTCGACCGATAGCACCGCGACATCCGCCCAATCCGCCGGCGCCGATGTGTTTGTTCTCCGCGGCCAGACGATCGCCGCGCAACGCAACGCCGGCATCGAGGCGGCGCGGAACGAGTGGATTCTGGCCCTCGACGCCGACGAGCGCGTGAGCCCCCAACTCCGCGCCGAGCTCGGACAAATTGTCGCGGGACTGAATCCGACCCACGCCGCGTACCGGATGAAATTCCGGAACCACTACCTGGGTCGTGAGCTCCGTCATGGGCCATGGGGTCGCGACTGGCACGTGCGATTGTTCACGCGCGAGCGCCGATACGTGTGTGACCGTGTCCACGAGCACCTGGAGCGGATCGACGATATCGGGACGCTGACCGGGCCAATCATCCACCACCCGTATCGCGACCTGTCGCACCACGTGTCGAAGATTCTCACGTACGCGCGATGGGGGGCGGACGATTTGTACGCGAGAGGGCGGCGAGCTGGTGTGTGGGAAATGACGGCCCGGCCTGCCTGGCGTTTCGTTCGCGACTACGTTGTATTTTCGGGGTGGCGCGATGGCGCCGTTGGATTCGTCGCCGCCGCGCTGAGCGCGTTCGCCTCGTTTCTCAAGTACGCATTCCTCTTTGCCAAGCGACGGTCAACGCCCACATGAAGCTTACGATCTTGATGTACCACAAGATCGCTGAGCTGAGCAGAGGGGTTCAGAATCCGGGCAACTACGTCACGCCCTTGCAGTTCGAGCATCATATGGAGGCGTTGCTCCGGTGGGGCTATCGAACTATCGGCTTCGAACAGTGGCTCGACTACCGCGACGGCCGGACGAGCATCCTTCCCGACAAGCCGCTCATCGTCACCTTTGACGACGGCTACACCTGCTTTGATCGAACCGCGTGGCCCGTGCTGCGCGCGCTGCACATGGGCGCAACCGTGTTCCTGGTTGCGGGACAGATCGGCGGAACGAATGCCTGGGACCGTAACGAAATACCGGAGCGCCTTCTCGACGCCGAACGCATCCGCGCGCTGCAAGCGCAGGGCGTTCATTTTGCGTCGCACGGCACGACGCACGTGCCGCTCGCGAGGATTCCGCCCGCGCAGGCGCTCGACGAGCTCGTTCGATCACGCGCGTCGCTCAGCGAATTGTTGGAGCGCGACGTGGATGTGCTTGGATACCCGTTCAGCAATCAGAGCCGCGACGTAAGGGCGCTGGCGCGGCAGGCCGGCTACCGTGCCGCCGTGCGTGGGCAGGGGCACATGAACTGGAAACACACGGATCCGCTCGGATTGCGCCGGATCAAGATGGAGTTGACGACGACGGTGGCCCAGCTGAAGCGGAAGCTGTTTCGGGAGCGGTACCTCCCCTTTTAGGGCCTGCGAGCTGCGAGACTGTGACTACGAACCGCAATGCTGCGTGCTGGTAGCAGCTACGCCTTCGGCTCTGTGCGGCACGGCGACAGGACAGGTCAGTGCCATCGAGGAACGGCGTGAACACAACATCTCGGTGCGCTGAACTGCCCTTAATAGAACTGTCACGTCGCAGTTGCGCTGGGAGCCGGTTCATAGTTGCTACCAGCTCGTAGCATTGCAGTTCTTTGTTTCGCGCTGTCTGGCCTACATCACCGGCCGAGGCCCCAGCACCTGCCTGACCTGCGCCTCGAACGCATCAAGCTCTTTCCGCAGCACCTGGAGCCGGTCCACCGCGTCGCGGCCGATGCGCTGATCGCTCCGGCCCGTCATGCTCGCAAGGTAGGTGATCTGCGTCTGCAGCCCGGGCTGACCGTAGCGAATTCCCTCACCTTCGCCGAATAAGGTTTTGGCGAGCGCCTCCACCTTCTTGAGCGAATCGGCCTGAGGTGCCGACGTCCGCAATCTGGTGCGCGCCTGCCGTACCTGATTCGCCACCTTGCCAACCTCGGCGACGATGTCGCGCATGCGCATGTTGTGGTCGTACTGCTCGCGGAGATCCGCGGCGGTGACGTTGTCCGCGGTCAGGCGCGGGTCTATGCGCAGGGTCAACGGTTCGGTGTCACTCCAACTGCCGGAGGACATCTTCACCTTGTACGCGCCCGGCGGAACCATCAGACCTGCAGTGTTATTGAAGTCCCAGAACACTCGGTTCATGCCGACATTCGTCGTCAAACGAACTGGCGGTGCGGCGCGGCGCGCGGGGCCACCCTCGTCGTCGCTGGGCGCGACGGGCTGGTCATCCGCGGTAGCCGCGGCGACCGCCTCGGTCGAATAGTTCCGCACGACTTTCCCCGCCGCGTCGAGAATTTCGATCGTCGCCGGAGCGCTTGGCGCGTGGCCGAAGTAGTAGTTGATCGGCGCACCGCTCGGCGGAAACTGCGCTTGGCCTGACGTCGGCGCGGCACCGCCGCCGCCGCCGAAGCCGCCGCGGCCGCCGCCCAGCCGAGCACGAATCGCGTCGCGGGGTTTGAACAGCGCGACCGCACTCGCCGCGCTCCGCGCGCCGATTTGGTGCAGCGGGGTCACGTCGTCGAGAATCCACATCGATCGGCCCTGCGTCGATACGACGAGGTCCTTGTGATGCACCTTGATGTCGGTGATCGGCACCTGCGGCATGTTCAAGTCGAACGATTGCCAATGCGTGCCGTTGTCGAACGAGATGAACATCCCGAACTCGGTGCCGGCGTAGAGCAATCCTTCGCGGCTCGGATCTTCGCGAACCACGCGCGTTGGCCAGTCGGCGGGAATGCCATTCTTCCCGTCAGTGAGTCGCTTCCACGTCGCGCCGTAGTCTTCCGTCTTGTAGATGTACGGCTCGAAGTCGCCGAGCAGGTAGCGATACACCGCGAAGTACGCTGAGCCTTTGCGGTGCGGCGACGTTTCGATGTACTGCACGCGTCCGCCGTCGGGCAGGTCCTTGGGCGTGATGTTCTTCCACGTCTTGCCGTTGTCGCGCGTGACGTAGAACGGACCATCGTTCGACCCCGTCCAAATGACGCCAGGCTCGAGCTTGGACTCACTGATCGCGTAGATGGTGCTGTAGAACTCCTCGCCGGTGACGTCGCGCGTGATCGGCTCGCCGCTTCCGCCCTGACAGCACGCGGGGTGCGCGGTGAGATCGGGCGAGATCTTCTCCCAGTGCACGCCCCCGTCCTTGGATCGATGCACAAACTGTGATCCGTAGTACACCACGCTCGAGTCGAACAGACTGACTTCCATGGGCGACACGCGCTGGAAGCGATAGATCAGATCTTTGGCATCGTTGCCGTACAACGACTGCCCGCCGACCCAATACGCCTGCTCCTGCCGCGTGTTCATGAACATGCGGCTGAACTGTCCCTTACAGGCCCCGTAGACGATTTCCGGATTCTTCGGATGAGGAATGATCGGTCCCGTCTCGCATCCCGGCCCGCTTTCGAATGGATTTGTATTGCCCGGAATGGCCTGGCTCGGAACAATGACGGTGCTCGCGTCCTGCTGCGCCCCATACAACCGATAGGGGAACTGCTCGTCGAGCCACACGCCGTAAATCTCGGCCGTCGGTTGATTCATCTGCGTGGACCAGGTGCGCCCGCCGTCCTGCGACACGTTCGCGCCGCCGTCGTTCGACTGGATCATCACCTGGCCGTTCTTCGGATTGATCCACATGTCGTGGTTGTCGCCGTGCGGCGTACGCAGTGGCGAGAACGTCACGCCGCCGTCGGTAGACTTATAGAAATTCTCAGCGCCCGCGTACACGACGTCGGCGTTCGTCGGATCGGCCGCCAACGCCACGTAGTAGAACGGGCGCGTGATGAGCTGACCGTTGTTGCTCGTCAGCTTCCACGTTTGACCAGCATCCTCCGATCGATAGAGGCCGCCGCCCACCTTCGCCTCAACCAGCGCGTACACGCGATTGGGATTCGCCGCCGTCACCGCGAGGTTGGCCTTTCCAATCACGCCAGTCGGCAATCCGCCGGCGATCTTCGTAAAATGCTCGCCGCCGTCGGTGCTTTTGTAAAAGCCACCGTCGAGCGCGCCGCTAATGATCGTCCACGGCTTGCGCTGCCCGTGCCACATCCAGGCATAGACAATGTCGGGATTCGACGGATTGAGCTCGACGCTCACCGCGCCGACGCTATCCGAAAGGAACAACACCTTCCGCCACGATTTGCCGCCGTCGCTCGTCTTGAAGAGACCGCGTTCGACATTCGGCTTGAATGCATTTCCGATCGCCGCGACCCAAGCGACGTTGGGATTCGTTGGATGAATTCGCAGCGCGCCAATCTGGCCCGCGTCATATAGGCCGGCGAAACCCCACGTCTGTCCGGCGTCGGTCGACTTATAGACGCCGCGGCCGGTGGAGACATTGCTGCGAATGTCGTCCGAGCCCGTGCCGAGGTAGATGATGTTCGGGTCCGACTCGGCGACAGCGATTGCGCCCGTTGATGCAACCGGCACTTTGCCGTCGGTAATCGGAATCCATGACGTGCCCGCGTCGGTCGTCTTGAACACGCCTCCGCTCGCGACTCCCATATAGAAGGTCCGCGGTTGCGACGGCACGCCGGTCACCGTGGTCACGCGTCCGCCGCGCGGCGGGCCGACCATGCGAAAATGGAGTCCACGCAGCAGCGACGTATCCACCGCTGACAGCATGGCGACCGCGGGCATTGCGGTGGTTGCAGGGCGGGCTTGGGCCTGAACGCCGGCGAAAGCGGCGAGCAACAGAACGACGGAGAAGCGGGCGCGCATGAATCAACCTCGGCAATTGGACGCGGCGTGTAGAACGCTCTGAACCAATATCCACTATCCGACGCTTCGCATCCAGCGCCCGCTCGAGGTCGTCGGCACGCGCCGTGCGTCAAAGCGGGGTGGACACTCACACCCAGCCGACTTCTATGAACAGCCCAACCTTTATGCCGACCTTTATATGGTGGCGTACGGCAACTCTCGGTGCCGTTAGCTGCGCGATTGCCGGTTGCTCCGACAAGCCAGCGGGTGAACAATCGGACGGTGGCAGCATCGATACCGCCGTGGTCGCCACGACGGCGGCAATGCAGGCGGCCGGCCCGGGCGTTCACGTCACACGCACCGACGGCAAGAGTGTAACGAAAGCGCTGCAGTTCGAGCTCACCGAGGAGAATTTCACGAGGTTCATGGCCGCCGCCGATAGCATCGCGACACTCGGGCGTCGCGACCCGACGGTGCGTGCATTTCTCGGTCGAAATTTCGACGACGCCGGCGCGGACAAAGCCGACGCGGGATTGAAATGGCTCGAGTCCAACACCGCGGTGAGCCAGGCCATCACGAGCACGGGCATGATGGTGCGCGACTACTTCATTCAGTCCATCGCCATCGCGTCCGCCGAGCGGTTCATCAACGACCCGAATGCCGCGCCGCCAACACCGAGCCTGGCTGAGAACGCCGAGTTCCTGCACGCGCGCTCGGCAGAGTTGGCGAAGCTACAGGCATTGCGCGAGAACAAGCCGGCGGTGACTTCCACGCCGTAGGTTTCCCGGCTCGAAAACGCGCGAACATACACCGGCCGCATCTTCCGGTCGGTGCGCGTGATGGGTAACGTCTGCTGGCTGGACGCCCATCACCGTACCGCCCGTGAGGAGTTCTTCCATGTTCGCTCGAAGGATGCGCCTGCTGTCCGCCCTCGCCGCTGCTGCCGCCGCTCTTGCACCGTTCGGCATCGCCGGCGCTCAGCGCGCCATTCCAACGCCTGCGTCGATCCTCGGATTCGAGCCGGGCGCCGACCGCCACCTCCCGAGTTGGAAGCAGATCACCGACTACTTCACTGCGCTCGACAAAGCGAGTCCTCGCGTCACCACCCGCGTGCTCGGCAAGACGACGCTCGGCCGGCCCTTTCTCGCCGTCTTCATCTCGGACTCGAGCACGATCGCGAATCTCGAGCACTATCGGCAGATTCAACGCAAGCTGATGGACCCGCGGCTCCAGGCGGCTGGCGAGCGGCAAAAATTGATCGACGAAGGCAAGAACGTCATCCTGGTCACGTCGGCGATTCACTCGAACGAATCGGGCGGCTTCACGACGCCGATCGTCTTCGCCGACCGGCTCGCCCGCGCGCAAGATCGCGAGGCGAAAGAGATTCTCGCCAACACCATCATCATCGTCGTTCCATCACAGAATCCTGATGGCGTCGACATCGTCGGCGACTACTATCGCTCCACGCTCGGCACGCCGATGGAGGGACGCGATCCGCCGGACCTCTACCACAAGTACGTGGGGCACGACGACAATCGCGATTGGTACGCGTTCACGCAGCTCGAGACGCGCTACACGGTGGACTCGCTGTACACGCCGTGGGATCCGGAAATCGTCAACGACATTCATCAACAGGGATCGAACTCGGGCCGCATCTTCATTCCGCCGTACATGGATCCGATCGAGCCGAACATCGATCCGATTCTCACCGCGGCCACGAACGGTTTGGGCATGTCGATCGTGTGGCGAATGACCAATCAAGGATTCACGGGCATCGGCAGCAACGCGTCATACGATCAGTGGTCGCCGGCTCGGCAGTATTCACTCTATCATCGCGGCGCGCGTCTGCTCACCGAGACGGCGAGCGCGCGGCTGGCAACGGCGATCGACATTCCCTTCGACCAGCTCGGACCCGGTCGCGGATACGACGCCAAGACGGTGTCGTGGAACTTCCCCGCGCTTTGGACGGGCGGCCATTGGTCGTACGGCGACATCGTGCGCTATCAAGTTGCGGCGAGTTGGGCGCTGTTTCTCGACGCCGCGCAGAGTCGTCGCGCGTGGCTCGAGGGTTACGCGACGCAGGGCGATCGCGCGCTCGGCGCGCTGCCCGCGTGGGGGCGCGATGCATGGCCGTCGGCGATCATGATTCCAAAGACGCAGCCGGATACGCAGGCCCTCAAGCGCATTCTCTGGACGCTACAGCACGGACAGGTCGAGATTCGCGAATCCACGGCGCCGGTCACGGCTGAGGGCAAGACGTTCCCGGCCGGAAGCTATGTCGTTCTGACCAAGCAGCCGTTCGGAGCGTACGCCAAAACGCTCCTCGAACGGCAGCAGTATCCCGATCTGTTCGACTATCCCGGCGGGCCGCCAAAGCGTCCGTACGACGTCACCGCGCACACGCTCCCGCTCATCTTCGGTGTGGATGTTGGACACGTCACGGGTGGCGCGCCGGCAACGGGGCCGGCCATCAAGGAGCTTGGCGAGCTGTCGCCCACGTCGCCGCTCAGCGGGAAGCCCGCGAAGCGCATCGCGCTGTATCGTCCGAGCGCGTCCGAGCCGATCGACGCGGGCTGGACACACTGGTTGTTCGATCTCTACAAGATTCCGATCACGACGATCACGGAGAAGGACGTCGCGACCGGCAGCCTGAATGATCGTTTCGACGCGATTGTATTTCCTGAGGGCGTCGTGGGCGGCGGCGGCGGCGGTGGTCGTGGCGGTCGCGGTGGCGGCGCAGGCGCGGCCGACGTATTCACGGCGCTCGACGCGTTCACGAACAACGGCGGCACCGTGCTCGCGTTCAACGGGTCATCAAGCGCGATGATCGAGGGACTCAAGTTGCCCGTCAAAAACGTGCTCGCCGGTGTGCGCAACACGGATTTCTATGCGCCGGGGTCGATTCTCGCGGTGGAGATCAAGCGCGACAGTCCGATTGCCCGTGGCTTCACGGCAACAGTTCCGGCCATCTGGTTCGAAAACGGACCGGCATTCGAGATCTCTGATCCGGCGGCCGCGACGGCGGTGGCAACGTATCCCGCGTCGGGCAATCCGCTGCTCTCGGGTTGGCTGCTCGGCGGATCGAAGCTGAACGGGAAGGCGGCGATGGTGGACGTGAAGCGTGGCAAGGGTCATGTCGTGCTGTACGGATTCCGGCCGCAGTACCGGGGGCAGTCGATGGCGACATACCCACTCATTTGGGGAGCGATCCTCCAGTAGGCCGACCGAGTCAGACCGGGTCGCCGGCCGATCCCCTGCTATCCTCAGACCGATCATCCTGAGACCCTACTTGAGTCCGGCAACATTGCTCTTAGCCTCAGGGTAGTCTTTTCAACTCGTGCCCCCACCGACATATTCTCGAACGACGGTCCCCCCCGCCGCAGGTCCCCCCTCCTTTCCTAGCATCTCCAATGCGGTATCGCAGTGCTCTCCCCAGCGTGGGGCGCGTGCTCACCAGCGTCGCAACGACCGCCATTCTCGCGACGAATGTCCATTGCGCCCGTATTCCCAACGCCGCGCACGACGGAACTCTCGGCCCCGCGCTGGTCGCGTCCCGACCCGCGCCGTTGCCGGCCTCCGAAGGCGCGACCCTCGATGAGATCATGTCCGGCGCCACAGGGACATACATCGACCGGACCCTCGACGATCGCGATTCGACGATCGAGCGCTGGCCCGACCGGATCGCCGAGCCGCTCCATGTATGGATCGACTCGTCGTCGACGATCGGCGGAGCGCAAGCTGGTTTTCCCGCGGCGGTGCGATTCGCGTTCGGCGAGTGGGCGGGAACCGGAATTCCACTTCGGTTCGACTTCGTCCCATCGTCGCGCAACGCCGACGTTCGGATTCGCTGGACCGACCATCTCAATAAGAAAACGGGATCCACGAGTTGGCGAACCGATGACGGCGGTTGGCTCACGAGCTGCGACATCATGCTGGCAACACACGTGAGCGACGGCCACGACCTCGATGCGCACGGCATGCGGGCGATCGCGCTGCATGAAGTGGGTCACGCGTTGGGCTTGAGCCACAGCAATGATCCGCAGGACATCATGGCACCGCTCGTTCGTGTCGACGGGCTCAGCGCCCCGGACCGAGGCACCATTAGGTTGCTGTATTCGCTGCACGCCGGCCATGTCCTGCCCAGCGCGAGCGTCGCTCATACCCGTTGACGAAGGTCCGCGCTCTCCTTCAACACCGCACTATGCGACATCTTCGTCTGCTCGTGTTGCCCTGCCTCGCGCTATTCGCCGCATGCGACTCGCCGGCGAAGGACCAGCTCCTCACGCTGGCGCATGCCGACTCGCTGCGGACAGACTCGCTGTTGTCCATCAAGAACGATCTCCTGAGCGAAGTGATGACGTCGACCCAGTTCGTCAACGACATCAACTCGGAGCTGACGAAGCTCAAATCGCACAAGCCGGCCTCGTTGACCACGAAGCTCGGGACCGAGTCGGACATCAGCGAAATGAAGGAACAGCGCGCCACGGTGGTCGCCCGCATTCGTGAGCTCGTCGCGCGCCTCGATTCGAGCGAAGCCCGCGTGGCCTCGCTGCGCAGTCGGGCGGCGAGCCTCTCGCAGCACGATTCGTCGCTCGTCGCACAGGTAAACGCCTACGAAAAGAACATCGCCGACCTTCGCCAAACGGTGGAGCGACAGAAAGCCGAGTACGAAGCGACGATCGCCGCGCTCAACTTGAAGGTGGACACGGTGGTCAAGGAAAACGCCAAGCTGGCCACCGAGCGCACGGCGCTGTCCGACACGGTGGTGCAGCTGACATCGGAGAAGAACACCGCGTACTACGTCATCGGCTCCAAGGACGATTTGATTCGGCAAGGAATCCTCGTGGAAGAGGGACACAAGCGATTCCTGCTGGTCGGCGGACGCACGGTTTCGCTCGCGCGCGATCTCGATCCGTCCAAGTTCACGAAGATCGATCGGACGCAGGACAAGGTCATCAACTTCCCCGCCGGCGACTACACGATCTTCACGCGCCAGAACCCCGCGTTCGCATCGCCGTTCGCTACGAAAGACGGCAAGTTCTCCGGCGGTCTGCGGATCGACCAGCCCGAGCGGTTCTGGGAAGCGTCCAAGTTTCTGATCATCGTCAAGTCCTGACGCTTCCCATCGAGAGCGTGCTCCCCGCGATCAGGGAGACGCTCGCGTCCCACCGCGCGCTGGTCCTGCAGGCGCCGCCGGGCGCCGGCAAGACAACACTCGTTCCGCCGGCACTGCTCGACAGCGCATGGCTTGGCGAACGATCGATCGTGATGCTGGAGCCGCGTCGGCTCGCAACGCGCGCAGCCGCGTATCGCATCGCCGAGCTTCGCGGTGAAGCCGTTGGAAATACGGTGGGATATCGCATGCGCGGCGACACGCGCGTCGGCAGACAGACGCGCATTGAAGTTGTTACCGAGGGCATTCTCACGCGACGCCTGCAGCGCGACCCCACGCTCGACGGCGTGGGCCTCGTCATCTTCGACGAGTTTCACGAGCGCAGCCTCGACGCCGATCTCGGACTCGCGCTCACGCTCCGCACGCAGCAGCTCGTGCGCGACGATCTCCGCATCATCGTGATGTCGGCCACGCTCGACGGCAGCGCGGTGTCCCGCCTCCTCGGCGACGCGCCCGTGATCACGAGTCACGGGCGCGTATATCCGGTGGATACACGCTACGTCGAGCCTCGAAGCGGTGCGCGCATCGAAGCGTCGATTGCGGCCGCGATCGGCGAGGCGCTGCGGTCGGAGCCCGGCGACATTCTCGTGTTTCTGCCGGGCGCCGGCGAGATCCGCCGCGTCGAGTCGTTGCTCGGCGAACGTTCGATCGGCGACGCAATGGTCCTGCCGCTCTACGGCGCGATGACGCACGACGCGCAAGACCGCGCGATTCGTCCCGACCCGGGCGGACGCCGCAAGATCGTACTTGCGACGTCGATCGCCGAGACGAGCCTCACGATTGAAGGTGTTCGCGTCGTCATCGACTCGGGGTTGTCGCGGGTTCCCCGCTTTTCTCCGCGCACCGGCATGACGCGTCTCGACACGGTGCGAGTTTCGGTTGCATCGGCAGACCAGCGTCGCGGTCGCGCCGGCCGGCTCGGACCGGGCGTGTGCTACCGCCTGTGGCCGGAGCATGAGAATTCTCATCTCCTGGCGAGCACGTCGCCGGAAATCACCAGTGCCGACCTCGCTCCGCTCGCGCTCGACCTCGCGGCCGCGGGCGTGCGCGATCCGCTCGAGCTATCCTGGATCGACGCGCCGCCGCCCAGCGCGTTCGCTCAAGCGTTGGAGCTCCTGCGCGAGCTCGACGCCGTCGACAGCGACGGCAACGTCACTGCGCAAGGACGCGACATGAATGCGCTGCCGGTGCACCCGCGCCTGGGACACATGCTCCTGCGCGCCCGCTCGCTCGGGGTTGCTCCGCTGGCGTGCGACATGGCCGCGCTACTCTCGGAGCGCGACGTCCTTCGCGGCGCAGGCGGGGGCGGTGCCATAGACGCCGACATCGCACTTCGCATCGAGGCGCTGCAGCGCGACGACGCGCCGCGCAGCCGGTTGATCGCCGGTGCCGACGTCGATCGCGACGCAGTCCGCCGAGCGCGGACCGAGGCCGATCGTCTGGCGCGCCAGCTCGGCGTTGATCGACACGATCGGTCCAAGTCCACAGACATGATTGGGACCCTCGTCGCGCTGGCTTATCCCGATCGTGTTGGACAACGACGGCCGGGCACGCGCGCTCGCTTCGTGCTGCGCAACGGCCGCGGCGCCGAGCTCGAAGGAGCGCAGTCGTTGTCGGAGTCGGCGTTCATCGTTGCGACCGAGTTGGACGACCGGCGCCCCGAGAGCCGGGTCTTCCTGGCCGCGCCCATTTCGCTCGACGAGATCCGCGAGACCTTCTCCGATCAAATCCGTTTTGAGGACGTCGTGGAGTTCGATGACGCTACATCGAGCATCGTGTCGCGCCGCCGCGAGCGCCTCGGGGCGATCACACTCCGCGACGTCAGCTTCGACGATCCCGACCCGGAACAGATTCGCGGAGCCCTGCTCGCCGCGATCCGGCGGCGCGGCGTGTCGTCGCTTCCCTGGCCCGAGCCGGCGCGCCGCCTTCGCGAGCGCGTCGCGTTCCTCCGGCACCTCGACCCCGAATGGCCGGATCTGTCGGACGATGCGCTCGCCGCGCGACTCGACGAATGGCTCGGCCCGTCGCTCACTGGGGTTCGCCGTCTGAACGCGATCGACCAGATCGATCTCACCGCGGCGCTCATGCATCTCATCGATTGGAAGCAACGTCGCGCGCTCGACGACCTCGCGCCCACGCATGTCGAGGTGCCGAGCGGCTCACGGATTCCGGTTGACTACTCGGATCCGGCGGCGCCGGTGTTGGCCGTTCGCATTCAAGAGGTGTTCGGGCTCATGGAATCGCCGCGGCTGGCGAACGGGCGCGTTCCCGTCACCATGCATCTCCTCTCGCCGGCGCATCGCCCGGTCCAAGTGACGCGTGATCTCGGCGGGTTTTGGCGCACGAGCTACTTCGATGTGCGAAAGGACTTGCGAGGGCGGTATCCGAAACACGAATGGCCGGAGGATCCGATCGCCGCACCGCCAACGCGGCGCGCCAAACCGCGCGGGACGTGAGGTCGCTCCGCCGGCTCAGTGGCGCGGCGGCGGCGCGGCGCGGCGCACAAATGCGAGATCGCGCACCCGGCTGATCGTCAGCGTAAATCCACTCACCTGACCGTGCGTGTCGCGCAGAACGCGCAGCAGCATCTTATCAGTATTCGTGAATAGATCATCAGTGAACGCAACGAATCTGATATCCTCGGAATGCGGTCGCTCGAGAATGAGCACCCCCTCGCGGGCGACGAGCGCCACCGGCAGATCCAGCTCGTCGCTGTAGTAGTTGCCCGCGACGTGAACCAGTTCGGCGTTCCGCCGGCGGGCAGCGATGGAATCGTACGGTGCCTGCGCGGCTCCTGACGACCACAGATTCGTCGACAGGTCGATCGTCGCCACACTGGTCGCCTTGGCGGACAGTCCCACCAGCACACTGCCGACCTGGTCGGCGAGCGTTGGCGAGGCGCCCGAGGTGTTACAGAGCGTGATCACCGACTGCCCCTTCTCGGGCATTCGCAGTAAGGTGCTGCGATAGCCGGCGTACGAACCGCTGTGCGAGTACGTCTTCACGCCGCGGAACCGGCCAATGGTCAGCGCGAGCGCGTACTGAATTTCCTGACCGTCGTTGAGCTGCCCGGGCTCTTGAAGGAGCGCGATGGCGTCCTCGCCTCCGACGATCGGCGTCCGAAAGTTTGCATCCCACTTCGCGAGATCTTCGATCGTCGAGTACGCTCCGCCATCGCCGACGACGTCGAGCTCCGGTTCACTCACGCGGAACTTCCCCGCGGCCGGCTCGTAGCCCTGCGCGCGATTGGGAATGAGCGTCGTGTGATTGTCGCGGAACTCGGTGTGCGCCATGCCGAGCGGCGTGAAGATGCGTTCGTCGGCGAAGTCGCGAAGCGACTCCCCGGATGCGCGCTTGACGACGATGGAGAGCAGCACGTAGCCGGTGTTGCTGTACAGAAACTCATTGCCCGGAGTGAAGTTGAGACTCTTCTGACGCCGTACAAGGGCGAGAAATTGTGCTTCGGTCAGCAATCCGTTGCTCGGCCACCCCTGCACGGCGAGCAGCGTGAAGTAGTCCCGGAGACCGCTGGTGTGGTGGAGCAGGTGGCGGAGCGTGATGGTCGCACCGAACGACGGCACTTCCGGGACCCATTTCTGAATCGAATCGTCGAGCGACAGCCGATGCTCCTGCTCGAGCAACACAATGCTCATCGCCGTGAACTGCTTGGAGATCGAGGCGAGATAGAACGGCGTCTCCGACGTGATCGGCGTACTGTGCTCGAGGTCCGCCATGCCATAGCCCTTGGCAAACGCGAGCACGCCATCTTTCGTGATACCGACTGCACACCCTGGGGCCGTTCGCGACGCATATGGTGCGAAGATCGAGTCGACCCAGCGTGACGTCGAATCCACGAGGCCCTGCTGCGCTCTCGCCGATGCAGCCACCGAGACCGCGGCACCCATCGCGAGAAGCGCGCGTTGGAGCGTGATAGAGACCATTGTGTTTAAACCTCTCACAAGGCGTGCTACCTGTCCAGCTGGGTAGGCCGCGCGACCGACAACGGTCGCGATATCATGATGTGGCGTCCGGCTTGCAATGACTAGTACGCGTACCCGTGCCGCCCTCGTTGGGATCCAATCGCAGGAGAATCAAGCATGGCCGAAATCCGTGTCGAACATCGGCGTCGCAGGTTCGTGTGGGTTTGGATTCTGTTGGCGGCAGTCGCCGGCGGTCTCGTCTATTACTTCTTGTATTATCAGAACGCCTGAGCACCGGCCAAAGTTTCTGATAGCAGTCGGGAGAGGGGAATGAATCAGGACGACCGGGATATGCGCGACGCCGCAGGCGTTGGCCCGTATGCACGCGAGCTCGATGCGTTGGTACCGATGAACACCCTCCACTCCTGGAAGGTGGCCGATGGAGAACCGGACATCCGCGGCTGGGAAGTTCAGACCGTGAGCAACCGCAAGATCGGGACGGTGCAGGATCTGCTGATCGACGCGTCCGTTGGCGAGGTCGTTCTCCTCGATATCGACCTCTCGGGCACCGACCGGCACGCGCTCGTGCCCATTCGCATCGTGCAGATCGACCGCCCGCGCCGCATCGTCCTCATGGATTCCGCCGACCTGCCGGACGGCCACGTTGCCAGCGAACGCGCGCAACACAGCTCCCCTCGACACACCGACGACGCGCGGCTCATTCGCTATCCTCGGCCCGATCGGGAAGTCGTGGTCGAACGACCGCCGGTGAACGACGCGATGCTGAGTCGCGAGCACGACCTCTCGCCAGACGACGTCTCCGCCACCGCGGTCGACCGACGACGAAACGAGCGACGCGTGATTCATCGCATGAGCACCGACGTCTAGCCGAACTGCCCGTCTGAAACCGTCGTTCCCGCAGTGCCGTACGAGCCGAGGTCGGTTTCTCCCAACCTCGGCAAGAATTGCATGCAGTCACTGCTTCGAGATGTCCGCTACGGGATCCGCAGCCTGATCAAGGCTCCCGGCCTTTCCTTCGTTGCGGTCCTCGCACTGACGCTCGGCATTGGGCTCACTACCACGATGTTCAGCATCGTCTACGGCGCCCTCATGAAGGGGTTGCCCTATCCCGACGGTGACCGCGTCGTGATTGTGCAGCGAACCAACCCGGCGCGCGGTATTCAGCGGCAGTCGTTGCCGATTCAGGACTACGTCGACTACAAAGCCCAACAACACAGCTTCACCGAGCTCGCCGCCGTCACGTCGGGCAGCATTTATGTAAGCGGCCAAGAGAAAGCCGAGCGGTTCGACGGATCGTGGATTACCGCGAACACCTTCGACATGATCGCGGTCCATCCGATCCTCGGACGGAACTTTCGCGCCGGTGAGGATACGCCGTCCGGCGAGAAGGTCGCGATCATCGCGTACTCCACGTGGAAGGAACGTTACGGCGGCGACGCGGCCATCGTCGGCAAACAAATTCGCGTCAACGGAGTTCCCTACTCCGTCGTCGGCGTGATGCCCAACGGATTCGCCTTTCCCAACAACGACAAGATCTGGATTCCGCTGCAGACCGATCCGCTCGCCACCAAGCGCGGAGAGGGGCAGTACCTCACCGCCATCGGCAAGTTGAAGCCTGGCGTCTCGCTCGATCAAGCCACGGTCGACATGACGACGATCGCCAAACGGCTGGGCAGCGAATACAAGGAGACGAACGAAGGCTTCACGGCGTTCGTGCAGAATTTCGCCGACAACTACGTCGGCAAAGAGCCGCGCCAACTGCTGTTCACCATGCTTGGCGCTGTGTTCTTCGTCCTGCTCATCGCCTGCGCGAATGTCGCCAACTTGTTGCTCGATCGCGCCGCGCACCGCACGAAGGAAGTCGGCATTCGCACCGCGCTTGGCGCGTCTCGCTCGGCGGTCGTGCGTCAGTTTCTCGCCGAGTCGCTCGTGTTGTCGCTCGTCGCGACGGTGTTCGGTGTGATCGTCGCGCAGGTCGGCATTGGTCTGTTCAACCGCGCGATCACGGTGACGTCCGTGCCGTTTTTCATCGACATCCGGCTGCATCCGCCCGTGTTGCTGTTCACGATCGCCGTCGCGTTCGTGACGACATTGATCTCCGGAGCCATTCCCGCGATTCAGTCATCGCGCGCCGACATCAACGAGATCTTGAAAGATGAGAGCCGCGGCGCGTCGAGCTTCCGCATTGGTCGCATCAGCAAGGCGCTGGTGGTGTTCGAGATCGCGCTGTCGTGCGGCTTGCTCGTCGCGGCGGGGCTGATGATCAAGAGTGTGACGAACATGAGCATCATGGAGCGGGGCTATGTCACGTCGAACGTGTTCACGGCGCGCGTCGGATTTCCCGCGGCGTACACCGACACGATCGCCGAGTGGCGGTTCTTCGACCAGGTTGTCGAGCGCGTGGCCGCGTTGCCCGGCGTGCAGTCGGCGTCGCTGAGCACCGGCCTGCCGGCGGCCAGACAGGGATTGGGAGGAACGACCTTCGCCATCGAAAACCAGACATACCTCAAGGACAAGGACTATCCGGACGCGGGGTATGCGGCGGTCACGCCCAACTTCTTCGCAACGATCAAGGCGCCGATCGTTCAGGGGCGTGGGTTCACGGACGGCGACCGCGTGGGCGCGCGCCCGGTCGTCATCATCAACCGGGCGTTCGCCAAGAAGTTTTTCAAGAACGTTGATCCAATCGGCCGCCGCGTTCGGTTGGGCGGATCGAGGAGCACGGCGCCCTGGTCCACGATCATCGGCGTCACGGGCGACCTGTTCACGGGCAACCAGCAGGAACCGATGTCGCCGGTGATGTTCCAACCGTTCGCGCAGAATCGCTCGAGCTTCGTCTACATCTCGGCGCGCACGGCGGGGCCGCCGATGACGATCACGCAGGCTGTGCGCGACGCAGCCACGTCGCTCAACCCGGACATTCCCTTGTATTGGGTGCAGTCGTTCGACGAAGCGATCGCGCAGTCGCTGTGGTTCGTCCGCGTGTTCGGGACGATGTTCATGATCTTCGGGTTCGTCGCGCTGTTCCTGGCGTCCGTCGGACTCTACGCCGTGATGTCGTTCTCGGTGAGCCGCCGCACGCGCGAGGTGGGCATCCGCATGGCGCTCGGCGCGCAGGGCCGCGACGTGATCCGGATGATCTTTGGCCAGGGCGTGTGGCAGTTGGGGATCGGGATGGTGCTGGGTCTGGGGTTGGCGCTTGGGATCTCGCAGCTGCTCAGGGTCGTGCTGTTTCAGGTGGAGCCGCGCGATCCGATGGTGTTCGGCGGGGTAGCCGGAGTGCTGGTGATCGCCGGGATGCTGGCGTGTTTTGTCCCGGCCAGACGGGCGACGCTTGTGGATCCGCTCGTCGCGTTGCGGAGCGACTGAGCGGAATCGGTGCCCGGCAGGTCCGTGACCGGTGAGCCAATCGGTGACCGCGGATCGCGTGGTGCGTCTTGCATGCGGAGCCGCCGGTTGATCTTGGGAGGCGGGACGTTAACTTGCTACGCATGATGACGCTCGCAAATAATACCAATCAATCGAATAATCGGAGCTCGGCGAACGAGATCTGACAGAGACGCGATTGTAGGTATGAGACCGCGGCCCGCCAGATCACAGATGGCGGGCTTTTTTGTTGGGTAGGGTTGGAAGGGTAGGACAGGTTGATGGGGCGTAGGTCAATTGGCAGACCGCCTGACTGTTAATCAGGAAGTTGTAGGTTCGAGTCCTACCGCCCCAGTGGTCAGAATGGCGAACCCCGCGTGACTCGCTCTCGAGTCGCGCGGGGTTTGTCTCTTTGGCCTGCATCCGTTTTTTTTCACGGTCGACGTTCGAAGATCAAGCGCATCGCGAACGCATTCGTGCCGAGCGGGCCACTGTCTTGCTTCATCTGCCACCAGTCGTTGACCATCCGGCGAACCTCGCCCATCGTTTGCGCGGCTGCATACGGCGGCCCGACATGCGCAACGCCGCTCGGATCGATCACCTCCCAATATTGATACTTGGGCAGATAGCTGCCTGCGGTTTCCATCGGGCGGCACGCGAACTCGACGCCATCGTCCGACAGGACCAGTACGGTGCGGGTCTCGCCGATCGGCACGTCTCCGGCACTGTCGTCCAACCCTTGAATCTTCGGCCATTCCTTCGCGACGAGATCGACGAAGAAGTCGTCGCGTTCATCGCCGTATACGTCAGGGCCCGGCCACGGCGGGTAGCCGTCGGCGGTGATCTGCCAAAACAGACCGAGGTTGCGGCTCGCGTCCTCGCCCGGCCCAAGTGTTCTTCGCCGCTGGCTGATTTCCACGGAGAATGTCCGTCCTTCGTGGACGACTTGGCGGGGGAAACTGGGTTCGCGCTCTGGGTGTCGCATGGATCACCCCATCAGGTTGGCCCGGCGCTTCCGCAACGCGAGAATCGCCTTCATCGCGAACGCGTCCGCGCCGGCATCTCCGGAGTTATTCATCATCGCCCACCATTCGTTGACCATTCGCTCGATCTCGCGGCCCGTTTGCACCTTCGCTGTGCGTTCCGTGCATGTTGACGCGCCTGCTTGTGGCTGACGGCTTTGCCGATGGATTCGCGCTCGCGGTCCGGCAATCGCATATTCATCGGATCGGGCTGAGACCGATATCGTGTCACACCGACCGACGGCCTGGTCTGTGCGTGGCGCGGACCGTGCATAGACCTGCTCAACTTCGCCTTGCTTCGAATGCCGACTCGGGGGACACACCGTGGACCGACTGCGGGAAATGGCTGAAATCGATCGTCCGTCGACCGAGCGCGTCGAGGCCACTTCCGCTCCGGATGCCGATGCCGAGGTGGCGCGGGCGGAGGTCGAGCTCCGCGAGGTCGCGGCCATGCAACTCGCATTGACGGTAGCGGTCGCAACGGCGCGCGCACCCGAGTCTGATGAACGCGTCCGGATGGCAACGCGGCGGCTCGTGACCGTGCTCAAGTCAGAGGGCTGGCCGGTGGAGGCCATCATCGTCCAAATCAAAAAGACGGCGACCAGAATATCCGTCGCGGCAGCGCGTCATGCCTCGCCGCCGAATTCCGATCTGCCCGACGCCGACACCCTCCTCGCTGATACGGTTCGCTGGTGCATCGAGCACTACTACCGGGCTGACTAATCCGCTCGCGACCTCCGAGAGGATGGTCGGCAATCGAGCGTGATGCTGACGCGGCGTCGGTCGACGGTATCACGGGGTACACCTCCCAAGAAACGCCAATTGTGCGGTGCGGAGCTCGCCGGCACGGCGAACGTCGGCGTCCTCCATGTGTTCCTAAACAAGGTAGGACGCCGCCCTCGTATGAGCGAGTTTTAATCTTTCGGGGTTTCGTTGGGCAAGACAGGAATCGACGCAGTCCGCGCGACGCCTACCGAACGTGAAGGGCTGATCACATAATTCCCGCTTGAGATATTATCAACAAAATGCCGACCGGACCTTCGCACAGGAGAAGAAGATCATGAGTCTCGGCACGACGCCGGGCGCGCGGGTGTCATCTCCCGCTTGCGCGATCATTCCGATCGAGCTGCGTGCGGGGCACGTCATTCTCACCGCGAGCGTCAACGGCGCCACGGCCCGCTTGATTCTCGACAGCGGCTCCAGCGTCTCCACGCTGGATGCGGAGTGGGCCGCGCCACTCTCACTGCCGACGGTCGGCGGCCCGGTGATGGCGTTGGGAACCGGCGACCCCACGGTCACCCTGGCGACGGTGCAATCGATCGCGCTCGGCGACATCGAGCTCGGTCAGCAAACCGTGGCGATCGTGCCGCTCAGGGCCGCGAGCGCGCAGAGCGGCATTACGCTCGACGGCACCGTCGGGCGACCGCTGTTCGCGCGCTACGTCGTGGAGATCGACTACGCCCGCCGCGAATTGCGGCTGTTCGAACCCGCGTCGTATGAGTACACGGGTCACGGCGTGACCGTCGCCCTCGATCTCGCGCGCGGAGTCCCGATCATGCCGGCAACGATCGTCCCTCGCGGCGCTCCGCCGTTCCCCGCGCGCCTCGTGCTCGATATCGGAACCAGCGGACTCGGAGTGCTGTTCACGACGCCGTTCGCGATCACGCACGCCGCGGCGTTCGACCGGACGTTCGGAATCGAGATGTCCAACGCCGTCGGTGTGGGTGGGGCGATGACCGGGCGAGTGATTCGCCTCGATCGGTTGGAGATCGGCGGGCTCTCGATTCACGCGCCGACCGCCGCTCTGCCTCGGAACGGCGCCGGCTTCTTCGACGTGACGTGGGCCGACGGAACGATCGGCACGCCGATCTACGAGCGTACCACGTTGATCATAGATTACTCACGATCACGGGCGATCCTGGAGCCGGGTCCTGAAATCAATGCGCCGTTCCTGTATGACGCGAGCGGTCTCGAGCTGGTTCCGCAGGCGTCCGGCGCCATCGCCGTGATCTCCGTCGCGACGCCGTCGGCGGCGAGCGACGCCGGGATCGAGCCGGACGACGTCGTGATCTCGGTGGATGGACGCCCGGCGACCGGCGAGCGGCTCGATGCGATTCGTGAGTCGCTGCGGACGCCCGGCGAGACACGAACGTTCGTGGTCGCGCGACGCGGGCGCGACATGCGATTCAAGGTCCTGTTGCGAGCGCGTATTTAAGCGCGGGCAGTGTTGCCAGACGACAACGGGGACTGCCAACTGGCAGTCCCCGTCGCGTTCGTCCACTGCCCTACAAGCGCTACACCGATGCGGCGATCACGCCTTGCGGTCGAGGCATGCGGCGCCGGCCGACGGATTGTTCTGCTCGTCGATCGTGATTGGAAAATTCACATCGGCGCCGAACACTCCACCCGCCGCGCCCGGATAGTTTCCCGTCGGGAACACCGTTTCGGCTCCGCGACCGTATTGCCGAACGAGACGCCGCATGTCGCCGAGCCGGTGCCCGGTGAGATACATCCACAGCGCTCGTTCCTGAAAGAGCATGTTCACGCGAGCATCCGCCGAGCCGGGATCGGCGAGCGGCGCCAACGCGGTGGGCGGAGTCTGGCCCGCCTGCGTGTATGGAACGCGGTTGGCGATGGCGAGGTTGCCCCGCAGCGCATTCAACGCGTCGAGCATGCCCTGGTTGTTCCCGCCCTTGAGCAGATTCTCGGCGGTGATCAACTGCGCCTCGATGCCGTCGGCCAGTACGACCGGCGCCGCGAAGGCTGGATACTTCTGGGTGTAGAACGCCGGCGACTGCCCGTCCTGCCCCACGCCCGACTGGTTGTAGCGCACACGCCAGTCGCCGGTGGTTCCGGCGATGTTCTGTCCCATGGTGCGGAACGCCAAGCCGTTGGCGCCGTCTTTCTCCGCGACCGCGTAGCGCTTGCTCTGCGGGCCAACGTTCACGAACACGCCGTTGTTTTCGCGCGTGCTGTTGGTGGACGTGAACACCGTGTACTGGAAGTCCACGGGCACACCGGCGACTGCCGCCGCCGCTCCGGCATAGTCATTCTTGTCGAGCAGCGCGCGACCCTTGCCCACCTTGGCCAGGTACGCCTCGTTCGAGTTCGCCGCTGCAATGGCCAGCGCCGAATCGAACTGCGCTACCGCGAGGGCCAACGACTGATCGCCCGTCTGCGGCGAGCCATATGTGGGGTTGCCATTCACGAATTGGCTATAGGCCACGCCGTTGCAGAAATCTTCGGCAAACATGATGTACATGAACCCGTCGAGCGCGTGCAGCTCGGCGTTCTTCGCATTCTTGGCGTCGAACGTCTGGAAGGCGACGGCCGCGCGCTCCAGCGACGCGCGGGCGAGATGCATGGCCCGATACCAGCCCTGCACGGTGGAGTTGGACGCCTGGACGCTGCGTTGATCCACTTCGATCCGCGTGGGAAATGTATCGATGTCGCGCAACTCGTCGGTGAGAAGCCCGGGGAACGTGACCGACGCGTCCACGCCGGTGAGAGCGTTCTGGAAATCTGCGCGTCCGCCCGCGTAGACCACGGGGAGCCCGGCCGCGCTGGAAACCGATCCCGGCGTCGCAACGTCAGGGTCGTCTACATGAAGTGTCTTGTCGAGGTTACAGGCTGTTGCCGCCAATCCGGCGAACGCAAGCGCGCTCGCGACAACGAGCCGGCGCCACGAACCGTGTAATGCGGTAGTCATAGTTTCGTCTATCGCTCAGTTGAGTTGGTGGCTGGTTAGAATCCGATGTCGAATCGCGTCGTCCATTGGCGGAGCGGCGGCTGCGTGAGGAAATCGGAATTAGAGAAGTTTGCCGCGAGCGAGTTGAGCTCGGGGTCGAAGCCCTTGTAGTTGGTCCAGGTCTTCAGGTTGCGACCGGCCACCGTCCACGTGAGACTCTGGGCGTTGATCCGATGCGCCCACGAGACCGGGAGCGTCACTGCCGCAGACATTTCGCGCAACTTGGTGAAGTCCGCCTTTTCGATATAGCCCCAGCTCGAGCCCATGAGGCGCGCGATGGCCGCCGCCTGATCATCGAGCGGAGCCTTGGGGTCGTTCACCGCCGAGCAGTTGTTGAAGCCGGACGCCGTGCAGCGGAACTCTTCCGTGTTGTTGTAGACGTAACTGCCGCCGCGATGGTTGATGAGCGCCGACACACGGAGGTTCTTGAAGAGTGTGATTGCCGGCGTGACGTTGAACTCACGCGTCGGCAGCACACCGCCCTTGAATTGAGCCGTGTCGCTCAACACCACCTCGCACGCCGGACCGCCCACCAAAACCGCCTGGCCTTTGCAGTTGACGCGGCTCAGGATACCGTTGCCGTCCAGATCTTTGGCAGAGAGAATTGCCTGCTGCCAAAAGCCGCCGAGCGTATAGCCTTCCTTGTGCCACTGTTCGCCGTTGTTGAACGAGATGGGCGGAATGCCGTTGCCCAGCTTGTTCAGATGGTTCGAGTTGGTCGACGCCGAGACCGTGAGGTCGAGGCGCAGCGAGCGTTGGTCGAGAAGCTTGATGTCCGCCTGGAGCTCGTTGCCGGCGTTGTACACCTCGCCGAGGTTCACGAACTGCGACGTGCTCACGCCGAGTGACGGCGCCAGCGTGCGCGCAATGAGCGCGTCGCGTGTGATCTTGCGATAGTGCGTGTACGCGAGGTTCACGTGATCCTGTAGCAGGCCAACGTCCGCTCCAAACTCGGTCTCGGCCGACTTTTCCGGTTTGAGATCGTTGTTGCCCGTGCCGCCGATGACAACGGCCGTCAGCTCGGCGGCGCCCTTGTCCGCCACCGACACGCCGTTCAGGAACGTGTCCGCCTGGCGGAAGCCTGGCTTCTGCCCGGAGATACCGAACGCTCCGCGCAGCCGGACCTGACCCAGCCATGAATGACTGAGGAAGCTGGAATTCCTGAAGAACGGTTCTTCCGACATCACCCACGAGCCGCTCACCGCCGGGTAGTACGCGAGGTTGAAGTTTTTGCCGAACGCGCTGTTCTCATCGGCGCGGAACGAACCGGTGATGAACACGCGATCGCGCCAGGCCAACTGCTCGCGTCCGAAGCCGCCGACCGTAATGATCGTTTGATTGGTTTCGTTGATCACCTTGTTCGCGCCGGCCGTGGCGAGCGAGCCGGTGCCCGGGACGAGCTGCGTTCCCTGCGCCGACGTGAGATGCTGCTGCTCGTTGATGTATTGCGCGCCGACGGTGGTCGTGGTCCCGATGTTTCCGAACGGCAGCGTGTGCACCGCGTTCAAGCTGCCCTGCGTGGAGTACACCAGGTTCTGCACGCGGAACTGGGCGCGCGCACCGTCGATGAGACCCTGATTGATGAACGTGACGACGTTCGCCGGTGTGAGGCTTTGATCCAACGTGTTGTCGACGTCCATTCCCGCTTGGCCCACGGCCGTCAACCACGGCAGCACCTGCCACGTGGTGTTCGCCCCGCCGACAAACCGTTTGACGTCCTGCGCCTGCGTGGTGTAGTAGAAGGTGGACGGCGGCGCGCTGTAGAAGCCGCGGCTGAGCGTGTCGCCATTGCACTGTGACGGAGGCGTGGGCGGCGCGCAGTTGAACGCATGGCCCAACAGCACGTTGCCCATCACGCCGAAGATGTTGTTGTCGTTCCGCGGCAACGCGATGTCGCGCTGGAGGTAGTTCGCGGTGATGGTGGCGTTGACGTTCGGCTTGAGCTGTGCGGACACATTCGTGCGCATGCTGAACCCGTGCGTCTGGTTTGGATCGGAGACGCCTTGCGTGCGCTGCATGTCGCCGCTGATGAAGTACTGGGCGATGTCGCTGCCGCCCGTGGTGCTCAGGCCGAAGTTCCGATCGTTGCCGGTCTTCTGGACGTCGTAGAACTTGATCGGATCGAAGCTGGCGACCGTTCCCTGCTTGCACTGGCCCAGCGTGGCGCGATCGTTGGTGCACGATCCGGCGAACGCTCCGCCGGCCGGCGTCGTGCCGATGTTGAAGTAGTTCGACGGATACGCGGTCGGGTCGTTCAACTGGCCGTACTGGCCGAAGGCGCGCCACTGCGTGGTGCCGGACCGGCCGCGCTTCGTGGTGATCTGAATGACGCCGTTCGACGCAGCCGTTCCGTAGAGCGCCGACGCCGCCGGTCCCTTGATCACTTCGATGTGCTCGATGTCTTCGGGGTTGATGTCGTCGAAGCGACTCGTGGTTTGCCCGCCCACGCCGACGTTGAACGCGTTGGTGTTGTTCTCCGAGCGTACGCCGTCGACGATGATAAGGGGTTCGTTGGCCAGCGAGACCGAGTTGGCGCCGCGAATGCGGATTCGCGCGCTCGTTCCGGCGCTGCCGGACGACTGTGAGATCGTGAGCCCTGGTGTGCGAGCTTGCAGCACCGACGTCAGGTCCGGCGTTGACGCGAGGTTGACATCGACGCCGGGCGTGATGAGGCCCACGTCATTGCCGTTCTCGCGCTTGCGCTCCGACACGCCGGTGGCGTTCACGAGCACTTCCTCGAGCCGCGTTGCCGCGGCGGTCAACGCGAAATTCGACGTTGCCTCCGCCGATCCCGCCACCGTCACCTGCTGGCTCAGTGCAGCGTAGCCGATGCGATTGACTCGCAGCACGTACGTGCCTGGTGCGACATTCGCGAGCCGGTACTGACCAGTGTTCGACGTTCGTGTTGTGCGCTGCGTTCCGACGATCGAGACGGTCGCATCGGCAATGACGGCGCCGCCCGCCTTGTCACTCACAATGCCGGTAATGGCCCCGCCCTGCTGCCCTTCTGCCACACGAGGGATCCACAAAACCCACAGCGCGACCAACCCCGCCAATGTTCGGCGTAGTTGCGTGCCGACGTTCCACGTCGGTAGCCATTGCATGATTCCACTCCGTAATGAGGTTGTACGGACAGCGACACGCCGACGGTCGTCAGTCGGGCTGTGCCTGAACGGTTGTGAAAACTCGCGCAGCACGGCGAGTCGTCACATAACGTTTACACGACATTGTTCTTCGCGCTACAACGGTCAGCGTTGATGTCGATGCCGTGCGTCCATGCGACGACGGCGAACGCGCGCGTCGACAGCACAGAATCTCGTCTCGATGAACGATGGGAGCGGTCTATCCCCGACGTCGTGTCGCAGGCCACCCGGAACGGTCGGTGCGCATTCACTCAGTCGCTGCGCAGCGGACTCATCACGCTAGGCGCGCAATAGACTCAGTGTGAACGTGCTTCCCTCGTAGAGCGTGCTCTCGGCGATCAGATCGCCGCCCATCGCTCGCGCCAACTGCCGGCTGATCGTGAGGCCCAAGCCGGTGCCTCGGAATGCGCCGGAGGTTGGCGTGCTCGCTTGCACGAAAGGCTCAAACACCGCTTCGAGCTTGTCGGACGCGATTCCAATTCCGTTGTCTCGCACCCGAAGGCTGATTCTGTCGGGTTCGGCCGCCGTCGCGATGCTGATGCTCGTTCCATTGCCGGTGAATTTCGCAGCATTGGACAGAAGATTCAGCACGATTTGTTGAACACGTTCCGGATCGGCGTGCACGAGCAAACTCCGGTCGATCGGCTCGATGTCGAGCTGCAAGCCGCGCGCCTGGATTTGTGGCTCGATCATCGGCCGAACCTGTTCGATGGTCGAACGCATGTCCACTCGGCCCATGTTCAAAACGACGCGGCCAGACTCGATCTTGGCGAGATCCAGAAGTTCGTCGACCAATCGGAGCAGGTGCGTTTGATTGTGGCGGATCCGCGCGACGAAGTCGCGATGCTGATCGGAGAGCGCGCCGGAAATCCCCTCCTCCATTAGGGCGATGTAGCCACCAATCGCACCGAGCGGCGTGCGAAGCTCGTGACTGATCATGCTCAGAAACCGGCTCTTCGCTTCGTTCGCCGCAACCGCCGCCAGCCGGGCGTCGTCCACCTCGGCGCGAGCTCGGTCGCGCTCGGCGAGTGTCGCATGCGCCAGCTCGAGCGCCGTGGTCAGCTCGAGCGCCTGCAGTTCCAGCGCCGCCTTCGTCCGAAGCAGCTCTTCCTCGGCCAGCTTGCGGGCGAGGAAGATACTCTGACTCGTTTCCCTCGCAACCGCGCGAAGTTTTTGTTCTTCGTCACTTTCGTCCATCGCTACGTGCCGCCAATGAGATTGGCTGCGAGTGCCGTGCCAAGAACGCGCGAGCGAATTTTCTCGAAGGCGGTTTCTCGGGTCGTCGATCGGTCGTCGCTGAACGGGGCGTAGCCGCAGTCGTCGGTCGTTCCGAGCTGCTCCATCGGAATGTATTTCGACGCCTCGACGATCCGATCGCGAACCTCTTCAGGCGTGTCGACGCGCGGGTCGATCGGCGACACGACGCCGACAAAGATCCGTTGATCGGGCTTCATGTATTGCCGGATGATCTTGAGTACGCGTACGCGGTCTGGTTCGCCGGCGAGCGCAATACAGAAGTTGCCCACCTTCAGCTCGAACAGGCGGGGCAACAAGCCGGCATAGTCGATGTCAGCGCTGTGAGTGGAGTCGAGATCGCCGCCGGGACAGGTGTGCACGCCTAGCCGCGCGCGGTCGGCGGCGGAGAAGTGCGACAGCGCGAGATTGTTCAGATCAATGAAGCTGTTGAGCAGATTGCCGGTCGGATCGAGCTTCATCGCGAACCGGCCTTCGGTGAAGTCGATCTGAACTTTGCACGCGCCCTTTTCCAGACATCGTCGGATTTCGGTCTCGTGTTCGCGGAGCAGGTCGGCAATGAATTCGTCGCGCGAGTATCCGGGGATCTCGTTCGCCGGATACATGAGGCTGAGCGCCGACGGAGAGATGACTGCCTGCTTCAACGGCTTGTGCGCGTACCGGAGCGCGACGTCGAGATAGCTATCCGCATAGCGTTTGTAGCGGAACGGGCCCGCCGTGAGTCTCGGCATGCGCCGCGTGTGGCCGGCAGCGAATGGAATCTTGAAGCCATCGGGCGCCGTGTTGGGCAGTCCGTGCACCGAGTACGTCCAAAAGTTGTCGAACTTCCGCTGCTCGCCGTCGGTGATCACCGGTGAGCCCGTCGCCTCGAACCGCTCGATCGTGTCTTTGACAGCCGCCTCGTAGGCTGGATCCGTATTGGGATCCAAAACGTCACCGCTGGCGACGGCGTCGATCAAGCGCGTCGGCCGAGGGATGCTTCCAATCGGCTCGGTGGGAATGGTCATCGGTTCCGCTTCGAGGGCGGCGCGTCGCAGTTGACTTGTTGACCGGGACACCGAGCGGCGTCGTCTCTGCCTGATCCACGTACGGGACGGGACAATGCAGATATCGGGGGGAGCGAAGCGCGACCGATTGCCGCCTGTCGAATGGTGGCCTGCGGTCACGGGTTCGACAAGGGGGCGCGATCGCCGGTACGGCCCCTCGCGCGGTGTCCGGCGGTCACTGCCTGGTGTGTGCGGGCCTGGTTACGAGTTCGAGCGCGGTTCTCTGAGGACGGAGAAACGTCGCACCCGCCGGCTGGCTACGGCCTCGGATCCATGAGGGACGCGCTGTTGGACCGATACGGCGCGAATCCTTTTCCCCAATCCACCGCGATGACTTCGACGCTGATTTTTTCGCCGTCGACGTGAACGATCACGTAATGAAAGGGGTTCGCGCCGGCATCGCTCGACGGACGCGCCACATGCTGCATGGCCACACCGTCCGACGCGTTGGCCTTCACATAGTCGCGAAGATCAGGTTCGCCGGTGTACGCATACAGCGGCGCGCCGCCGCCGCCGCTCACGATCTCGTCCATCCGGTACTGCCCGGTCGCGTCCTTATATCGTTCGACCCAGTGCTCGAAGAGGTGCTCGTGCCCAGTGAGCAACAGCCGCACGTGATGCGTGCGAAACAGCGGCATCCACTTCGAGCGAATCGTCGCCGCTTGATACTCGACCTGGGCGCCGCCGTGCGGACCGGACGAGAAGGGTGGATGGTGAAAGAACATCGCGACGTGCACATAGCGCGTGCGGTCGAGATGCTCGAGTTGCGACTTCACCCACACGAACTGTGTCGAGTCTTCCGGGATGTCCGAGTCGAACGCCACGAAGAACGTATTGCCGTACCCGAACGCGTAGGTCGGATATCCCTTCAGTCGTCGCGGTGACCCTTCAGGTGGAATGAGACGCGCGTTCGCCGCGAAATAGTTGTTCAATCCGAGGACGCGCCGCGGATACGTCGGATCCTTGGCGCTGCCAACGTCGTGATTGCCCACCGAGAGGAAATACGGAACGTCGCCCTCCTGGGTCAGTCGGTTGATCAGCGGGATGTAGCTGACGGTGAGTTGCTTCGCGATGCTGCCATCCTGAACCGCGTCGCCGCTCTGCACGACGAAGCGTATGGGGTCTGCCGTCGCGGCGGCCTTCTTGATCGTCGCGATCATCGACTCGATGACCAATGTGTGTTCGGCCTGCAACTCGAAGCCGTCGTGGCGCCCGCGCGTGTCGCCGTAGGTGATGAAAGAAAATTTTGTGACCCCCGCCGTCGCCGCTTCGGCCGGCAATGGTGTTCGCGGTGGGAGCGATGACGCGATCGAATCGGCGCGCGCGTTGGTCTGCGCGCGTCCAGCGCTCGCGGCCAACGCCAGCGCCGCGAGCGCGTTCCAAACAACGTTCATTCGCATTAGCGCGTCCCTGGGAGTGCGCCGAACCCGTACTTCACGGACATGATCACGCTCCGGCCATAGTATTCGCGCTGACCGCTGAACTGAGCGGCGCTGTTTCCGTTGTAGAAGCCGAACACCGCGTTATTCAGATTCAATCCGGACAATTGGAGCGAGACGTCGTCGCGAAGATCCACGGTGAGCGACGCGTCGAGCTGCGAATGCGGGAGGAACCAGTTGTCACCGCTCGGCGTAGGCGTTCCGTCGCCGTACGACGTGATGCTCTCGCCCTGGTACTGCCACGCCGCCCGCGCCGATACGCGTCGGGAGTCGTACGTCAATGCAAAATTACCGAGGCTGTTCGACTGCCTGGGGAGTCGTGCGTAGCGCGTCACGGGGCTGCCAAGGGTCGCGGCCGTTGTCGCGGTATCCTTGAGCACGGCCGCCTTGGAGTAGACCTGCGTCCAGTTCACGTCGAACCCCAATCCCGACGCGATGCCGGGAAGAAAACCAAGCCGGCGTGCGAAGTCGAACTCGGCGCCGACCAGGTGCGCGTCGCCGCCGTTGACCGGCGCCGTCGCATAGTAGCCATCGAACTCCGACGCCGGGCCATGATAGATGAACTGGCGCTTGTAGATGAAATCACTGATCTCTTTGTAGAACACGCCGCCCGACAACACGCCCGACGCGCCGAAGAAATGTTCGCCGAGCACGTCGAGATTCCACGCATGCTGCGGTTTGAGGTCCGGATTGCCGACCGACAGGTTGCTGAACTTGAGCGCACACGTAGAGCATACCTGACCGGACACGTGCGGCGCCAGATCGGAGTAGTTGGCGCGAGCGATGCCGCGAGTGACGGCGAACCGCAGGTTGGAGTTGTCGTCAAGCGCGTACCGAAGCTGTGCGCTCGGAAACAGATCGGTGTAGTTCTGCGTTCCATTGACGCGGCGCACAGTCTGCGGGGCTGTGGGTTGACCGGTGACCGACGCCGGCGTGGTCGCGGCATTGCCGGAGAAGCTTACCGCTGTGTTCTCCAGACGCACACCGAGGTTGACGCGCAGCGCCCCGTGGTCGAGCGTGTGCATCGCATACGCCGACGCGACTTTTTCACCGCCGGTGAAGTTGCCGAGCGAGTCACTGATCGGCTTTGTCGTCTCTTTGAACATTGCGGGATTTGCACTCTCGAACGCCGTGAGCTCGGAGTGATTCGCCTGCGGCCCGATCTCGAAACCCTTCGCCAGCTGTTGATAGAACTTGGGATCGGAGAACGTCCCGAGCACCTGGGTGAGCGAGAGCGGAGCCGCCGCGGTGAAGTTCCGGTTGAGATTGATGTTGTCGCGGCTCTCGTCGCGATACTTCACGCCGATCTTGAGCTGCGCTTCATCGCCGCCGAGCGTGTACCACTTGAGCGCGTCGAGTTGACCCGCGCCCTCGTCGCCCTTCGTCTTGCCCGCGCCGATCGACGCTGAGCTGAATTTGTAGTTTGCCGGCGACGTCGCTGCGGAGCGGTCGGCGTTGGACAGATATGAGTACGTTGGGTAGTCGTGGTTGCTTCCGTCGTACTTGTAGTTCAAGCCGCTGTACGTAAATGCGCTGGAGTTGGCGTCCGTCGACGTGGACCGCGTTCCCGCGTAGCTCGCCATGTAGTTGATCTCGACGCCGCCCATCCGCCGCTTTCCGCCGCCGTTCACGCTGAAGAGCTGTTCCACCGGCGTGCGGTTCGACGTATTGCGAGTGAGCGTCGCGCCTGTGCCGATGCCCGCTGCGCCTGACGACGCCTGCGCGGAATCCCCGTCCGCGGCAATGTCGTATTTGTAGACGACGCCAAAGTTTTTGAACTTGCTCCACGCACCGCGGAGAAACATCGACGACCCGTCGTCGAACCGATAGTCGAGGGCACCGTTCGCGCCCCAGCGCGTGCGGTCATACAAATAGTCACGCTGGTCCCACTCCACCGGGATTGGCGTTCCCTTGGCATTCTGATCCCACGCGAGCTCGATGTCGTTGATGCCGCGGTTGTTGTGATCCCAGGTGCCACCGAGCAAGACGCCGAGCCGGCGCTGGTCGCCGAGGCGGCCGCCCCACATGGCGCTGCCCTGTGACTGCGAACGCGACTCGAGCGTGGACTGTCCAAACTGTCCGGCCACATATCCGCGCGGCGCGCCCTCCGGAGTTTTCGTTACGAGGTTCACCGACCCGCCAATCGCGTCGGCGTCCTGATCGGCGGTGAGCGTCTTCGATACCTCGATGGCCGCGAGAATGTCCGTCGGAACGTCGTCGAGCTTCGTGATGCGGCTGCCCGCTTGTGTGCCCGGCATGTGCACGCCGTTCACCGTCACGTTCGACAGACGCGGCTCGGTGCCGCGAATCTGCACGAACTTCCCTTCGCCTTCGTCGCGTTCGGTCGAAACGCCAGGCACGCGCGCCGCGGCCTCCGCGGCGTTGGCGTTGGGCAGCGCGCGGATGACGTCGCCCGACAACACCGTCACGAGGTTGTCGGCGTGCTTCTGTTTGGCGAGCGCTTGGGCAGTCGTCTCACTCAGTCGCGGCGACGCGCTGATGATCACGCGGTCGAGCTCCCGCGCCGCCACTCTGAGGACAACGTCCTGCAACGTCGTCTCTCCGGCGCGCACCGCGACCGTAAAGGAATCGACCGCGAATCCGGCGTGGCGAACAACCGCCGTGTACGAGCCCGGCGTCAGTCCCGTGATGACAAAGGTGCCGCGACCGTCGGACGACGCTCCGATTGGAGTCCCGTTGACGTGAATCGACGCGCCGGCCACTCCCGCGTGGGCGGTGTCGACGACCCGCCCGCGGACGGCGGCCGCATTGGGTTCGCCTTGGCTTTGCTGAGCGCCCACCGCTGCGACAATGGCGACAGAGCACGCCGTCGCCAGGGCGCTTCTATATATCCACGATATCCACGACTTGGACCGACGATCGGCGCGCGCAACACGCGTTGGGAATGATGGCATGGCAACTGATCCTCGCGAGGAGTACAAGGGAACTCACGAGGGTCAGTGTCGCGCGGATCAGTTTGCAGTTGATGATTGTCGAGCCACGGTTTGGTAACGGGATTTAGAAACTCTCATAGGACCGGCGCGGTGGCACGCGAAACTGACAGCTGGATTACAAAGCGGTCGCAACGACTCGAGCTGAGCGACTGAGTGCCCAGGACCGCTACTCGACGAGAGTGAGTTGTCAGCCGCCAACGACCGTCCCTCCGCCCACCATGGCTCGGCCGTTGCGCCGTTGAGAGTTGCCGCTGATCCGCCTCAGCGCCCCACCTTCACGCTCGCGACGATTGTTCTCTGCGGAAACGGGTGGAACAAGAAATACTTTCGATTCAACACATTGTCGGCTCCGATCGCCGCCGACCAATGGCTGTCCAGGCGGTAGCTTACGCGCGCGTCGGCGACGAACCATTCACTGAAGCCCTGATACGTGTTCGGATTCACGTCGGCGTTGTCGAGCGTCGTGTACATCTTCCCGCTGTACCGGCCGGCAGCCGAGAGGGACCAGTGCTGACCGGGATGGTAATTCGCCGTGAATGACCCACGCCAATCAGGAATGTTCGGAAGGTGCTTCCCGATCGCGCTCCCCGCCGGCGCCGTCGCGTTCGCGCGTCCCGAAAGCGCCAACGTGCGCGCATCGAGATAGGTTCCGGTCGCCGACACGTCAAAGCCGCGTACGAAAACATCACTGAGTCCCGCGCTCAGCTCCACACCGCGCGCGCGCACGTGGTCGACGTTGGAGAGATACGAGAACAGCGTCGTCGAGTTGGGCGCGAGCGGCAGGAACTGCGAGATGATTGCGTCGTGCACGTCGTCCTGGAACAGCGCCACCTGCATGCTGCCGCGCTCGAACTTTTTTTCGCCGCGCAGCTCTGTGGACAGATCGTTGTCGGGTTTGAGATTCGGATCCGGTGAGGTGAAGGTCGCGCCGGTGGATACGAGTTGGTACAGCTCCGACGCCGTGGCGAATCGATACGCCTTCGCCACCGATCCGGTGAACGTCCAGTCGGGCGTCGCGGTCCAGGCCAGCACCGCCTTGGGCGAGAACTTGGAAGACGCCTCCGTCGGCTGCGTGATCTTGGTGGCGCCGTTCGCATTGAAGCCGTCGAAAGCGCGCCAGTCTTCGTAGCGGCCACCCACGGTCAGCTGCAAGGTGGGCACAATGCGCCAGCTGTCCTGCGCCCAGATCGCCTGCGTGCTCGTCTTGCCGTCGCCTTCGGTCGCGACGCTGGTGTACGGACTCGCGGTCCGCCAGTCGGCGACGTTGTACGTTGGATTGTTCAGCCGATAGTGATCGAAGTGAACTCCGGCCGTGACAATGTTTGCGGGCAACACGCCTCCCGGATGCCATGCGGCTTTGAGATCGAGCGTGGACCAACCGGTGCCGTCCAGCACCGCGACGCGTCCCGGTCCGGTGAAGTCAACACCCGTGGCAGGCGCCGTCGTTGGCGTGCGCTGCTGATCCCTGTCGAACCGGTAGAGCGAGCCGATGGCCTCGAAGTCCCAATCGCGCCGGGTGTTCGTCCGCAATGAAAGGCTATGCGCCGAGTGTTCCTCCAGCAGATGAAACACTCCGCTGGCAAACGCCGGCTGTTCCGCGAACGTTGGCGCGTCCGACTTGTCGAGGTACGTGTCGACCGTTGAATTTGCGTCGTTCTTCCAATAGCCGAAGGTGTACGCCGCGCGCACCGTGGGCGTGAGATCGTACGCCAGCTTGATCTTGCCGTTCGTCATTCCCGTGTGCAACAGACCCGTGGCGCCAAGAACGTTTGCGGGCGCGCCGAGTTTGTTCTGCGCGGGAAATCCACCGGTCGTTCCGGTGGGAAAGCTGGCGCCCGTCGCATATTGCAGCGGCTGGCTGTTGCTGTTCTGATAGTTTCCGCTCGCCCAGAACGAGAAATTGCCGAGCCGATCGCCGACCGTCGCTGACGTCTGCGCGGTTCCATACGTCTTGGCGGTGCCGTACAGATCGAAATTCTGAAAGGCCTGCGTCTGTTCAATCGAGCCCTCGAGCTTGTCGGGCAGGCGTGTCGTGATCTCCATGACCGCGCCAATCGAATTGCCGGAGTACGCGGCCGAGTAGGGACCGTACATCATGTCGATGCGCGCGATCTCGAGCGGCGCCACGAGACCCCACCGCGGACCGCCGAGGGTGTTGTTGTTCGCCACGAGCGCCGTGAGTGGAACGCCGTCGGCAAAAACCAGACTGCGTGCGCTCGAGCTCACACCCCACACACGGGTGGCCATCGTCGCCTGGGTATCGCCGTAGTTTCGTTTTCTCAGGAAGACGCTCGGCAAGTATTTCACGGCGTCTTCGACGTCGATCATATTGACGGTTCGCTGAGCTTTGCTGGCCGTGATGGTGACGTTGGCCGGCAACGTGAGCAACTGGAGCGGCGTCACCCGGGCTTCGTCGGCGCGCCTCGCGCTGACGTTGATCCCTTCGATTTTCACCGCCGTGTCTGTCGGCGGTGGCGTGGGCTTGGTGACTTGTGCGCCGATCGAGCCGGCGTAGACAACGAAGGCGGAAGTAGTGAAGAGCAGTTTCATGATCGGGGAGCGGAGACGAGGCTCGGGGTCCAACCCGCGAGGGTGCGGGAAGGATGTCAGATGTCAACTGACGGATTGCGAGTGTCGAATGCGCGCCGCACGACGCCACGTAGGCGTCGAGGTCTTGCGGGTGTCAACGCGTCGAGCGCGCGATCAACCGATCGCGGCGCTCACAGCGGACAGTTCTGGATCTCTAACGGCGCGCCTAGGCGCGCGCGGGAGGACCGTTGGCAAACGGGTGGTCGTACGTCCGATCGACACGCGGCGACGGTAGCTCGGCGTATTCGACCGACGGAGCCTCGACCAGCGCAACGGTGACGACTTCACCGGACGCCGCCGGGATCGCGACGGGTGTTCCGCAGCAACCCTGACCGAGACACGTGCACGCGCCGCTATGGTCATGGCCGCGCGACGGATCCGTTGACGATGAAACGAGCGACGCCCGCTGCTGCATCGCTTCCATCGCCGCGGCCGACATCCCGTCGTCATGAGCCGAGGCGGCCGCGTGTGCGGCGTGGCCGCGGTGAACGGGACATGCGTGCGCGCCGCCGAACTCGGAGAGCCCGGCGGTGAGCCACAGCCCCCAAATCGCGATGAGAGCACGGAACCAGAAAGGACGGCGCACGACCGAACAATACGTGAACCGGGCGAAAAATTCACGTAGTTTGGCCCCAATTCGGTTTTTCCGCCGGTTACGATACCTGGCGAACCCAGATCCGATTCAGGTATCGCCGCCGCGGGCTCGAGTGAGGTTTCTCAACCTGCCGAACAGCACCGCCGACGACATTCAGTACGCCTCCGGTCGAAATCGCGGCACCAGACGTGGAACGTGCTCGCAGTACTCGATGTATGAGCGGCCAAAGCGTTGCTTCAATTGCGGTTCCTCGAACAGCGGAATGTAGACGGCGTTCACGGCGAAGACCGTGAGCGCCCATGTCGCGTGCGGCTGCGACACCAGCATGAGCGCTTCGGCGAGGAGCACGAAGACCACGCCGGAGATCATGGGGTTCCGCACGTAGCGATACGGGCCGCTTACGACGAGTCGGCGAGGTGGATCCCACGGTGCGAGTGTGCCCTGCCCGTCACCGGCGAACCGCCGCAGGGACGATACAAAGAGCGACAGCCCGATCGTGAGGAGGCAGACGCCGGCGATTTGCGCGAGGACATACGGCGCAGTCACGCCGAGGGCGAGCGCGATATGGTTGCGCCGCGCCAGCCAAGTCGGGATCAGGACCGCGACGACGAACGGCAGCGCCGCGATCGCAAAGAGGTGGCGAACCAAAACGAACCCGCGCGACTTCACAACGACGTCGGCGATGCGGACCCCCGTGAGAGCTCTCGCGCGCGAGAGTAAGTCAGTTTGCATGAATCGTGGCCCGATCGCCACCGCGATGTCCGGTTTACCATGTTCATTGCGTTTATTCTTCGCCGGATTTGCGCCCATCACCGAACTGGGTAATCCATCGCTCCGGTGTTTGCACTGGCGTGCTTGATCCGCTCTTGCCCCCAGGACTTCGAAGAGGATATATGCGTTCATTTTTCGCGCTGCTGTGTTCGGCGCTGATTTGTAGTTGTAGCAGTGGCGGCGACAAAGGACCACTCACCGGCCCGGCCGGTGCGAGCGTCTCGCTGATGATTTCGTCCAACGATGCGATGACATCGGCGGGCGACACGCGCGCGGTGACGGCCGTGGTGACGGACGCCAACGGGACGGTTGTGTCATCGCCGTCGGTAGTATGGAATACCAGCGCGCCGGCCGTTGCTGCGGTTTCGGAAACCGGCAGTGGCGCAACGATAACGGCAGTCGGCGACGGCACGGCCACAATCACCGCGACGTCGGGCTCCACTCAGGGTACGGTCACCGTGGCCGTGCACCGGAAACTCGCGTCGGTCGTGCTCTCGGCGCCCGCGCCCGTACTCACGATCGGCTCCACAATGCAGTTGATCGCGACGGGCCGCGACGCGCGACAGAACCCGATCCCTGGATTGACGGGCTTCCTCTATTCGTCGAGCGGCCCGGACAAAGCGGTCGTGTCGTCGAGCGGTCTGGTCAGCGGACTTGTGTCGCTGAGCGAGACACCAACGGCAACGATCACGGCCACGCTCACCCGCGACGGAATAACGGCCGGCGCGACGACTGAGATCACGGTCCGGCCGCCTGCGGGATTCGACTTCGCGGCCTTTATGCTGACGGAGTATGAGCGGCAAACCCGAGTTCCGACGCCCGGCATTGGAATCGCCTATTTCTTCGTCGATGGCGCGAAGGTCAACTACATCGTCACATGGTCGGCGCTGTCAGGTCCGGCTATCAGCGCGCACATCCACGGGGCGGCCGGCGCTGACGACGAAGCCGACATTTTGGTCGACCTTCCGATCGTCGGCCAAACGACCAATCTCGGCTCGATCACGGGATCGTTCACCGTGGCGGATATTCGGTCGCAAAATGGACACCCGGTAATCACACCGGGCTCGTTGATCGAGTTGATGCGCAGCAGTACCGCGTACGTCGACGTGCACACGGCAGCGTACGCGGGTGGTGAGATTCGCGGACAAACTGCGGGACCGTTCAACTGAATCTTCCCGCGTTCCGTGATTGAACGCTGAGCGCGGCGGCAAAGAAGTGCTGCGCCTCTCTGAGTCATCCAGAGGAGCGCCAGCGACAAAGGATCTGCTTCTCGATCACGTCCGTGCTGAAACGTGTTGAGAAGAACAGATCCTTCGTCGCTACGCTCCTCTGGATGACGGCGTGGAGGAGGTTTTTCGCTACACCGTCCTAGGGGTTTTAGGGGTTGGTGAGCGGAATCGGATGCCCGATCGGCAGCGGTCCGCCAACGACCCCAAGCCCACTCGGCACTTTGCTCGGCGTCAGCGCGCGCAAGTCCGTCGCGGCCGGATCGGTGAGCTTGTTCAGGTAGGCCGTGATGCTGGTAACCTCGTCCCCCGAAATCACCAACCCGACCAAACCTCCGGCGCGCGTGCTCAGGATGTCAGCCGTGTTGGCCAACAGCGTGCCGCGCAACGACGGATCGATCTGGGTGATGTCGTAGTTGGCGAGCTTCGTGTCCACATCGCTGTAGTGATCCACAAACCCCTTGAGCGTGGCGAACTCTCCCGCGTGTCCATACGGGAAGGTGAGCGCGACGTTGCGCAGCGCCGGCGTGCGGAACAGATACTTGTCGGTGGCAAGGCCGGTCACGTTCATGCGGCCGAAGTCATCGCGGCCCGATGGGCCGTTGCCCTGGCCCGGTCCGAATTGCGCCAGCGCGACATTGCGAAACTTCGAATCGGAAAAAGCGGGACCGCTGTGGCACCCAGCGCACTTCTTGTTCATGAACAAGGTGCCGCCGCCCACCTCGTTGCTCGTCAGCGCGGTGTCCACGCCGGCAAGGAACTTGTCCCACGGCGAATTGTTGAACGAGAGCCGCTCAGCCATGAATCCGGCCATCGCGTTCGTTGCGTGCGCAAACGTCATCGAGTTGAACGGCGTGCCGGGATACGCCGCCTCGAACATCTTCCGGTATTCCGGAATCGCGCCGAGGCGTGTCATGAGCGCGCTCCAAATACCCGTGAAGTTCGTGTCGGCGATCAGCGCCAGCTCATTGCCCAAGTGAGGAAGCCCGAGAGTGGTCGCCCCACCAACAAAGCCGCGCATCTCCGTGCGCGACGTGACCGGGAAGAGTCCGATCGCCGACGATGGGCCAAACTCGAACACGCTCGCCATCTGCGGTGAGAGCTGCGCCTTGGCCGGCGTGTGAAAACTGCCGTCCGGATCCTGCGATACGCGACCGTCCCAGAACAGCGCCGTGAGCGATGTCAGATTGAACAGCGACGGCGCGTTGCGCGGAATGACAAACCCTCGTCCAAGGATTCGATTAGGACCAAGTCCGGTTCCGCCCTGGCCGATCGACAAGTTGCGTGCGTCGCCGGTCGCGAACCCCGGAAGGTGGCACGTCATGCACGCGATGTCCTTGTTGCCGCTGAGAATGGGATCGAACAAGAGCGCCTGGCCCAGGGACACGAGCTCTTTCCGCACCGGCGCCGGGCGTCCGAGCTGCGTGATGTTGTGCGTTGCGGCGAGCTGCCGAAGCGCTTCGGCTTCTTCGTGCGTTGGAAAATTGTCCAGCGACACCGAACGCGATGCGCTGCCGGGAACGCGCGCTGGTCCCGTCGGATCAGTTCGCTCGCACGCCGAGAGAGCGGCCACGGCGAGCAACGCGGAATGGGCAAACGTGGATCGAAGGTGACGGAGGCCACCTGCCGTACGGTGGTGTAAAGAGGGAGCCATTCAACAGCCTCGGAGAGTTGAGAGGTCACCGCCTGGACCCTCGTGCCGACATCACCGAGCGATCTGGTTGATTCGACATCGCGGACACAGCGCGCCCCGCTGGAACTTTTTGGGGTCAACTCTCTAACGAATTCTGCCGATGAAACCCGCCACGTTTGTCGGATTCAGTTTCGTTTTTTCTGAACGATGCTCATGCTCGTTCACGGTGCTCAGCCGATGTTCATGCGGCGTTTGAACCTTTCACCGTGCTCTCGCCACGTGCGCGAGATGATTCAGTGCATCATGGAACCGCGAGCAGCACGCGCACGACGTCGTCGGGCACCACCACCGGACCGGCGTGACCCGCCCCTATCTGCACAGTCTTCCACGAACGCTGCCGCGCCGCCAAACCTCGGCTGACATCCACCTCGGGCAGCGCCGGCGCGGTGAACGCAACGAACGTGCACGGCCGCCCATTTCCCACGGCGTGCACAATCGGCAACGGACTTTCGAACGTGCCGAGCGGATGAGGCGTTGCGTGCCGGCGAAGCCAGTCCGAAATCGGGCCTCGCGACACGCCCATCGCGTCATAGTTATCGGGCGGAGGAAACGCCACGCCGTCGAAACGCTCGGTGGCCGCCCGCTCGCGTGCGCCGCGCACGTCGGGCGGCACGACATCAAAGAGCCTTTGCCCGCCCTGCAGGAGCAAACCGTCGAGAAATACGATGTGACGGATGCGATCCGCCATTCGATCCGCCACGCCGATCGCCACGCTTGCGCCGCTGCCGTGCCCCACGAGGATCACGTCATTCAAGTCCTCGAACTCCAGCACGTTCGCGACATCGGTCACGAACGTCTCGAGCGTCAGCTCGCGCGACAACAGATGCCGTCGCTCCCCAACACCGGTCTGCGTCGGCGTGAACACGCGGTGCCCAAGCGCGCGGAGTCGCGTCGCCATGGGGTCGTAGAACCATCCGCCGAACCACGCGCCCGGTATGAGGACGAATGTTCCGGAAACGGCCGGCGCGGCGCGCGACGCAACCGGTAACGCAGCGACACCAAGCATCGAGACGGCGTCGGCGACGAACGATCGACGGTTCACCGGGCGGCCCTCCATGTTCGCGGTCATGATTCACATGGATGCGACAACGCAACCTAGGTGTCAACCGTCCTAGGCCGCCGAGTCGGTCACGATCGACTTCGCCGTCATCCGCCGGGCCAGCAATTCCTGCAGATCCTTCTGCACAATCGGCTTCGTGAGATAGTCGTCCATGCCGCCGGCGAGACATCGCTCCCGGTCACCCTGCATCGCGTGCGCCGTCATCGCCACGATCTGCACGTGCCGTCCCGTCTTCGGCTCTTCGGCACGAATCAACGTCGTTGCTTGAAATCCATCGACGTCCGGCATCTGAATGTCCATGAGCACGAGATCGAACGGCTCCGACAGTTCCGAGGCTGTCCACGCATCGAACGCGGCGCGACCGTCCACTGCAAGCGTGACGCGGTGCCCGTCACGCTCCAGCAGTCGCGTCGCCAACACTTGATTGACGCGATTGTCTTCGGCAAGCAGGATGTGCAACGACACGCGGCCCTCTCGAATGCTATGGCGCGTGACCAACGCGTCGGCCTGGACGACCGCGGCCTTGGCCGAAAGCGTCGTGAGAATGGCCTCGAGCAATTCCGAACGCTTGAGCGGCTTGAGTAGATACGCCTTGATCCCCAACTCGCGACAACGGTCCGCGTCGCCGCGCTGACCACCCGACGACAGCATCATGATGGTCGGATGACTACCGCCCCGCATCTCGCTGAGGCGCGACGCAAACATGAATCCGTCCATCTCGGGCATGTGCAGATCGAGGAGGATGAGCGCGAAGGGATACGTCGCCTCCTGGATGAGCTTGAGGCCATCGCCGGCGCGCTCAACGGATACGGGACGCATTCCCCAGTGCCGAACCGTGCCCTCGAGAATACGCCGGTTGGTCGCGTTGTCGTCGATGATCAATACCCGCAATCCTTCGAGCGACGGCAGGACTTTCTCGTTTGCCGACACCGCGCCTTCGACGACGCCCAGATCGGCAGAAAACCGAAACGTGCTGCCGCGCCCAAGCTCGCTCTCCACGGTGATCGTGCCGCCCATTTGCGTCACGAGCTGCGACGATATCGTCAGCCCCAGTCCCGTCCCACCATGCAGGCGCGTGCTCGATCCGTCCACCTGCGAAAACGGCGCAAAGATCAGCGCGAGCTTTTCGGCGGGAATGCCCATGCCGGTGTCGGAAACACTAAACCGCAGTCGGGCCGAATTGGGTGTCTGATGCTCCGCCTCGACGTGCACGAGAATCTCGCCCTGGCTCGTGAACTTGATCGCGTTGCCCACGAGATTGAGCACGATCTGTCGAAGCCGTCCCGGGTCGCCCACCACGACATCCGGCACATTGGGCTCAACCTCGTAGGCAAGCTCCAGATGCTTGGCATCGGCGCGGACCGCGACCGTTTTCAGCGCGTCACCAATACAATCGCGCAGGCTGAACTCGATCGATTCGAACTCCAGTTTGCCCGCCTCGATCTTCGAGAAGTCGAGGATTTCATTGATGATCGTGAGAAGGGCGTCGGCCGACGTCTTTACCATGATGAGGTGATCGCGCTGGTCGCTCGACAGATCCGTATCGAGCGTGAGCTCGGTCATTCCGATGATTCCATTCATCGGTGTTCGAATCTCATGGCTCATGTTGGCGAGAAATTCGCTCTTCGCGCGGCTCGCTGCGTTGGCCGCGTCGCGGGCTCCCACCAGGTGCTCGTTCGCGGCCACCAGCTCCGCCGTGCGGTCCGCGACGCGAGCCTCGAGACCTCGATTCACGTCGCCCAGCTCGGTCTGGGACACTGCCAGCCGCTCGACCATCGTGTTGAATGCCGTCGCCAATTGACCGATCTCACCGCGCGTCGTGATCGTCACACGGTGCGACAGATCGCCCGTCCCGATCCGCCCCGCCGCACGGACGACGGCGCCAAGCGGACCCGTGATCGAGCGAATGAGAATGAATGCGAGCGCTCCGCTGAACACCAGCGTTGCGATGAGAGATACGACGACGACGCGTCGCGCATCCGCATACTGGCGCTCGCTCTCAACCGTGGCATCGGCGCCCGCTTGCACCGTCAGCTCGATCAGCTCCTGCAGCTTTCCACTTGCGCGGTCGAATGCGAGCTGCGATGCGCCGCGCATCAACGCCTTGGCGGAATCGGCATTGCCGCTGTCCGAGAGCGCGAGAACGCGATCGTGCTGCGCGAGATACTGGCCCAGGTTCGACTCGAATGCGCCGTAGAGGGCGCGCTGTTCCGGAACGCGAATGAGCGCCTTATACTCGCCCTCGTTGTGCCGCACGCCTTCCAGGAGATTGCGCGTTTCCGTCGCATACCATTTTCGTTGGCCGGGAGTCACGGAGGACGTGTGCTGCAACTCGGCCATTCGTAGTTTGCCCAACTCGCCATCGATCGTCGCGATGATGCGACTGCTTGGCAGGCTGCGACGTGCAAGATCGTCCGTCGTTTCATGGACTGTCGCCAGACGATTCACCGCGAAGACGCCGAGAAGCGCGGTGATCGCAAAGATCACCACGAAGCTTGCGACCAGGCGGGTCGAAAGGCGCATGTCCATCTACTTGGAGAGAGTGATCGTCTTGACGTCGGCGACGTTCGCGGTGCGCGCGACATACCCGATCGCATTCACGTTCGCGCGCACGAACACGACGACGTCGGCGTCCGACGCGCGTTCCGGCGGCGGCTCACCCCGTCCGGAAAAGACGAGCTCCTGCCAATAGCTCTTGACGCTCGCTACATCCATCTCGTGAATCGCGTCAGAGAATTTCCGCCGAACCGGCGACGACTCGACCTGATCGACGGGCTGCGCCCGCCGACCGCCCGGCCATGTCGCCTGCTTCCGCAGAAAGATCCGTGAGACGTCTTTCTCGGTCAGCGACGTTGCCGGGTTGGCTTGGTTGACGATGATCACGAAACCATCCTGCGCCAACGCAAGGCGTGACGCGCCGACGATCAGCGCGGCGATGATGCAGCATCTGGCGAGTTGGACCTTCGCGAATGCGCGGCGCATCAGAAGCTGAACTGCGCGCCGAACTGGATGAGATGCGTCACCCCACGCAGCTGTCCTGCGCCGATCGTCGAGACCAGGGCTTCGGAGTTTGGTATCGCGAACCGGTTGCCATTGACGAGATGATACTCGCCTTTGATAACGAGCGACCGCGACACCCAATAGCTCAGCGCCACTGCCCCTTCACGATGAAACTGAAGCGAGGGCGCGGCAGAGGGATTCACGCCATGAAACACGTTCTTTAGATAGTCGTATTGCGCGCCGACTTGCCACTCCGGCGTGAGGCGGAAGGCGGCGAGGGCGTACCCTCCGGTCGCGCGTTCATCATCTACCTGATCCAGGTGGCCAACCTCACTCTCCAACGTCCAACGATTGCTGCGAAATTCCAGCTGGCCGGCAACGACGGTGCGCCGATTGGCGGCTGGCTCGTCCAACGTTCCCGTATACGCTGAACTGCCAACGCTCAGGCCCCGTACCGGCGTGTGGAGCACCAAGCGACCGCCGACGACGTTACGCGTGGACTGCAACTCGGCCTCCTCCCCGGAGTTCTGAGCGACCACGCTGTGATAGAACTCTTCCTGGACGTGAAGTTTGTCGAGTGTGTTTCCGCCGGCGTACAGGTCGTACGCCGCCGACCACGCGCCGATATCCTTCGAACCCGCAACGCCTACTCCGTTGTACGCCTGGCCGGCAAAGCCCACTGGTCCGTAGAAGCCTTGCGGCAGATCGAGAAACGGTCGCAGCGTGCCAACGGTGAAGACTTCCGTGTAGATGCCGAATGGATGCTTCACATGCCCCACGCGAAAGCTGAATCGGTCGGACACCTTGTACTCGGCGAACGCGTAGCTCAGTGTCGTTTCGGATTCGTCCTCGTCCTCGCTGATTCCGCCTTGCGCGTACACCTCGAGCTTATCGCTGACCGGGGCCGCGAAGCTGAGCGCCATGGACGCGGTTCGGTAGTTGCCGATTGGAAGACCAGACAGGTAGTTGTTGTTGCTGGTTTTTCCGTACGCCCAGCCGCCGAATCCGTGGAAGATCGCTGGGGTCACCTCGCCGCCCTGTCCCCGCGCCTGGGAAGCCGCGATGCACAGTCCCGCGAGGGCGATCACGCACGTGGTGGCTCGGCGGCGCATGGGGCGAATTTCCTGCCGAGTGACGCAACGGGGCTTCCCCGTTGTCGGGGCCGGCGGTGGTGAGACTGGTGCAATCATGGGCGATGGACCGCGGTAAACGCCTTCATAACAAGACGATCGATGAGCGCCTAGGATATACTAATTTGCACACGCTAAACTGCGGCGATCCATCGAATGGACGGCTACGCCGCGAACTTCGCGCTGCGCTGCCGCTTTTCGACGATTCGCTTCGCCAACACGTCCCGCAGCGCGCTCTGCACGATGGGCTTTGTGAGATAGTCGTCCATCCCGGCCTCAATGCAGCGCTCGCGGTCGCCCTGCATTGCATGCGCCGTCATCGCGACGATCGTGATATGTCCGCCTCGCACAGCTTCCTCGGCGCGAATGAGCGCGGTCGCCTGACGACCATCCATGTCCGGCATTTCCACATCCATGAGCACGAGGTCGAACGGGTCGACCCCAGCCGTTCGCGCCCAGGCGTCAAAGCCCGCACGGCCATCAGTCGCAAGCACCACACGATGTCCGTCTCGCTCGAGCAGGCGCATCGCGAGCACTTGGTTCACGCGATTGTCCTCGACGAGCAGGATCGACAGCGCAACGCGCTGCTCCCCGACCACGCCGTTCGCTCCCCGCTCCGCGACGATCGGCTTCTCAGGCACCGCCGACAATGTCGTGAGGATCGACTGAAGCAGCTCCGAACGCTTGAGCGGTTTGAGCAGGTACGCCTTGATGCCGAGCTCGCGGCATCGATCGGCGTCGCCGCGATTTCCGCCCGACGACAGCATCATGATCGTTGGACGTCCGCCGTGCTGCACCTCGTCGAGACGCGTGGTGAACATGAATCCGTCCATCTCCGGCATGTGCAGATCGAGGAGAATCAGCGAAAACGGCGTCGGTGACTGGTCGATCGCCGCCAGCGCGGTGGCGCCGCTGTCGACGGCCGTCGGCACCATCCCCCAATGCCGCACCGTCCCCTCAATGATTTGTCGGTTGGTCGAATTGTCGTCGATGATCAGGACACGCAATCCATCCAGCGATGGAATCTGCCGGTCAGTTGCCGACACGGCACCTTCCACCACGCCCAGATCGGCGTCGAAACGGAATGTGCTGCCATGCCCAACCCGGCTCTCGACCTCGATCGTACCGCCCATCTGCGCCACGAGCTGGCGAGAGATCGTCAGGCCCAGTCCAGTCCCGCCGTATACGCGAGTCGTCGATCCATCGGCCTGCTCGAATGGCACAAAAATCGACGCGAGCTTGTCGGCCGGAATGCCGATGCCGGTGTCGCTCACCGCGAAGCGCAGGCGGACACGCTCTTGCGCGCGTGACTCCATATCCACGCGAAGAACGATCTCGCCCTGCGCCGTGAACTTGATGGCGTTCCCGATCAGGTTTAGGATGATCTGGCGCAACCGCCCCGCATCGCCGATGACGGTATCCGGCACATCGGGCGCAACGTCATACACCAACTCCAGTTTCTTTTCGTCGGCGCGGACCGCCATGGTTTTGAGCGCGTCGCCCAAGCAATCGCGGATCGAGTACTCGACCAGCTCGAACTCGAGCTTGCCCGCCTCGATTTTTGAAAAGTCGAGGATGTCGTTGATGATCGTCATCAACGATTCCGCCGACGATTTGACCATGTCCATGTAGCCCCGCTGCTCCGGCGACAGCTCTCCGTCGAGCGACAGTTCCGTCATTCCGATGATGCCGTTCATCGGTGTTCGAATCTCATGGCTCATGTTGGCGAGGAACTCGCTCTTTGCCCGGCTCGCGCTGTTCGCCGCGTCGCGCGCCGTGACGAGATCGTCGTTCATAGTGACCAGGTCGGCCGACCGCTGCGCCAACCCGCGATTCGCATCGGCAAGCTCGCCCTGCGCGGCGCTGAGCCCATCCACCATTCGATTGAAGGCCCGCCCCACCGTGCCAATCTCGTCGCGCGTGGTGATGGCAATCCGATGTTCCAGATCCCCACCGCCAATTCGCTCCGTCGCTCTCACCACCTCACCCAACGGACGAGTGATCGATCGAATCAGAATGAACGCCAGCAATACACTGAGCACGATCGTGAAGACGACCATGGCGACGACGAGTCGCCGCGTCTCGAAATACGCTGCCTCCCCGCGCGCCGTCGCCATCGCCGCCGACTGGACCGTCATCTCGATAAGTCGTTGAAGCCGGTCCCTGGCCCGCGCAAACCGTGTCTGCGACCGCCCACGCATGCGCGCCGTCGCCGAGTCAGTCCGGCCGCGAGCGGCCGCCGACAACACGCTGTCGTGCTCCACCGCGTATCTGGACAGCGCGGACTGGAACTCGGCGTACAGCGCCCGTTCCTCCGGCGCATCGATGAGGGCCTGATACTCGACCTGGCTCTGTTGCAAGTCCTGCCACGCGTTCGCCGTTTCCATGTCGTACCACGCGCGCTGGCCGGCGGTCACGGCGACCACGCGTTCTACTTCCGCCATGCGTAGCCGGGCAAGCTCGGCGTCGATGGTGGTGATCAGCCGGCTGCTCGGCAGCCGCCGCAGCGCCAGCACGCGGGCCGTCTCGTGTACCGTCGCCAACTTGTTTGCCGAGACCACGCCGATGAACGCCGTGATCGCGCACATCCCACCGAAGCTGGCGATCAACCGGGTTGAGAGTTTCATAAACAGCTACCGGGCAAGGAGGACGACCTTGACGTCGTTGGTGACCGCCGTGACGGCGACATACCCGACGGCGTTCGGATGCGTCCGCACATAGGCAATGACCTCGTCGTCCGATGCGCGTTGCGGCGGCGGCGCGCCGCGCCCGGAAAAAACGACCTCCTGCCAATACTCCTGTACGCTCGGCACATCCATGCGGTGAACGTCGTCCGAGAAGCGGCGGCGAACGTTGGACAGCTCGCCTTGGTCGACCGGCTGCGCCCGCGCACCACTCGGCCACGTGGCCTGCGTGTGCAGAAACACGCGCGACAACTCGCTCGCCGTGAGCGAGGTCACCGGGTTCGCGTGATTGACGATGACGAGAAAGCCGGTCTGCGCCAGCAATTCGCTGCTGCGAGCGGCCATCAGCACAGCCGCGAGCGCAATCGTCGACGCGAGCGCGCCGAACCTCGCCCTTGGTGACCCGTGCATCAGAAGGCGAACTGAGCGCCGAACTGCACGAGGTGCGTCACCGTCCGCAATCGACCCGCGTCGAGTGTGGCGACGAGATCCTCGGGGTGCGGCATGGCAAATCGGTTTCCGTTCACATGGTGATACTCGAGCTTCACGACCATCGAGCGAGACACCCAATAGTTCAGCGCCACCGCTCCCTCACGATGGAATTGCAGGGACGGCGCCGCCGCGGCGCTCACTCCGTTGAAACGGTTCTGGAGGTAGTCGTATTGCGCGGCGACCTGCCATTCACTCGTGAGCCGGTACGCCGTTTGTACATACCCGCCGGCAGCGCGCTCATCGTTCACCTGATCTTCATACGCCACTTCACTCTGGAGCGTCCAGGCGTTGGACCGATAGTCGAACTGCGCAGCGACAACGGTCCGCCGGTTCGCCGCGGGCTCGTCGAGTATCCCCGTGTATGCCGAGCTCCCGACGCTCAAGCCGCGCACCGGGGTATGCAGCACGACGCGCCCACCAATCACGTTCCGGGTGGACTCTACTTCGATCTCCTGCGACACGTCCTGCAATGAGCTGCCGTGGTAGAGCTCTTCGGGAACGCGAAATTTCTCCAGCGTGTATCCGCCGCCGTAGACGTCGTAGTTTGCCGTCCACTCGCCCGATCGCGCCGAGCCGGTGATTCCGGCGCCGTTGTACGCTTGGCCGGCAAAGCCGACTGGTCCGTAGAAGCCCTGCGGCAGGTCGATGAACGGCCGAAGGGTTCCGACGGTGAAGACTTCGGTATATATGCCGAATGGATGTTTCACCTTTCCGAGCCGCAGGGTCACCTCATCGGACACCTGATACTCGGCGAACGCGTAGTCCAGATCGACTTTCGTCCCGTCGTCGGTCTGGAGTGTCTGTGCCTGGGTGTGGATGGTGATGCGCTCGCTGACCGGCGCCAGGAGATTGAGCGCCATCGACGCGTTGCGAAAATCGCCTTCTGGCAAGCCCGACAGGTAGTTGTTTCGACTCGTGTGTCCATAGGCCCAGCCGCCAAAGCCGTGGACCAGAACGCTCTGGTCGGACGCCTGCGCGGACAGGACGGTTCCACTACCGACGCCCGCAAGGGCGATCGCGCACAGCGCGGTCCTTCGACGAATGCGACGTCTCCCGCCCCGCCGCAGCAGGGAACATGAGAAAATTCTTACGAGAATACTGTATTGCTAACTCTCTATCGCCTCGGCACCTCGATGCGGAGATGGACGGTCGCGTGCTGCGTTCCGCAACAAGCGCGATACCGCGCGGCACCGGTAAACCGGGGGCAACGGTCGTCGGCGGCGCTCGGTGCGGTTCAGGCCCGGAGAGCGTCGGGCGGGGATCAAGCCGATCGAGTGACCGAGTGCTGGACCGCCCGGGTGCCGACCGGACTCATCGCGCAGGCCCTTCGCAGGATCACCGCGGGGGCACCGCGGGCTTACCGGCGTCCCGGAGCCGTTCCACCCACGGAGCGGTCCCTTGCCGGAGTGAGTCCGTAGGGGTTATTCCGGATGGGGTTGTCCCCCAAGGGGTTACCCCCGATGGGGCCCGGGTGTCTTAAGTTTGGTGGGGTGACGTTCAGCGAGCTCGGGACCGTCTTATGCACTCAGACGATCAATCAGCGCTCAGAATATTCTAATTAGCGTACATTGTATACACGACATGGGCGCGCAAGGACCGCGCCGCCGGCCCCAGCAGGCCGGCGGGAGCGCAGGCGATGATCCGGGACACTTCGATGACCTCCGAGCCAAGCAAAGCCCTGACGCGATCGGGGGATGAGGTCTACAACGATGCGGCGCTCCTGTCTCTCGCGATGGACGATCGCGAGCTCGCCAACGAGCTGGTCCGCATTTTCCTCGACGAAGTGCCCAAACACCTCGACGCGCTGACCGCGGCAGTCGCATCCGGTGACGCGCCTTCGGTGCTCGCCGCGGCACACGCGCTCAAGGGATCCGCAGCGACGGTGACCGCCAGCCGCGTCGCAGCCGCCGCACAGGTACTCGAGACCTGCGGTGGGTCCGCCGATCTCATCAACGCGCCGCAGTTGCTCGAGGATCTGAAAGGCTCGCTTCGCGAGCTGAACGCCCGCTTGACCGTTCTCTAAACACTATTTCATGCACTGGATCACGCAAGCCGCCGTTCGCGCGGGTCTTCCCGCCGCGTCGGAGCTTTCCATACCGTTCGGAGGCTCGCCGGCCGCGGATTGGGACACCGCCGGCCGCGCGCTTGGCTTCGCACCGCGCGACCTCGCGGCACGGCTCGCGCCGGCGGTCGGCGTGCGCGCCGCCAACCTGGATGCCGGCGACGCACATGCCCTCACGCTGCTCCCCGAAAAGCTGGCACGCCGATACCAGGTCTATCCGCTGCGAGAGGATGACCGCACGTTCACGGTCGCGACGAGTGATCCCACCGACATGGAGACCGAGCAGGCAATCAGCTTTGCCTCCGGGCGGCGGACGGTGTTCGAGCTCGCGGCGCCGCGCGCCATCGCCGATGCCATCAACGCCGGATACTCGAACAACGATCGCGCCGTCGAACGGCTGCTGAGCAACGTCGATGCACACGTCGCCGACGCCGTCCGCGTCGTCGAGGATTCGACCCCGCAGGCCGTGGGCGCCGACGAAGTCGCCAGCGGACCGATCGTCAAGCTGACGAGCCTGATTCTCCGCGACGCCATCACCTCGGGCGCCAGCGACGTCCACATCGAGCCCGGCCCCAAAGGCGGCGCCGTCCGCTTCCGCATCGACGGCGTCATGCACGTCCAAATGCAGCTCCCCACCGGCGCGCTGAACCGGGTGGTCTCGCGCATCAAAGTGCTCTCCAAGCTCGACATTGCCGACCGGATGCGACCGCAGGATGGACGCGCGCGCGTTGACTATGAAGGAGCAACGTACGATCTGCGCGTCTCCACGGTACCGACCCGCGAAGCTGAAAAAGCAGTGATCCGCGTGCTCCGGCCCGACACTGTTCGAACGCTCGACACCGCGGGGCTGTCCGATCGCGAGCTCGAGCTCTTCCGTTCGTTGCTGCGCGCCCGCGAGGGCATCGTCCTCGTCACCGGGCCCACCGGCTCCGGCAAGACGACCACGCTCTACGGCGCGCTTCGCGAGATCGCGAAGCGAAGCGTCAACATCACAACGGTCGAAGATCCGGTCGAATACGAGCTGCCCGGAATCACGCAGATGCAGGTCGACCCCAAGCGCGGAGTCACCTTCGCCTCGGCATTGCGCGCGATTCTTCGTCAGGACCCCGACGTCATCTTCGTCGGAGAAATCCGCGACCTCGATACGGCGCAGGTTGCCGTGCAGGCCGCCATGACGGGACACCTCGTGCTCGCGACGCTGCACACGAACGACGCGCTCGGATCCGTCACGCGGTTGAACGACATTGGCCTGGACCACGCGAGCATCGCCGGCAGCTTGCGCGGTTGCGTGGCGCAGCGGTTGGTGCGCCGCGTGTGCACCGAGTGTGTCCAACCCGTCGTGGGTGCGCTGACCGATGAGGAACGCCGCCTCTCGGCAGCGTACGGTATGCGGCCGACCGTCCGCGCCGTCGGCTGCAGCGTGTGCGGCACCACCGGCTATCGCGGCCGTCTCCCCATCGCCGAGGTCGTGGTCATCACGCCCACCCTCGCCGAAATGATCAGCAACGGAGTGAGTAGTATCGCGCTACAGCGTGCGGCCACCGCGGCCGGCATGCGATCGCTGCTCAGCGTCGCTCTGGAGCGCGTTCGGGCCGGAAACACCACGCTGCAGGAGGTCGAACGCGTGATCGGCGACGCCAACGAGGCGACTCCTCGTTCGGTGGACGTCGACGCAATCGAGATCGCACACCCCGCCGACCCCCCCGAAGCCGCCGAACCTGACGAAAGTCTCGACTCCATCGAGATCGCTCAGAGTCTCGACGGCATAGAAGGCGCCGATGCCACGCCGATCATCGAGATCATCGAACATGCAGAGCGTGCGGCGACACCGAGCGCGGAACCTCTAGCGCCAAACGTTCTCGTCGTTGACGACGACGCCGTGATGCGCCTGTTGGCCAGCACGCTCCTCAAGGGCGCCGGCTATCGCGTCGAGACGGCTGACGACGGCGCCGAGGCACTCCGCCGCCTCGTCCGCGGCGACGAGTTCAACATCGTCGTCACCGATCTTCACATGCCGGTGCTGGACGGCGCCGCGCTCCTCAGAGCGATCCGCGCCAGATCTGAAACGGCGGCTCTTCCGGTCATCGTGTTCACCGGCAGTGACGCGAGCGCCGAGGAAGTCGAAGTCATGGACGCCGGCGCCGACGACTACATCAGGAAGCCGATCGAGCCGGTGCGCTTCGTGTCGCGCGTGAGGGCGGCCCTTCGCAGAGCAAACCTGCAATAGGTCAGCTCGCAGCTCGAGATTCGAGCTGCGAGGCCAGGTTGGATTGGCATCCGCTATTTACTCGTGCTTTCTGCTGAGCAGTATCCTCAGAGACCAGTATCCTGAAGCCTGGTCTCACTCCAGCTGCTCTCGTAGCGCCACGGCGATCGCGCTGAGACGCAGCACCATATCCGGCGAGAATTCATCAGTTCCGCCGAACGCGGCTTCGGCCTCGCGCGCCAACTCTGTTGCATCTCCATAGCCGAACGTGCCGGCAACGCCCGCCAGTTTATGCGCGGCGCGTTCGGCGTCGGCGCGAAGAACGACGTCCAACGAACCGTTGCGGAGTGCGAGGGTCGCCGCTTCGATCACCGTGACTCGCTCGAGAATTCCATCGCGCGACTTCGCCCACAGCGCGGCGAGCATCTCAGCCATTGCACCGCCGCCGTTGTTCGGTGTTGTGCTCATCTCACCCCCGCCCATCCGAGCGCCTCCGCGACCTGTCCGGGAAACGCGATGGGATCGAATGGTTTGGCCAGGACCGCGGACACCCCGAGCGCGGCAAGACGCTCGCGGTCCGACGAACGCACCTTGGCGGTCACGAAGATCACGGGAATGTCGCGCGTTGCTGGATCGTCGCGGAGGCTCGCGAGCGTCGCCGGCCCATCCATTCCCGGCATCATGACGTCGAGCAAGATGGCATCGGGACGCAACGCCCGTGCTTGCTCCAAACCTTCCGCCCCCGACGACGCAGCAACGACGCTCCAGTCGGAGCCCAGCTCGAGCGCGAGCTGCGCGACCTCGCGGATGTCGTCTTCATCATCGACGATCAAAATCGTCTTCGTCATCAGCTTACCTCTGAAGGTTCTATCGGCGACTCGATGAGCCGAATCACGCGTTCGACCAACGCTTCGGTCGACACGCGACCCTTGGTCGCCAACTCCGCACCCATCCTGCGAATCCGGTCTCGCACATCCGGGGCGGGATCCGACGCCGTATATATGATCGTCCGAGCACGCGGAGCACTATCACTCCCGCGAATTCGATCAACCACATCGAGGCCGTTGGCGTCCGGCAGCGCGAGATCGACAATCAGAACGTCCGCGCCCGACAAAGCATAGCGCTTCTCGGCCTCCGCGCCATCGTGCGCGATGTCCACCTCGAAGCCGTATCCTTCGAGCGCCATGGCGATGACCTGCGCAAGCGCCACGTCGTCCTCGATGACGAGAATGTGCATCACCCGCTCGACCACCACCTCCACCGAGACGGCCGGCGTCCGGCCGGTGTGCGTTTTGTCGACGCGAAGCGGCAGTGTGAACTTGAACGCCGCGCCGCCGTCCACACGATTCTCCGCCCAGAGGCGGCCCCCGTGCTGGCGAACGATTCCGCGGCTGATCGCGAGACCGAGCCCCGTGCCGCCCTTGTCGCGAGCGTCCGATGCGTCGACCTGTTGAAAACGCTCGAAGATTGTCTCGAGCTTGTCGGCGGGAATGCCGCGCCCACGATCGCGAACCTCGAACATCGCGTTGCCGTCTTTCGCGTGATACGAAACTTCGACGGTCGCGTCACGCGGCGAGAACTTGATGGCGTTGCCCACGAGGTTCGTGAGCGTTTGGGTGATCCGGTCGGCATCGGCCCACAGACGGAGCCGGCTGCCGCGAATGTAGAGTGCCACACCGGCGCGGTCGGCCACGGGTCGCATCGCCTCGACCACGCTGCGCGCGAGGTCGCTCCCCTCGCACCAACCCAACTCCATGGCAACCGCGCCGGAGTTGATTCGCTCCACATCGAGAATGTCGTTGATCAGCCGAATGAGACGATCGGTATTCGCCACGGCGACATCGAGCATGCGTTGCCCCTTCTCCGGAGCATTCGCCAACTGTCCCGACGCCAGGAGGCCCAGCGATCCACGAATGGACGTGAGCGGCGTGCGCAGCTCGTGGCTGACCACTGACACGAATTCGTCCTTGAGCCGCTCCAGCTCCTTTCGTCCACTGATATCGCGCGCGATGATCTGCACGCGGCCATCGCCGAGTGTGGCCGTGCTGACTTCAACCGGAACGAGCACGCCGTCGACGCGCCGAATCGCATACTCCGCGGCGACCAATTCTGCGAGGTCCAGTCGCGGCATCGCGTCCTCGTTGGACGCCGCCGGCAGCATGAACGAATGCACCAACTCGCCGAGCAACTCGTCGGGCGGAACGCCGACGAGACGGCCGGCCCGCGCGTTCGCCGCGGCGCAGCGTCCGTCCGCGTCGACGAGCAGAATTGCGTCGGCCGCCTGTTCGACCAGCTGGCGATACTTGTCTTCGCTCTCGCGGAGCGCGATCTCGTCGCGCTTATTCTGCGTGATGTCGCGCGTCGCCATGACGGCGCCGAGCAGCGCGCCGGCATCATCCACGATGAGCTGAGCATTGGCCGACAGCGTTCGTTGTTCTTCGCCCGCGTGTCCGGCAACGAATTCCTGCCCGCGGACAACCTCACCATGCACCACGCGCATCAGCGGCAGTTCGTCAACGCCCAAGCGCGTGACGCCGTCCATGCGAAACAGATTGAACGCTTCGGCGGCGTGCTCAGGGCCGCGATCGTCACCCACAGCGCCGAACTGTTCTCGCGCTACGCGATTCGTCGTTCGCAGCTTGCCCACGGGATCGACCGCAACGATCCCTTCGCTCAGACTGTCCAACAGGGCGGCGAGGAACTGTCGTTCATTGGAGAACGCCTCGGCCACTTTTCGCCGCGCGATCAACGCACCGAGTTGCGCTGTCACCACCGAGACGAATTCGACGCGGGCCTGGTCGCTCGCGACCGATTCGGTCATCATGAAGACCAACACGGCGACCACCACGCCTTCGGCGATCACCGGCACAGCGGTGCCCGCGCCGAACCCGCTGGCCAGCGCCAACGCGGCGCGCGGCGCGTCCGCTACCGTCTTGTTGTCGCGTACCCAAATGACTTCCGCTTTCTTCCATGCCCGCCCAACAATGGCCTCGCCAGGCGCGAGCGAGAGTCCCTCGCTCGCGGCGGTCAATTCGGCGACGTCGACACCCTTTCTCGCGTACCACACTCTCGAGCGCTCAATACGCGCACCGTCGCTCGTGGGAAGCCATGCCTCCGCGTAACTCCAGCCAGTCGCTTCGCACAATTGCCGAAGGGTGAGGCGAAGCGCATCATCGAGCGATTGTGCGCCGCTCACCTCCAGCACGATCTCGTGCAGGAGTACGAACTCCTGCTCCAATCGACGACGCTCCGTGACATCACGCGTCGCGCATACGAACGTGACGATGCGACCCGTCGATGGATTCCGGACGCCGCGCGTTCGTGTCTCGAGCCACCCGTACTCCCCTTCGGCCCGACGGCAACGCCAGAGTGTCGTGATCGCGCCGGAGAGCTGAAGACCGAGTTTGTGGTTCGTCTCGAGTGACTCGACGTCAGCCGGATGGCTGAAGTCTGCTGGGAAGCGCCCCATCGGACTCTCGCCCAGGTACTCGATCCAGCTGGGCGTCGCATAGTCGAACGCTCCCGACGGTTTGTGCGTCGAGACCATGTCCGTCGCGTTCTCGGCGAGCAATTGGTAGAGCGCCGTCGCGCGCTCGGCATCGGCCTCGCGCTCCTCGATCTTGTGTTCGAGCGTAATCTGGTTTGCCCGAAGAATCGCTTCGGCGCGCTTTTGCTCCTCGATGTCGGTGAGCGTCCCGAACCAGGTGACGATCGCGCCGTCGGCGTCGCGCAGCGGCACCGCGCGAGCAAGGTGCCACCGAAATTCACCGTCGGACGCGCGGCGGATTCGATACTCCGCGTCGTACGGACTGACGGTGGCGACCGCCCGCTTCCACTCCTCCACGCTCGCCGCTGCGTCGTCGGGGTGAACGAGCGTCTGCCGCTCTGCTCCACTGGCGTCGGGTCGAAGCCCCGCGTAGTCGAACCAGCGGCTATTGAAATAGTCGACGTGCCCGTCGGGTCTGGCCGTCCAGACGATTTGCGGCATCGCTTCGGCCATTTCGCGATAGCGCTCATTGGCCAGCGCCACTTCGCGCACCGTCTGCCGCGCGCGCTGGTCGAGGATCGCGACCAGGATCGCTCCCGACAACACAACGAGCCCAACGATCGCGACAACAAACACAACGTCGTGGCCGGCAATCCCGACTGCGACAGTGGGTACGCCGAGCGCTTGACCGGAGAAGCGAACCGCCGACATCCCGGTGAAGTGCATGCCGGCAAGAGCAGAACCCATCACCGCTGCGCCGGCCAGTTGCTGAGCAACTCCACGGCGGCCCGACGCACCGCGCAGCACATGCGCCAACTGGAATGCCACGCCTCCCGCGACGACAGCGATCGCGATCGACAGCGCAACGCGCCCTGGGGCGTGGGTCATCTCGAACGGACCTCGCATCGCCGCCATGCCGGTGTAGTGCATGCCGGCAACCGCCGCACCGAACGCCGACGACGCGATCACCGTCGGGCCGAGACGCAACGCCAACGTTCGCGCGGCGGACAAGGCCGCCGTCGAAGCAACGACCGCGATCGCGAACGAGGCAACCGTCAGCCTCGCATCGTACGTCACTGGAACGGGCAACGTCATCGCGTGCATGCCGATGAAATGCATGCCCGCAATGCCGAGCCCCACGGCCAAGCCGCCGCCGATCAACCAGGGAAGCCTTGCCCGTCCCGATCGGGTTCCGACCAGTGCGGAGAGGGTAAGGGCGGCGTACGACGCGAGGATGGCGATGGAGACCGACATCGTCACTTCGAGCGGGTCGAACACCGGATGAAGCACGAGACCAGAAATCATGTCATCACGTTCCCCGGGAACTCGCGAACAGATCGAATCACTGGATACTCGGCGATAGCGAGCGTTCGAAGTGTCGCGATGGCTCCACGGTACTCGGTCTGCGTCGGTCAAGTACCGACTCCGCACGCACTTCGACGCGTAGCCGGAGTTTTAGAGAATATAGATCACCACACGCCGGATACCTAACCAACGTCCTCCCACGCAGTATCGACCGTCGTCCCGGACGGTCCGGCCGCCGCGCGCTACGCACGCTTGGCTCCTGCGATCAACGTCATGGATTTCTTTTGGCGTTGGCGCTTCGCGGAATACAGCGCTTCGTCCGCACTCTCGAGCAGCGCATCGAGCGTGATGTCCGGACCCGCGGCGCGAGCGGCGCCGAGCGTCAGCGACAGATCGTACCCGCGATCGGCGCTCGCGGCTTCGAGTCGGGTCTCGAGTCGGGCGCGAATCGCTGCTTCACCTGCAACCGCGCCGTCCGGCGTCTCATGCACGCTGAGAATCACAAACTCGTCCCCACCCATGCGACACGCGACATCCGCGTTTCGGCAACTTGCGGACAGGGCGGCGGCAACGGCAACGAGACCCTCATCGCCCGCCCGGTGTCCATGTGTGTCGTTGATCGTTTTGAACGCGTTGACGTCGCCGTACATCACCAACACCGTCGCTCGCGTCCGGCGGGCCCGCCGGCATTCTTGTTCGCCGAGCGCGATGAAGCCGCGCCGGTTCCACAGGCCCGTCAACTCATCGCGAAGCGACAGCGTTCGCAAGGCATCCTCGGCGCGCTTGCGATCGGACAGATCGTGCACGCTGCCGATGTAGCCGGTGACGATCCCCCTGGAGTCTCGCACTGGTTCGGCCTTTCCCTCAACCCAGATCGTTGCACCCGCAAGCGAGCGCATGCGGTACTCCACATCGAAGGAAGATCCAGCGCTCGTCGCCGCAACCCACGTGTCGACGACACGTTCGCGGTCCTCGGGATGCACCATCTGTTGCCAGCCGGTGCCTAGCGCCGTATCCGCGCCGATGCCCGTGAGCTCGCAGTATCGCTCGTTGGCGAACGTATACGCGCCGGTACTATCGGCGTGAAAGATGCCCACGGGCGCCTGCATGGCGAGCAGTTGGAGTCGCTGCTCACTCTCACGAAGCGCCGACGCGGCTTCACGTCGCGCGGTGACGTCGGAAAAAGACGTCACTGCCGCGTACGGGCGCGTCGCACCGGGGTGCGTGAGCGGCGTCGTGTTCATCGAGACCCAGACCATGCTGCCATCGCTGCGCCGAATGCCCATCGTGCAGTCGAACTGTGTTTCCCCTGTTCGCAACGCCACGAGCGACGGATGCTTGTTCATTGGGAAGCGCGAGCCGTCTTCCTCGATTGCCTCCCAACCCCTGGGCAGCGACTCGTTTCCTGCGAGCTGCTCCTTTGTGAGTCCGGTGATTCGCTCGGCTGACTCATTCCACGCGGCGATCGTAAAGTCCGCCAACTGGAGCGCGATCCCGTCGGGGGAAGCCGCGAGAACGGTTCGGTATCTCTCTTCGCTCTCTTGCAGCTCAGCCGTCCGCTCGATGACACCGAGCTCCAGCCGCTCGTTCGCCTCAGCGAGATACACTTCGGCGATGCGGCGCGCGGTCACGTCGGAATACGACACGGCAAGGTCGTCGCCCACACGCACCGCCGTGATCGCGGTCCACTGTGGTGTGTCGCCTCGAGCGCTCTCATGCTCGGTCCGGAACGGCTCGCCGGTCTCCAGCACGCGCGAATAGCCGTCGATCAGCGTGCTGCCGCGAAGGTGCGGAAATACCTCGAGCAACTGGCGTCCGACGACACGCTTCCCCGCAAGCAGCGGGTCACCGCCGCCGATCATCCGATCGCCGGACGGATTGTTGTAGACGAACTCGAAGTCGATCACGTGGCCCGCGTCGTCGCGAACGGCATGCAGGAGCGCGAAGCCGTCGAGGGATGCGTCTTGCACGATTCGAAAACGCTCGCGCGCCGCGTGGTAGGCAATCTCCGCCGCGTGACGAGCCGTGACATCCTCCTGAACCTGCACCACCTGCGTGACGCGGCCCGCGGCATCGCGAATTGGGTTGAGTGTCGCTCGCACCCAGATTTCGCCGCCCTGCGCCGATGGGTTTTCGTACAGCAACAGCGGCAGCGTGATGTGCTCTCCGTCGAACGCGCGGCGTACCAGTCCGCGAATTTGGGGAGAGGCAAACACCGGATCATCGAACAGCGTCCAGCCGTCCGGCGCTGCCGTGGCCGCGCTCCCCCAAAGGTGCGCATACGCCGGATTGCTCTCCAGCGGCCGACCGACGGCATCGAAGATCGCGGTGCTCAACGGAGACTGATCAAGCAGCGAGCGAATGCGTGACTGGCTCTCGGCCAACGCCTCGACGGCGCGCTTCTGATCATCGATGTCGGTGCAGGTGCCGAACCACTTGATGATCGCACCGTCGGCGTCGCGAACCGGCATGGCTCGCCCGAGATGCCAACGGTAGCTGCCGTCGCTCGCACGCTTGAAGCGATACTCGACGTCATAGGGCTCGCCGCTCGCGCACGCGAGGGTCCATCGCTCAACGCACCGCTGGAGATCGTCCGGATGCACCACCGGCCCCCAGCCCCAGCCTCGCGTCTCGTCCAGCGTCAGTCCGGTGTAGTCGAACCAGCGCTTGTTGTAGTAGTCGAGCGCGCCATCAGGCGTCGCCGTCCAAACGAGCTGCGGAATAGCCTCGGCGAGCTGCCGGTATTGCGCTTCGTGCTGCTCGGCCAAGAGCCGAGCGTTTCGCTCGCGTTCGAGAGCGAACCGGTCAGTGACGTCACGGAGCACAGACTGCGTCGCATCGTGGTCGCCGAACCGCACGCGGCTGGACATCGATTCGGCCTCCATCGTGCTCCCATCGAGCCGGCAGACGCGGACTGTGGTCGCCGCAATGTCCCCGGATTGCGTGCGTTCGACAGGCGGCGGTGAGATGACGTCCGGGGACTCCTCCTGGAAAAAGTCGACCACGGAATGCCCGGCCATCTGCGCGACGTCCGTCGCGCCCACGAGTCGCAGCGCCGCGTCGTTGACAAAGAGGATGCGCCCCTCCGCCTGCACGACGATGGCGTTTGGCGACTGCTCGATCAATGCGCGGTAGCTCGCCTCGTTACCACTGTCCGGTGCCATACGATGACGACGACTAACCCAGCGCGCCGCCACGCGATGAGACGTTGATTTGCCAACTTCAGCTCGTCTGCTCCTGGAATCGGACCGAACCACCACGGGAGAGTGGTTTCTGCCTCATGGTCCTCCGATTCGGCGCATGCGAGTGTACGGAAACCCGTTGCATCCGGTCTTCGGTGTCTCCGGGTGCGCGATCGCCACCGATTCTGCCGCCGCGGCGGACGGGGCATCATAGGCGCTGAAGCAGAAAGCCCACTCGTACGGCGCCATCCCGTCGAGCCGCAACCAGTCGATCCTCGTCCATCGTCCCGCGTCCCCGCGATTCGCCGAATCGTTGTGTGCGATGAGAAACGTGCGGCTCGGCACCCACTGGACAATGTGGAAGCGATTGCGCGGTCGTTGCACCCACTCCGATGCGCTGATGGAGTGACGTTCACCGTAGTCGTCCTGGAACTCTCCACGGAGAAACGACGGAGCCTGTGAAGGCGATGACGATGGCATCGACGCGGTCGGAGTCGCTCGCGCGCACCCGACCAGAGCGAGCGACATGAGTAGTGCGCGATGCCGCAGCGAGCGATTCGCCGAGCGCGCCAAGCGACATGGCATGGGCTCTACTTGCCGCCCGACTTGACCGTGAGCTTCACCGCCCCCGCGGCCTCCTGCGCTTTGACGTAGTCCCAGACATCCTGCAGCGGCACGGGCTCGAACTCGCCCGAAATGAAGTCGTGGATCTCGAGCACCGTCATGCCGCGCCCGAGCGCCGCATTGAGCTCACCTGTCATGTGACCGGGAATGCGGGACGGCGTGCCGCCTCGCCCGCCTCCCGCACCCCCACGCCCGCCGCCGCCCCCGCCCCCGCCAGCAGGTGCGGTACGCATAGCGATCGTGGTCGCCGCCTGCTTCTCGAGCGCCGATGGCACGGGTTCGGTGGCCGGCACCTTCCACGTCGCCGCGGCGAGCGTGTACGTCGCTTTTACTTCAGCAAGGAGCGCAGCTGCGCGCGCGTCGATCAGCGGGTTGTATGTCGCGGTCAATCGCTTTTCTGCCTCAGCGGGATTCGCAAACAACACGCTCGCCGATTTCACCACCGACTTCTCGATGCCGGCTTGATGACGAACGGCGGCCTTTGCGTCAACGTACGCCTGCGCGAGCTGCGACGCGTCGGTGACGTCGCCAAGGTATCCCAATCCTTTCCGCTGATTCGCGGTCATCCGTTCAGCGCCGCGGCCCAACACATCCGCCACCACCCGCACCGCCATCGGATCGTCCGCCGTTGCGAGGACCGTCATCGCTCCAATGCTCACCACCGCGGCGCGCTTGAACTGCGTCGCGTCGAGCTTGTCCGGCGTGTCCTGCGACGAGTGATACCACGGGTCCGGCCATGTATTGAAGATCACGGCCGGAATTCCGTGCTGCATGTATGTGGCGTGGTCGCTCGAGCCATAGTACTTGTCCACCTTGATGTAAAATGGATCGCGGCTGCCATTGGGCGACAGCACATCGAGCGCGGGCGCATATCCGTTCGCGCGATACCGCACGCGTTCACGCGTGATCTCGGCAACGAACTCGAGAAAGTTCTGACAGATGTCGTTGAGGAAGGTTGGAAACGAATCCGGCGTCCGCATCAACAACCAGGTCGCGCCGCCGGTCGTGAGACGCAGGCCTTCCATGTCGTAGTTGAGATCGGCGATGATGCGCTTGGCGAGATCGGGATGCGCGTTGAGCCACGCGTTCGTGCCGCTGATCTCCTGCACGAACAAAAAGTGGATCGTCCGCTTCGGCTTGGGCAGCTGGCCGGCCTTCACGAGCGCGATATATGTCCGCCCCATTTCCAAGATGTGCGCGGCACCGGAGTTGTCGTCGTTGGCGCCCTGCTTGATCAATCCCTCATAAATGTGCGCCGAGACGATGACATCCTGATTGGTGCTTCCGTCGCCGGCGATGGTGGCATGAATTACTTCCTGCCGGCCCGGATACGTCTGCGCTTCGACCACCGAACGAATCGTGACCTTCTCGCCGCGCTCGAGACGCGCCGACAGATCGTGCGCCGTGCGCGTCGTAACCATCCACCCGAATCCCGCTGCGCCACCCGCCGGATTGGCGGCCGCGATCGATGAGGAAATCATGATGTCGGGCTGCTCGATCGGGCGCATGGAGTTCCACGAGAGCACGCCCACCGCGCCGTGCTCGAACACCGCGAGCCGTTGCAAGGCGTTCAAGCTCGCGCTGCCGAGCACCACCTTCCCCTTCACGTCTTTGCCCACGTAGTCCTCGGCGCGACCGCCATTGCCGATATCGACAAGGTCGCCGGACATGTCGCCGGTCGGCGTGTTGCCCCCAAGTGCGACGGGCGTGTCGTAAATGTCGTAGAGTTTTTTCGGGCCCAAGCGCTCCGATACCCAAAGCTGGCCCTTGGTCGGCTGCCAGAGTTGTCCGCCGGGGAATTTCTCTATCTCCACCGTCGAGAATCCATAGTCCTTCGCGAAATCGGCGGTGACTCGACTTTCGCGGAAGGGACCCGTCGTGTATTCGGACGCGGGGCGCACGCGCTGGTATGGAACGAGCTCCAACACGTGATGCATCGCACGCTCACCCGATGCCTCCATGATGATCGCACGCATCTGGTCCCAGTTGAGAAGCGTTCGATCCTCTCTCTCCTGTGCCCCGGCGACATTCGTGATGACCGCGACGGCCGCGGAGAGGACCCAGACGCAACGACGCATGTTCACTCCCAATGTGAGATGTGGCGAGTATACTATCTCCACCTCTTTCAGCGCGCACCCCATGGCGACAGCCCGCATTCTCTGCGCGACGCTCGTGGTCGTAGCGTCCGCGCGCCTCGCCGCTCAGGGAACCGCCGCCGATTCAGCCATGGGCGCGCTGTCATCGAATGTCGTGAACGCGCACAAGCTCCAGGGGAGCCTGTTGTCGCTGGTCGGCGCGCTCGATGAAAACGTCGATCCGTCGTCCACCCTGTAGGTGGCGAACGCGCGCATCAAGGCGCGCGAACGCGCGCATCAAGGCGAACACGTCGTTCGACTTCTTCATGTTTCCCGGCGGCGATCACGCGGTGGGACGTCGCGGACCGCTCGCGCCGTACGGGGATCGGAAGCAGTGGGACTATTTCGTTCACCCTCTGCTGGGAACGGAACCGCCCGATCGTAACGCGCGTGCCTCGATGCCTCGAGGCTACGAACCACTCAAGACGACACCAGCTGCCCGCACTTCCGGCACATGTACAACCGGTTCCACTGCTGCCGCCGGTGATAGTAGCGATCGCTGAACGATCGAAGCGTCGTCAATAGCACGATCGCCGTCACGACCAGCACAACCGCCAAGCTGATCTCGCCCACCAACTCGCCGTAGCGCTTGTACAGAAAGAACGCGATCGCCGACAGCACGAGACCAACGCCCAATCCCACGCCGGCGGCCGACGTGCGGCTCGGCGGCGCGAAACGCGCCACGATCTGCGCGTCGGTCAGGCCGCCGTCACGAACGGCGCTCGGGTCGCCCGGCTCCTCGAGCCGGCCAACGCTTTCCGCGAACAGGTCGGCCACCTGAACGAAATCAGACGCATCGCACTTCGGACAGCGCGCGTCGTCGAGCCCGCGCTTTTCTCCATCGTTGATCTTCGACACCGCACCCAATGCGGCCTCGAACCACTGCAGCCCATCTTCCGCCATTCGCTCCTCCCCACTCCTCGGGCACACGCCGCGAGCGCCGCCACACTCGGCAACCGCCCGCATCGCCATAAAATATGGCAGCGCTCTGCCGCGCAAGGCTTGGTGGAGATTGCGCTCAGCCCGCGAAGGAATCTCAATGCGCCGGACCGGCCGGCGCGCTCCCAGGCTTACTCAGGCTCGATACCATGCTCCAACGCGTACCGCGTGAACACGGCAACCGATGACGTCCCGAGCTTCTTCGCGAGATTCTCGCGATGGGTATTCACCGTGCGAATAGCGATGCCGAGCTCGGTCGCGATCTCTTTGCTGGTCTTTCCAGCCGCAACGCGCGCCAATACCTGACGTTCCCGGAAACTGAGCGGCCGCGATGCGGATTGTGGCAGTCGATCGGACGATGTCATTCCGGATATCTGAGCTTCCACTGCGATGACTCGGTTTCTGGGGATCGGCGGTAAAATTGTGCTCGCGGCCTTGCGTCCGAACCGCCGATCGGGCAACGTATTGGGTAATTCCGATGAAATCAATCGGGATTGTTCCCGACGCGGGCTGATCCGTTGTTGACCAAGTTTCACACGCCGTTCCGCCCGCGCCTCATTTGCTTTTCACACCCGCTTTCTCGAGATGTCCAGTCCCTCATTAGTCCCCGCCCGCGCCGACTACCTATCGCGCGTTGCTGCGATACTTGGCGCGTTGCTCGTGCTCGGGCTCATCATCTGGCAGGCTGTCACCGCATCCGGCGCGCCCGACCCCACGAGCCCGCACACGACCGCGCCTGCCGCGACGCTCGACATCGCGGTCCTTGTGTTTCGCGAAGGACTGGAATGCATTCTGGTGCTGGCAGCGATCACCGCCGGCATGCACGGCGGCCAGATACGCTATCGACGACCGATCGCATGGGGAGCGGTTGGCGCGTTGGCGGCCACCATCGGCACATGGTTCATCGCGGTGCGCGCGATCGACGCGCTGAGCGAGAGCGTCTCCGCGCTCGCCGTTCAAGCAGCGACAGGATTGCTCGCCGTCGTCGTGCTCCTGGTCGTCATGAACTGGTTCTTTCACAAGATCTATTGGACCGGCTGGATTGGGCTGCACACTCGGCGGAAGCGCGACCTGATCGACAAATCGACGACGGGCACGGGGTCCCGCCGCGCCGTGTTTCTCGGGCTCGCCGCCCTCGGATTCACGTCGTTGTATCGAGAGGGATTCGAGGTCGTGCTGTTTCTTCAGAGTTATCGTCTGAAGCTTGGCGGCGGCGTGGTGCTCGGCGGCGTAATGATCGGCACCGCATTGGCCGGAGTCGTGGCCGCACTCACGTTTGTGGTCCGCCGGCGCCTCCCGTATAAGCAAATGTTGATCGCGACCGGCGTCCTGCTCGGTGTGGTGCTGCTCGTCATGGTTGGCGAGCAGGCGCAGGAGATGCAACTCGCGCACTGGCTTCCCACCACCACGATCCACGCGCTGGTCCGGCGCATTCCTGCCTGGTCGGGGCTCTGGTTCTCGGTGTTCCCCACCGTCGAGACGCTGCTGGCACAGGCGGCGGCCGGCGCGCTGGTCATTGGATCGTATTTTCTTGCCCGTGCGCGCACGTTGCAGGCGAGGTAGCATTCATCATGCGAATCACAACACTGGCTGAATACGGGGTCATCTGCGCGCTGCATCTCGCCCGCCGCGCAGCCGACGGTGCGGTCTCCGGTCGCGAGATCGCCGAGCGCGAGGAACTGCCCGTCGACTACGTCGAGCAGATCCTGCTGCGGATGCGGCGCGCGGGCATCGTCCGGAGCACCCGCGGCGCGCACGGCGGATACCAGCTCTCGCGCCCTGCTGAACAGATCTCCATGCGTGATGTCATCGAGGCATCGGAGGAGACGGTGTTCGAGCTCAATTGCGATTCGCACCCGGTCGGCGTCGATCGGTGTTCGACGTCACACACCTGCAGCATTCGGCCGGTGTGGATGCTCCTGCAACGAAAGATCGACGATGTCCTTGCCGGCGTGCATCTGTCGGATCTGCTCGAGGTCGAGAGCGAAGTGCAGCGTCGCGTCGGATTGCCGGAGCGGCCCGAAGTTGCTCCGCCCGTTTCAACCGGACGAAGCCTTCCGGTGCTCGTCGCCTAGTCGCGTAGGACCGCGGTCACCACTCGACCGAATACCCAACCCCTGGATCGTCGCCGACATTGAGATCCGCTCTGACCCAGGACCTCCGCTTCGCGTTTCGCCATTTCAGGCGCACGCCCATCACGACCATCACGATGGTCCTGGTGTTGGCAATTGGTATCGGCGTCAATTCGGCGCTCTTCATCGTTCTCTCATTCAACCTTTCGCACCCGCCGGCCGGAGTCTCGCGCGACAAGTCGCTGGTGCGCATTCGCACGCTCCAACAGTGGTCGCGCTCCCACCCGGGGTTGTCTCATCGCGACGCGTCCGTCCCGGAGCTCGGCGACTATGCCGCGCGAACCGACCTATTCGATGCCGTCGTCGGCACCAGCTTCGCCGACGCGGTGTTGGATGGAGTGCATGACGGGAGCGGCCCCATTGCCATTCCCGTGGAGTTCGTGACACCGGGCTACTTTGCAACGCTCGGCGTTCCGGCCGCGGTCGGACCAGGACTGCCACCTGCCCGGATCGACGAGCCGTCGCCCGACCCCGTGGTAGTGATCAGCGATCCACTCTGGAGCGAACGGTTTGCTGGTGCCGCGGATGCGATCGGAAAAACGCTTCACCTCAACGGTGTGTCGCTCACCGTAGTTGGCGTTGCTCCGTCCAGTTTCCGGGGAGTCGGCGAAGGAACGACGCTGTGGATGCCCCTGTCGCTCCGCCAGCGAATTCTCGGTAGCAACGCAAGCGCCGTCTCGAGCCGTGACTCGCTCCTTCTCGTCCTGTTCGCTCGCCTACGCCCGGGAGTGACCGCCGAGGGCGCAACCCCGATCGTTCGGACGATCGCGCATCGCTCCAACGACATGATGGCGACCGGGCTCCGGTCGTTCGTCGGAACGGCGGACGTGGTTCCGGTCCGCGTTGGCAATGGCAGCCCGGACCGCGAGGCCGGCGAGCGCCTGACGAAATTTGTGTTCAGCGGCATCACCTTGTTGGTGCTGATCATCACCTGCCTGAATGTGAGCGCGCTCCTCGCAGGCAGCGCTGTCTCGCGCAGTGGCGAGATCGCCGTGCGTCTCGCGCTCGGCGCGTCGCGCGGTCGGATCATCCGCCAACTGCTGACCGAGAACGCCATCGTTGCCGCGTGCGGGGGCGCGCTCGGACTCCTCGTCCTCTCGTGGATCGTCGCCGCAACTCTCGTGACGACCGCCGCGGGCGAGCTCACGGTCGGATGGGATTCGGCGTTGTTCACGCTCGCCGTCGCGATGGGAACGACGCTGCTCTTCGGACTCTCGCCGGCGCTTCACGCGACACGCGTCAGCGTGTCCGAGACGATGAAACGCTCCGCGACATCGAGCGGAACCTCTCGATCGCGGCTTCAACGTGCCTTCGTCGTCGCACAGATCGCGCTGATCCAGCCATTGCTCGTCGTGCTCGCCATATTTCTCGGCGACGCCGTCCATCGGATGAGCGAGGACGCGGTTGGCGCCATTGGAAGGCATGTCATCGTCGCGGATCTCGTGCGCGTGAGTGGCCGGGGGGAGAACGCCACGAACATCGCTCAGCGTGAGCTGGAGGAACGATTTCGGGGCGTGCCCGGAGTGATCGGCGTGGTTCGGACAGATGATCGCTATGGCGTCGATCGCTTGAGCGTCCACCCCGCCGATCGCGGCGTCGGCGCAACTGATACGAAGATGAACGCGCGCCTCGACCACGTTGCTCCCGGATACTTCGCGCTCATGGACATCGCGTTCGTTCGCGGGCGCGACTTCACCGCCGCCGACCAGCGCGACGAAACCGCCGTCATCGTCGGCAGTGACTTGGCCCGCGCGCTCTGGGGCGCGGCCGATCCGATTGGAAAACGACTGCAATCATGGCATTGGGGTGCAGTGTCTGCCGTAGGCGGCTCGCAGTCGGACTTCTACCCAGTGTCGGCGTCGACGGCATCGGACACTCCCCGCAACATGACCATCGTTGGGGTCGTCGACGCCGCGAAGCTCGGATGGCGTTTCGACCTGAATCAGATTCGTGTGTTCGTGCCGGGCAAAGGCGGAAGCGCGATGCTGATCCGCACGCAGGGCTCAGGTGAGGCGTTGGTGCCAGTCTTACGATCGATCGCGAACCGTGAATTCCCTGAGCTTCCGCTGGACCATCTGGAGACGCTCACCCAACAGAGCGCGGCAGCCCATCGCCAGCATCTCAACGTGACCGCGTTCGCGGTCGGCACGGGAATGCTCATCCTGCTGCTCGCGTCGGTTGGACTCTATGCTGTCGTCGCGTTTGCCGTGGGCCAACGCACGCGAGAGATCGGCATTCGCATGGCTTTGGGTGCCGCTCCAACAACCGTGGTCGCAATGTTTCTCCGCAGCGGCGCCGCGCTCGGCGGGATCGGGCTCGCCATCGGTCTCCCGCTCAGCGTGGCAGCGATGCAGATCTTGTCGCACACCGCTGGCCTGCCACGCGTCAACACGGCAGGGATCACCGGGGCGATCGCGCTCATCGTGATCCTTGTCTCGTTGCTCGCGACGTGGCTGCCGTCGCGTCGCGCCGCCAGAGTCGACCCGCTGATCGCCCTGCGCGCCGAGTAGGAGAACGTCGCGCAGTTCAGTCGATCGATGACACGGTCAGCGACCCGGCGCTGAATCGCGGGCTCGAACCGCGATCAACTCACAACGACATCCGTGCGGCTGGCAGGTACACCTCGCGTGCGGAAGCCGAGGGACCTCGGCTTCGTCGGTGAACCGGCCCAACTCATCGGCCTTGCAGACGTCGCACGCGTTTGACGGCACTCCGAACCGCACGGCATCAAGGGAATCGGATTCCGGCCCGCGAAAGAGTCGGCGAAGCTCGGCCCTGAATTCCGGATACTTCGACATGCGGCACGGCCGTTCGAGAAGGAGGCTCGCTCACCCATGTCGAAGTATCGCTCATATCGCATATCCCCGCTGAGAATTGCCTCTGGATGCCCAATCGGCGCACACGCGGACTATTCAGACCTCAACGCGAGCAGCGGATCGGTCGAGACCAAGCATTTTCACCGATTGCCGCCCTCGACGCGCCGGAACGCCAGCGGCAGTGAAAGCGATCCTTGCTTCCACGTTCCAACCAATTCGCCGTTCTGTCCGTTCGAGGTCGCGGCGTACACGCCGCCGATGGATTTGACCTGGAGCGTCAGGCTCGACGCATTCTGCGCGATCGAGGTGACCGGGATTTCCACCCCTTCGTCAACGTTGAGAATGGTAGCGGTGGATCCGCCGTCAGGGTGATTCGCCATCGTGAGCACGAGCCGCACGTGTTTTCCCTCGACGTCGAGCGCTCCGGTCCACTTGCCCTCCAACTCCTTCGCGATCGGTGCGTTCTTGGCCGCCCTCGCGAGTGTCGGCTCTCCCGTGCGCGTGAGCGTGAACGGTAGGGTGTGGACGCCGTCCGCGGTGGTGAACTCGCCGGACATTCCCTTCCCGTCGTCGGAAATCAGCCCGGCGAATACGCCGCCGTCGGCGCCCTTGATGACGAAGCGCACCGACTTTCCGTTGGCGGCGACGTCGCTCAGCGGCAGGCCAGCCACGTTGTTCGCCGGACTATTGAACGTGCCCACGAGAGCGCCCTTGTCGTTCTTGGCCAGGTCGAACTCGAGTCGCACGGCGTTGCCGCCTGCCTGGACGGCGCCTTCCCAATGCCCCGCAGCGATCGCGGGCGACTGGGAACGGGCGGACAGTGGCAGGCAGAGGAATGCGGCGAGGAGCAGGCATTGGCGTGGGATGTTCATGGAAGCCTCCGTGGTCAGGCGTCGAGCGGTCGGTACCCAAAAGCAATGGTATAACACACTACCTTGTTATGCAAGATATTATGCCGTAGCAATCACATGGGAGACGATACGCCGCGGGCGTGCGCTCCAGATCGCGCACCAAGGGACCAGACCACCGTTCGCGCGCAAGCGCGCGAACCACATCGGAACCATGCGCTCGGTCGGCGAATACGTTTTATTTCGGCGACTGCCGTCTCACCCGCATTCCCTCGACAACCGCGCATTTGGCACATGTCCATTCATATTCGCCCAATATCATCCACTGAGCTCCGCGCACTCGCGCACGAGCTTGCCGACGTCATGAGAGAAGTGGTCGATGGAGGCGCGTCGCTCGGCTTTCTTACGCCGCTGACGCCCGATGAGCTGCCGGCCTATTGGCTGTCGCTCATCCCTGAGGTGCAGGATGGTACGCGCCTCGTGCTCGTCGCATTCGACGGCGACCGTGTGGTGGGCTCAGGTCAGCTCAAGCTCGCGTCGTTTCCCAACGCCAAACACCGCGCGGAAGTTCACAAGTTGTTCGTCGCGAATTCCGTCCGACGGCAGGGCGTTGGCCGCTCAATCATGCTCGCGCTTCACGACGCGGCACTCGAGTGCGGCCGCTCGTTGATC
>JBDUEJ010000029.1:0-73894 GCA_040002475.1 bacterium | reverse complement strand
GGCCGAGCACGTGGTCGTTGTCCGCGTAGATGCCGGTGAACGGCATGATGACGCGGGTGCGGTTCGATTCGGTGACGCCGCCCGTTCCTTCCTCGAGCTGCTCGCCAACGACGTTGGTCTGTTCGAAATCCGGGTGGTCGGCGTAGAACACGAGCGACTTCCGGTCGAACGCATGCCGGAAGGTGTCGGAGTGCCGTGAGTACCACCGCTCGGCCATCCGGGCTGCGTCGTGGACGATCAGCGACTCGGGGCCGTAGAAGAAGTTGTCAAAATGCTCCGACTTGAGAATTTTCCAGTCGAAGGATTCATACTGCACTTTATTGCGCCCAAAGTAACCTTGGGCGCCGGCAGGAATGGTTACAGCGAGCGCCAACAGCGGTACAACCGCCCAGCGCATACCGATTCGGGTCATGGAGAGCCCCGCGGACGAGCCGCAGCAAAGAGTCGTTCCGAACGTCGAGCGGAAAAACGGCTCGCCATCCGCACTGCACGCGGGCAAAGGATATGCCCGCTGTTTCAACCGTGTGTCTTGTCGAGAATGTCGCGCGATGCCGCGGAGACGCTCGGGTGCTAACCTTACTTGAAGGACTACGGTTCCCCAGGCTCCGCCAAGATGCTGTCGGGCTCGCTCACGGTTGTGCACAGCGAGTGCCAGCTACGGCGTTACCCAGTTGCTTGAAAGACACCTTAGTGCGCTTCTCCCCCGAGTGCTTTCCGGCCGCCGAGTGAAACCCCAAAAAGAAGCCAAGGAATACAAAGTAACGATGTTCGACCGCCTCGGTCCTCAGGCGGGGACGAACCTGCGGGCGTACGCGTACGGATTGATGGTCTTCGGCATCACGGTTTCGGCCGTTCTGTTTGCGCTCGGTCAGGGCATTGCGAGGATGCCGTGGTGGACGATGGTCGCGGGGCTTGTCGTCGCGTTGGTCGCCGGGGCGTTGGTGACAGCGGTGGCGTTGTCGTTGTCGACCGCCGCGGGGTTCACCTTTACCCGCCTGATGGTGGACGGCGCGACGACGCCCTACAAAGAGCAGTACTCGTATCAACAGGCGCTGGTCATGCAGGGACGACTCGATGATGCGCTCGCGTCGTTCGAGGCGGTGATCGCCGAGAAGCCGGAGGCGATCGATCCGCGCGTGAAGGCGGCAGAGCTCTACGCGCGCGACAAGGGCAATTTCGTTCGTGCGGCGTCGCTCTTTCGTGAAGTCCAGCGCATAACCACAGTAACTGCCGGCGAGGACATCTACGTCACCAACCGTCTCGTGGATCTGCTCACCGGACCCTTACACGATCCGGGTCGGGCGCTCGTCGAGTTGCGCCGACTGATCGAGCGCTACCCGGGCACTCCCGGAGCAGAGTACGCGCGCGGGGCGCTCGCCGACCTCAAGGCGCGCACGGAGATCTGACGCCTACCGCTCTCGATTCCAGAACAGCAGCACGCCCGCGCTAGGGTCGTGTTGGCCCGCGCGACACTTCCTGAATTCTCGAAAAACCAAAAAAAGTGGGAGGCGGTTTTCCGCCTCCCACTTTCTAAGGTCTGTAAAGCGTGTCTTAGGCTTTCCGATCCAAGCAGCCCTTGAAGTTCGGATTGCCAACTTGCTCATCAGTCGTGACGGGGAGTTGGAGATCACCGCCAAAGATCCCGCCCTTCGGGTGCGTTCCGATCGGATAGCCGCCGGTGTTCGAGCCGTCAGCTGCGCGACCGTAATCGCGAATCATGCGGCGCAGATCGCCCAACCGGAATCCGCGTCCAAACTGCCAGAACGCTTTTTCGCGGAACAGGAGATTGACGCGACCATCTTGCGTGCCCGGGTCGGTCAGGGCCGGCATGACCGGTGTGGTGAGACCGGAGTGCGTTCCCGTTGACGTTGGGCTGGGGGCGGTGATCAACTGCGGCGCCGCCCGAAGCGCGTTGAGAATTGTCAACATTCCGGCCGAGTTTCCAGCCTTGAGCGCCGCCTCGGCCTCGATCAAGCGAGCGTCGAGACCAGCGGTGAGCGCCACAGCCGTCGACGGTCCCCACAGGCTGTCCGCCTCGAGCACGAACGTGCCGCCGTCTTGCGACTTCACGCTGTCCTTGCCGTTGCTGCCAAGCTTGTAATGCGCCGGAACGCGTGGGTCGTGCGCTGAGAAGAACGGAATTGCGTTCTTCACCAAAATGTTTCGCGCGTTGCCGAGAACGCTATCGGCGATCACATAGCGATTCTGGCTCGCCGGCTGATCCCACAGCGTGTTGGTTCCCGTCAAATTCGCCGTGACGTCGTACCGAAACGCCGTCGGGATTGCCGTCACCAGCGCCGCGGCCGCATCGGCGTTCGTCAGGCCCATGCCGAGCAGTGCGCGCGCCTTGCCGATGCGTGCTGCGCGATTGACCGAAAGGGAGGACGCATCCGTCCCGGTGCTCATGCTCATGGCGGTGTCGAATGAAGCCGACGCCACCGCAAACACCTCCTTCACGGTGAGCGGCGCTCCGAACGTCGGCACGGCGCCGGCGCCGTCGCTGAGCGGAATTCCATTGCAGAAATCCGACGCGAGCTGCAACTCGGCGAATCCACGAGCGAAATACATCTCGCCGACGTCGGCCGAGGGGGTAGGCTTCCACTTGTTGAGCAGTATGGTCGCCTGGTTGGCGTCCGTTCGTACGCGATAGAGCGCGCGCAGCATCGTCTGAATCGTGCCGTTGTTCAGCTGGATCGAGCGCTGATCGGTTTCGTCGTTCTGCACGAACGTGGAGCTGCTTGACCATTCGTCGACCAGCAGTCCGCCGAACAGCCAGCTGCTCTCGCCGTCGGCTGCGGCGACGCGGAGGCGCGACAGCGCTCCGTTTCGCACCGCGGTCGCGCCGCCCGGTGACTCCACCGCCCCCGGATCGATAATCGAGGGATTCGTTGCCTCGAGGAGGTTCGTCTTGATCGTGTCGCACGCCGCAAGTCCCGCGGCGGCCGCCAGAGCGATCGTGCATCCGACCACCCGGCCACTCGTCATTATAAGTCTCATATTAGTTCGTGGTCGAAGGTCAGAAGCCGATGTTCAGACGGATCTGGAACAACGTCGGAGCGGCGAACGTCTGGAACTCGGCCGGTGCATCGCCGCCACCCGTGGCCGTGAAGTCACTCTCCGGGTCGCTGCCGCGGTAGTTCGTCCACAGCTTGAGGTTGCGGGCCGAGAAGACGAGGCTCGCGTCGCGCGCCCGTGTGTGGCCGAGCAGTTGCTGCGGGAGCGTCCACGTTACCGTCGCTTCGCGCCACTTCACGAAGGCACCCGGCTGGTAGTAGCCGTCCAATGTCTTTTCGGGCGAGAAGATCGCCGCGACGTCCATCGCCTGCTCCTGGAGCGACGCGTTCGGATTGAACAGGCCGTTGCAATTGGGGCGCGTGCAGCGGATACGCTCCGTGTTGTTGTAGTACTTGTTGCCGCCGCGCCAGTCGAACAGGTTCTGAATGCGGAGATGGTGGTTGAACAGGTCGATGCCGGAGGTGAGTGTCGTGAGGTAGCGCGGCTCGGCGTACCCGCGGAACGAACCCACGCCAATGACGGCGCCGCTCGCGTCGCGCACGGTGTCCGACACGATCGTGACTTCATCGACCGTCAGGATGCCGTCGCCATTCTTGTCGTTCCACCCCGTGATCGGCTTGGCGAAGATGGCGCCGATCGGCTTTCCGGCGACCGTCCAGTTCGTGACGCCGATCTGCGCTGGCGTCGTGCCCAGGCTGACCACCTTGTTCGCATTGAGCGAGGTGTTGAAGTGGAAGTCGAGACCAAGTTGGCGACGATCGATCAGCTGCCCGCCCAAGGTGACTTCCAAGCCGGCGTTCTTGACCGCGCCGAGGTTCTGGTTCTGGCGCGTCGCGCCGGAGCCGAGCGACGGAGCGATGATCGCACCGATCAATGCATCGTGCGTCAAACGCGAGTAATACGTGACATCGAATTGCACGCGGTTGTTGAACAGCTTCGAATCGAAGCCCGTTTCCCACTCGGTGGACCGCTCCGGGCGCAGGCTGTCGTTGCCGATCGCGTTGAAGGTTTCGATCGGCGTATCGGTGTTCCGAATGCTCGCCGTACCCGCGGAGAACGTGCGCAGTGCGTCGTTCGGTCCCGGTTGTACGCCCGACGCGCCGTTGGCGAGGCGGATACGCAGATCGCTGATCGCCCTGAAAATGCCGCTGTGCGGGAAAAACTCTTCGTCCGAGGCAACCCACGACAAGCTCGCCTTGGGATAGTACACGCGCTGGAACTTCGTACCGAACGCGCTGTTCTGGTCGGAGCGAACGGCGGCCGTCAGGTAGAGTCGATCGCGGAAAGCCGCGCTCTGCTCGACGAACACCCCCCACGTCTTCTGGATCGTGAAACCTTCGCTCGCGCTCTTGGTGGAGCCGGCACTTGCGGTGATCGCACCCGGGGGCAGCGTGGTGCCGCCGGCCGAGTTCTGATCGAGACGCGAGTTGTTGTACTGCGTTCCGAGCGTGGTCTTGAGGTTCAACCACTGGAAACGCGACGGGTTGTAATTCGCCGTCGCGCCGAGGTCGGCGGACAGGTTGGTGATGTTGGTGCGCGCGTTGAACGCTTCGCCGTCACGATACGTGGAGGTGAGCGGCCAGCCTTCGCCGTTCATATGAAGGCGCGTATCGTTGCGGTCGGTGAGATCGGTGCCAAAGTTGGCGCGCGTCTGCAACCAGCTCGTGGGACGCCAGTTGAGGTTCGACGCCACGATCATACGGTTGATGTTCTGCTGCAGCTTTTCCGCCCAGATGAGCCCAGGCGTTCCGGCGCGATAGCCGACGAGTGAATCGGTCAGGCCGCTCACCAAGCCGTTGTTCCGGTAGCCGGGACCACCGAACGCCTGCGATCCAATGCCGACCGTGTTGTTCGACTCGTTGCTCGTCAGGGCTTCGACGGTGTTGTAGCCAAAGTTCACCGAGGCGTCGAACGACGGATTCACCTGCGCATTGATGTTGCCGCGAAAGCTGTTCAGCAGGCGGCTATTCGGGCGCTCCTGCCAGGGGTGAATCGTAACGCCGGCCGTCTCGAACTTGCTGCGCTCGTACGGGTCGAGCTTGAACACGCCCGTCTCATCGTCGCGCGCGCCCGAGAGGAAATACCGGACCTGATCGTTGCCGCCCTGAACCTGCAGACCCTGTGCGTTGCGATAGCCGTAGCCGAGCGGTGTGACGTTCGGATCTTTGATTGGGCTGTAGACGCGGACGCTGTCATAGCCCTTGGTGCCATCGCTCTTCACGCAGTTTCCGAGCGATACGGCAACGAGGTTACAGCCGCTATTGCCGAGCACGAGCTTCGCTTTCGTGGTTGGATTCATGCCGGCCAACGTGTAGTTGTCGGCGTACCAGTTGCGATCGTCGAGAATGCCGCCCTCGGCGTAGGTGGTCCAGTGTGCAGCGCCGGTGCGACCCTTTTTGGTCGTGATGACGACGACACCGTTGGCCGCGTCGGTTCCGTACAGCGTTGCCGCCGACGGTCCTTTCACGATCTCGATGTTCTCGATGTCTTCCGGGCTGATGTCACCCAGACGGCTGAAGTCATTGCCGCCGTTGCCGAACGACGTCGATCCGTTGTTGCTGCTCATACGGATTCCGTCGATCACGAAGATCGGCTCGTTGGACAGACTCAAGCTGCTGATTCCGCGCACGCGGATCCGCTGACCGGAGCCGGTCTGCGTTCCTTGCTGGACCATGACGCCCGGCACGCGTGCGTTCAGCACGTCCGAGATGGTCCTCACGGGCGCGGTTTCCGTGAGCTTGGAGACGGAGAGGTTTTCGACGGCGTTGCCGATCTCGACGCGGCGCTGTTCGCCGGTGGCCGTCGTGACGACTTCCTGCAGTTGGACCACGCTGGCCGACATCGCGAAATCGAGCGTCGCGGTTTGGCCGTCGATGACTTGAACGGATTTTTTCTGCTCGGAATATCCAACGCGGAGGAGGCGAACTTCCGCGGTGCCGGCCGGAACGCCGACGATCTTGTATTTGCCGTCAGGTCCGGTCGAGCCGAAGCGGCTCGTTCCAACAATGAGAACTCGGACTTCCTGAAGCGGAGTACCGCCTTGTGCGGTCACGGTTCCTTGCAACGTACCTTGTGCGCCCGCGACGGCGGCAATGGTCGTCATCAGCGCGACGATCGCCGCGCTGCTGGCGAGGCTGGGTAGCCTCAATGATTTCATCGTACTTGCCTCCCTGAGCAAGTTGGGTGGGAAACTCGGGGACTACGACCCCGGTCGTGCGACCAGACGAGGGAGCCCGCCGTGGCGCGAAGAACCTTGTGATCGTTAGGAAGACCGAACGACAGCGACGACGAGGCGAAACAATGGCACTCATCGACATAGCGTTAACTGCGTGACGCCGGGCGCGGGTCACGTACAACTGGGAGTGAAGGGCGCCGCAACGTTGCCGACCAGCGCCCGTCCGTGTCAAGGCGGCGTACGGGAATGACCGCGCGCCGGAACCGCAATGGATGCCATACTAAAATCGCGCGACCCGAGAATCGGGCGACGACGTCGCAGCCGATTGCGATGGCAACCGTCGTCGCCGGGGAAACGGTACGCGCTAGTCCAGCTCCACCTGCCGGTCGCGCTTGATCGCTGAGCGTTTCTTCTTCGACGAAAGCCGCCGTTCTTTCGCCGCTTTCGTGGGTCGCGTGGGTCGCCGCTTTTTCGGAATGTGCAGGGCGTGCTTGACCAACGCCGCAAGCCGCTCTTCTGCGGCCAGTCGATTCTGCTGCTGGCTCCGCCGCTCGCTCGCCACGACTCGAACCTTGCCCTCGGCGTCCAGCCGCGGCGCCAATTTCGCGCGAATTCGGTCGCGCTCGTCGTCCGTCACGGCGAGCGACGCGGGCAAATCCCATAACAGCTCGATTCGCGTGGACGACGTGTTCACGTGCTGGCCGCCCGCGCCTCCTGCCCGAGACGCCCGATACTGAAGTTCAGTCCTCGGAATCGATAGTGCGGGAGTAACGTTCAGGTAAGCTGTTGAATCCATTGTAGTTACCGAATACTGGTTTCAGCCTTCGGCCGTCGGCGGCCCCTGCGTGTGATCGAAGCTGGCTGAATTCTCACGTGCGTTCGGAGAGCAGCGAGTAACCCGATCCAACCGAGATCGTCTACTAGGGTATCGCGAATTGCAACGGTTTCCGATCATTCCATTCTCTCGCAGTTTGCAACGGCAACCCTCGTGCGACTCGCCGCTCTTCCCTCCGATCTAGCGCTCAAGGCGATTCTCGACCCACGACGGTTGCTTCGTTGGGTCTTCATCGGCCGCCTGTGTCTCGCGAGCGCGATCTTCCTCGCCGCGATTTTCAGCTGGACCGACACCGACCGGACCAACACGCTCGTCGCGACGCTTGCGTTCGCGCTATCGACCACGGTGACCGTCCTCTCCGCGGTGTACGTGGAAGTATATCGAAGACGGACCAGCTCCACCTTCCTCTATCTCCAGGCCGTTTTCGACCTCCTGCTCGTCACCGCGATCGTTCACGTCACGAACGGCAGCAACTCGCCGTTTTCGGCACTGTACATCCTCGTCATCGCCATGACGTCGCTGCTGGTTCCGGCCGGCGGCGGCCTGCTCATCGCCGCGCTCGGAATCGTACTGTACTTCGCCGACATCGTCCTCCTCCTTCGATCGCGCGCGACCGAACCGGGCATCTGGCCGCAGCTCGAGCCGGGTGTGTGGCTTCAGCTCACCATCATCGCGCTCGTCGCCCTCGCCGTTCGCTCGCTCAGTGCTCGCCTTCGCGAGAGCGCGCTCGGACGCGACCAGCTCGTTGCCGCGCTCGAACGACGCAGGCTGCAGGCCGAAGATATTCTCCGCAACATTCGAAGCGGCGTCGTCACCGTCGACGCGAAGGGCAGTTTGCTCTACGCCAATCCGATGGCCGAACAGCTGCTCGGGATGGATCTCGTCAATCATTTCGGCGAGCGGATGCTCGAAGTCATCGCCCGCGTCGCGCCCGAGCTCGCCGACGCCGTGCGCAACGCGGCAGAATCGAAAATCCGCACGACACGCGGCGAAGGCATCGTTTCCACCGTTGGCAAACGCTATCCCATCGGCGTCACGACGACGTACACGGAGCAGGACGAAGCCGACGGCGGCCGAACCGCGACGGCGATCTTCCAGGACATCTCCGACCAGAAGCGGATGGACGTGCTCCATCTCCGCGCCGAACGGCTCGAAGGCATCGCTGAGCTTTCCGCGTCGCTCGCGCACGAGATCAAGAATCCGCTCGCATCCATCCGGAGCGCCGTCGAGCAGATCTCTCGGATGCCGACGGTGTCCGACGATCAGAAAACACTCACAACGCTCGTCATGCGCGAGTCAGACCGCCTCTCGCGTCTCTTGTCCGAATTCCTCGACTTCGCTCGCGTGCGCGTGGCCCGCACGGACATCGTGGACCTCGCAGCCGTGGCGCGCGGCGCGGCCGGACTCGCCTCGGCGCATCCGGATCGCGACGCATCGGTGCAGGTGACGTGCGTGGTTCCGGAAGGTGAACCGGTTCGGGTCGAGGGCGACGAAGACCTGCTGCACCGCGCCGTGTTCAATCTCGCGCTCAATGCCGTGCAAGCCGCGGAGCCCGGCACCGAGGTTCGCGTCGAGGTGTCGCGCACCAGCTTCGAGCCGCTCCCACATGGCTTGTCGTTCGACGGCGACGCTGTCGCGCTTCGTGTGTCCGACTCGGGTCCAGGCATCCCGCCCGAAATTCGCGATCGTATGTTCGATCCGTTCTTCACGACAAAAGCCAACGGCAGCGGCTTGGGGCTCGCCGTCGTTCACCGCGCCATCGAGGCGCATCGCGGGCTGGTGTTCGTCGACAGCAGCGCTCGCGGGACGCGCTTTACCGTAATTCTGCCCAGTGCACAGCCGCCAGCCAGGAGTAGCTCGTGACCGAAACGACCGCCAAACCGAGTGTTCTCATCGTCGACGACGAAACGGGAATTCTCGACTCGCTCAACATTCTCCTCCGCAACGAAGGATTCGTTCCGCATCTCGCCAACGGCGGGAAAGCGGGTCTCGAGCGGCTCGCCGAGTTGGGCCCGGATATCGTGCTCACCGACATCCGGATGCCGAACGTTTCCGGCGTGGAGATTCTTGCCGCGGCGCGGCTGAGCGATCCCGACATGCCCGTGATTCTGATGACGGCGCAAGCCACGCTGCAGTCCGCGATGCAGGCGGTCAACGAAGGGGCCTTCTACTATATCCAGAAGCCGTTCCGCAACGACGAGCTCGTGGCGATCCTCAGACGCGCAGCGGAACATCGGAATCTTCGCGTCGAGAACAAGTCGCTCAAGCAAGCCATCCGCCGGCACGAGCGTCAGGGGATCACGCGCCCGATCGGCACGAGCAAAACGTGGCTCGACATCGTCCGATTGGTGGAGACGGTCGCGCCCACCGACTCCACCGTCCTGATTCAAGGCGAGTCGGGCACCGGCAAGGAAGTCATCGCCCGATACATCCATGAGCTGTCGGTGCGATCCGAAGGGCCGTTCCTCTCCATCAACTGCGGAGCGTTGCCCGAGGGGCTCTTGGAGAGCGAGTTGTTCGGCCATGTGAAGGGATCATTCACCGGCGCCATCCGCGACCGTCCCGGTCTGTTCACGGCGGCGACGAAAGGCACGTTCTTCCTCGACGAAATCGGCGAAACGACGGCGGCCACGCAGGTCAAGCTGCTTCGCGCGCTGCAGCACCGCGAAGTGATACCGGTGGGCTCGACCGACGCGGTCGCGGTGGACACGCGCGTCGTCGCCGCCACGAACCGCGACCTCGACGAAGAGATCCGCGTCGGCAATTTCCGGAGCGATCTATACTATCGATTGAACGTCATCTCCCTGCATCTGCCGCCGCTCCGCCAGCGGCGCGACGACATTCCGCTGCTCGCCGAACATTTTCTCCAGCGAATCGCGTCGCTCCGGTCGGAGCCGGTCAAACACATCACCGACGGAGCGCTCGAGGTGCTGTCGGAGTATGCGTGGCCGGGCAACGTGCGCGAATTAGAGAATGCTCTCGAGCGCGCCATCATCCTGACGCCGGGCGACGAGATCGGCGCCGACGCATTGCCGGAGCGGGTCACCGAGCGCCGCACCGAGCCACTGATCTCCACGCGCACGCCTCCCAACCCCACGCTCGAAGCGGTGGAGCGCGCGTACATCATGTGGGTGCTGCAAAGCGAGGGCGGCAACAAGTCGCGCACCGCCGAAGCGCTCGGCATTGATCCGTCCACGCTGTATCGCAAACTGTCGCGCTACGGAGTCGAAGCATGAGCGGCCGGCCAAGCGGAAGCCCCAGCACGTTGCGCGCGCGCACGCCCTTTGACCGGAGTGCCGTCCGGTTGTCGGTGCTCATTCCCGTCTACAACGAGCGCGACACCATCGATCTCATCGTCGACCAGGTGCGCGCGACGCCGATTCCCCTCGAGATCATCTGCGTCGACGACTACTCGACCGACGGCACACAGCAGGTGCTCGAGACGCTTCTCGCGCAGGGAAGAATCGATCAACTCCACCGACAGCCGGAGAATCGCGGCAAGGGTGCGGCAATTCGCCAGGCGCTGTCCATGAGCACCGGAGACATCGTCATCGTCCAGGACGCCGATCTGGAATACGACCCCGCCGACTGGCCCGTGTTGCTCGAGCCAATCCTCGACGGCCGCGCCGACGCATGTTTCGGCTCGCGATTCCTCGGCGGGCCGCACCGCGTGCTGTACTACTGGCACTCGGTGGGCAACAACCTGCTCACGATGTACAGCAACATGCTCACGAACCTCAACCTCACCGACATGGAGACCTGCTACAAAGCCATGCGCGGTGAGCTGGCCCGATCGCTGTTGCCAAGGCTGACGGCGCAGCGCTTCGGATTCGAGCCGGAGATCACGGCGCGACTCGCGCGCTCTGGTGCCCGGATCTTCGAGGTCCCGATCAGCTACTCCGGACGCACCTACGCCGAAGGGAAAAAAATCGGCTGGCGGGACGGCGTCGCGGCGTTCTGGCACATCACCAGATTCAATCTTTTCTCATGAGCATCCGGTGGAACCGGTGGGCGGGTCCGACCGTCGTTCTGCTGGCGCTGGCCTCGTCGGCCATCGGCATCGTCAACTGGTTCACGTATGACGACCGCTACATCGTCGAGCTCAATCCGGCCACGCGAAATCTGCACGCGTGGTGGCGCGCCTTTCAGACGTCGTATTGGCCAAAGGATTGGGGCGGCGACGGCTATCGGCCGTTGACGATTCTCGCGTTCAAGATCGAAGGGGTAATCGGCGGCGGCATTCCGATCGTGCATCATGCGGTGAACATCATTTTCTACGCCGCGGTGTCGCTGCTGGTTTTTGCGCTCGCCCGACGGGTGCTGCCGGTGTGGGCCGCCTGGGTGGCGGCGGCGTTGTTTGCGGTCCACCCCGTTCACGTAGAGGCGGTGGCGAACGTCGTCGGCCAAGCGGAGCTGATCGTTGCCGTCGCACTGCTCTCGGCCACGGTGTTGTACATTCGTGATCGACAAGCCGGTGCGTTGCGAACGCGCACGGCCCTCGGGATCATCGCGCTGTACACCGTGGCGTGTTTCTCCAAAGAGCACGGCATTGTGCTGCCGGCCATCCTTGCCGCTGCAGAGCTCACCGTCATCCGCGACACGACTCGGCGCCGCGACCGCGTGCGCCCACTTCGCCCGTTCTATCTCGGGCTTGTGCTGGTCGCGCTGGCGTTCATGGCCGTGCGATCGCTCGTGCTCACCGACCATGGCATCGGGGGATTTCAACCGTTCACGCCGTTCTATACGCTCCACATCTCCAACCGCGATCGTGTGCTGACGGCACTCGGCGTGGTTCCACAGTGGGCGCGACTGCTGTACTGGCCGGCACATCTCTCGTCCGAATATGGCCCGCCGCAGATCGAGATCGCGCAGGGGCCGAGTGTTTCGCAGTTACCGGGGTTCATGCTGCTCATTGCGACCGTTGGCCTCGGCGTCGCGCTGCGCCGCCGGCAACCGGTGATGAGCTTTGGCGTCGCATTCGCCTGCATCACCCTGCTTCCCTCGAGCAATTTTCTTCTGCCGGCGGGAATCGTGCTTGCCGAGCGGACGCTGTTTCTTCCGAGCGTCGGGGCAATGCTCATTGTGGGGGGCGCGGCCGCGTGGGTCGTGGAATCCGTTCGGTTGAGGCATCGCGACGAACGGCGATTGGTGCTGAGCGCTCAAATGTTGTTGGCGATTCTGGTGGCGCTCGGCGTTGCGCGAAGCGCACTGCGAACGCGGGTCTGGAAGGACAACGAGACGTTGTTTCGTCAAGCGATTGTCGACTCGCCGCGAGCCTATCGTGCGCACTACATGCTCGGCGCATGGGAGTTCGAGCATCTACGCAAGCGCGAGGGCGAAGCGGAATATCGAAAGGCGCTCAACCTGTTTCCGTACGATCCGTATTTGTCGTATCACATGGCGGAGCAGTATCGCAACGCCGGGCTGTGCGGACCGGCGATCCCGCTGTATCGGTGGACGCACGGGCTCGATCCGGATTTTCCCGTGGGACATTCGGCGCTCGCGTATTGTCTGTTGAATGAAGGGCAGTACGACGAGGCCAAGGTGATGGCGATGGACGCGATTCGTTCCGGCGGAGATGTGAAGGTGCTGCATCGCGTCATGTTCCTGGCCGACTCGGCGAAAGCAGCCGGGGCGCCGAGGAAGGCGGCGACCCCTTTTTCGGCGTCCGGCGGCGCTAGCAAATTGCCAGACTCCGTGCAAAAAACAGGATCCAGGACGCCTATTCGGCCGACTGTGTGATGTTCGTAAGTCTTTATTCAACAACGATGTAGCACGTTGGGTTCGGTTGGGCCCGGACGTTGCCATTCTGCGTGGCGCGCAGTCAAATCGCGCCCCTCCCCTCCAACCCTCTTGAGACCGAATCACCATGCTTAAACTCCGCAAGGGCTTCACCCTGATCGAGCTTTTGATCGTCGTCGTCATCATCGGCATCCTGGCCGCGATCGCGATCCCGAAGTTCGCGAACACCAAGTCGAAGGCGTACATCACGGCCATGAAGTCGGACCTGCGCAACCTGGTCACGGCCGAAGAAGCGTTCTTCTCGGACAGCTCGAAGTACACGGCCACGATCGGCCAGCTCAAGTATCAGGCGTCGACCGGTACGGTCGCCCCGACGATCACGACGGGCGCCGGCTTGTGGTCCGCCACGAACGCGCACACGCAGCTCACCGGCACGACGTGCGGTATCGGCATCAACACGACGAACCCGGTTCTGTCGACGGCAGCCGAAGGCGAGCCCGTCTGTAAGTAACCTGACCATTCAGCAGGATGCGGCGACCCGGTGGCGGAGTCGAACCACCGGGTCGTTTCGCGTTTGGGGCTTTGCGGTGTTCGCGCTCGACCTCCAATGGCACAGCGGATTCGTGCCGGTTGGCGTGGTGATTGCCACGCAAGGGTTGTGTGCACCGAAATCGCTCAAACCCACCTTCTCATAGAGCGAGCGAACATGTTGAAACTCCGCAAAGGCTTTACCCTCATCGAGTTGCTGATCGTGGTCGTCATCATCGGCATTCTGGCCGCGATCGCGATCCCGAAGTTCGCAAATACCAAATCCAAGGCGTACGTCACCACCATGAAGGCTGATCTACGCAACCTGGTCACGGCTGAAGAGGCGTTTTTCGCCGACAGCTCGAAGTACACCGGCACTGTTGGCCAGCTGAAGTATCAGAATTCGACGGGCACGATTGCACCGACGATCACGACGGGCGCGGGCTTTTGGTCGGCAACCAACGCCCACAAGCAACTCACCGGCACGACCTGCGGAATCGGCATCAACACCACGAACCCGGTCCTGTCCACAGCGGGAGAAGGCGAACCAGTCTGTAAGTAGACTGGCGGCTCAGTACGGAAGGGAACCCGGCGGCGCAACTCGCGACGCCGGGTTTTTCGTGTCCGGGCATCGAGGAGACTGGTGCGCTCGGGGATTGATCCGGGCCGTGACGTGATTCTTCTTTGAGCGGTGGGCATCGGCTGACACGCCGGCCAAATCGCCCCAAGCCAACCCTCGTCGTTCCGCTCCCTTTTTCCCGGAGTCTTCATGCGTCGCTTGCTCGCCGCCGCCGCGGTGATTCTCAGTCTCGGATGCGGCAGCGATCTGCTTGCCCCAGTGATGACGGTCGATGGCCAATGGAATGGCATTCAGAACGGCTATAGCATCGCGCTCAACATGTCGCAGACTGGAACGGATGTCACCGGCGCTGCGTCGATCGCCGGCGTGGCCGGTATTCTCGACGGAACGGTGACGGGCACGTTCGTCTTTCCCGATTTCAAGGTGAAGATTTCCATCGAGGGATTGGACGCGGTGGATTACACCGGAACGATGTCGCAGGCGGCCGCCAAGATTTCGGGAAAGTTGAACGGGTCGGGATTCAACAATCTTCAAATCGACCTGTCGAAGAAATAGGTGCGCCCCACGCGATCGGCGCGGAATTGATTGGGGTCGAGTTGACGCGGTGCGGGTTGCCGTTCGCCGCCACCTACGTTCGGCGGCATGGCATTGCACCGACACCGTCCATCAATCGTAGCGCTCAGACCCACGCGCGCCTTCACACCGAGACCAGCGAAGTCACGGTCGGCGCCGCGCCGCGTCCGGGGATTTACTCTCGTCGAGGTGTTGCTTGCCGTCATTCTGATCAACGTGGGACTTCTCGCACTCGTGGCCGGAAGTGCGGTCCTCGTTCGGCAAGCGACCAGTCTCCGGGCGCGGAGATATGCCCTCCAGTCCGCAACGAATCGACTGCAACAGCTCGGCGCTGACCGCTGTGTCGCCGCTTCGGGCGCGGCGGACGGCCCGTTCGGAATTCACGAAAGCTGGTCAGCCGCGCTCTTACACAATTCTGTTCGCGAGTTGCGGGACAGCGTGAGCTTCACGGCGGGCGGCCAGTCGCGTTCGGTCATACTCCGCACGCGTCTACCGTGCTGAATTCCCGACGGCTTGGCTTACCTCGCGGGGTGACGCTCGTCGAGCTCATCGTTGCCATGGTCGTTGCCGGGATCGTGCTCTCGCTCATCGCGTCGGTCAGCGTTCACCAGCAACGCATCTACTCGGATCGGGCGGACGCGGACGCGCTCTCCGTCCAACTGCGCGACGCCGCGGCAATACTTCCGATCGATCTCCGCGGCGCTGCGTCGAGCGCCGGAGACATTCGCAACGGCGAGGCAAGCGACACGGCGATCGAGATACGCGCGACGATCGGGAGCGCGGTCGCCTGCGATACGAACTCTGCCGGCGTGGTGCTCGCACCAAGCGTCGCCGGCGCCGGCACCTATGCGAATTTTCTCACGCCAATCCAGGTTGGCGACACGGCGTGGATCTACTCCGCGCGCGAGGCGCGAGACGAGTGGCGGCCGTTCCGAATCCGGAACGTCAGCTCGGCCGCCCCGGGTCACTGCGCCCCCCTTGGCCCAACCCTCGACGGCGCCGAGCGATTGACGTCGCGAATCGCGATCGCGTTCGACGACGGTCCGCCGCTCGGCGAGATCGCAGGATTGCCAATGCGCTTTACTCGTCCGCTGCGCTACAGCTTGTATCGCGCGGCCGACGGAGCGTGGTATCTGGGTGAACGCGACTGGAACAACGGCACCGCTCGATTCAACTTCATTCAACCGGTCGCCGGACCATTTGTCTCCGCGTCGCAAGGCGGGTTGTCATTCGCGTATCTCGATACGGTCGGAGCGCCGCTTGCAACGCCGGTCGTGAACAGCCGGGCGATCTCACTCATCACGCTTGTATTGCGCGGCGAAACAAAGAAGGTCGCGCGTGAGCTGTCGGCAGCCGGGCCATTGGCAAAACGATCGGACTCGGTGAGCCTCATGGTGTTGTTGCGCAACCGGCGTTGACGCCGCATGCGCACACGTGGAGGTATCGCCCTGTTCGCGGCGCTCGCGTTGATGGCGCTGATCGGATTGCTCGTCGCCGGGGCCGTCGCGTCGTCGGTCGCGGCGCAGCGTTCGTCGCGTCTAACGGTAACCGACGCGATGTTGACCGCGGCCGCCGACTACGCACTCGGCACGGTTCTCGCCGACCCCGCCGAGTTTCGCCTCGCCGACCTCGCGCTGGGGCAGGCGGTAGCGCTCGACGTTCCAGCATTGGACGGCGGTGAAGTGCGCGTGGTCGTCAGCGCAACGCGCCTCCCGGGTGGCGTTGTGTGGTTGGTGGCCAATGCGACGGCGGACGGCGTTGATCAAGGACATCGGCGCGTCAACCTCGTCGCGCGCTTTCCGAACATTGGTGCGTTGCCCGACGCGCCGATCGTGGCGCGCGGCGGCGTGGAGCTCGGTACGAACGTCGTCTTTCAATCCGATACGAGCAGGGACGCAGAATGCGTTCGCGCCTCGAGCGTCGATGTGATGGTGGCGCCGGGCGCGATCGTGACGGGCGGCGACAGCGCGCGCGTCGCGGTGCGACCGATCGCGGCGGATACGGCAACCTACTATTTGTCGACTTCGCAGCTCGCGCTGCTCGACAGCGGCAAAATCGTTGTCCACGTGCGCGGCGATACGACGATCGCCGGCGGCGTATTCGATGGAATTCTCATCGTCGACGGATCGGTGACGATTACGGGTGCGTTTTCGGCAACCGGGATGGTCATTGCTCGCGGTCGAATTGTGGCGCCGAACGGTGGGTTTGCGCTGACAGGTAACATCTTTTCCTTCGCGAGCCCGTCGAACGGAGATCCGGCGATAAAGATTTTTGCCGGTACGATCCGATACTCATTGTGTTCATCCTCGCGAGCCCTCCGACACGCCCTCCAGCCGCATCCGGTCAAAGAACGTAGTTGGTCCGAAATGTTCTAACGACTGGACTTTTAGCGACATGAGCATACGGCTGTTACCTGAAGGCAAGTCGGTCGTGTTCGGTGAGACGGGACGCCGCGTGATCGGACGTACGATCACAGTGTTTCGTCGGGCGGTTGCGTTGAAGCAACCGCGGTGGACAGGCAGGCAGCAAGACGAGTGGATTGCGCACGTGTCCTCGCGTTTCGCCCTACCTGCCTAGAAAGGTTTTCCGGTCGTTGCCGTCCACCTGTCGAGCCGTACTCCCGCCCACCTGTCCGTTCTCATGGCTTTGTTCGGTCGGAACAAGACAACCGTCGGTCTCGATATTGGTTCGGGGTTGATCAAAGTTGCAGTCGTTGATCACTCGAAACGAGAGCCCGAACTGGTTCGCGTCACCGTGACGCCGCTCCTCGCGGACGCCATCGTCGAAGGCGAAGTAATGGACCCCGGGATCGTCGCCGAGGCCATTCAAAGCGCGCTCGCTGCTGCCGATGTGAAGACGACGCAAGTCGTCACCGCCGTCGGTGGACGGGACGTCATCATTAAGAAAATTCAAATCGAACGCGTCAAGGAAGCACAGGCGCGCGAGCTCATGCGCTGGGAAGCGGAACAGCATGTTCCCTTCGACATGGAGTCGGTCGAATTGGATTTCCAGATTCTCGATCCCAACGGCGAAGGCCTGGAGATGAGCGTGCTGCTCGTCGCTGCCAAACGCGAGCTGGTCGAGTCGAAGATCCGCGTCCTCACCGACGCGGGACTGGAGCCGGTGATCGTCGACGTCGAAGCGTTTGCGCTCCACAACGCGTTCGAGGTCAACCATCCGGATGCCATGAACGGCGTGTACGGTCTGCTGAACATCGGACACGACGTCACCAACATCAACATTCTCGACGACGGCGTGCCGCTGCTCACGCGCGACCTCACCGTCGGCACGCGGCGTGTCCGCGAAGACCTGCAGCGCGAGCGCGGTCTCTCGGCGGAAGATGCCCAGGCGTTGATTCAAGGCTACGATCGTTCGCCGCATCTCGATGCGGTGCTCGAGAGCCGCGGCGAAGAAATCGCCGTGGGAATCGAGCGCGCCGCGGCATTCCTTGCGCAGGGTTCTCGCGCCGGACAGATGCGGGGCATTTACACCTGCGGCGGCGGTTCGCGCATTCCCGGCCTCAACGAGATGCTGGCGAAGCGCCTTCGGCTGACTGTTCAACAGGCCAATCCGCTCGCGAATCTCAAAGTGCGTGACGGCGCTCTGGAATCGCTCGTCACAGACGAGATCGCTCCTCTGCTCATGCTGCCAATCGGTTTGGCATTGCGACAAGTCGCATGATTGAAATCAATCTTCTGCCCGGCGCGGGCAAGAAAAAAGCGGCACGCCGACAGGCAGTGGACTTCGGCGCGATGGCGGCGGGTGTCTCCGGCCGCATGCGCGACAAGTTCCTGATTGCGGCGGTCCTCGGCGTCATCGTTGGTGCCGGCGCGGTGGGCGGGCTCTATGTCCTGCAGGGTCGCAAGGACACTGCCTTGGCGGCGCGAAAGGAAAAGTCGGTCGCCGACTCCACGCGCTATGCCACGTTCCTCAAGGACCGCTATCAGTCCGAGGCGGCTCGCGATACGCTGCTTCGCCAGGTCAACATCATCAAGAGTCTCGATGAAGACCGCTTTGTCTGGCCGCACATCATGGACGAAGTGAGTCGCGCGCTCCCGCAATACACCTGGCTCACGGCCGTCGGCTTCACCGGCACACCGCAGGGCGGGAGCAACGTCGTCATCGCACCCAAGACCAGCGCCGACACGTCGGCAGCGGCCAAGAAGAGAAACCTGCCGCCGAAGCGCATGGATACGGCGGTGCCAAAGGACGTCATTACCGTCCGCCTCGCCGGCCGCACCGTCGACATTGTCGCGATGACGCGATTCATGAAAGATCTCGAAGCATCGCCCTTCCTGACGAGCGTTTTGATGGATCACTCGGAAATTGCTGTCGATCAGGGGAAGGAAGTGGTGCAATTCCAGCTCACGCTCGGCTATAGCCGGCCGGATACGACGTTGCTCCGTCGAGTTCCGCTCAGCCTCTCGGTGAAATAGCCATGGCGATACTCCCACAGAGTCCCCGCGATCAGAAGTTGCTCATCGTCGCCGTCCTGGCCCTCGGCCTGGCGGGCGTCTATCAGCAACTCGTCTGGACGCCGAAGAACGCCGAGCTGGCGATGCTCGAAGTGCGGCTCGACACGCTCGATTCGCTGAACCGGATTGCCAAGATCGAGGTGGCCAAGGGCAGCGCGGCAAAGATGAAGGTGGAAGCTGACGCCTACGGCCGCGAGCTCGCCGTGCTGCGGAAGCTCGTGCCGACGGAAAACGAAGTGCCGTCGCTGCTGGAGTCCATCTCCAGCGCCGCTCGCCGCGCCGGCCTCGAGCTCTCCGAGGTGGCGCCGGATGGCGTCGTCAACGGCGATCAGTTCGACACCTATCGCTACAAGCTTGGTGTCACGGGGCCATATCATCAGATCGGCGAATTCCTCGCCAACATCGGATCGCTGCCGCGAATCGTTGCGCCGATCAATATCGCGCTGACACCAACGTCGCGCACCGGTGAGCTGCGGCCGAAAAAGGACGAACAGTTCCTCGACGCGCGCTTCCAGGTACAGACATATGTCGCGCACGTTTCGGCCAAGGCAGTGGCCGGCGCGAAGGCAGGGGCACCATGATGCGTACAGTGATCACCGGCGCGGCGTTGGTACTCGCCGCGCGGGTCGCGCAGGGACAAGCGATGATGCCGGGTGCCGCGGCCAAGGCCGCCGCGCAGAAGGCAGCGTCCGCGACCAGCGCTCATATCGAAGCCGAACAACGCCCGGATCCGCAGGCGGCACCGAAGCAGACAGCGGCACAGCAGCCGGCAAAGCAAGCGCTGGTCGCCGCCGCGCCGTCCAAGGTGGCGTCGGTCGCAACCAAGCAACTGTCCATTCAGACCGAGCGTCCCGGCAGCAAGCTCGCGATTGCCACGACGGACACGTCGGGCCCGCCGCCGACGATTCTGCGCGAAGCGTATGAGTATGCGAAAGACGGCCGCCGCGATCCGTTCGTATCGCTCCTGACGACGAACGATCTCCGCCCAACGATGAGCGATCTGCGGCTGAGCGGGATTTTGTTCGACCCATCGGGGCGCCACTCGGTTGCCACGCTTCGGGATGTTGCCACCAATGCGCAATACAAAGTCACGACCGGTTCGACGTTGGGCCGCATGCGCATCGCGGCTATTCGGTTGAAAACAGTCGTGTTCACGATCGATGAATTCGGAACGTCTCGCCAGGACTCTCTCGTCCTCGGCGACTCCACTAAAGCGAGGGGCAAATGATTTCACACCGGACGCTTGCAACAGCGATGCTCGTTGCGTTCGGCGCTATCGGAGGTCGTCCTGCGGCACTTTCCGCCCATGTGACTCCAACCGATGCGACCGTCATCTCCCTCAGCGTTGTTCCGGCGACGGGGCGCGCCAACGTCGTGATCCGCGTCGATGGCTCGGTGACGCTCAAGCACTTCACGCTCGACAAGCCTGACAAGATCGTCATCGACCTCACGGGCGCGACGCTCGGGTTGCCGGCCGGCGATGCATACGACGGCGTCGCGCGCGGCGGCATCACGCGCATCCGCTACTCGCAGTTCACGCGAAACGTGGTGCGCATCGTCCTCACCCTCGACGCGATGCACACATATGATGTCGCGCAGGAGGATGGCGAGGTTCGCATCAGTGTCGACGGCACCGCCGGCAAATTCGATCCCTGGCAGGTGACCAACGGGTCGGCCAACGCCGAAGCCGTTCTCGCTCCGGTTCGCTCGGCCCCCGCCGACGCGTCGGCGACCGAGAAGGCGCCCGCGGCTCGCAAGGCGATGATCGTTGCGCAGCAGCCGATGTCGTCCGACCAAGTGGAAGTCATCAAGCCGTCCATGAAGGCAGCCACGCTGGCCTTCCGCACCTCTGAACCGGTCAACGCCAACGATCGCGCCACCATCAATCAGGCGCAGTCGCAGGAAGCACGCATCTCGTGGACCGGTGAGAACGCGTCGATTCACGACGTGCTCGCCATGTTCGCGTCATTCACCGACCGCAACATCATCGCCTCGAAGAACGTCACGGGAACCGTCAGCGCGTCGATCAACCGACTGCCGTGGGACGTTGCCCTGAAAGAAATCATGAACGCCAACGGGTACGACGTCACGATCAACCCCGACGGCGTGATCTTTGTCGACACCTTCGAGTCCATCGCCGCACGTCAGGCGACGATTCCGCTGGCCACGCGCACCGTTCGGTTGAACTACGCGCGCTCGCTCGGTGTGAAGCCCATGCTGGAAGTGCGTCTGAGCCGCCAGTGCGCGGGTCCGGCGAATGCATCAGCCGCGGCTGCCACGGTCAATGCGCCGCCCGCTGCCGGAACCGTCCAGAGTCCGGGATGTCCGGCGCGCGGTGCGATCACGGCTGATACGATCACCAACAGCGTCAGCATCACCGATATCCCGTCGCAACTCCCCGAGCTCGAGGCGTACGCCAAGAGCCTGGATCTGCGTCAGCCGCAGGTCAACATCCGAGCCAAGATCGTTCTCGTCGATCGCTCGACGCTCGAGGGCCTCGGCCTTCGTTACGACATCGGTTCGCAGCAACAGTTCTTCAACGACCTCATTCCCCGCCTCGATTCGACTGGTCGCCCGCGGACGGACGCCGGTCAGATTCTACTCGGCGGCAATACCATTTCGGCGATCGCCAACGCATCGTCACGCGTTCCGAGCGCCGCGCTGCAGCTGGTCTATTCAACGGCGATGGGGAACTTCGACTTCTCGACCTTCCTCGAAGCGCTGCAGACGAACACGCTCCTCGACGTCCAGGCCGAGCCGAGCGCCAGTGTGTTGAACAATCGCACGGCGAACCTCACGGCGGGCACGCAGGTGCCGATCCGCATCATCGACGCCAATTCGTCGTCGGGCAACGTCAGCAACGCGCCGCGCGCCACCGTGCAGATGCAGCAGACCGGTGTCATCCTCACCGTGACGCCGCAGATCACCAACAATCGCCAAATCCAAATGAAGGTTCACGTCGAGAATTCCGACGTGCAATTCCAGGCCAACGACGTGGGCGCTGTATTTCCCACGCAGAAGGTCGATAATGAAGTACTCGTCGCCGATGGCGAGACGGCTGTCATGGGTGGATTGACGCAGACGACGGTCAGCATGAGCAAATCGGGAATCCCGATTCTCGTCGATCTCCCGATCATTGGCCGATTCTTCGGCGTGACCAATCGGACGGAGACGAAGCGCGACCTTCTGATCCTGATCACGCCGCACATCATCGACGACGGGCAACAGCCCGAAACGGGCCGCCCGTAAGCGCGCTCTGGAGCCATATAATGCGATCCGTCCCTCTTCGTCTCGCCGCTCTCGTAGCGGGAGTAGCGATCGTCGCGAGTTGCGACACACGACTGCCTACATCATTGACCTCCAGTTCTGGCGGACCGTCCAACAATACGGGCGTCAAGAACCCCACCATCGTGATCGACACTCCCGTCGTCGGCGCGCTGGTGAACGTTGGCGATTCGATTCTCGTCGTCATGCACCTGCGCGGCAGCACTGCGCTACGGTCGGTGACGGTGCAGGGACTCACTGTCGCCGGAAGCGCGGAACTGGGAACGCTCACGCGCACGGTGCGCTACGCGCCGATCGTCGCGCCGACATCTGGGTCGTTTCGGCCGGGCCTCAAGGACACGACGGTACGTCGATACATCAGGCCAGTTTCTGCCGTGGACACGACGCTCGACAGCTTGATCGTTCAAGTGGTGGTCGTGGATTCCGTCGGCAACAAGGACAGCACAACGCGCCGAGTGGATCTCGTGGCCGGACCGCGCGTTACCATTTTGACGCCGGCGAACGGAGACAGTACGCCGGCGGGAATCGGCTTGTCCGTCGCGGCGAGAGCGCAGCACCCAAATGGAATTGCATCGCTCACCGTTCGCGTGACGGGCGAAGCGAACTGGCCAACGAAGCTCGATACTTCGATTACTCAAACGATCACGGGCGCCCCGCGCGATATTTCATTCCCAGCAGTGACTGTGCGCATTCCCGCCAACGCCCCGGTTCGCGGACGCGTGACGGTGTTCGCCAAAGCTGTGGACGTGAACGGCCAGCTGGGCAGCGCACCACCGATCTCTGTGTTTGTTCGAAGCGCCGCGGCTGCGCAGCCGCTTGTGAATCAAACTGTTCCGCAACGCAGCGAGATCGGCGATTCGATCACTGTTACGGCGCACGGCGATGGGCTCACGTCACTCGGATACGTTGCACGCACGACGAGCGGCGCGGTGGCAGCGCGCGACAGCATCATCCTTCCGCAGCCATACGCCGGAAACGCGACGGCCAGGATCAGCCTCAAGAAGATCCCGTTTGCGGTGCAGGGACAGAAGATCACGATTACGTCGTTCGCAGTCGATCAGGCGGCTCGCACCGGTTACGCAGTTCGACCCAGCCAGCTGAGCCCCGAGGGGAATCTTGCGAACGCGTTCGTCGATTCCACGCTGGTGGTTTACGGTCACACCTACCCGCTGCCGGACTCACGCAACTCAGGGTTGGTCGGCGATCTCGTTTGGGACGCGCCACGCGAGCAAGTCGTTCTGTCGAATCAGGTGTTCAACCGCCTCGAGGTTTTCCACGCGAACTCCAAGTCGTTCGACGCGGAGGGGATTGCTGTCGGTTCCTTCCCATGGGGATTGTTCGTGTCGAACGATCCGAACAAGCTCTGGGTTGCCAACTCAGGTGGTACCAACCTGAGCCAAGTCGATCTGGCCGCCCGACGGGAGTTGGATGTCCAGCGCATTCGCACCCGGATCACTCCACTGTACACGTTGACGGAAGACGGGACCGTACCGAGTGACACCACCAAGCCTATCCTTTACCACGACGCAGTCAGCGACCCGGTGCTGTTCTCCGATCGCCCGCAGTATATCGGCCAACTCAAAGACGGTACCGTCTATTACTCCACGCGCCCAACGACTGAGGCGCCGAAAGGAACGATCCGGTATCTCGATCCGACTCAGGCGTTCCCCGACTCGAAGGCGATCATCATCTTCAAGAAGGGGACCCCGTCGATCAAGAGCCATGTAATCCTGAACGCCGATTTCGTGTCCGTACAGACTGGCGCGCCCGGTCCGGATTTCGTGACGATGTGCGATCACAAGCCCGGCACGAACGAGTCGGCCTCGTGTGGCACAAGCAACGCGGGTTACTTGGCTGCGATTGACGCGCTCAAGAAATTCGTGCCGGATACTGACATCGGCATCGCTGACGGCGTGGACATCAGCGACGCGGGCCTCACCGACACCACCTACGTGGCGGTGAGTGGCGACCGCAATTGGATCGCGTTCGGTTCGGGACATACGGCTGGAGCGGGCAACATCTTCATGAGCAATGCGGCGGGCTTCCACTCGCTGCCCATCGAGCAGGTTGACCTCACGAACAACGCGTCCGACCACATCAACGGCTTGGCACTCGACAACTTGGGCTTCACCGTCGCTGCGCACGGCGACCAGTCGTTCTTTGCATCGGTCGACGATCCATTCCATCTGCGCTTGCAGGGAAAATACCCGAACGCCGCACCAGGACAGGGCATCGTCATGCACCCGCGCGCCAACGCGGCAAAGGGCGACGTGGAGCGCACGGCGTATATGGCGTCGGGAAATTCGACCATCGAGATCCTCGACATCTTTCACTACTTGAATCGGGGAACGCTGCCGATCAAGGTCAGCTTGTATGGCCCACTGCGCGCCGCGCTGCCGGGACCCAGTGACGCGGGGGACGTCGTATTGAAGTTGTTCGGCGTGTCGGCAGCGGGACTCGTGGTGATCGACCTCCGGGCGGGAGACATTCTACCCTCGCCGTAAATGCACGGTGGATCGCGAAGCGCCATTCGCTATCTTCTTCCGGATGCCCCTTCGCTTCACCACCGCAGGTGAGTCCCACGGACCGGCCCTCGTCAGCATCCTCGAGGGAATGCCCGCGGGACTTCCCTTGTTAGCTGAAGACGTCAACGTCGAATTGGCCCGGCGCCAACAGGGTTACGGACGCGGACGGCGGATGCAGATCGAAAAGGATACCGTCGAATTCTTGTCCGGCGTTCGCGCCGGCGAGACGCTCGGTTCGCCGATCGCGATGCTCATGCACAATCGCGACTGGAAGAATTGGCAGGAGATCATGGACCCCGCGCCGCGCGACGACGACCCGTCGCCGCGCAAACGCGCCGTGACTCGGGTACGCCCCGGACATGCAGACCTGACCGGCATCCTCAAGTACGATCGCGATGACGCGCGCGATATTCTCGAACGGGCCTCGGCACGCGAGACCACGGCGCGCGTCGCATCAGCAGCGATCTGCAAGAAATTTCTTCACATGTTCGACGTTCGCGTCGCGAGCCACCTCGTCCATCTCGGCGGCATCGACGCCGTGCGTCCTGCCGTCATGCCGGCGGACGTTAACGCCGCGGCGGACGCGTCTCAGTTACGAACGCTCGATCCCGACGCCGAGCAGCGCATGATCGCGTACATCGACGAGATCAAGCGGGCAGGGAACACCCTCGGCGGCGTGTGCGAGGTCGTGGTCGACGGATTGCCGGTTGGCTTGGGGTCGCACGTGTCGTGGGATCGCAAGCTCGACGGTCGCATTGGTGCGGCGATCATGTCCATACCCGCGGTGAAAGGCGTGGAGATTGGAATGGGATTTCAGACGGCGCGCGTCACCGGCGCGGAAGTGCACGACGAGATTCATATGATGCCGGGCTCACCCCTCACTGGGAACGTGCGACGGAAGACCAATCGCGCCGGCGGTCTCGAGGGAGGGATGACGACCGGCGAGCAACTCGTGGTTCGGGTTGCCATGAAACCGATCAGCACGTTGATGCGTCCGCTCGGGACGGTCGATGTGGCCACCGGCGAAGCGGCGGCGGCCGTCGCAGAGCGAAGCGACGTGACCGCGGTCCCGGCAATGGGAGTCATTGCTGAAGGGATGATTGCGATTGTGCTTGCCGATGCGTTCCTCGAGAAATTCGGCGGAGACTCTCTCGGAGAAACGAAACGGAACTATGACGCCTATCTTTCGCACGTCGCAGCCCGGCTCGGTAGCTGATCCCTCGCTTCCACACCTGATCCTCGTCGGCCTTCCGGGTTCCGGAAAGACGACGGTGGGCCAGGCCGTCGCGGAGTTGACCGGCCGAACGTTCCTCGACCTCGATCAGGAGATCGAGCGCCGCGAAGGCCGTTCGATCGGCCAGATCTTTGGCGAAAAGGGCGAAGCATATTTTCGGAAAAAGGAACGCGAGCTTACCGAGGAGCTCACCCTCGTGGGCAACATGATTGTTGCGCCCGGCGGCGGGTGGGTTGTGGCCGAGGGTGTGGTTGAGATCGTTCGGCCGCCTTCACGACTCGTATACCTTAAGGTGCGGCCTGACATCGCGCTCAAGCGGCTGGGGCCTATGCGAATGATGCGCCCGCTGCTGACGAGGCCCGACCCGGTGGCCGAATTGACCCGGATTTTCGAGGCCAGAAAAGCAGCCTATGAGGCCGCTGACGACGTGATTGATACGGAACTCTATGAACTGCAAAAGGTTATAGAAAAGGTCGCTGCGCTTGCCAGCGCGAAGACGTAGTCATACGTTACGCACTCGTTCGGACCCCGGCGGGTCTTCACGACACTGTTTTGTTGGTCAGGGCGGAAACTCTGAAGGAAACTGAGTGGTTCGATAGGGAGAGGATCGATGCCGCCGGCATCGAATATCCTCCCCTTCTTGCTTTTGGACCACTCGGAGCGTCAGAACAAAAGGAAACATGACTTTTCGCGTGTTGGGTCCCCACGAACGGGGACGGTTTGCCCCCGAAGCGTGGGGCCATTTATTGGGACTGAGCGGCTCAGGCGCGCTGAACGCGTCGGAGCTCGAGCATATCATAGAACGAGCCTTGCTACAGATCGACGGGCGCATTGCCCTGGATGACCTTCGCTCCTTAATGGAAGGCGCAGGTTTCGTCGAACCGAGCGAAGGCGATCAAAACCAGACGGTGCACTGAGCATGGCCACGAAAAAGACCGCGACGAAAAAGCGCGCGTCGACCAAGAAAGCCACGGCAAAGAAGAAAGCGGTCACCAAGGCAACGGCTCGCCGCGGAAGCCGCGCTGCCCTTGCCGCGGAGAACGACGAAGCGGATGCCGCCGCCAAGGCGTCGCCGGGAACGAGCACCCTCGTCATCGTCGAGTCGCCGGGAAAAGTGAAGACCATCGCCAAGTACCTCGGCCGCGGCTACCGTGTGCGGGCGACGGTGGGGCACATCATGGATTTGCCGGCGAAGAAGCTTGGCGTCGACGTGGACAACGGCTTTAGCACGGACCTCGTGCCGATTCCCGGAAAAGAGAAGACGATCCTCGAGCTGAAGAACGCGGCAAAAGACAGCAAGGAAGTGCTGATCGCGACCGATCCTGACCGCGAGGGCGAAGCGATCGCGCAGCATGTGGCGACGCAGATCGCGCCAAAGCGCGGTGCGCCGGTCATCCCCATTCGTCGCGTGCTCTTCCATGAGATCACCAAGGATGCGGTTCAGCGCGCGATCCTGAACGCCGGCGTCATCGATACCAAGAAGGTCGAAGCGCAGCAGGCGCGTCGCGTGCTCGATCGTCTCGTGGGCTACAAGGCGAGTCCGGTTCTCTGGAAAACGGTCAAGAAAGGACTCTCCGCCGGCCGCGTGCAGACGGTTGCGCTGCGCCTCATTGTCGAGCGCGAACGTGAGATTCGCGCGTTCAAGCCCGTCGAGTACTGGACCATCGAGGCGCTCCTGGAGAAGGAGGGCCAGCAGTTCACGGCGAAGCTGCACCACATCGACGGCAAGAAAGCGGAGATCCACAATCAGTCCGAGGCCGAGCGGATCATCAATGATCTGGCTGGGCGCAAGACGTTCGATGCGACCGAGGTCAAGCGGCGCGAGCGCCGCAAGAATCCGTCGGCGCCGTTCACGACATCGACGTTGCAGCAGGAAGCCGCGAAGAAATTGTCGTACGGGTCCAAGCGCACCATGCGCGTGGCGCAGGACCTGTACGAGGGCGTGGACATCGGCGACGAGGGGTCGGTCGGTCTCATCACATACATGAGAACGGACTCAACGCGCGTGGCGGAGAGCGCGGCCATTCAGGCCCGCGAGTATTTGCGCGTGCTGTTCGGTGAGGAGTACGTCAACAAGGCGCCGCAGCTGTACGGGGACGGCAAAGCAAAGAATACTCAAGACGCGCACGAAGGAATTCGGCCGACGGATCCGACCAAGCGGCCGGATGAGCTGCGGAAGTATCTGAGCGCCGACCAGCTCAAGCTGTACACGCTCATCTGGCAGCGCTTCATGGCGTCGCAGATGACGCCGGCGGTGTTCGACACGACCACGGTCGACTTCGACATTCCGTCCACCACGCAGCCGGACATTGGCCGCCGCAGCTATCTGTTCCGCGCGACCGGTTCCATCGTGAAGTTCCAGGGTTTCCTGGCGCTCTATCGCGAAGCGCGCGAAGAAGGTGAGCACAAGGCGCTCGAGGACGAGCAGGCGTTGCCGGTGGTCGCTGTGGGCGAGCAGGTGCCGTGCAAGGGCGTCACGCCAAGCCAGCACTTCACCGAGCCGCCGCCGCGCTTTTCCGAGGCGAGCCTTGTCAAAGAACTGGAACGCCTCGGTATAGGTAGACCGTCTACCTATGCGTCGATCATCTCGGTTCTGGCCGATCGCCGCTACGTCGAGCTCGTGCAGCGGCGCTTCTTCCCCACGGAGCTGGGCGAGAGTGTCGAGAAGGTCATGGTCAAGCAGTTCCCCGACATCTTCAACGTGGACTTTACCTCGTCGATGGAAGGAGAGCTGGACAAAGTCGAAGAAGGTGGACTCGGCTGGCAGAAAGTCTTAAAAGATTTCTACTCGCCGTTTGCCAAGAGCCTGAGCAAGGTCGATGCGCCGGCGTTGATCGCCGAGGCGTACGATCTGTCCGGCGTGCCGGCGCTGCGCTGTCCTGAGTGTGGCGGGAGCCTCGAAGCGCGCGGCGGGTTCTTCGGGCCCTTCCTGGCGTGTGAGAATCATCCCAAGACGTGCAAGTACACCCGCCCCATCAAGGGCGAGAAGGCCAAGCCCGTGTTGACGGAGCACATGTGTCACGTGTGCGGTCAACCCATGGTCATTCGCGTTGGACGCAGCGGACAATTCCTCGGCTGCAGCACGTTCCCGAAGTGTCGTGGGACGCGGTCCATGCCCACGGGCGTGTTCTGTCCGAAGGACGGCGGGGAGCTCGTGGAGCGGCGTTCGAAGAAGCGCGGCACGGCGTTCTACGCCTGCTCCAATGAAGCGTGCGACTTCGTCGCCTGGAACAAGCCGGTGTCGGAGACATGTCCGGAGTGCGGCTACCTGGGCGCCGAGATGAAGTTCACCAAGGCGCGCGGAGATTTCCGGAAGTGTCTCAAGTGCGGCAACGAATGGGACGCGCCGAAAACGGACGAGCCGCTCAGCGCCGACGCCGAGGCGCTCGCGGGGTGATGACGACGAGTCGCGGGGTGGTTGTGATGTCTCCGTCACTCGTCGCCGTTGGGGCTGGATGTAGCCAATCAAGGTGGCGACGGGAGACGCGCGCCCAGGCGACGTAGGAATGGCCGCTGAGGCACGCGAGCGCCGCGACCGGCGGCCGGTGCAGCACCAGGAGCTCGATCAGCGTGGCGACGATCATGACGCCGCCCAGCGCGAGTGCCGACATCCCCGACAGTGGTGGAATGATGAGCAGCGCGGCGCCCGCGACCTCGATGGTGCCGGTCACGTAGCGAAACCATTGGCCCACGCCGATGTCGCGAAAGAGCGCAACCATGTCGGGGCGGCCGATCAGTTTCGCGCCGCCGACGAGCAAGAAGACTCCAGCAAGCAGGAGCTCGGTGATCTCGAGCGCGAGCACGTAATGCCAGCGCGCGCGGCTGCGTGGCGAGAGGTGGCGATCGTGCCAGGCGCGAATGCCGCTTCCGGGCATCGCCTTTCGAATTCTGTACATCGCGACGACGAGTGCTGCCAGCAGCAGCAGTTCCGGTAATCCGATCTCGTTGAACATCGACCCATCCTCCGTGCGCGTTGAGTGTGTTGCATCGAGGAGACTCGCTGGCGCGCGGACGTATTCCTGCGTTTGAGGAAAGCGAGCGCTGCGTGTCGACGACGCGGCGGTAATGCATGCGCCGCCGTGTCTATGTGGCGAGCTTCACGACTACGGTGCCGCTCATCCCTGGATGGATGTGGCAGTTGTAGACGTACACACCGGGAGTGGTGAACGTCAGAGTCTTGCTGACGCTGGCGTTCTCGCCCGTGATGTTCGCCGGCGCACCCTCCTGGCCGTTGTCAAAGAACACGTTGTGTGCGACCGATCCGAAGTTGAACGTGACGGATCCGCCGGGGAGAACGGTGACCGTATTCGGGGTAAAGGCGATCGAGGGCGTGGCCGCTACCGTGGCGGTTTGTGTCGGTGTCGCGGGAAGCGAGTTCGTGTCGGTCGAACTGCCGCCGCATGCTGCCAAGAAGGCGCTGGCCGCGAGGATGAGTGCCTGGTGCTTTCGTTGCATGGTCCTGTGGTCTCGTTAAGAAGGAGTGTTTACTCATGACGGCATCGGCGCACACGCGCGATTGACCGCCCACAATGGAGACTCACGCCACGCGCGATCTATTCCATTGAGGCATCGAGGAATAAACCGAGTGTGGGTCCAGTCTATTGGTCGACGTACTCAACTGTGTTTTTCATCCTCGATTTGGAGAATCGCCATGTTCGGAGAGCTCGGATTCGATAAGCTATTGTTGTTGCTGGTGCTGTTTCTCATGTTGTTCGGCGCGAAGCGCATTCCGGAGATCGGACGCTCCCTGGGGAAGGGGATTCGTGAGTTCAAGGGAAGCCTTGCCGGCCTGGATGATCCGTTGGAGCCGGCGCGCGAAGCGTCGCTCGCGCCGGCGGCCGGAACGCTGGAGGTGATCGACGGCCCGCACCGTGACGCACAGTCGGTGCGCCGACTCAGCAGCTGATGTCACATGCGGCGCCCACCGTCATGCCGATGCTCGATCACCTCGAGGAGCTTCGGCGGCGGTTGCTTTGGTCGGCGGCCATCATCGCATTGGCGACGGCCGCCGCGCTCTTTGTGGTGTTCACCTTCCCGGTGATTCGGTTTCTCGAACACCCCATTCAGGCCTACCTCCCGAGTCACAAGCTGGCGTTCACGCATCCGACCGATCCGTTCGACATCGCGATGCACACGGCGGTGGCGTTTGGTGTCGTGTTCTCCTTTCCGGCGTTGCTGTACCAAGCGTGGGGTTTTGTTCGCCCAGCCATGAGCATGCGCGAGGAACGTGCGTCGCGGTTCGTGATCGGCGGATCGCTCGTGCTGTTCGTCGCCGGCGTGGCGCTCGCCTGGGGCCTCGTCCTGCCCCTCGCGGTGCAATGGCTCATGGGTCTGCAGACGGATGCCCTCACCCCGATCATCACCGCGCGTGAGTACTTCGCGTTCGCCGTGGACATGGCGCTCGCGTTCGGTCTGAGCTTTCAACTGCCGATCGTGATCGTTGGTCTCGTGTGGTTGGATATTGTCACGCCGGAAAGCCTCGTGAAGTTTCGGCGTGTGGCGCTGTTCGCCAGCGTCGCCATTGGCGCGCTGCTCACGCCGGGCGATCTCGTCTGGACCACGTTGGCAATGGCCATTCCGTTGTATGCCCTGTACGAGCTGAGCGTCGTCGCCGGCCGGCGTATCGCGCGGCGTCGTCGATAGCGCCGGCGCGATTGCTCAAAGAAACCGGGGCTCGCAGCACCACGCTGCGAGCCCCGGTTCTCATTCAGCCCTTCGTCCATGAGACTTATTGAACGATGATCGTTCCCTGCATCTTGGGGTGCAGCGAGCAGAAGTAGTTGTACGTGCCAGGCTTGGTGAGAGTCGTGGCGTAGCGCTGGTCGGTGTCGAGCACCGGCGACTGCTTGAACTTGTTCTGCACGTTCACGATGAGGTGTGGAACGTCGTCGTTGTTGATCCACTCCACTTTCGTGCCCGCCTTCACGGTCAGAATGGGCGGTGTGAAGTTGAAGTTGTCTACGCCGATCTGGTTGGGCGCGAGAACGACGTTCTTCTTGTTCGCCTGCCGCTTCATCATCGCCTCATGCGATGCCGCCTCGAACGCCGGCGGCTCACCGGACAATGTCGCATCCACGATCGCGAGCGCGCTGCGTCCGGGGATGAACGTGACGTTCGCGATGCCGAGGACGCTCTTGAGCTTCTCGGGTTCGACCTTCATTGGACCAGGCGCGGGCGCCGTGCCCGGTGTTGGCTGCGGGAACGCCGTCGACATGGCCGTATGAAACGACACGTTGCCTTCGACCTTCTGCATGATCTGGTGAATGTGGCCGTTCAAGACGGTGACCGATCCGAACCGCTTCACGAGCGCGAGGGCCTGCTCGGAATCGTCCGTTCCCCAGCCCCACTCCGGATAGACGGTCCACAGCGGTACGTGGGCAAACAGCACGAGCGGCGTGCTGCTCGCGAGACCCGAGACGTCCTTCTTGAGCCACGCGATCTGGTCGGTGCCGAGGGAGCCCAGTCCACCCGCTTTGAGATTGAGCACGTTCACGAGACCGACGAAGTGCACGCCGGAGTGATCGAAGCTGTACCAGCCGCCGCCGTTCGTTCCCTTGCCGTAGCGCTTGAGATACGACGCGCCGTTGTCGGTGGCGACGTCGTGCTCGCCGGGAACATAGAAGGTGCGGTCGGTTTTGATGCTCTTCAGCACTTCGTTCGCGGTGTCGAACTCCTCAGGCTTCGCGAGCTGTGTGATATCGCCGGTGTGCAGCACGAGCGCCGGCGTCTGCGGCAGCGCGTTGAGCTTGTTCACCGCTTCCTGCAACGTCGCGGTGACGTCCTTGTTCGCTTCCTTGTTGAAGCCGATGTGGCTGTCGCTGACCTGCGCGAAGAAGATGCTTTTCTTCTGCGCGTCGCTGAGGAAGGGCAGGCGGCTCACGGGGAACGAGGTCGGAATGCCGCCGACCATGCCCCAAACGGTGGCGGTGCCTGCCCACGCCATGCAGCGGAGGAAGCCGCGGCGGTCAACGCCGTCTTCGCTCAGGTCGGCGGTGATGAAATTGGAACCCTTCGGACGTGTGTTGCCTTGCTCGTCAAACCGCGCGTCGTCGCGGTCGTCATGGTGGCTCATTGAGGTTGGTCTCCTAGAATTGATGGCGAGGGCGCCGAGGCTCTCGATCACAAGACCAGGAGTTGACCCACTTTATTCCCGCGTCCAACGCCCCGGTGGAAATGAGAGTTCTGTGTACGACCAATGCGCGCGACGTCAGCCGCGCGCATTGGTGGGAGTACCAGTCCCACCAGACTGATACTGTCGACGGAACCCATCCCGCCTACCCGACGCGCGCGGACTACAATCACCACCACCGAACAACTCCGCTACGCGCCGGCCCACACTCAAGACTTGGAGCTCCCCGAGTTTATTCCCGAGGCGACAAATCCTAGGGGAAACGGAGGCTCCCTTTGACGACGACTGGCGCCGTCTGCGGAACGCCGGTGGCATCACCCAACTCACCGTGCGCGTTGTCCCCCCAGCAGAGGAGCTCCTTGCTCGTGCTGAGCGCGCACGTGTGTTCGAGACCAACGTCCATCGTCGCGACGCTCGAGATGCCGCTCGCCTTGAGCGGCTCGTACGAGCAGACGAATGTTGGTACGAGGTTGTTGATGGTTCCCGGTGCCTGGAACGGCGTGCACTGGTCCGCCGCGCTCGGATTGCCGAGTTGATTCTTTGAATTCCAACCCCAGCAATACAAGTCTCCACCGAGCGTCGTCCCGCAGGTCGTGCCCCAGAGATTGTTGGCGCGGCTGGAACGAATGCTCGCAAAGGCCAACCCGCCTGCCACGGCCGTCGGAACGAGGCGGCGCTGTCCGGTGCCGTCGCCGAGCTGTCCGGAGAAGTTGCCGCCCCAGCAAAGCGCCGCGCCGCTCATATCCACGCCGCAAGCATGAACCGATCCCGCGCCGAGTGAGCGGAAGGTGGCGGGGCCGCTCACACGCTTTGGCGACGATGAGCCAATCGTGTCCCCGGTTCCGAGCTCGCCGAACAGATTGTCGCCCCAACAGTACGCCGCGCCGGAGCTCCCGACCGCGCACGCATGCCAAAAGCCCGCGGTGATCTGGCTGAATCGCTGTCCGCCGGCAACGCGGACTGGCGATGAGTGCGGCAGCGTATCGCCCACACCGAGCTGGCCTTTGCCGTTTTCGCCCCAACAGTACGCGTTGCCATCGCCATCGAGACCGCAAGCAAATTTGCGGCCCACGGTGAGCGAGACGAGCGGGCGATCGGCGCGCACGGCTGTCGGGACCGTTTGGACACTCACGGGCACTCCCGGCTGGGTGGGATCGTCTCCCCAACACCAGACCGCGCCGGCTTGGTCGAGCGCGCAGGCGGTAGAAACCCCGGCGGCGATGAGTATATATGAATGACCGCCGGCGGTGGGCGTGGGAACGAGCTTCTGCGCGAATGACGAGTCGCCGAGTTGGCCGGACAGGTCGTTGCCCCAACAGTAGGGCTTGGCGGCATCCGTGAGGGCACAGGTGAACTGGGTCCCCAAGGCCAGCGAGGTGGCCGCGCTGGGGCGTGTGGGCAGCTTCGGCGCCGTTACCGAGTCAGTCCCGCCGCAGGCACCGAATGTTGTGGCGGCAGCAAGGGTAAACAGTGAACGTCGAACCATGGAGTGCCCCGGTGGATAGCGTGATCGATCAAGACCCGCGAGCGCACGATCTCCCTACCAATCCTCGCGCAGCAGATCGGTTCGGGAAAGGGCATTCCAACCCATATTAGAAAAGTCGCTTGGCCCGATCCCCGCGAGTGAACAGCACGCTTCGACTGCCCTTGCCGTCGCCGACCTGCACGATGTTGACCTGATCGGTGAACACGTCGCACAAAACGGTGTTGCGGACCGCGACCGCGCGCAGGTCGCCAGCGACGGTGGCTTCGACACATACCCACAACAGCTCACTGTTCTTTCGAACGCCGCAGGTGTGCAGCTCCGCCGGCTTGCCGCCGGCATCCACAACCGCGAATGCGGCTTGAACGTATGCCGTTGCCTGCGTGTCGAGCGCGTCGCCCGTGGGGTTTGCCGCGGCCCCGCGATGTTGTCGCACGACGCCGGTGGACAGGTCGTCAATGAATACTCGAACCACGGCGCGGACCGTGTGCCGCGATTGGTCGACCGTCACTTCCGTGAGCGTGGTGTGCAGCGGATGCGCGTCGGCCATTCGCGGCGCGACGCCAATGGCCGCCACGCTGAGGACGACCGCCAGCGCTCGTGCGGCGTTCACCAGGGCCTCCGCTCAATGGCCCACTGCGACGCCACCGCCACCACGACAAGCGACACCGCCACGATCCGCACTCGCAGCGCGGGCCACGATCCGGAATGCAATCGCGACCAAACGATGACGCGATCGATCGCGGTGAGCAGCGCCGCGGCGGCGGCCAGCACGAGCACCTGGCCCAACTCGATTCCCACGTTGAAGCCGAACAGCGGCAGCGCAATGTGTGTCACAAAGAGGGCGCTCAAATAGTTTGCGAACCCCGCGCCGTGCACGAGCCCGAACACACCGGCGAGCACCGCACGATGCCAACCGCCGCGCGCCGCCTTCCTTCGCCCGCTGGCGACCAGATTTTCCACGCCCGTGACGACGATGGTGATCGGAATCAGGAATTCGATCAGCGACGAGGGGAGCCGCACGACGCCGGTCACGGCAAGCGCCAACGTGATCGAGTGGCCGATCGTGAACGCCGTCACCACCCAGAGCGCGCTCCGCACATCCCGGAGGCGGTAGATCGCCGCGAGCGCGACGAGAAACAGGATGTGGTCCATGGCTTCGACGTCGACAATGTGTCGGAAGCCCAGTTGGATGTACGTGCCCAGCTCGTTCATCGTCTGTCACCTTTGTCCACTTGATCGGCGTTGCTGGACACGGCGCTCGCGATGGCATCGGCGTGACGCTGGAGCAGTGGATCCTTCGTGCCTTCGCGTAGCGCCATGTGCATCGCACGCTCGGCCTCGGCGTTGCGTCCCTGTTTGTGCAGCGACCAGGCGAGCAGGTCGTAGGCGTAGACGTCGTGCCGCGTACGCACCTCCTCGCGGATCTTGCGGTTCACGGTTGTCAGGTTGCGGCCGTGGTCCAACAGGAACAGACTCCACGCGCGGTGGTAGGCTCCCGGCTGCCGGCGAACGGCGACGTCCAGGACGTGAGCGTAGTCGCGACTGCGTGCGGTGTCGCCTATCGCGGCGTAGGCATCGCTCAACAGTCCGAGGGTCGCCGGATCGAGATTCGCGGCCACCGCTGCTTCACCCTTTCGAATGGCGTCCGGCCAATTCCGTTGCTCGGCCGCAAGACGACAGAGCGCCGCGAGCACGCGATAGTCCCCAGGATGCGTGGCGAGCCCAGAGCTGTACGCGCTGTCCGCGCCTGCCAAATTCCCAGAGCGCATCTCGATGTCGCCGACACGCAACCAGAACCAGGCAACCTGCTCGCGCGGCAGCGATGTCTGACGCCGCGCCAGCGCCAGGGAGTGCCGCATCAAGCGGCGCGCTTCATCGGGACGGCCTTCGATCTCGGCCCATCGTGCGAGGCGCGGTGCGACGGAGAGATTGTCGTGCGAGCCGGGCATGTCACTCACGGCGGCGAATTGCACGCGCGCCGAGTCGTACTGTCCGAGCTCCATGCTGATCTCGGCGAGCGCTGCCCGGAGCGGTGCTGATTCAGGATTTCTGTCACTCACGCCGCGAGCGACGACGAGTGCCTCACTGAAGCGGTGCTGCGCGAGGAGGCTCGACGCGAGCACCTGGGCCGCGGCGTCGTTGCGCGATGCGCGATTCGCCAGTGATCGACGCGCGCTTTCTTCGGCGCGAAGCGCGTCGCGCGGATCACCGGTGTCGCGCGAGCGTTGAAGATAGAGCGAAGCGACGTGGGCGAGATCCGTAGCGCCGGTTGGGTCACGGTCCGCCCGCTGACGATAGAACGCGATGTCGAGATCGCGGATCTCGCTCTCGCTCAGGGCCGGCGTCGGCGCCGCGGTTTCGTTCGCGCGTGGTGCATGAGACGTGGAGCGGCTGCACGAGCTCGTGGCCGCGGCGCCCGCCATTAGAATGGCGACGAGAGCGAATTCATGGCGGCGGAACACGCGCCGCGGCTGGACGAGTCGCATGATTATTTCGGCGGAGCGAGGTAGGGGAATGTGGACGTGAACGTGCTGTGTGACGCGACGTTGTCGGTGCACAGCGGAAGCGCACCGGGCTTGCACACGGACTGCGTCGGGTCGAGCAGGTCGCTGAAGATGGCCGACAGTCCGGTGTCGACGACGTCGTCGGTCAGCTTGCGACCGCCGTAGCCGTTGGCCAACGCCCAGCTCAACCAACCGGCGCTGGTCGCCGCTTTGTCGGTCTGAACGATGAGCATGTCCGGAAGGAGCACCGCGGCGAGCGTGGTCTGAAGCGTCGTCGCTTGCGGCCGGAACGCGGCGGCGAATCCTTTGACGCTCGCGGTGAACGACGCCGCATCGTCGGCCGGGCCGATGGAGCCGTGGAACGGATGGTCTTTCTTCGCGAGGAAGACTTCGCTGACGAGTGGGTTGCCGAGACGTTGCACCTGGTTGTACGTGCGGGTCGTCTGGATCGGAGCCGTGGCGCCGTTGTTGTCGGAGCCGCAGGCGGCGGTCAAGGCGAGCGCTCCCGCGGAGACCGCGACGGCGAGGAGTCGTCGCCCGCGCGTGTAAGATCGATTGATCAACATTGAGTGTCCTATGGATGCGGTGTACGTAAATGGCGGAACAGTGGAAGTCGGTCGTGCGGATCAGCGACTGATCGTGCCCCAGACGCCAAGCTTGGCGGTACCGCCGGCGGTCAACTGCGACGCGGGCATTTCGACGACGATTGAGAGAACGTTGAAGCCCTTCACGAAGTCCACCGCGGTGCTGGTGGTGCGGAACGAGCTCGCGCTCGCCACGTCGGGCAGCGCAGACAGTGCGCCGGTGGATGGCTTGCGATCGGGCACGATACGGAAGAACTGCTCGAGGTCGATGAAGAACGGATCTTCGCGTACGCCGGCGAACACCTGAATGCCCCCGGCGGTGCCGAGCGTCTGATTGATCTTGCCCGTAACGACGGGATCGGCGCTGGCGACTTGATTGTTCATTGCGCCGACGACTGGTGGAACCACTGGGCCGCGGACCGAGACGGTCTGATTGGCGCCGGTGCCCGAGAACGACACCTGAATGACACGGTCTTCCTTCGCGTCGCCGGTGTTGTCGATCTTGAATTGATAGAGGAGGTTCGGATCGAATGACGTGGTGGCCGCCTGCGCGGGCGTGATGAACGCCCAGCTGTTCAGGACGAGCGCGATGCGATCCGGGCTCGAGCCGGGGAACGCGTAGACGTCGGTCATGTCCATCGCCGGATTCAGCTCAACGAGCGGGTTGTCCTGGTGGTCGGATGCGCGTGCCACGCCAATGCCGGCGCCCGTCACCAACACCGCGGCGGCGGCGACGGCCAGGCTGCGGCGGCCCCGTCGAAGGGGGGATTTGAACTGCATGAGGCTCTCCGTGAAATGAAGTGTGCGTTGCACTCGCCGAGTCGCCTGCGAGCTCGCGGTGCATCGGAGGATCTGCTCCGAGTGTTCGTGGTACGCCGCGTCCGGGCGATCGGATTTATCGATCAGCCGGCGCGCGGACATTGGCGCGCCGCTGGCCCGGATCGCACATTATCATTGAGGAGGGCGATCGCCGCCCGACCACTCCCCGGAGACCATGTGACCCGACAGGCCAACTCCTTCAGCCGTCGACGTTCCGTGCTCGGTGCGCTGAGCGGACTCGTCATCGCCGCGTCCCTGGCGAACGCACAAACGCAGAGCACGATCCCGGCGCGGCTCACCGACAAAGAGCTGTGGCAGCTCAACGCCGACTTCTCGGAACCCAGTGGCTATTTCCGCTCGGAAAATTTCCTGTCGAATGAGACAGGCTTCCAGTACGTGATCCCTGACCTCAAACGCACGATCCAACCCGGCGGCGTCTACCTCGGCGTCGGGCCCGAACAGAACTTCACGTACATCGTCGCGCTGCAGCCGAAGATGGCCATCATCTTCGACATTCGTCGCGGCAACATGATCGAGCATTTGATGTATAAGTCGCTGTTCGAGCTGTCCGCCGACCGCGCCGAGTTTCTATCGCGGCTGTTTTCACGCCCGCGTCCCTCGGGCCTCGATGCGAGCTCGACGCCGCAACAATTGTTCGACGCGTACATCGCTGCCAAGCCGGACTCGGACCTGTATAAAAAGAATCTGGCGACGATCAAGGATCGTCTGACAAAGGATCATGGCTTCGCCCCACGCGATGAGGACATGCGCTCGCTCGAGAACATCTACTCGGCGTTCTTCGGCGGTGGGCCGCAGATCAACTACAACTATCCGAGTCGCACTGGTTCCGGTTACGGCGGCGGCGGCATGCCTACGTACGCCTCGCTTCAAAACGCGACCGACTCGGCGGGAAAGAACTGGGCGTATCTGGCCACCGAGGCGAATTACCGCTGGCTCAGAGATTTCGAAGCGAAGAATCTGCTCATTCCAATCGTCGGCGACTTTGCCGGACCAAAGGCCATTCGCTCCGTCGCCAAGTATCTCAAGGATCACGGCGCGATCGCGTCGGCGTTCTATACATCGAACGTCGAACAGTACCTCTTCCAGCAGAACGACGACTGGAGCCGCTACTATAAGAACGTGGCTGAGTTGCCAACCGATTCCACGAGCCTGTTCATCCGTTCGATCGGCGGCGGACGCGGCCTTGGTTCGCCGTCGTCAGGCGCAGCCGCGCAGCAGATGCGCTTCGGCGGACGATTGGCCTCGGTGACCTGTTCGATCCAGGACCTCGTGAAGGCATTCAACGAGGGGAAGGTCCTGTCGTATGCCGATGTCATTAACATGTCGCGCTGATGGTGATCCGTCTTGAATGAAGGAAAGGGTGTCATCCACGTCGTCGGCGGGGGACTGGCCGGCAGCGAAGCTGCGTGGCAACTGGCCGAGCGCGGACACGATGTGGTCATTCATGAGATGCGCGGCGTTCGCGGAACGCCGGCGCACAAGACAGATCGCCTCGCCGAGTTGGTTTGCTCGAACACATTCAAGAGCACCGAGACGTCGAATGCGCACGGTCTGCTCAAAGCGGAGATGCGCCTGCTCGGGTCGGTGGTGCTCACGGCGGCCGATGAGGCGCGTGTTCCTGGCGGCAGCGCGTTGACGGTTGACCGCGACGTGTTCTCCTCCGGCGTGCACGACCGCGTCACGGCCCATTCGCGGATCTCCGTGGTTCGCGAAGAGATCGCGGCGCTTCCGAGCCCGGGAATCATCGCCACCGGCCCCTTGACGTCGGACGCGCTCGCCGCGGCGATCCGTTCGCGCTTGGGCGTAGCGTCGCTGGCGTTCTATGATGCCATCGCGCCGATCGTCGCCCGCGACTCGATCGACGACGCCGTAGTCTTCCGCGCGTCACGGTACGGCAAGGAGACCATGGCGGAAGCGGGCGAAGAGGGCGCATACCTCAACTGCCCGTTCACGCGCGACCAGTATGAAGCGTTTCTCGATGCGTTGATCGCGGCCGACCAGCATCACGGCCACGAATTCGACGAGGTGCCCTATTTCGAGGGATGCATGCCCGCCGAGGAAATGGCCAAGCGCGGACGCGACACCTTGCGCTTTGGCCCGATGAAACCGGTCGGCCTTCGCGATCCGCGCACCGGCCGCGACGCGCACGCGATCGTCCAATTGCGGATGGAAGATCGCGGCGGCCGGATGTGGAACATCGTCGGCTTTCAGACGCGTCTCAGAATTCCCGAACAACAGCGCGTGTTTCGCCTGATCCCTGGTTTAGAGAACGCTGAATTTCTTCGCTACGGATCCATTCATCGGAATTCGTACGTGAACTCGCCGGCGTCGCTCACGCCGCATTTGTCGTTGCGGGACGATCCCCAGGTGCTGTTCGCCGGCCAGCTGACCGGGGTCGAGGGCTACACCGAAAGTACGGCGACTGGACTGCTCGCCGGCATCAATCTGTCGCGCATGCTGGGCGGCGAGCAGCCGGTGATCCCGCCGCCCACGACAATGCTCGGTGCGCTCTATCGGTATCTGCGCGAGGCGGAACCGAAGCACTTCCAGCCGATGAACGCCAATTTCGGTCTCGTCGACGACCTGCCATCGCGCGTGAAGGACAAACGCGTCAAGCGCGAGCAGCTCGCCGAGCGGGCGCTGGCCGATGTTGCGGCATGGCGGGACACGCACGCACTGGCCGGCGCGTTGCCGTGACCGACGGGTCGGTCGTCGCGGACTACCTGGATCATCTCGCCAAGGAACGCGACGTCTCACCGAACACCGTCGTAGCGTACCAGCGCGACCTCCACGCCTTTGTCGAGTTTCTCGGTCGCTACTACGGCGGCGGCGAATGGGGCTGGCAGGGCGTGGACCGCCTCGCCATGCGCGGTTTCCTCGGCCATCTCTCCAAGCGCGGGCTCGGCAAGCGGTCGATGGCGCGCACGCTGTCGGCCGTGCGGAGCTTCTATAAATATCTGCATCGGAATGAAGTCGTGGACACGAACCCGGCGCGTGCGGTGGGCGCTCCGCGGCTCGACAAGTATTTGCCCGGGTATCTCGATCGCACGCAGATCGATCTGCTGTTTCAGATGGCCGAGCTGCGGGCGTCGGACGGTAAGTTCGTCGATCTGCGCAACCTCGCCATTCTGGAGCTGTTCTACTCGACCGGCATGCGACTGTCGGAGCTTCAGGGTCTCAGCCGAGGCGAGCTCGACATGGTGAGCCAGCAGGTGAAGGTGCGCGGCAAGGGAAGGAAGGAGCGCATCATCCCGGTTGGCGATCACGCTCTACTGGCGCTCCGGCACTACGAGGAGACGCGAGACGAGCTGCTTCGCGTTCTCGGGCCTAAGGCTGATCGTCGCGCGGTGTTCGTGGGCCGAACGGGAAAGCGCATTGGCGTGCGTGCCATTCAGAAGACGGTCACCAGGTTCCTTTCTCAGATCGACGAAGATGCCGGGCTCAGCGTCCACTCGCTGCGGCACACGTTCGCCACGCATCTCCTCGACGCCGGCGCAGATCTGCGGGCGGTCCAGGAGCTTCTCGGGCATTCGTCGATTTCGACGACGCAGATTTACACGCACACCAGCGTGGAACGGCTCAAGCAAGTCTACCAGAAGGCGCACCCTCGGGCGTGAAACGTGCCTTCTAGGCGGAGGTCGCCACCTTCGACCTACAGACATGCGCCTAGAGATCGTTCCGCTCATCCTCGGAGCTTTAATCGCACTGATCGGCCTCGGCCTGATCTTTGATGCGTGGACGCCGGACGAAGTCGTCGTGAAGCGTGACAGGCGGCGCAGTCCGCGCACCGAGCGCAATCGTGGCGGGGAAGGGGCGATCGGGTTTGGCGTGTTGTGTATGGCTGCCGCGCTCATCGGGCGCGACACGTCGAGGTATTCAGTGATTGCCGTGATTGCCGGGACTGCGCTCGTGTTGTTCGGCGCAATCAGCAATCGCCGCTTTCTCGGCCAGATGATTTCGAATCGGGGCGCACTTCGTCGTCGCCCGGTCGAGCCGCCCCCGGCGGGGATCGACAAGCCCGTTTGACCCGGTCGCACCATCGGCTGTGGGTCCGCTGAACGCGAGTGTCCGTTCGCGGACGGTCAGTCCGTTTTGTCCCGTGATTCGTCCGCTGCGTCCACCGCGGCACACGGCGGGCCGCGCGGCGGGTGCGCTTCGGGCGCTATTAGACTTTTACTAAAAATGCGACTGGTCGCTGTCGTCGAACGCGTCGCAGAAAAAAGTTCCCGCCGGCGCCCGCTTGTGCGACGCGTGACAACCGATGACGTTGCGTGACACGATTCCACAAAGCGTTGATGCGAAGACTCTGAACGTGTGACCATCCGGCTGCATTTCGGAGTTTAGTTCAACGTTCCAGTCGTGGTAGATGCGTCGAGCAGCATCTGTGCTCCGCCCGACGTCGAGCGACTTCGTGCTCTGCCCGAGTCGCTTGGTCAAACGCGCACCGCTCACTCGAATTCGCGAAGCATCGCGGGGCCTGTCGCACGCCCGTCGGCGTGCGCCGGGGGAAAGTCCACGTACAATCTTCATCCGAGGACAGTTCATCATGACAGCTTTCCAATCGTGGTCCGCGGGACGACACCTGCGGACTACGCTTGCCATGCTCGCTGTATGTGCCGCACCGGCTGTGCTTCACGGGCAGGCGACCGTGAGCGGTAAAGTGACGTCGGCCAATCAGCCGCTCGCCGATGCGCGCGTGCTCGTGCGCGGTACCAGTCTCACGGCCCAGACCAACGCGGCGGGACAGTACACTCTTCGCGACGTGCCCATCGGCGCGCAGTCCATTCAGGTGCTGCGAGTCGGATATCGCGCCCAGACCTCCAGCGTGACGCTTGCCGCTGGTGATATCAAGACGATCGACTTCGTGATGGACGCGGCCATCGTGCAATTGCCGGACATCGTGACCACCGCCACCGGTCAGCAGCGTCGCGTCGAGCTCGGCAACGCCGTCGCCAATCTTGGCGACGTCACCAAGCGCGTCGAAGAGTCGCCGGTGACCAACATCACCGACCTCATGGTCGCAAAGTCCGCCGGCGTCACGATTCTCCCCGGAAACGAAACGGGCTCCAGTCCCGTCGTTCGCATCCGCGGAACGAACTCGCTGTCGTTGAACAACGCGCCGATCTACGTCGTCGACGGGGTCCGCATGATCTCCGCGTCGGTTGGCGTCGCGACGGGCGGCACGACGACGAGCTTCCTCAACGATCTCAATCCGCAGGACATTGAGGACATCGAGATCGTGAAGGGACCGTCGGCGGCAACGCTCTACGGCACCGACGCTGCGAACGGCGTCATTCTCATCACGACGAAGAAGGGCAAGGCCGGCGCGTCGCGCTGGAGCTTCTACGCCGAAGGCGGCGGTGTTGACGACCGCAACAAGTACGCGGACCAATACGCGTCGTTCGGACATAACGCCGCGGGTGCGCCCACGCGCTGCGTGCTCGAGACCATCGCGCTCAAGCAGTGCACGCAAGACAGCCTTACCTCGTTCAATCCGCTCCGCGACCAATCCATCTCGCCCGTCCACTTGGGACACCGTGATCAGTACGGCGCCAACGTCTCGGGCGGCACGGACGCCGTTCGGTATTTCATCAGCGGCGATCTCGAGAACGAGATCGGCCCGATCAAGATGCCGAGTTTCGCGCGCGCGTTCCTCGACTCGGTCGGTGATCCGGCTCGCGACAACGAGATCAACCCCGAGGCGTTCCAGCGGCAAACGGTGCGCGCCAACCTGAGCGCCGCCATCTCGCCCACGCTCGACATCTCGGCGAATTCCGGATGGACCAATCGCAATCAGCGCCTGCCGCAGTCCGACAACAACAGCGTGAGCATCATCGGAACGGCGCTCAAGAATCCCGGCTTCCGTCCCAACACGGCGTTGTGCAGCGCCAGCGCGGCCGCTTGCCTCGGCTACACGGGTCTGGGCAGTCTCGGTGAAGATCTGCGCGGCTACGGCAACTTCATGCCGGCGCAAACCTTCCAGGACAAGTTGGAGGAAGGTGTGCAGCGCTTCACCGGCAACCTCGACGCGAACTGGCGTCCGCTTTCCTGGATGCAGAATCAAGCAACGGTCGGCGTCGACGTCGCATCCCGCGACGATTGGGAGCTGTGCAAGCTGAATCAATGCCCCAACACGGGCACCACGCGCGAGGGTTTCGTCTCCGACCAGCACAGCATCAACCGCAACTTCTCGGCGAAGTTCATCAGCAACTCGTCGTGGCAGGCGCGGTCGTGGGCGAACCTCAAGACCACCGTTGGCACCGAGTACAACAACGTCGAGAGCGACAACACCGCCTCGAGCGCGACCCAGCTTCCGCCCGGCGCGCAGAACGTTGGGCAGGGAGCCATCAAGAACGGCTCCAACCAGCTGCAGACCGCGAACAAGACGCTGGGTCTGTACGTGCAGGAGCAAGCCGGCCTGCGTGACCGGTTGTTCCTCACCGCGGCCGTGCGCAGCGATCAGAACAGCGCGTTCGGTACCAACTTCCAGAATGTGCTCTATCCCAAGCTCAGTGCGTCATGGCTGCTCTCTGATGAATCGTTCTTCCCGAAGTACGGTTGGCTCGATCAGCTGCGCCTGCGCAGCGCGTACGGCGCATCCGGTGTGCAGCCAGGCGCGACCACGGCGCTCCAGACTTTCTCTGCCGTAACGCGCTCGATCAACACGACCACGCCAGGCAACGCGACCGGCACCGATACGCCGTCGCTGCTCGCGGCGGCGCTGGGCAATCCCGACCTCAAGCCGGAAACATCGGCGGAGCTCGAGGCTGGGTTCGAGTCGCGGTTGTTCTCGAACCGCGCAACGATCGACTTCACCTACTACCACAAGAAGACGAAAGACGCGATCATCGCGCAGCCGATCGCGTCGTCCGCCGCTCCGTCGGCCACCACGATCACCGGAAACTTCGGCTCGGTGTTGAACACGGGCGTTGAAGCGACGTTGACCCTCACGATGCTCGACCGTCGCAATTTCGGTTGGGACATGACCCTGAACGGATCGCACAACAGCAACAAGATCCTCACGCTGGGCGTGGACAAAACGGGAGCGCCCAACGCTACGATCGGCACCGGCGTGACCCGCGATTCCGTCGGCCTTCCCGCCAACGGGTGGTTCTTCCAGCCCTACACGTTCTCCGACAAGAACGGCGACGGTCTGATCGACGACAGCGAGGTCAACGTGTCGCCCAACACGATCTACATGGGCTACTCGCAGCCGCGCGACATCATCTCCGTCCAGAACGGCTTCGATCTCCTTCAGCGCAAGCTGCGCTTCACCTTCTTGCTCGACTATAAGGGCGGATACAGCTTGCTGAACCAGACGGTGCAGTTCTACTGCGCCAATCAGCCGACGTGCTACGAAGAGACGAACGCGAACGCACCGCTCTGGCGTCAGGCGCGCAACATCGCGCAGCGCTACACGTCCACCAAGACGCAGATCGGCTATCTCGAGAACGGTCAATTCTGGCGCCTGCGCGAACTGTCGGCGGTCGTGGCGCTTCCCAATGCCATCTCGAATCGCCTGCGGGCGCGCGACGCCAGCCTCGTTTTCGCCGCGCGCAACCTGCACCTGTGGACCAAGTACACCGGCGCCGATCCTGAGGCGAACTACACCACGGGTGACGTGCAGACCGATTTCGAAACCGTTTCGCCGCCGACGTATCTCACGTTCCGGCTCAACCTCCACTACTAGACGACTCGGAAAATTTCGATGAATAAATTTCAACGACACCTCCGGTCGGTCACGACCACCGGAGCGGTCGGCCTCGGCCTGGCGCTGCTCGCCGGCTGCAATGTGAAGGATGAGTTGCTCGCGCCGCAGCAGCCCGGCGTCATCAGCCCCGGCGACGTCGGGAGCCCCATTGGCGCGGAAGGTTTGTACAACGGCGCCGTCGGCAACTTCAAGAACTCGTTGATCGGCGGCAGCGGAAACACCGAAACGATCTGGCAATTCGCCGGCTTGTTCACCGATGAATTCCGGTCGAGCGACACGTTCTCACAGCGCAACGACGCTGATCAGCGCACCACCCAGACGACCGATCAGCAACTGTCGCCCATCTATACGTCGCTGCAGACCGCGCGCGGATCGTCGCGCACCGCGCTCACGTATCTCCGTCAGTTCGAGCCGACAACGTCGAACGCGCATCAGGCCGAGATGTTTTTCACCATCGCCTTCACCGAGATGCAGCTTGCGGAAGACTTCTGCGACGGCATCGCGCTCGGCGAGACGGTGAACGGCCTTCCGGTGTACACGGCGCCGCTCGCGACCAAGGATGTGCTGGCCGCTGCGCTCACGCGCGCCGACAGCGGACTGGCGCTCGCGACGGGTACCGATGCCGGGACGGTCGCCGTTCGCAACGCGTTGCTCATCACCAAGGGTCGCTTGCAGGTGGACCTCGGACAGTACGCGGCTGCAGCGGCGACCGTCGGTCCTGTTCCGGTCGCGTATCAGTATGCCGCCGCATTCTCGCAGACCACCAACGACAACGGTTGGTGGATCATGACCACGAGCACCAAGCGGTACTCGGTCGGCGACAGCGCCGATGCAACGGGCACGATCAAGAACGCACTTCCGTTCGTGTCGGCGAAGGACCCGCGCGTACCCACCACGCGCAACGGCACCGGTTTCGACTCGACGACGCCGTACTTCGGTCAGGGCATCTGGAATCGCGACGATCCGATCGCCATTGCCAATGGTCTGGACGGTCAACTCGTCCAGGCCGAGGCGAAGTTGAACACGGGTGACTTCGCCGGCATGACCGCCATTCTGAACACGTTGCGTGCGACGCCGCCAATTCAGGGCATTTTCACACCGACCGGTACGCTTGTGCCGCTTACCACGCCGGCCACGAAGACCGACGCGACGTCGCTCTTCTTCCGCGAAAAGGCGTTCTGGACCTTCGGTCGCGGCCAGCGCCTCGGCGACCTCCGTCGTCAGGTGCGCCAGTACGGTCGTACGATCGATCAGGTGTACCCCACCGGCGCGTTCTTCAAGAACGGCACCTACGGCCCGCTGATGTTTTTCCCGGTGCCCGATCGCGACAAGGCCAACCCGCAATTCACGGGGTGCCTGGACCAGACTCCGTAACGGCTTGCGGTTGGGGAGAGGTCTCGGGCGGCGGGGGTGCGACGGTCGCACCCCCGCCGTTTGTCGTTCGCCTCCACGTCGCTTTCGCCCTCACTATCTTCCGGGAATGTCAGACGTCATTCCGCGCATTCGCGCGACGACCATTCTCGCGGTACGCCGCGACGGTAAGGTAGCGATCGGTGGCGACGGCCAGGTCACGGTCGGCGACACGGTCATGAAGTCACACGCCCAAAAGGTGCGCGTCATCAAGGGCGGCAAGATCGTCGCCGGGTTCGCCGGCGCGGCTGCCGATGCCATGACCCTGTTCGAGAAGTTCGAGGAGAAGCTCGAGCGTTACCCCGCCAATATGCCGCGTGCCGCCGTTGACCTCGCCAAGGACTGGCGGAGCGACCGCGTGCTCCGGCGCCTCGAGGCACTGCTCATCGTGGCGGACAAGGAGCACGGCTTCATCATTTCCGGCACCGGCGAGCTGATCGAGCCCGACGACGGCGTCCTCGCGATCGGCTCCGGCGGCTCGTATGCTCTCGCGGCCGCTCGCGCACTGATCGACAATACCACGCTGGACGCCAAAGAGATCGTCAAGCGATCAATGCACATCGCCGGCGAGATCTGCATCTACACGAACACCAATATTTCAATTCTCGAAACGTCATGAGGCGCGGGTCGGCTCATGCCCCGTCGCCCAGCGCATAAATGTCCTCACTTCGCACACAACAGACGCTCGCCAAGCTCGCCGACCTGACCCCCCGTCAGATCGCCGCCGAGCTCGATCGGTACATCGTCGGCCAGGCGGACGCCAAGAAGGCGGTCGCCATCGCGCTCCGCAACCGCTGGCGCCGGCAGCGCGCGCCCGAGTCCATCCGCGAAGAGATTTCGCCGAACAACATCATTCTCATCGGGCCCACGGGCGTGGGCAAAACCGAAATCGCCCGCCGGCTCGCGAAGCTCGCCGGTGCGCCGTTCATCAAGGTCGAGGCGTCCAAATTCACGGAAGTCGGCTACGTTGGTCGCGACGTTGAGTCGATGGTGCGCGATCTCGTGGAGAGCGCGATCGACATGGTGCGCAGCGAGCGCGAGTCCGAAGTCGAAGACCTCGGCCACGAACGCGTGGATGAGCGGCTGTTGGATCTGCTGCTTCCGCCGCCGCCCCCCGACAAGGCGCCCGCCGAACCGACGCAGTCGTCATCGTCATCGCCGTCCGCATCCTCCACGCCGGCCGCGCATTCCGACGACGACACGCTCGGCGTGTTTCTCGTTTCGGGCAGCGGCTCCGTCGTCAAGGAAACGGTCGATCCGTCGCAGGATCGCTACAAGCGTACGCGCGACAAGCTTCGCCAGCTGCTGATCGACGGAAAGCTCGAAGATCGCGAAGTCGAGGTCGAGGTGCCGCAGAGCGGTCCAATGTTCGACGTGCTCGCGTCGCAGGGTGCGCCCGAAGGCATGGACAACATCTCCGACATGCTCAAGGAGATGATGCCCAAGCGCAAGAAAAAGCGTACCGTCAAGGTCTCCGAAGCTCGGCGGATTCTGTTCGAGCAGGAGCTCGAGAAGCTGATCGATCTGGACGACGTCACGGCCGACGCGCTCGATCGCGTGGAGAAGCTGGGTATCATCTTTCTCGACGAGATCGACAAAATTGCCGGCGAGCGGTCGCAGATGGGTGGGCCGGACGTATCGCGCGAAGGCGTGCAGCGCGACCTGCTGCCCATCGTGGAAGGGTCGAACGTGCAGACGAAGTATGGCATGGTGAAGACGGACCATGTGCTGTTCATCGCCGCGGGCGCGTTCCACGTCTCCAAACCCAGCGACCTCATTCCCGAGCTGCAGGGCCGCTTTCCCATTCGCGTGGAGCTCAAGCCGCTCACCGAGCAGGATTTCGTGCGCATCATGACCGAGCCGGAGAACGCGCTCACGAAGCAGTATGCGGCGTTGGTCGAGTCGGAGGGCGCGAAGCTCGACTTCAAGCCCGACGGTATTGCCGAGATCGCGCGGATTGCGGCGCTGGTGAACGAGCGCATGGAAAACATCGGCGCGCGTCGCCTGCACACGGTCATGACCACGCTGCTCGAGGACGTGTTGTTCGACCTCCCCGATCGCGGGACCGAGACGATCGTCGTGACCGGTGATTCCGTCCGCGACCGCCTCAAGGCGATCGTGGAGGACGAAGACCTGCGGAAGTACATTCTCTGAGGTTTCATCCTACTCGCCTATCGCCTCACACATGCCTCCTACGGATTTCCTCGCCATACCGGATTTCACTCGCGACGAGCTCGATGGTTTGTTTGTCCTCGCCGAGCGAATGAAGTCCGGCGACTACACCAAGAAGCCGCTCGCGGGGCAGTCGCTCGCCATGATCTTCATGAAGTCGAGCACGCGCACCCGCGTGTCGTTCGAGGTGGGGATGTACCAGCTGGGCGGGCACGCGCTCTTCCTGTCGCCGCGCGACGTTCAGCTCGGGCGCGGTGAACCGATCGCCGACACGGCCCGTGTGCTGTCGCGCTACGTGGACGGCATCATGATCCGCACGTTCGCGCACCAGGATATCGAAGAGCTCGCGAAGTACGCCGACGTGCCGGTGATCAACGGTCTGACCGACCTGCTCCATCCCTGCCAGATCCTCGCCGATCTGCTCACGGTGCGCGCAGAGTTTGGCGCGATTGCCGACAAGAAAGTTGCGTGGATCGGCGACGGCAACAACATGGCGAACTCCTGGATCAACGCCGCCTATCGCTTCGGGTTTGATCTCGATCTCGCGTGCCCCAAGGGTTACGAGCCGGCGGACCACCTGCTCACGCGCGCGCAGACGGTTGCCAGGGTGCGCGTCGTGCGCGACCCAATGGAGGCGGCCAAGGGCGCGCACGTGGTCAACACCGACGTGTGGGCGTCGATGGGGCAGGAGCAGGAGCAAAAGGAACGCGAGAGCGCGTTCGCCGGCTTCTCGGTGAGCGCACAGATGATGAAGCAGGCTGACCCAAAGGCGATCTTCCTGCACTGTCTTCCGGCGCACCGCGGCGAAGAGGTCGCGGCCGATGTCATCGACGGACCACAGAGCCGCGTGTGGGATGAAGCCGAGAATCGGCTTCACGTCCAGAAGGCAATCATGGCCGCGCTGATGGGCGGCGAACCCCTGGTCAAATGAGCCCAACGAAAGAGAAAGACACCGGCCCGAGCGCCGCGAAGCAGCTCGAGGGTAAAACGGCGCCGGCGTTTGCGTCCGTCACCGACACGGGCGCTCCCATCGAGCTCAAGTCGCTGCGCGGCAAGGTGGTCGTGCTGTTTTTCTATCCGAAGGACGACACGTCCGGTTGCACGGTCGAAGTCTGTTCCTTTCGCGACGATCTCCCGCGGTTCGGCGAGCTTGACGCCGTCGTCCTCGGTGTGAGCCCAGACTCGGTCAAGTCACATGTCAAATTCAAGAACAAGTATGAGCTTCCATACACGCTGATCGCCGACGTCGATCATCCGATCGCCGAGCAGTACGGGGTGTGGGGCGAGAAGATGATGTGGGGCCGAAAGTACTGGGGCGTGCTTCGCACGACTTTCGTGATCGACCGGGCCGGGAAGGTCGCGAAGGTGTTCGAGAAGGTGAATCCACAAAATCATGCGGCTGAGGTCGCGGAATTCGTGGCGTCGCTGGCCTAGCGGCACCAATCCTGCAACGCCTTTCGTCCGTTAGTCTGAGCGAAGCGATGGAGCCCGCACCGGTTGCAACCGATGCGGGCTCCTCTTTTGTCTCGCCATGGCACTGAAGTCGCGCTGAACACTCTCACCCAATCCAGCGGATAACCAACGCCAACTCGTCACACTCCCACCGAGACGACCATGCCTCACTCGCACGACAAGCATGAAATTGAGGTGCCGCTCGAGAAAAGGCTCGACGACCTCTACCACCTCATCGACGGTATCGAGGTCGCCATGGTGACCACGCACCGGCAAGACGGCCAACTCGTCTCCCGCGCCATGCAAACTCAACGGCGAACCACCGGCACCGACCTGTGGTTCATGACCAACGCCGAGAGTGAAAAATTCGAAGACCTCGCGATTGATCCCCACGTCAACGTGTCGTACTACAAGGACCGCACGCGCGAATGGGTCAGTGTCAGCGGACGCGCTATCCTGAGCCGCGATCGCGACTTCATCGACGCGCTGTACAATCCAACCTGGAAGCTCTGGCTCGGCGATACCGGAGACGGAAAGCGCGATGGCGGTCATCATGACCCGCGCATCGCGCTCATCCTCGTAGAGGCCGAGCACGTCGTGTACTCCAAAAGCGACCGCTCGGCTCCCATGGTCGTGTTCCAAATGGTGCGCGCGATGCTGACGGGCAAACAGCCCAAAGTCGCCGCCCTTCGCACGCTCGATCGCGAATCGCTTCACGACCCGCGGCGCGACGCCGACTTGCGCTAGCCACGTCTCCGGGCACTCTGGTCACCCCGGTCTCAGGTCTCAGTCTGAGGCGGAGCTCCCGCAATCTCAGACCTGAAACCTGGGACCTGATTTCCGACCTACCGTTTCGGGTCGAGAATTTCGCCGATCCGATGGTCCGCGCCTTCCAGATGCAGCCGCGTTTCGCGATCGCCCGCTTTGCTGACCGCGCCACGCACCTGTGAACGGAGCGCGACCAATTCGCCGCGAAGCTCCGACTTGGCGTCCTCGGCGAGCGGATCAATGCGGATGCCAAGCGCCGCGAGTTGAGCGAGCTGCGCGGCCTGCGCGGCCGGCGGGTTCAGTTTGTTGTTGATCTGTGTCAGATAGTTGTTCTGTAACAAGCGTCGATACGGGTCGATCTTCGGCGCGCCGGTGGCCAGCTCCGACCAGATGCCGTGCTGCAATTCGTCGATCATCTGCGCAAGCGTGTAGACGTCCGCCGTCTTCTTCGCCGTGGCCGAGCCGTCGAGAAGGAAATTGAGTCGTGCATCGTTGAAGAGCTGGCCGAGCACGGCGTTTTGCGCGCGACCCACGCGTGTGAGCATGCCGCCGGGCTCGATCCGCGACTCGATGTCGGGGCGGATCAGGTACGTCGGAGTCTTGAAGACACTGTCGTTGAGGAAATGCATGGCGGCTCGTTGGCGCGACTTGGAGATCGCTTCGAACACCGGGCCGGCCTGGCCGCCCGCCTTGTAGTGAACAGTGCCGCCGCCGATCATCGTCGCGGGATGGACCGCTTCCGTCGTCCATTGGCCGACGGTCCGATCGTAGAGATCCTTGAGCAGATCGTTGTCCTCGCCCTGGCGCGTGCCGGTTTGCGCCACGTAGCCCATCACGCGCGCAATGTTCTTGAAGCCAAGACCGCTGGACTTCACCGGGTCGCCGTCGCCGACTGCTTCACTCAGGGTGCCATAGCCGCCAAACGGATTGCCGCCCGAGAACCGATACCACGGCACGGTGTCCTGCACGCGCGTCCACCGCTCGAGCGTCGCGCGCTCCGCGTCCACCGAATGCGCGTCTGGAATTGGCTTGTAGCCCCACATGATCGTGTACTTGTCCCACGGACCAACACGCGGCAGCATGTCCTCGAGCGCAAGCTTGTCTTCAGGCTGCGCGACGTAGTTCATGCGCGAGTAGTCCATGATGCTCGGACTGTGTCCCATGCGATGCGCCCACGACGCGCTGCGCACCGAGTCCGCCGGATACGTGGAGCTTCCGATCTGATCGTGTTGCAGCCCGATCGTATGACCGATCTCGTGCGCGACGCCGAATTCGATCAATCGTCCCATCAACGAATCGGGGAAGGGGATCGTGCGCGCGCGCGCGTCGACCTGCGCGGCCTGCGTGAAGTACCAGAAGTTCATCAACTCGATGAGATTGTGAAAAATCATCGATGAGCCGTTGAGAATCTCGCCGGTGCGCGGATCGTGCACGTGCGGACCAACGGAATTCTCGACGGTGGACGGCAGCCAGCGCACCATCGTGTGACGGATATCTTCCGGCGACCAATCGGGATCGTTCTTCGGCACCTCGCCAGGAATGATGCCTTCTTTAAATCCGGCCGCTTCGAACGCCGGCTGCCAATCGAGAATCGCCTTTCGGATCCATGGCTTCCACTGATCCGGTGTATCCGGATCGACGTAATACACGATCGGCTGCTTCGGATAACAGAGATTCCCTTCTTTCCGATCCGAGCACTCGAGCCGCCAACGCGTGACGAACTCCTTGCTCACCGCGACTTGCTCGGTCGTGCCAAAGTCGACGGTGCGAACGGTGAAGAAACCGATGCGCTCGTCGGCGCGCCGCGGCTGCATCGGATGCTCCGGCAGGCGCACGAGGCTCCAGTGTGCGACGACGCTCTGTGCCGGCCGTGCACCCGGTGCAATCGGCAATCCCGGTATTGCCGGCCCCCCGGCTCCGGGAACGCCCGTCTGCGTCGCCTCGATCTCCACGTTGTCCGGGAACGCCAACGTGCGTTCGATATACGAGCGCAGTGGATCGACGTTGCCGCGAATGGCGGCGAACTCCGTCACGTTGGTGACGAAGAGCCGAGTGACTTCGATGACCGGCACGCTGTCGGGCGCATAAGTCTCGACATTGAACACGGCGATGATAGGACCATAATTCGAGTTCTGTACAGAACGGTAAACCGACGCCGTCGAGTCCGCGGTGATCGCGTACGACGGCGAGCGCAGCACCACGCGATTACCGTTCCGCTCCCAGCGGAGCGTGCGGCTCGCGAATTGATCGCCGGCGTACTCGCCGAATCCAGGCGACCCTGGTCCGGGTGTTTGATTGCCCGCCGAGGCGCGTGCGAGGCGGCCGACCATCAATTCATCCTTGCCCAATTCCTTACGCGGAATCTCGAAAAACAGGCGCTCGCCCACACGATGCACGGTGAGCATTCCGCGCACGGTCTTCGCGTCCGGCGTGATGACGCGGTTGTAGGGCCGAGGCAGGCCAGGAACCGGAATGCCTCCGCGGCCGCCCGTGGTGTCGATCCCCTGTCCCGGTGCCCCCGGCACTCCCGGCCCGGTTGGCGGCGGTCCGCCGCGTCCTGCGCCGGCGTTCGCCGGTGCCGGTGTGGTGGGCGGGGGAGCCGTTGCGGGCTTGGAGCTGGAGCATCCGGCGGCGACAGCCGCAACGGTGACCGCGGTGATCGACGCAATGCGTCTGTTCATATGGTGGCGGGAACCAGGGTTCAGGCGAGAGTGGAGGGTGAAAGTCCTGATTAGAAAATGATCGCTGGCGCCCCGTATTGCCAATCACCGCCCGTCAGTGTTGGCCGCGGCGTGCGGAACCTCGTAGGATTGTAGGTGAGCTAGACGAGCCTCCACGGCCGAACCAATCAAGTCGCCCCTCAACATCGACGTCCAACATGATCCACCTTGCCCGCCGCGCGCTCGTTGTCATAGCGCTACCCGCCGCGCTCGCTGCGCAGCAGCAACGCCCAGGACAACCCGTCACCATCTCCATTCAGGACGCCTTCGCCGAGCAGGCCCACCCACCGTTGCCGCGTACGCACGCACCGCAGCCCACGGTCGTCGGAATCACTGCCGCGGATCTCATGACGCGACTGTACATCTTTGCGGCGGACTCGATGATGGGGCGCGAGACCGGCACCGCGGGACACGTCATGGCGACCAACTACCTGGCGCACGAGCTCACAACGCTTGGCCTCAAACCCGCCGGCGACAAAGGCACCTACTTTCAGAATCTCCCGGTCGTACTGCGCGCGCTCGATCCGAAGTCGACGCTAACGGTCAATGGAAAGACCTACACCGCGGGCAAGGACTTCATCGCCACGGCGGGCCGCGGCGGCGGACCGATCGGACACATTCCATCGGGCGCTGTGATCTACAATGGTCGAACGGCCGACACCGCGAGCGCGCTGACCGCGTCGCAGGTCGCCGGCAAGATTGTCCTCAATCGCGCAGCGGCCGGCGCGGGTGGACGCGGCGGCGCTGGTGGTTTCGGTGGACGGGGCGGTGGGCGCGGCGCGGCCGGTCCGCTCGATTCAGCGCTCGCCATCGTGACGGTCGCCGACTCGCTCTCCACCGCGCAGGTAGAAGCTGCGCTCCACCCGAGCGAGAAGGGCGTTGTGTTCACGGGTATTCCGAACGCGCCCGCCGTTCAGCCCACGCTCACCATCACACCGGCGTTGGCCGAAGCATTGCTCGGCGCAACGCTCGACAACGCGAAACGTGGCGCGGTCGGCAAGACGCTGACGGCGAACATCACATTCATCGAACAGCCCAAGCCCGCACGCAACGTCGTCGCCATTCTTCCCGGCGCCGACTCGAAGCTCAAAGGCGAATACATTGCCATCGGCGCGCACAGCGATCACGTGGGCTTTGCCGCGGCCCCGGTGGATCATGATTCGGTCCGTCTCTACAACGCCGCACTGCGAACCCAAGGCCTCGAAGGACAATCACGCACACCCAGCGCGGAAGATCAGGCGCTGCTTCACACGTTGCTTGACAGTTTGCACAAGCTGAACGGCGTCCGCCCCGACTCGATCAACAATGGCGCGGACGACGATGGCTCCGGTTCAGTGACCCTGCTCGAGATTGCCGAGGCGTTTGCGAAATCTCCGACCAAGCCGAAACGGTCGATCATCTTTGTGTGGCACGTGGCCGAAGAAAAGGGCCTGTGGGGCTCCGACTATTTCTCCCGCTATCCAACCGTTCCGCGCGATTCGATCGTGGCGCAACTCAACATGGACATGGTCGGTCGCGGGAAGGCGGAAGACATTCCCCTCGGCGGTCCAGATTTCGTCCAACCGGTGGGCTGGCGGAAGATTTCGACCGAGTTGGGTTCGCTCGCCGAAACGGTGAATAAGACACAGCGCACGCCGTTCCACTTTGACATGCAGTACGACGCCCCGTTCCAGGCGAACAACATCTACTGCCGCAGCGATCACGCGAACTATGCGCGATTCGGCATCCCCATCGTCTACTTCACCACCGGATTGCATCGCGACTATCACCAGGTCACCGATGAGCCGCAGTACATGGACTACTCGCACATGGCCGGCGTAGGACAGTACATGTACGATCTGGCCGTGTCCGCGGCGAATCTCGACCATCGTCCCGTGGTGGACGGAAATCGACCGAAGGATCCGTACGCGCGCTGCGTGAACAACGGCGTGGTGCCGGACAGCGCGGCGATTCGCCCGTAGGTCTTCGATCCGCTAGGACGACAGCACGATCCCGAGGATTTCGGCCACGGCCGCGCGATCTCCCGTCAGTTCGCCGGCGCTCCAAATTGCCTCGAGGTCTGGCGCTTCCTTCCGGTTCTGCGCGAGGTCTACACGCTCGGCAACATATATCACTTCGCAGAGCCCGTCCCGCGCCGCCGGGACCGGCTCGCGATGGTGCGATCCGATTGCGCGCGCGATGCCGCTTTCGAGTCCCCACTGCTGAACGACCAAGCCTCCCAGCGGCTCGTGAATCAATCGCAACGCCCGCGAGACATCGCGGCGGTCGACCGTGAGCGGCCGCCGTTGCGTGCCACGCAGCTCGGTAATGCGATCGAACACCACGAGCTTGCCGACGTCGTGCAGAAGGCCGAGCAAAAACGCCTCGTCGGGGGCGACGTCGAACGCGGGGGCGAGCTGCCTCGCAATCGGCGCGGTCCGCACCATGTGATTCCACACCTGCTGCGCCATTGCGTCGAGATCACCGCCGGGGCGACTCACCATGCCCGTGAGCGACTGTTCAAAAACAACGCTCTGGACGCCCACGCGGCCCATCCGATTGATCGCGTCCGCAAGCGACAGAATGTGCGTTCCGGATGGATTGTAGTACGTCGAGTTCACCTGTCGCAGCAACGCCTGCGCCATCGCTGGATCCCGCTCCAGGAGATCGACGAGCATCTTGGTGGGAGCTTCTCCATGCAGCAGCGCCAATGCGCGCTGCGCCGCAACCGGCAACTGGCGAATACCGGCGATGGGGTCTTGGCGAAGGGCGCGCATCAGGAGCACGACGTCGTTGGAACGCCGATGCTCACCCATCAGCGCGTCGTCGAGCTTTCGCAGCGATGCTGCCAGGCGCTCCCGCAGCTCGTCCTGTAGAAGCTTCTCGTCCGGGACCGCCGGCTCCGCCTGGACCGCTGTGCTTGCCCGCGCGCGTGTGGTTTGCCGGGGCGACGCTGAGCTACCGGCCAGCGGAGCCGCGTCTCCACGCCCGGCCGGCGGAGTCAGGAGACCCGAGCCTTTTGCCGACCCGCCGAACAGGCGCCGAAGAAATGACAGCACTTTAATAGCCTACGACGTTCGGGGGGGGGCTTCTTAGAGCGATCGGCCGGCAAACCGGCAGCACAGAAGTGGGAATTACATCTTGGGCTTCACGGCCAGTCCGCGCACGAGCTGGTCGAGGAATGCAAGTCCCTCGTAAAATGACTTCACACGGAGCTTCTCGTCACGTCCGTGCATGTTGTTCTCCCCGCCATCGGCGAAGATGCCGCTCACGCCAAACGTCGGAATCCCAACCTCCCGCAGGTACTTCCCATCGGTCGCGCCGGTGACCATGAACGGAATGACCGGAATGTCGCCCCACATTTTCTTCGTCACGGACGTGACGGCGGCCAGCAGTTCCGGATTCACCGCGCTCGGCGGCGCGCCGAGTGGTCCGCTATGGCTTTCGCCGAGAAACGTCACCTTCACTCCGGTGTCGGCGACGATGCGCTCGAGCGTGGATTTCACAGACTCGTAAGTCGCTGTGGGTTCGGCGCGGCAGTTGACGTTGGCGGTCGCGGTTTGCGGCAGCGCGTTATAGGCGTGCCCGCCCGCCAGACGAGTCGCGACGCAGGTGGTGCGGAGGATCGACGCGAGACGCGGGTCCTTCGAGAGCGTGGCGCTCGCCTTGGCATCCTTCGGGTTCGCAACGATCGCCTTCATGGCCGCGGCGATGTCCGGTCGCGGCTCGACGGTTGCCGCGCGAGCAAAATAAACCTTGGTGACGTCGTTGAGCACGACGGGAAACTGATATGCAGCAACCTTGAGCAGCGCCTTCGACAACTCATAAATCGCGTTGTCCGGTCTCGGCATGCTCGAGTGGCCGCCGGTGTTGACCGCCGTGAAAGTGAAGTTCACGGACACCTTCTCGGCCGCCTGGATATCGTTGGCGATCGGCTTGCCGTTTACGAGCTCGCCGCCGCCGCCTTCGTTGAGCGCATAGGCGGCGTCGATCAAATCTTTGTGTTGCGTCGCGATCCATCGCGCACCGTTCGAATCACCGCCCTCTTCATCCGCCGTCAGGGCGAGAATGATATCGCGATCGGGAGTGACGCCGTCGGACTTCATGCCGAGGAGATTGGCGACGAACATCGACGCCATGGCCTTGTCGTCCGACGTGCCGCGCCCGAGGAAGAATCCATTTTCCTCGAAGAGTGTGAATGGATCCCGCGGCCAATCGGAACGAAGCGCCGCGACCACGTCGAGATGCGCGAGCAGGAGGATCGGTTTTGGTCCGTTCGCACCCCCGCGGCCGCGGTAGCGCACGATGAGATTGCCCTTGTTCGGCTTCCCGGGTGGAATGAGTAATTGTATATCGTTGGCCGCAAACCCGGCCGCCTTGAAACGCGCCGCCATCGCCTCGGCCGCTTTGGTCACCGACCCGACGGAGTCGACCGTGTTGATTTCGATGAGCTCCTTGTAGATCGAACGGGCGAGCTGCTCGTGTGGCGAGGACTGTGCGGCAACCGGAGCGGAGACGGCGGAAGCGAGGATCGCGAGGGAGAGCAGTCGGCGCATCGAACACCTCGAGGAGGGGAGGGAAACTGCGCACAACATACGTCCGACGGTTCAGGTCCGCATCGTCCATCCGATGTTCATCGCTTGACGCACCACGCTCTTCGCGCGGAGCGCCCAGACGACTGCTATTTCGTTCTTCGTGAACGTCCGGGAACGCGGGTGCGGCCTGGAAACGGCGCCGGCCGACAGTCAGAAATCCGTGCTGTCGCGCTGCGGCGGACAACCGGAATTCGGCGTCCACGTGGGCTTTCCACCGAGTTTGGGCACGGACATCGTCCAGTGCTCGCCGAACACTGAGGCGTAGCAGATCGACACGCCGACGCGGCCAATGTACTGCCAGAACCCGGGCGGCAGTTGGTCGGCCGGTACCTCGACGATGACGGTTTTCTCTCCGGGCCGCATCGCGCGGTCGCCCATGGTTGTGACGCTGTAGGTCTTCGGCAGCGCGCCGAAGAGCGCTTCGAGCGCATCGGGCCAATTGCGTCGAGCCGTGCCGTCGACCGAAACGACGATCGAGCCGACGACGGCGGGGCCAATGCCGGTGTTCTCGAGCGTGAGCGTTGCGCTCTTTGGCGTGGTGTACGTCGCGAGCTCCACGTGCGGCCACACTTCGGCTCGGTCGTGCGTGCGTTGCAGCGACGCTTCGTAGATCCCGACCGCCACGGCTGAGAGACTGACGACGAGAGCCGCCAGCGCGATGAACGTCTCCGGTTCTCGAAACCAGGGCCTGCTGTCGCTCATGCGCGATAAATCTGTAGCGTCGCAGTGGCGGCGCAATGGGAGCGCCGTGTTCGGGGCTGTTGCGCTCCGCTCCTGACTCTCGTAATTCTGGTCGCGTTCCACGACCGTGCACACCTTCGGAGCCGAGACTATGCCGATGTACGACGAACTGGATCTGCTCGACCAAGCCGAGCGCGACGCCGAGCAACTCGCCGGCGAGATGGAATTCGCCAGCGACGTCGATCGACGCAAGTTTGTCTTTATGTCGCTCGCCGCCGCGGCGGCCACGACGTTTGGTTTTGGCGCGAAGGCGCTGGCACAGGGCGGCGGTGGGGGAGGTGGAGCGCGCGGCGCTCAGAACGGCGCGCCGCCTGTGCCGCTCGACAACATGGAAGCCGTATCGTGGACCTTCCAGGCGTACCCCGGCGGCACGGGCGCACTATTAGAGAAGACATATCGAGAGAAAGGTGTCGCGGCGTTCGTCCGCCAACCCTTCGCATGGAACGCGACCACTCCGGGCGCGTTCCATCTTGCCCCGTGGACCGGAGCGCTGCCGGCAACGGACGAAGAGATCGCCTTCCTTCCCGCGCATCGAGTCGGCGCGGCGATCAAGGCCGGGAAGCTCACGTCCATACGCATCACCAAGATCTATCTCGAGCGTCTCAAGCGGCTCAATCCAACGCTGCTGTGCGCCGTCACGATCATGGAAGAGCAGGGGCTCGCTGACGCCGCGACGATGGACGCGGAGATCAAGGCGGGAAAATATCGCGGCCCATTGCATGGCGTTCCGTGGGGCGTGAAAGATCTCTTCGCCGTGAAGGGAACGCCGACCACGTGGGGCGCTGCCGACTTCGAGAATCGCGTGATCGATGATGACGCCGAGGTTGTCGTGCGATTGCGTAACGCGGGAGCGGTGTTGATCGCGAAGTTGGCGTCGGGACAATTCGCGCAGGGCGCAAACTGGTTTCGCGGCCAGACCAAGAATCCGTGGAACACGACGCAAGCCTCGGGCGGCTCGTCGGCTGGTCCAGGCTCGGCGACCGGGGGCGGATGCGTCGCGTTCGGCATCGGGACCGAGACGTCAGGATCGATCGTGGGACCGGCGAGCACCTGCGGCATCAGCGCGCTGCGCCCAACATTCGGTCGCGTGAGTCGCGCGGGCGGAATGGTCCTCGCGTGGTCGCAGGATCGCGTCGGACCGCTGACTCGCACCGCTGAAGACGCAGCGATGGTCTTCAACGTGATCCACGGCGCCGATGAAAAAGATCCGGGATCCCTCACGATGCCGTTTCACTTCAATTCGAATATCGATTTGAGCAAGCTGCGCATCGGCGTGCGGCACCAGCAGAATCCCGATCCGAACTTCATTGCGTTCGTCGACAAGCTCAAGGCGTTGGGTGCGAAGCCGACGGATATTGCTGACCCGCCGACCATCGCCGGGAGTCAGGGCGGTCTCGATGTGGAGTCGGCGGCGGCGTTCGATTCGTATGTGCAAATGAAGGCGAAAGAGCTCGGGATGGACATGGCGACCGTTCTCACCACGTACGGTTCGAGCGGTGGCGGGCGCGGCGGTCGCGGCGGCGCGGCGGATAGCACCGGTGGTCGTGGGACTCGCGGCGGCGGCGGCGGAACCGCGCCGGCAAACAACGGCCAGCTCAATCGCTGGGTGCCGGGTCGCATTCCAACGGGGATGGACTTCGTGCAATCACAGCGACGCCGGCAAATACTGATCACGGCGTGGCAGCAATACTTGAAGGACATCGATCTGTATGTCGGCGCGGCGGACACGGGCATCCACGCGCAGACGGGACATCCCGTGGTCGTCGTGCAGATGGCGTTTGGGATTCGCGCCGGCGGTGGTCGTGGCGGCGGTGGACGCGGCGGCCGTGGTGGCGCCGCCGACTCGACCGCGGCGGCCGCACCACCGGTGCCGCAGGTCGCGTCCAACCCGCAGCCGATCTGCACGCAGATCGCCGGGAATCTGTATAACGACGACATCATTCTGTCGGTCGCGCACAAGTATCAAATCAACACGTCGTGGACCAACGAGCGTCCAAAGCTCGGATAGGCCAAGCTCAGGGCGAGTACCCGCTGCGGATCAAGAGGTTGTCCGCGCTTCGCACCTCGATGATGTCGCGAAGCGCGGCCGGCTTGTCCGTCTGCTTGGAATACGACGGCAAAATTCTCACGACCCCGGCCGACTGTGACGCCGTCGTTTGCGAGCGCAAGATTCGTTGCCCGAATGGACGCACATCACGCCCTATTCGGGTGGCTTGTACGGCGCCTTGATGTTGATCGGCACGCCCAATTCACCCCAGTGAATGCGCATGATAGCGTCGTCGCGCAGCACTTTGGGAAAGTAGATCGCCATCGATTCCATATGCGACAGCGATTCAGGAGCGACGTCGAAACGCAATGCGTCCTTGGACGCGCCGGGATAGGGAATGTGGAAGGTGTGCGCCGCGCGGCTCAGAATCACCGTCCATGGCTTGTGCTCGCGCGGAATCAGCCACAGCGAGTACTCGCCCGCCTTCATCGGATGTCCCTCGATGACGATATCGTGATTGAACGACAGACGCGTCGCTGAATCGGCGCCAGGGTGCCAGACGGTATCCCACGGAACCAGCTGTCCCCACAGGGCACGCCCGCGTGCCACCGGGCGTCCGTACGTCAACGAAATCTCCGTGAGGGCCACACTCTGCGCAATCGTGGTGCGCTGGCTGAACGGATATCCCTGCGCAAAGACGAGCGACGGATGGGCCAGCGCGACAATCGTCGCACTGATCGTTGCAACACCCGTGACAACACTCGTCACACTGCGCGCCAGCGTTCGCAAAAAAACTCTCACTCTGACCGTCGTTTGATGCGGTGATATGGATAATATGGATGATGTGAAGGTAAGGCATTGACCTAAAACGGCGCTACCGGATCCGTACCGGCATGTTCGCGAGCACGACCCCAGCGCCTGATGCTACCGTGAATCGTAGATCGCCGGGCATCATGGAAGTGAATTCGAAGTCGTACGTCTCGCCGTTCCCCATCTGCTGCATGGCGGGACGCACGGTGGCTTGATCCGCCGGCAAATCCATTCCGTCTTTCGCGACGGCGCGCCACGTCACCGTCGACGAGTCGCGCATCAATCGCATGATCATGCTCGGCCGGAACGTGTGAATGTCGATGATTCGAATTCGGTAGCGCTCGCCCGCGTGCAGGTCGAGCGGCGCCGGCGTGTTGCTACCATTCACGAGGACGGTGCCGGCGTCGGCCGCGAGCCGTGGCACCGTGACGAGAATGACGACCTCGTGCGCTCGATTCGCGGCGGGCAACCCGTCGACGACGAGCAGCGCGCCCGAGAGGCCCGCCTGTTGTTGTCTGATCTCATCGGCGTGCGGATGGTACATGAACGTGCCGGCGCGCGGCGGCGTGAACCGAGCTTCGAACGAATCGCCCGGCGCGATGGCCGGCGCAATGTGGCGTCCGTTGCCGGCGAAGCCGGCGACGCCGTCGAAATAGCTCTCGAGCTCGATGCCGTGCCAATGTACCGCGGTTGGTTCACGCAGTTGGTTTACCACCATGATGCTCACGGGCTCGCCGCGTTTGAGAACGATCGTCGGACCGGGCAGCATTGGCGTGGAGGCTCGCGATGAAGACGTCGACGGCGTCGCACCGTCTTCGAGGGCGTACCCGTATGACGGCTCAGTCGGCGTACCGCCCGAGTCGACCCGGGCAACGAGTCTCAGTTTTCGCCGCACGTCTCCGCGCGCGAGGACCGCCGGCGCCTCTCGGCCGCGCACCTCGATGCCCATCACCAGGCCGCCCATCATCTCGAGCGCGTGGTTCATCACATGCTCCATCGGCTCCGCGGGCAGCGGCGATCCGTCAAAGGGCCGGCTTCGAAGAACGTGAAAGTTGTCGTGACAGTGAAAGAGCCAATTGCCGGATCGCTCCGGAACCCACGTCATGGTGAACGTTCTGCTGGGTGCCGTTCGCTCGGTCACGACCCGGTGCGGCGACGCGGCGCGGTCGTACGCGGTGTCCACCATGCCGTCGCCGCGGCTGTCGACGTTGAAGTAGAAGCCATGTAGGTGCATCGGATGCACGGCGGTGCTTGTGTTGATCACGCGAAAACGAACCGTGTCTCCCATGGCGTAGGACAGCCGTTCCGTGTTCGGCCACGCTTTGCCATTGATCGTAAATCTGAGAATGCTAAATCTGTCGATCGCCCCGCCGTTCGGACCGCCCGCGCCGCCCGCGATGATCGGCTCCTTGCTCCAGAATGAAAGGACGAACACGCGGTCGCGCGCGTTCGCTGGAGTGCCACGCGGATCGATGACGAACGCGCCGCTCAATTCGGCATCGAGCGTCGAGCGGTCGCCGGCGGGTGCCTCGCCAATCGTTCCCCAGTAGAAATACGTGCCGGGCGCGCCGGCGGCGAAACGCACCTCTCTGGTGGCGCCGGAGCGGATCTGGATCGTGTCCGCGGCGGCCGTCGTTGCGGTGCCACGCGGCGACAGTCCGTGCAGCACCAGCGTGCCGCGCGCCAGCGTATTGGCGACAAAAGCGTGAATCTCCGTTCCTTCTGGAACTCGAATGAGCGGTCCTGGAACGAGCAGTCGTTTGCCTTGTTCGGCGAACGCACGAACCGTCAGTCCGGGATCCGAATCGCGGTCAGGGCGCCAATCGCCTTCGCGCGCCTCGAGGTGAACGGTGAGCACGCCGTTCCGAAGAACGCCGGCGCCCGCGCGGTTGTCGTTGACGCCGACTCGCTCGGCTGCCGTCGGCGGGGTCGGCACAGGAATTTTCGGTGTCGCGAGAACGGGCGTGAAAAGCAACGCAAACAACGCGGGCGCGATTGAGAAACGCATGATCTCCTCTCTGGAATCATGTCGGCTCGTCGATCGGCGTTCCTCGGCGACTCGGCACGTGGGCTGAGAAGGAGTATAGGCCAAAATGCGTTGGGCGCGAGTAGCGCCTCGCCTGCCACTACTTCTTGGGCGTCCCGCGCGCGAAGTCCGCTTTCGCAATCAGACCGTGAACGCCCTTGGTGGCGTCGACGACTTCGGTCACCGCGAAGTCAGTCCGAATGCTCAGATAGGCGTACGCTTCGGTCGGCGTCATGCCGAAGCGCGAGACCAGAAACTCCACTCCCTGTCGCACCGCGGCGCGCATCGCTTCGTTCAGGTCGGGATCGAGCCCAATGGGAATCCAATATTCGGGCGTCTCGGCGAATGGCGTCGTGAGCCGTCCCATGGGGATCTCCGGCGAACCGGCCTTGAGAAGCGTCAGTCTCACCGTGGCGCGCAGCGATCCTTCGATCGACGTGAGATCCACCTCGCCATTCCCCGCGTTGAAATGCGAGTCGCTCATGAAGAAGCGTGCTCCCGAGACTTGCACCGGGAGATAGAGTGTCGATCCAACTGTGAGCTGCTTGAGATCGAGGTTGCCGCCGTACACGCCGGGCGGCACGGTGGACAGATCGACGTTCGTATCCAGCGCGACACCGATAGTGCCCACGAATGGATGCACGGGGAACACGATCTCGCGCCGCCGCGCAGTGGCAAGCACGGCATTCCATCCGTGGCCGGCGGTGCGAATTGCAATCAGCGTGGAGACGCTGTGAAATCGATCGGAATGCGCGGCGTCCGCGCCGGCTTCCGGCTTTGGCGTTTTCGGAAACTCGTCAGGCAGCGCGCCCTTGCCATGACGAATGGAGTTGACGCCATAAGGCACTCTCGGCGTCATCGCCACCATGTCGATCTTGAGAACGTCGCCTCGCTCGGCGCCCGCGATGGCGACCGTCGGGCTGATGACATGCGGGCCGTCGCGCGGCGCCTCGTGCACGATGTTCGATGCGGCGACGCGAATGGCGTCCGTAAGAATGTGCTCGCGAGGAATGCCGAATTGCGAAAAGAACCGCACCGGGTCCCGGCCTTGGTCCTCGAGCACGCCTTCGTGCGACACGAGGTCGAACGTCACCAGACTGCCCGAAGGCACGGTCAGCGCGGCCGGCGTCGCTGCGTTCGGCAATTTCCCCCATCGCACGAACGAGAGCATGGTCGGCACATAGAACACGTCGCGACCAATGGTCGGGTCAAACAGTCGCTTCGCCGTGTCGGCGAGCGGCTGCAACACCTGGAATGCGGTCGTCGCTGGTCGTTGCGCGCCGAGCTCAGTGGAATGCGCCGACGCGAGAGAGAGCCACGTGAGCGCGACGACCGCCGTGTGTGACCAACGCATTAGCTTGCCTCCAAGACAGATTCGGTCCGAACAGGCTACCCTCGATCGCCTTGCCGATCAAGCGACGGCGTTACGCACGGAGCACAGATGCCAGCCTACCGGGGCAACCACCAACTGGCTTTGACGAGAAAGATATTGTCCGGCCGCGCCGCCATGAGCGCCGTTCGGTCGCGTGAGAAATCGAGATCGCCAAATGCCGCTTCGCCGGCGCGCGACTGTGTCCACGCAAAATAGAGCACCGACCCCGGGCGATATTCCCAGCGGAACACGGCGTTTCCGCGCAACGACTGCTGGCTGAAATTCGGATTGTCAATTACGAACGACTTGGACGGGCCGGAGCCGTCGGGGTCGATCGCGTACTGCGCAACCAGTCCCTTCTTCGTGATCGCAGCAATGCTGCCCACGTCCCGGCCGTAGATCGTACGCACGTCGCTTCGCGGTGCGGCGAACTCCTGGAAGTTCGCGTAGCGTCCAGCCGCGAAGAATGGTTGAACGTACAACTCGAGCGTCATACGCGGCGAGAAGGTCATACTGAACCGCGTGTCGAGGCCGAGCGTGCGTTGGTCGAGGTCCGCCATCACGTAGCGCGTGCCGTAGAACGCCGTCGCCGCGGGATCGCTCACCGCCGATACGTACTGCGCTATGCTCCGCGACGCGAAGAAGGACGGCCCGAACGACACGCTCACGTTCGGCGCCGGCCGGTACTCCGCGCTCAGCACGAGTCCTGGATTCGATCCACCCCAGCGGTCCGACTCATATTGGATGCTCGCCGCGCCGATCAACCGCCGGCGCGAATCCGTCGAAATGTCCATTTCCTCATAGTCGGATGTCGGCGATGTCACCGCCGGGCCCCCGCGCAACTGCCGGTCGTCCATCTCGCCGGGACGAACGAGGTGCATGAGGTTCACGCTCCAGAACTGCGGCGTCGTCGTTGAGAAGTATTGATGAAACTGCAACGACGTATGGTCGCCTTCGTAGTTGTACTGCGACTGCCCGCCGGCGAGGACCATCAACGATCGGTACCACGTTGTCGGCGTCTGCCACATGCGCGCGACGTTCGAGCTGTACCAGATGTAGTCCGCATTGCGCTGAAACGCGTAGTCGTTGGTCTCATAGCCTGGCGTCCGCGTGTTGGTCTGTACCTCGCCGAACCAGTTGCCCGTTTCCTTCGCTACGCGAACGTACGCCCCGGCGCCGCGCAACGACGTTGCCGTCGAGTCGAGCGTGTTCGACAGCAATCCCCCCGAACCAGCGCCGCGGTCGGGACGTTGGAAATAGCGTGCGCTCGATTGTTGGCGGAGCGTGATCTCGCGCGCATCGCCCGACACATTGGTGATCGCCGCGCTCGCCCGCAGGGAGTACACCTTGTCGCCCCACGTGTAGTACATGTCGTTGCCATACATCTCCGCGTGTTTCGCCAGACGTGGCGCGAAGGTCGAATCGATGTTGCGCGCCACGCCGCTCACGATTCCGCCCACGACGAGATTGCCGTTGTCGAAATCCCGCTTGAGTCGCGTGACGAAGTAGTCCGCCAGCGGCTCCACTTCTTGTTTGACGCGGTCGCCGGCCCCCGTCTCTACGTTGGCCTTCGCTTGACCCGTGATGGCAGTGAGCACGCCGACCGTGAAGCCACTCGCCGTCCGGCCCGTAATTTTTCCTGCGCCGAGTATTGTCGTGGCGTCTGGAACGTCGGCGTAGCGGAAGTTGCCGGTCGCCAGCGACGCGCCCGTCGGCGACCGGCCGATGCGGCGCGAATAAAAACCGCTCATCGCCTCGACATTGCTGCAAAAGTTGCAACCGAAGCTGCCGAAGTCGAACACCTGCGAGCCTTCGACGAAGAACGGTCGCTTTTCCGGAAAGAAGGTCTCGAACGCCGACAGATTGAGGACCGCGGGATCCACTTCGACCTGGCCGAAATCCGGATTGATCGTCGCGTCGAGCGTGAGGTTTGGCGTCAGCCGATCCTTGAGGTCCAACCCCACGCGCATCGTCGGACGTCCGTGCGTGTTGAACGGATCACCCGCGAGCTCGGCCGCCGACTGCGATTTACTCACCACATATGGCAACAGTTCCAGATGTGACGTGGTCGCCGGCAAGCGCAATCCCTCGAGATGCCCAAAGCGCGATGGGCCGCCCGCTTCCGTCTTTCGCCAAAACGCCCACTGGTCCTGTTCGTTGTTGCGCTTGATGAAACGACGCACCTCCAGTCCCCACGTCTGCACGGAGTCGCGCGAGAACCGCAGTTGGCTGAACGGAATTCGAATCTCCGCCGTCCAGCCATCGTCGTCGATGTGCGTCGCGACTTCCCAGATTGGATCCCAGGACGCATCGCAGCAGGAATTGCCAATGCCGATCTGGTCGCTCTTCGAGCCCGACGGATTGAGGTCGAAGAACGCGCGGCTCAGATGGTCGTGATAGCCGTCGATCACGATCTCGAACTGATCGGAGTCGAAGTTCGCATCGCGCCGCACGAGGCGCGTCGTCACCCCTTTGCGGCCCTCCGTGTCGTACATCTTCGCGCCGATGTATAGCGCCTCGTCGTCGAACAGGAAACGCACGTCGGTGCGCTGCGTCGCCGGCTTGCCCTCGTCGGGATCCACCTGTGTGAAATCCGTAATCGGCCTCGCCGCACGCCATGCGGCCTCATCGAGTTTGGCGTCGAGCACGATGGGGCCGGATTTGCGGCTCGCCGTGGCGCTTGGAACCGGAATCCGATGTGCGTCCGGACCGCGCGAAGCGGCCCGAGGCGACCCCGAGAGGTCCTGGGCAATGAGCGCCTGCGGCAAACAGATCAGAGCGGCGACGAATAGGCGCATGTTGGGGGAGGGCGTTGGCGGTTGGACACTAACGTCCGCCGTTGGGTTAGGTGTCACTGCCAACGCACTTGGACAGGATTCTTACAGATCCCCTGCGCGCTAAAGACACATCATGCGCGAACTACCCCAGCGCCAACCGCTGCGGGCGGAACCTCCGTCCTCCGCCACCTGTTGCTCTCCCTGCCAACGCGGCATATTCCCCGCCATGACTACCGCAACCACTCCGGGCACGCTCAAGCGTACGCCCTTCTACGACAAGCACGTCGCGCTCGGCGCGAAGATCGTTCCGTTCGCCGGCTACGAGATGCCCGTCCAATATCCCGCCGGCATCACAGCGGAACACAAGGCAGTGCGCGAGCGCTGCGGCCTGTTCGACGTCTCGCACATGGGTGAGTTCATCATCCGCGGCGACAAGGCGATGGAGTTCGTCAACTACGTCACGACCAACGACGTCGCCGCCCTCGCGCTCGGACAGGTGCACTACTCCACCATCCTCAACGATCGCGGAACGATCGAAGACGACTGCCTCGTCTATCGCTTCCCCGACAAAATGATGATGGTCGTCAACGCATCGAACGTCGCCAAGGACTATGCGCACATCGCGCGTCACGCCGCAAAGTTCGGCGTGACGCTCGACGACATCAGCGACGACATGGGCCTGCTCGCCCTCCAAGGTCCGCGCGCCGCGGAGATTCTGCAGACGCTCACCAAAACCGATCTCTCGACGATCAAGTACTATCACTTTGCGGAAGGCGAAGTGGCCGGCATGCCGATGATCATCTCACGGACCGGCTACACCGGCGAAGACGGTTTCGAGCTCTATCACGACGTGAAGTATTCCGTTCGCCTGTGGGACGCGCTCATGGGCGCCGGCGACGTATCACCGGCGGGACTCGGCTGCCGCGACTCGCTGCGGCTGGAAATGGGCATGGCGCTCTATGGCAACGACATCGACGACACGGTGACGCCGCTCGAGGCCAACCTGGCGTGGCTTGTGAAGCTCAAGAAGGGCGAGTTCGTGGGCAGCCCGGTGCTCAACGAACAGAAGGCCAACGGCGTCACGAAGAAGCTCGTCGGCTTCACGCAGGCGGACCGCAACTTCCCACGGCACGGCTACGCCGTCTTCGCCGCGGGTGAGCCGAGTGGTGTGGTGTGCAGCGGCACCATGAGTCCGACGCTGGGGATTCCGATCGGCACATGCTATCTCCCCACCGAGCTCTCGAAGGAAGGAAGCACGTTCGAGATCGAGATCCGCGGCAAGCGCGTACCGGCGACGGTCGTCAAACCTCCCTTCTATAAGAATGCGTCGCATCTGTGAGACTCGCGATTCTGACGATCTCCGATGCTGGTGCCCTCGGCCAGCGCGCCGACACGTCCGGTGATGCCGCGGAGTCGTGGGCGAGGGCGCGCGGCTACGCCATTGCGGTGCGTGCTCTCGTGCCCGACGACAGCGTGCAGATCGTCTCGACGCTCGTGGGATGGTGCGACCGCGACGTCGCCGACCTGATCGTCACCACGGGCGGCACGGGGCTGAGTGAGCGCGACGTCACCCCCGAAGCCACGCGCGCCGTACTCGAGCGCGAGGCGCCCGGGATCTCCGAACGCATCCGGCTCACGTCGATCGATTCCTTTCCGCGCGCCGCGTTGGCGCGGGGCGTGAGCGGGACGCGTAAGAAAACGCTCATCATCAACCTCCCGGGCTCCACGGGCGGAGTGAAGGACGGTCTCGCGGCGATCGAGCCGATCGTGGATCACGCCGTCGCGGTGTTGCGCGGCGCGCCGCTCGATCACGTGAGTCCGGCATGAGCACTCCATGAAGGTCCTGCTCACCCTACAGGACGTGGAGCCCGCCGTTCGGATCAACGCGCTCCTCGAGCAGGAAGGCGTGCAAACGGCGGTCGTCTCGCCGCTCGACGACATCCGCGCCGCGATCAAGCGTGAGAAGCCGGACATCATCGTGTTCACCGCCGAGCTCACCGACCCGGCGACCGTGGCGATCGTGAAGGAGCAGTTGTGGGAGGGCGCGGCGTGCGTTGGCCTGACCGACGTCGTTGACCCGCCGCACGTCGACCGCCTGCGTTTGCTCGGCTTCATCGACGTCTTTCCGAAACCAGTGAATCTCGACGAAGTGCTCGGCGGACTTCGTCGAATTCTGGAGCGTCGCCGCCTGCAAGTGCTCACCGGCTTGATCGGTGAGAGCGAAGGGATGCGCGAGGTCATGGTGCAGGTGGAGCAGATGTCGCCGGTGTCGAGCACGGTGCTCATCGAGGGGGAGAGCGGGACCGGAAAGGAACTTGTTGCCCGCGCCATGAGACTATTGAGCCACCGGCGCAACAAGCCGTTCATCGCCGTCAACGTGGGCGCATTGGCGGAGACGCTGCTCGAGAGCGAGCTGTTTGGCCACGAGAAGGGAGCCTTCACCGGAGCCGCCGAGCGACGGCTGGGACGTTTCGAGCTCGCCGACACCGGCACGTTGTTTCTCGACGAGATCGGCGAGATCCCGCGTGCGACGCAAGTCAAGTTGCTGCGCGTGTTGGAGGAACGCGAGTTCATGCGCGTGGGCGGTGTGCAACCGATCTCGGTCGACGTGCGCGTCATTGCCGCGACCAACCAGCCGCTCCGCGAGCTCGTGGAGGACGGGAAGTTTCGCGCTGATCTCTTCTATCGGTTGAACGTGCTGCGTGTCTATCTGCCGCCGCTTCGCGAGCGGCCGGACGACATTCCCCTGCTCGTCCGCCGGTTCATTCAAGATTACTCACAGCGCCACGACCGCCCGTTCCACGGCATCTCGGCGGCGGCTATGCAGTTGCTCGTCGAGTATCCGTGGCCGGGCAACGTGCGCGAGCTGCGGAATCTCATCGAGAGCATGGTGGTTCTGTCGCCGGGACATGAGATCCAGCCGACCGACCTGCCGCGACAGATCAGGGAAGGGGGAACCGCGCGACTCCTGCCGGTCCATGTTGGACCGGTGGTGGCGCCGCGTGATGGTGCCGCCGCCGGCGGTCGCGAGTTGGAGTTCATCGTCCGCAGCCTGCTCGATCTCAAGATGCAGGTCGAGGATCTTCGTCACCGGATGGACGAGGACCGCGCCGGTGTCGGCCAGCCCGACGGCAAATTCATCGGCGAGATTCACCCGGCGGGTTCCCAAGCGGTCGCCGTCACGTTGACGCCGGCGATCGAGCCGCGCGATCAGGCTCCGCCTCCCAATCTCGTGACGATCGCTCCGGGGATGAAGATGGCGGACATCGAGCGCACCGCCATCGAGGCAGCCCTCAAGGAGACCCGCGGCAACCGGCGCCGGGCGGCCGACATGCTGGGGATCGGCGAGCGTACGCTGTATCGGAAGATCAAGGAGTACCGGATGCCGGAGTACGCATATACTGAGTAGGTCGACCTGAATAGGCTCGACTGTCTGTGGCGGACTCGGCCATGTTGACCGAGATTGCCGTCCTGGTCGACGATGACTGTGACGCTGAGCTCGGAAGGTCGTCTCTCCCGCGGACAGATTGTCTTGCACGCCGGAGCTTAAGAGTTGTCGTTGCCCGCAAATTCCTCAGGCTCGTCTGCTGAGTCCTCGCTCATCGCCGGAAGTGTTCTGCCGATTCAGCGCGCTGAAGAGCTCCTGGCTACGTTGCCGGGTGTGATCTCGGCGCGCATTGTCGCGAGCAGTAACGGCGCCGTCGAGGAGATTCATCTCCTCACGACGGTCGAAGTCACGCCCAAGCAGACGGTCCGAAACGTCGAGAGCGCGTTGATTGCTCACCTGGGGATGCGGGTGAGCCACAAGAAGATTTCCGTCGCGACATCCGACGACGGCGTTCGTCCGGCGCGCATGGCGCATCCGCCGCAGAACCCGCTGCACCCGCCGATGCCCGGCCCCGCGCCGGTCGCACCACCCGCGCCGGTCGCACCTGCGGCGCCGGCCGCACCGACCATCGCCGGTTCGCCGATCGTGCCAATTTCCTCATTGGCGCCGACGCCGTACCAGCAGCGGGGGTCGGTTGCGGACTCGGAGGATCAGACTCGTAGCAGAACGGCGGCGCACGTTCCCGTCGCGGCGCTCGGGCACCCGGCCGGTCATCGCCGACTTTATTTCGAGGATGTGGAGATACGACGCTCGCGCGCCAAGGGCATTGCGTGTCGTGTCACGTTGCGAAAGGGCGACGCCACATTTGTCGGCGAGTTGGAAGGACCGGGAGACGAGCGCCTTCGCGTCGATTTAGCCGCGCGCGCGGCCTTGGTCGCGATCAAGCAGGCCGAGTCGGATCAACGCGATCTGGCGTTGGAGGGATGTCGAGTGATCGACGCGTTCGACCGGCAGTTTGTGTTCGTCGGCGTGATGACGCGCGAAGGGCGCGAGCATACGCTGGTCACCGGAAGCGCCGAGGTTCGTGAGAGCCCGGAGACGGCGGGTGTGTTCGCCGTCTTGGACGCGACGAACCGGTGGTTGGAACGAATGGGATAGACAGGCGCGGTCCCGCGCTGTAACGAGACGATATACGCCGTAACAGTTTGATGCAGGAGCCTGCGCCCGGGCTAAGATGTTTGGGCAGTTGTCGATACTCGAAGCCGTGGAACGTGTGTTCGCTGTGAATCGGTTGTGCGGTTCGAAGTGAGCGAATCCCTGACGGGCGCCAAAGCGCGGACGTGAGGGGCGGTGACGAAGTTCGGCGACGTGATACTCCCACCTCCTGTACACAAACCATCAGACAATTCAAATAACGACCCCCTCCACTCGTGAAGCGAAGTCGAGCGGAGGACAATTCGGTCCAGTGTAGTTGAGCGGAGCTTACTTGGAGCACGGGATGACCCGTGACTGATAGTACCAAGGGGGTGACGCAAA
>JBDUEJ010000028.1:0-74860 GCA_040002475.1 bacterium | reverse complement strand
TTCAAGTCGGCGCTCACGCGGGTGATCAACGCGCACGCGCAGAAGGGCAACTTTCTCAAGAAGGCCGACTTCACGCTGTCGGGCGACGACGTCCGCGAAGGTCTCACCGCGGTGCTGTCGGTCAAAGTTCGCGAGCCGCAGTTCGAGGGGCAGACCAAGACCAAGCTCGGAAACTCGGAAGTCGAATCGGCCGTGAAGACGCTCGTGAACGAGTGGCTCGCCGGGTATCTCGACGAGCATCCGAGAACGGCCAACATCATTCTCGAGAAGGCCGTGTCCGCGGCCCGCGCACGCGAAGCAGCCCGCAAGGCGCGCGATCTCACACGCCGCAAATCAGCGCTCGACGTGGGCAACCTGCCGGGCAAGCTCGCCGACTGCCAGCTGACGGATCCCGCGCTCTGCGAATTGTACCTCGTGGAAGGCGACTCGGCCGGCGGCTCGGCCAAGCAGGGGCGGCAGCGCGCCTTTCAAGCGATTCTCCCGCTCCGCGGCAAGATCATCAATGTCGAGAAGGCGCGGATCGACAAGGTGCTGTCCAACGAAGAAATTCGAACGATCATCACGGCGATCGGCAGCGGCATCAAGGAGGAGTTCGAGCTCTCCAAAACCCGCTATCACAAGATCATCATCATGACGGACGCCGACGTCGACGGCGCGCACATTCGCACGCTGCTGTTGACGTTCTTCTTCCGTCAGATGCCCGAGCTCATCGACGCCGGGTACATGTACATCGCGCAGCCGCCGCTCTTCCGTGTCGCCAAAGGCAAGGATGAGTACTACGCCTATGACCTCGCTGAGCGCGACGAGATCATGGCGCGCCTGAGCACCGGCGAGGGGCGCGGCAACGTCAACGTTCAGCGCTACAAGGGGCTCGGCGAAATGAATCCCGATCAGCTCTGGAACACGACCATGGATCCGCAACGCCGCACGCTCCTGCGCGTGGGCATCGACGAGGCATTCACCGCCGATCAGATTTTCCAAACGCTCATGGGCGACGAAGTCGAGCCGCGCCGCATCTTCATCGAACAAAACGCGCAGTTCGTGAAGAACCTCGATATCTGACGGCTCGATCGTCCCGACACCGAGCCGACGATTCGCTCTACGTGAGATAGCGCGCGTGGAACGCTGGCCAATCACGGCTGAGCCGGTTGTGCCTCGACCACCGTCAGGTCCGCGACAGGACGATAGCCGATGCGAACGTACAGGTTGTTGGACGTCGGATTGGCGAGATCGGTATGGAGAAACACGAATTGGCGCCCGGCGTCGAGCAGGGATTGCGTGACCGTCGAGACGAGCGCACCTGCGTATCCGCGCGCGCGATGCTCCGGAGGCGTGTAGACGTTGTTGATTCGCATTCCGTGAGGAGTCGGCGCGACTGCCGCTGCCGCGGAGACCGCGCGTCCGTCGACGTCCCAGACATACATCGACCCGCGCTCGACGTGATCGTCGGCGCGGGCGGCGGCGCTCTCCAACGTCACCTGCTCGTGGAGCGCCTCGAGCGACAGTTGCTGCACCCACGCCGCGAGAAACGCCCGGTCCTCCGCCCGCGCAAGGCGATCCCTACCCGGCACCGACGGCTGCCGAACCACGTTCCGGCATTCATAGATGCGCTGCGACATCGCGTGACGCCAGCGCCCTCCGACGGCTGTGAGAAAAGACTCAACCGACGCCGGCGGTCCAAGCACCGCTGCGATCTCGTCACTGCGCGCGTCGTTGGCCAGTAGCGCCACCGCGCCCACGCGACCCTCGCGCGACAGAATCAGCTTCGTGCTGGTGCGGAGGGCAGCGGCGACAATAGTGCCGCGATCCGCCACAAGCGCCCAATACGCGTTGGACGCGGGGGAGATGGTCGCGATGGCAACGCCCAACATCAAGCCGTGTTCGGCCTCGTGTTGGGCGAGAAACGATCCGCCGATGTCAATGAAGTCCGCGATTGAATCCGGTCGCAGTAGTTCCATGGCGCAGAGCGTACGACACGCCGCGACCGCCCGTCAACGTTCGGATGACGAGGCGACAACGCGAAGCTGTGTTCCCCACGGATCACGAACGACCACATCGTCACCGTCGCGCGCGACGGTGAACCCGCCCTTCTCGAGACTCTGACCGACCGCACCGACGCTCGCCACGTCCGGCACCACGATTTCCCATTCGATCAAGCGCGCGTCGTCCTCGGTTGCATCGGGCGCACCCGCCGCCCACGTGTTCGTGCCGAGGTGATGGTGATAGCCGCCGGCGGAAAGAAACAGCGCGCCCGGGTAATTCCACACGACTTTGTCCAACCCCAACCCGTCGTGATAGAACGCCGCCGCCTGATCGATGTCACGGACGTGCAAATGCACGTGACCAATCCGCGTTCCGGCTGGCGCGCCGCTCCACGTTGCGTCGCCCGTCTCCGCCAGAAGGTTGTTTACGTCGAGCGGCTCGGTTGCCATCGCGAGCTGGCGGTCCACGGCACGCCACGACGAGCGCGGGCGGTCCGCGTACACTTCGATGCCGAGACCGTCCGGATCCTGCAGATAAACAGCCTCGCTCACGAAGTGGTCGGACATTCCCGCGTACACACCGCGCTCTGCGAGGTGGCGAACGAACCGTCCAAGCGAGGGGCGATCGGGCAGCAGGATCGCGAAATGGTACAGGCCAATGTTGCCGCGACGGGATACGGCGCGAACACCGGACTTCTCGTGCAGCTCGACGAGCACGGCGTCATCACCGTGCGCGGCGAGCGTTGCGACTGTAGCCGTTCGATCAATCACGCGGAGTCCAATGACGGACTCGTAGTACGCGATCGATCGGCGAAGATCCGCGACCTGGAGACGAACGCGCCCAATGTGCGTTGCATTCGGCAACCGGTACCCACTCGGCGCGATGCCATATGCCAACGCCGTATCATTGCTGGTCGTCATACCGCCTCCCGGATGTCGGTCGTCTTGTTCGGTGAAAGTTACGCAGCTTTGCGAACGATCTGCCGTTCTCCGGTGACCGCTGCAGCGCGACCGCGGATAACGAGCGCATCGAGCGAGAAGCGACCAGCGCCCGTCAGGGCCAGCGCGGTGGACAGTCCAAGACACGCCAGAGCAAACTCGGAGCCGGCTGGGAGAAAGAAGCCGCCCTTGAGGTGCACCAGCAGAATTGCGCCAACCATGTCCAACGCGAGTCCGAACGCCGCCAGTTGGGTCAGCAAGCCAACGACGAGGGCGATACCGCCAAACAGCTCGAGCAGCGCGATGAACGGACCAACCACGCCGGGCATGGGAACGCCCATCTGACCGAACGCGCCGGTGACGCCGGCGAACCCGTAGACAAACACTTTTTGCGCGCCATGGGCGATGAAGATGGACCCGGCGACGAGACGAAGTGCGAGCAGCGCGGAATCGACGCGCTTTGAGCTGATTGAAGGAATGAACGACATGGAACGGTCCTCGACGGAAAGAGATGAACAACGATGTGACAACTACAAGTGTGATAACACCTATTAACTCCACAACACTACGAACGAGCGAGCGCCAACAATTCCGTGAGCGTCGACAGCTGCTTGGCCGACAGATGACCCAGCTGTTCCTTGTTGATGGCATCGACCGGCCCATCGAGCGCCTTGAGCAATTGCAGGCCTTTCGCCGTGATGAGCGTCGACACCAACCGTCGGTCCGAGGTGCTTCGTTCCCGCTGGATGTGCCCCGATTCTTCGAGACGATCGAGCAATCGCGTCACGTCCGGCACCTGCGCCACGAGTCGGTCGCGCACCTCATTCCGGCACAATCCCTCCGTGCCGGCACCGCGAAGGATTCGCAGCACGTTGTACTGCGTCCCCGTGATCCCATACGGCTTGAGCGCCTCGGCGAACCGATGCTCGAGCACGGCCGACGTTCGCCGAATGCTTAGCATCGCCTCCTCTTCCAGGCTGGCAAACGGCTTCTTTTGCTTGATCTCGTGCTTGAGGCTCGCGGGCATGGAAGAATTATAGGTGTCACAACACCTAGTGTCAAGACACACGTTTGAACACTTCCAGAATTCTGGAACGCGGCGGCAATGCCTCAGCGCGGTTGGCGAGCCAGGAAGGAGAGGATCAGCGAGTCGGTCAGCGCCGCTTTCTCGAGAATGGGAAGGTGGCCGGCCCCCTCGATGGCGTGAAACTCCGCGGCGGGAATCACCGCGCGCACGCCTGCGTTGCGCTCAAACGGCACGGTCGCGTCCTTCATGCCCCACACGAGAAGCACCGGCACTCCCGTCGCGGCAACCGCCGCGTACAGCGTGTCCGTCGTCATGCCCGCGATCGCGCGTCGCGTGGAAAGAAGTGCGCGACCGAAACCGCGAAACCGCGTTTGCACTCGATACCGGTCCGCCCATCCCGGAAAGCGGCTGGGTTCAACGAAGTCTCCGGATTGTCCGTCGGCCATTTTCGGGACCGCGAGACTTTGCCAAAGCGCCTGGCCCAGTATGGGATAGTTGAACATGCTCGGCGACGATGCGGACGTTCCGGCAACCGGATCCACGAGCGTCAACGATCGAACTCGCCGCGCATGGCGCCGAGTGAAGGTTGCTGTCACCCAGCCGCCCATCGACACGCCCGCGAGATCGATCCGATCGACGATGCCGAGCGAATCGAGGAGCTCACTGAGTTGGCGATCATACACGTCCGCCGTGTAATCCACGTTCGGTCGATCCGACCAGCCGCGGCCGTACTCATCGTAACGGAGCACGCGATATCCCGCCCGCGCCAACGCGACCGCGGTGGAATCCCAGATGTAGTACGGCACCGAGAATCCGTGCACGAGCACCACCACGCGACCCGAGTCGGGGCCCGACACCTCGTAGTGTGTCACTCCGCCGGAGAGCCGCGCGAACTTTCCGGGGGCAGCCGCGCGCGCCGCGTCGTCGAGCGTTGAGCGCTCCGGGTTGCGCGCCAGATAGTAGGCTCCGCAACCGGCGACCAGCAAGAGAACCAGCAAGGCTACGATGGCTGCGCCGCGTTTCATATGACAATACTCACGGTTTGTTTTTGGCGGGTCCCGGTTTCAATCCACGTTGCACGAGCAGCGGCTCAACGCTCGGGTCGCGTCCGCGGAACGCACGATACAGCGCGCCGGCATCGGTCGTCCCGCCTCGGGAAAGAATCATGTCGCGAAAACGTTGTCCATTCTCGCGCGTGAGCCCGCCCTGCTCGGTGAACCATGCGAACGCGTCGTGGTCGAGCACCTCGGCCCAAAGATACGCGTAGTAGCCGGCCTGATACCCACCGTCCCAAATGTGCGCGAAATACGTAGTCGAGTATCGCGGCGGAACCTCGCGGAGGTCCACCTGATACCGGCGAAGCGCCGCTCCCTCGAACGCGTCCACGTCCCGCGGACCGGCGCCGGGCGGCAGCGTGTGCCAGGCCATATCGAGCAGCGACGCCGCGAGATACTCCGTGAGCGCGAAACCCTGATTGAACGTTCGTGACCGCTTGATTCTGTCCACGAGCCCCTGCGGCATCGCGGCGCCAGTCTCATGGTGCTTGGCGTAGTTCGCAAACACCACGGGATCGAGCGACCAATGCTCGTTGAACTGCGACGGAAACTCCACGAAGTCTCGCGGCACGTTCGTCCCGGAGAGCATCGGGTACGTCACGTTCGACATCATCCCGTGCAGCGCGTGACCAAATTCGTGGAACAGCGTGGTCACGTCATCGAAGCTCAGCAGCGCCGGTTGGCCGGAAGCCGGCTTGCTGAAGTTGGCGACGTTGAACACCACCGGGTGTGTGCCCATCAAACCGGATTGGTCCACGAAGCTGTCCATCCACGCGCCGCCGCTCTTGTTGTCGCGCTTGAAGTAGTCGGCATAGAACAACGCCATCGATGCGCCATCCTGGTCGAACACCTCGAACACGCGAACGTCGGATTGGTAGACGGGAAGGTCCTTCCGCTCCTTGAACGTCAGTCCGTATAACTGCGTCGCGGCGAAGAACACGCCCTCGCGCAACACGCGATCGAGCTCGAAGTACGGCCGGATTTGCGCTTCGTCGATGTCGTAGTCGGCGCGTCGAACCTGCTCGGCATACCGCTGCCAATCCCACGGCTCCAGTGTGAAGCGCTCGGGCTGGCTGTCGATGAGACTCTGCACCTTCGCGGCTTCGGCGCGCGCTTTCGCCGCGGCCGGCGCGGCGATCTCCGTCAACAGCTTGATTGCCGCCTCGGGCGTTTTTGCCATCTGATCGTCGAGGACATACGCCGCCGCCGTGGGATAGCCGAGGAGCTTCGCGCGCTCGGCGCGCACCTCGGCGAGCCGGAGAACGATCGCGCGCGTGTCGTTGGCGTCGCCGCGCGCCGCCCGGTGTGTCGACGCCTCGAATAGACGTTGGCGTACGACCCGCCGGCGCAGAAACTCTTGCCACGGCTGCTGCGTGGTGTTCTGAAGTCCGATCACCCACTTCCCGGGCAGCTGTCGCTCTTTTGCCGCCTCGGCGGCAGCGGCGACATTGGAATCGCTCGCGCCGTCGAGCTCCACAGGGTCGTCGATGATGAGCGCGCCGGCCTTGGTCGCGGCGAGCAGCCTGTTTTGAAAGTCCGTCGTGAGCTTCGATTCGTCCTGGTTCAACGCGCGCAAACGGATTTTGTCCGGCTCCGAGAGTTGGGCGCCGGCTCTGACAAAATCGAGATGATAGCGTTCGACCAGATATATCTGCTCGGCCGAAAGCCCGAGTTGCGAACGACGATCATGGACCTGGCGCACGCGCGCGTACAATCGGTCGTTGAGAAAAATCGTATCGATGTGCGCGGCAAGTTTCGGCGCCTGGTCGGCCTGCACCCCCTGCAACGCATCGTTCGTGTTGGCGGACGTCAGGCCGCCGAACACCTTGAGGACGCGGGTCAGCAGCGATCCCGTGCGCTCGAGCGCGACAATCGTGTTGTCGAAGGTCGGAGCGTCCCTTTCATCGGCGATCGCGGCGACTTCCTCGAGGTGCCGGCGCATTCCCTCTTCGATCGCCGGCTCGTAGTCGCCGTCGCGAATGTGATCGAAATGCGGCGCGCCAAACGGCAACGTGCTCGGCTCGAAGAACGGGTTGTCGCGGGTATTCGCTGGCACGGTCGGGGCAGACGTCGGACCCCGACGCAGTACGTTCGGGGCAGGGCGGTAACGGCAGAACGCGAATGGTAGCCGGGCGGGGATCGCGGGCGCAACGAAAGCCCCGCAACAGCGAGGGCTGTTGCGGGGCGTTTGGTGCAAGGGCGTCGCGGCTATTTAGGCGGTTTCGGTTCCGCGCGGCTTCCGGCGACGAGCGACAAAGAGTCCGAGCATTCCGGTGCCGAGGAGACCGACCGTTGCGGGCTCGGGCGTGGCCGTGATGGAGATGTCATCCACGAGGATACGTCCTCTAATGCCGGTCAGCATCACCTTGTCGACGTTCGTCCAGCCGAAGTCGACTTGGGTCATCGTATTCCGATCGTAGGTGATATCGGTCGAATAGACGATCTGCCCGTCGCGAAATCCGAGAATTGAAGCGTTGATCTCCTTGGGATCCCCCCCCGTCCCAAGATATTCGCTCAAGAACATGCTGTTGAGATTGAAGAGCTCGCCGGGCCGTGCGAAGGTGATGGTTGATCCCTCGTCGGATGCTGCGTTGCTCTGTCCGCTACTCGGGCGGACGAAGGGTCCGCTCCCGTACAACGCCCATTCGTTGAAGCCAGAGCTCCAGACGAGTCCAGCATAACCAGCGAACACAGCTTGAGAATTGAGCCCTTCGAAATCAATGATTTGTTGCTGCGCCTTCGCAGCTGAAGTCGGAAGGGCGACCGCGATCACGAACAAGGCGAAACTGAGCTGTCGGCGCATTTTACCCTCTCACGGTGTGCGGTGCCCGCGAATGTATGCCGTGCTCAGCCGTTGTGCTAGATATTTTTGCGGCGACCATGTGGAGTCGAGTCCGCCTCGGATCTCGAGAAGCAAAAGCCCCCAACAGCGAACTGTTGGGGGCTTTCAATTCTTTGGTCAAAACCGACACCGCCACTACGCGGTAATACGGGCCTGCGCCTTCCGACGACGGAACAGAAAGAGCCCGAGGAGCCCAGTGCCAACCAGTGCAACGGTCGCCGGCTCCGGCGTAGAGGTGACTGAGATGTCGTCGACCAGCACGCGCCCTTTGACCGCGGCAATGCTCACCTTGTCGACGTTCGTCCAGTCGAAGTCCACCTTCGACATGGAAGCAAGGTTGTAGTCCACATCCATTGAATACACGAGATCGCCACCGCGATAGCCGTAGATCATGGTGTTGGCGAACTCGCTGCGACCCGGAGGCAAAAACTCACCCAGGAACATGCTGTTCAGGTTGAAGAACTCCGGTCGAGAGAATGAGATGTACGACATTTCGTCGGACACGGCGTTTGCTTGCCCGCTGCTCGGACGAAACAGGCTCGAGAACCCGCTCGCCGTGGCAATCGCCCATTCGTTGAATCCGGTGCTCCACGTGAACCCCATGTATCCCGGCAGCGCCGCCTGGGTTGACAATCCCTCAAAGCCAATGACTTGCTCCTGCCCAGCGGCAACGCCGATGGGAAGGGTCAGTGCCATAGCGACTGAGGCGAAACTAAGCCAGCGACGCATCCTGCCCTCCTCATTAGTTGTGCGGTAAACGCGAAGTTATTCCGGGTGCCAAAACCGCGCTAGAAACAATTCGTTGCAGGCGCGTCGGTTGGAAGAATTCCGCGTTGGGCGATGAGAGCGGCTGCGCTCCTCAAAGCGGCGGCGTTCCGATTCAAAGCACGGGATTTCGGAAACCGTCCAAATTCCTGACGACCGGAGTCCGCGCCGGTAACAACACACGGCAAATGCAGATCGTGTGCTCGCGCAGCCTTACGTCGCGTGTCCCGCGCCTCGGCCGGAATCTCCTGGCTCCGACGGACGGAAGCTCAGATCCCAGGCGAGCCACAGCGTTCGCGAAAAGGGGTAGAACGCGAAGGGCAGACCCACGGCGAGCGCGATTGCCGCGACTTCGATCGCCATCCATGGCTGATTCGGCGCAGTCGCGATCATCCACACGACCGGAATTCCAATCGCGACAAGCTCACCGGCCACGAGGTTGAACACGTAGGCGCCGATCCAGAACTCGGACTGTTCGCCGCGCTCGAGCGCGAGTGCGCAGGTGGGACAGGCGTTATGCATCTGGAACCACGTGCGGAAAATTCCTGGCCCGCCGCATCGGGGACAACGCAACAGCAGCGCTCGGCCAAACTTGAGAGCGGCCGAGGAGCGCGGGATACCTGCGCTGGACACGGAGGCCGGCTGCGACATCGCTCCGCTCAGTCGCTCACACGCCGCGCGGACCGCCGCCGTTGCCGATGTACAGCAGCTGTTTTCCTATCAGCACGTGCACGGCGATCAGCGCAAGCACCACGAGCCCAAGCGAAATCCAGGCGACGGCGGACAGCGCCGGCATCATTCCCCCGGTCGGCGTATGCCGGCTGATGAACGCGACGTACGCGAACAGAGCGACGAACAGGGCGCAGGCGCCAAACGCACCAAGCCCGGCGAGCCGAGCAATCTTTGGGGGCATTGCCTTCCTCGTGACGGCGGAGTGAGAAGGAAAGTTCTCCGCACAGCGCAACCGACGCAACTAGTCTTTTCGATAGACCTCGCGGCCCGCCGCCGTGACACGGTGCGACACCAGCGGCAGCGGCGGCTCGGCCTCGTCGGCGATGAGGAGCGCGGCACGCAACGCAAGTCGACCGCTCGAAATTCCGCTTCGGTCGCGGGCGAAAATCGTCGCCATCGGTTCACCGACCTCTACCCAGTCACCGGGGCGCGCGGTGATGACGAATCCTACCGCGGGGTCAGCGACGTCGTCGACGCGTGTGCGTCCGCCTCCCATCTCGATGATGCCGCGTCCGATTGTCCGGGGTTCGATGCGCGCGACGAATCCGCGTCGCGGCGCATTGAACAGCTCGCACTCGTCGGCCTGCGGAAGCACGGCGGGGTCGTCGACGACGCCTGGGTTTCCGCCCTGGGCTTCGATGATTCTCTGAAAGCGTTCGGCGGCCTTTCCGGTGCCGATGGATTTTTCCATTTCGCGGCGCGCGCTGTCCGTATTCTCGGCAACGCCGGCAAGAACGAGCATCTCGGCGCCCAGCGCATAGGTCACCTCCAACAAGTCCGGTGGTCCTTCGCCGCGCAATGCGAGAATCGCCTCCTCGACCTCGAGTGCGTTTCCGCACGCGCGTCCCAGCGGCCGATCCATGGCGGTGACCAGAGCGACGCACGGACATCCGTGATCGGCGCCCAGCTCGATCATCACGTCCGCCAACTCGAGCACGCGTTCGAGATCGGGAAGGAGTGAACCACTGCCCTGCTTCATGTCGAGCACGAGGCCGGAGAGCCCTTCCGCGAGCTTCTTGCTCATGATGCTCGATGCGATGAGCGGAATGGACTCGACCGTCGCGGTGGCGTCGCGCAGCGCGTACATCTTTTTGTCCGCGGGCGCGATCTCCGGCGTCTGGCTCATCATCGCGCACCCGAGCAGCTCGATCTGCGCCTGCGCGTCGGCGAGTGTGAGGTCGGTGCGGAATCCAGGAATCGACTCGAGCTTGTCGAGCGTGCCGCCGGTGTGGCCGAGCGAGCGGCCCGACATCATCGGGACGTCGACGCCGAGCGAGGCAATGAGTGGCGCGAGCACGAGCGAGACCTTGTCGCCAACGCCGCCTGTGGAGTGTTTGTCGATACGCGGGCGGCCGCCGGCGGGGCGCTCGAGGCGATCGCCGCTGAGGAGCATGGCCTCGGTCAACGCCGCTGTTTCACCGCGATCGAGTCCGCGGAGAAAGCACGCCATGAGCAGCGCGGCCATCTGGTAGTCGGGAACGTGGCCTTTGGCGTAGGCGAGCGCGAGCGCTCGCCATTCCCCGGGCTCGATCCGGGCCCCGTCGCGCTTCCGTTCGATCAGGCGGTGAGCGAGCATTGACCGGTCTGTGGGGTAGACCTACGTTGGCGGCATCCGCGCACCAGAGCCCGCGTGCTCGCGGTCCGTTCCTCGTCCTGACGTCCCGACCCTTCGGAGTATTCCATGAGACTGCGCATCGCTGTGATTGCGACCTTCCTGGCCGCGAGCCGCCTCGCGCACGGTCAGTCCGCCGGAGAGCACATCGCGTTGGGCGACCGCGACCACGCGGCGCTCAACATCGCCAGTGCGCTCAAGCACTACGAAGCCGCGATCGCCGCGGAGCCGAACAACTACGACGCGCTCATCAAGGCTGCCTACGACGCGGTCGATCTGGGCGAATTCAACGAGAGCGCCGACCAGCGAACGGCGTTGTACCGCAGCGGAGAACAGTACGCGCGGCGCGCCGTCGCGGCAAATCCGAACGACGCTGAAGCACATTTTCAGCTGGCGCGTGCGATCGGCCGAAATGCGTTGACCATGGGCACGCGAGACAAAATCAAGTTCGCCGGCGAGGTGCGTGAGCAAGCGCTCGACGCGATCAAGCTGAACCCCAAGCACACTGGGGCGCTACACGTCATGGGCGTGTGGAACGCCGAAGTGATGCGCCTGAACGGGTTCTCGCGAATGATCGCCAAGAACTTTCTCGGCGGCAAAGTGTTCGCCGAGGCGAGTTGGGACAACGCGTTGAAGTACCTCGAGGATGCGGTGGCGCTGGAGCCGAACCGGATCACGCACCGGCTCGACTTGGCCAGCGTCTACCTCGATCGCGACATGAAGCCGAAGGCGATTGAGCAATACGAGTGGATTGGGCGGGCGCCGGCCACGGACTTCAACGACCCACACTACAAGGCCGCGGCGGCGGCGAAGCTCAAGGACCTCCGGTAGGCTCAGCGAGCGGCCACCGAATCAAGCGTTTCGCGGAGGTCATCCCAGACGTCGCGACTGCGTCGGCTCACGCGACGGCCGCCGCGAGCCAAGGCTCGCCGCGTTGCTGCCCCGCTGCGGGGTGCCATGAGGAGGGCGCTCGCCGCGCCAATCGCGATGCCGATGGCGAGTCCAGCCGCAAATACGGCTGCGTCCTGCTTGGCGGGAAGAGGTACGGGCAGTAGCCGATTGGGCGCTGTTGGTCCGGCATATGACATCTGTTTTCGCCTCCCTGGATTGTGGTAAGGAAATTGCGACGAGCCGCCTGAGCTAGGTTCTAACAAGGTCCAGCGAGGATCGGGACCACGGTTTCCGGTGTCACCCGACTCGAAAGACCCGCACTTCCCCGCAGTCCGCCATCACCTGGTTTGCCACTCAGATTCCGGACAGTATGAACGTCCGCAGTCGTCGGTGTAAGGACACGCATGACCGCGAACGGTAAGACGGTACTTCTCGTCGAAGACAACGAAGACAACCGCATCGTCTATTCCACGATTCTACGCCACTTCGGGTACTCGGTCACCGAGGCGTTGAATGGTGAGGAGGGAATCGCGAAGGCGCGGCGTGAGAAGCCGGATTTGATTCTCATGGATATTTCGATTCCCATCATCGACGGTTGGGAGGCAACGCAGGTATTGAAGCACGATCCACAAACGCGCGGCATCCCGATCATTGCCCTCACGGCGCATGCGTTGGCGTCGGACCGCGAGAAGGCGATGGAAGTGGGGTGTGACGGGTATCTCGCAAAGCCGTGCGAACCCCGAGCAGTGGTCGCGGAGGTTCAACGATTCCTCGGGAAAAATGATGGACGCCCCTCGTGAGACAGAGCCTGCACGCATTCTGATCGTCGACGACCACGAGGACAACATTGAGCTGCTCAAGGCGCGGCTCGAGTCGTGGGGATATCGAACAGAAAGCGCGTCCGACGGCGCCGAGGCGCTCCGGCTGGTTGATGCATCGCCGCCGGATTTGATTTTGCTCGACGTCATGATGCCCGACATCGACGGCATCGAGGTCGCGCGGCGCATCAAGGGAAACGCCGACCTGCCGTTCATTCCAATCATCATGCAGACCGCGCTCGACGCGACCGAGAACAAGGTCGAAGGACTCGAAGCGGGCGCCGACGACTACATCACCAAACCGATCGACTTCGCGGAGTTGAAGGCGCGCCTCACCTCGATGCTCCGCATCAAGCGCCTGCAGGAGCAGCTCGAGATCCGCGAGCGGGAATTGTTGGAAGCGAATGAGCGCTTGCGACACATGTCGCAGACGGACGCGCTCACAGGACTCGACAACCGACGGCACCTGGAAGAACGGATCGCCGAGGCGTTTCAGCATGCGCGCCGAATGAACGAGCCGTTCTCCTGCGTGATGTGTGATCTCGACCGCTTCAAGAGCGTCAATGACACATACGGGCATCAGGCGGGCGATGCGGTGCTCAAGGAATTCGCCGAAATCCTTCGCCACGAGGTGCGGGAGATCGACAGAGCGGGACGGTATGGCGGCGAAGAGTTCATGGTGCTGCTTCCCGGCGCACAGCTCGACGCCGCGGCCTTGTTTGCGGAAAGGGTGCGAAAACACATCGAAGGGCATACATTTTTGTTCGACGGCACCTCGATTCAGAGGACCGCGAGTTTCGGGGTGTCCGCGTGGCCTCACTCGCGCATCGTGCACTGCGATGGGCTCGTGCGGGCCGCAGATGAAGCGCTGTATGTCGCGAAAGAGACGGGCCGGAATCGCGTCGTTCGCTTTGACAGCGACGAATTCAACGAACACCTTGCCGCGGATGATGGATCAACCAAATCACGAGGCGACCGAGACTCCGACCCTCTCCCCTCCCCTGTCGCGGACGGCGGAGTTCGATGGGAGGGATGACGAGGCACTGCGGCTACGCGCGCGTGTAGCCGAGCTGCAACGCGAGCGCGATCACCTCGTCGCGATCGTCGACATTCTGCAGGAGATCTCGTCGTCGCTGCATTTTGTCGACATCCTGCAAGCCATCGCCCGAAAGCTCGGCGATGCGTTCGGCCTCGACCGGTGCGCCATCTTCCTGTCCGGCGAACAAAACGAAGTCCGGCTCGTCGCGAGCTATGAGGATCCGACCATCCGCAACCTGGTCGTCGACCTCGCTCGCTATCCCGAGCTCCAAAAGGCGTTCGAGTCGGGAGAAACGGTGTTCATCCCCGACGCAGCCAGCGACCCCCTGCTCCGCGGCATCAAGTCCACGCTCGACACGCGCAACGTCCGCTCGATCATCGTCGTCCCCATTCAATGGCAGGGCACGGTCATCGGCGCGATTTTCCTGCGGACCGACCGCGACGCAGAAGCGTTCTCGGAAGGCGACGTGCGCTTCTGTCAGGTCGTCGCGTCGCTCACCGCCAAGGCATTGCGAAACGCGCATCGCTTCGAAGCGTTGCTCCGCGATCAAAAGGAAGCCACCCAGGGCCAGCGGCGCACGGACCTGCAGCGGATCGCGTTGATCGCGTTCATTCGCCGTCTGCTCGACCGCTACGCCAAGAGCGACGATCACGTGTGGGCCGAAACACTGTTGCCCAAGGCCTCGGACGAAGAGCTCGAGCGGCTCGTGACGGTGGCGATGCAAGTCGTCGATGAAGAATCCAAAGGCTGACGACTCCGAGCTGTCGGCGCGCGCCAAATCGCTCAGGGAGCAGCTGGAGCAGGCGTCGTACGAGTACCACGTGCTCGACCGCCCCACGATCTCGGATGCGGCATACGACAAGTTGTATCGCGAGCTGCTCACGATCGAGGAAGCGCATCCGTCGCTCCGTACAGCCGACTCGCCAACGCAGCGCGTCGGCTCCGAGCCGAGCAGCGAACGCGCCAAGCACGTGCATCTCGTGCCGATGTTGTCGCTGGCGAACGCCTTCAACGAGGACGAGCTTGCGTCGTGGGAAGAGCGGCTCGTCCGCATCGTGGGCGACGACGCGCGCCGCCTGGGCTACAACTGCGAGCTCAAGATCGACGGCGCCGCGATCGCACTGACCTATCACGACGGCGTATTGGTCGAAGGCACAACGCGCGGCAACGGCACCGTGGGCGAAAGCGTCACGGCGAACGTGCGCACGATTCGCGGGATTCCGCTTCGCCTGCGCGGCGAAAAACATCCGCCGGTGATGGAGATCCGCGGCGAAGTGTACATGCCGTTCAGCGGATTCGAGCGGATGAACGAAGAATGTATCGCGGCGGGCGAAGCCGTATTTGCGAATCCTCGCAACGCCGCGGCCGGCGGTCTGCGCCGTCTCGATCCGCGCATCACGCAATCACTGCCGCTCCGCTTTTTCGGCTATGCAGTCGCGCTGCCGGGTGGAGCATCCTTGTCGGTCGCCACCCAACACGATCTGCTCGAACAGCTCGCGGCGTGGGGAATCCCCGTGGCGCCGAATCATCGATGCTGCCTCACGATGGCCGACGTGCACGCGTGGTCGGACGAGATCGAGCACAAGATTCGGGGCACGCTCGACTTCGCAATCGACGGCGGCGTGGTGAAGGTGAATGCATTGTCGCTTTGGGCGGATTTGGGCGTCGTGGGCGGACGCGAGCCGCGCTATGCGATCGCGCGAAAGTTCGCGCCCGATATCGCCGAGACGACGCTGCTGGCCATCGAGACCAACGTCGGTCGCACCGGAACGATCAACCCGTTCGCCGTGCTCGATCCGGTCGAGATCGGCGGCGCGCAGGTGAAGCGGGCGACGCTGCACAACTTCGACCTCGTGGCGCGAAAGGATCTCAGGGTCGGCGACACGGTGCAGGTAAAGCGCGCCGGCGAGGTGATTCCGCAGATCATTGGTCCCGTTCCGGACAAGCGCGATCCGACGCATCCGCCCAAGGCGTACACGCCGCCCACCGAGTGTCCGTCGTGCAAGACCGAACTGGTCACGGGAAGTGAACAGGGCATGTTGTATTGTCCCAACTTCGAGTGTCCCGGTCGCCAGCTCGAGAGCTTGGTGCACTTCGCCTCGCGCAGCGCGATGGACATTCACGGACTCTCGGACGCGCGCATTCGGCAATTCGTGGAGGCGGAGCTCGTTCACGACGCCGCCGACCTCTACGACCTCAAAGCGACCACGCTTGCCGAGCTGGAACGGCTCGCCGAGAAGAGCGCCGAGGCCCTCGTTTCGGCCATCGAGGCGTCCAAGGCCCAACCCCTGTCCAAGCTTCTCTTCGCCCTGGGCATAGAGCACATCGGAGAGATCGCCGCCAAACAGATCGCCAAGCATTTTGGGACGATGGACGCCATAGCCGCGTCATCTATTGAGGATGTGCTGGCAGTCCATGGAATCGGCGAGACGATCGCCGAGTCGATCGTCTCGTGGTTCGCCGACCGGAAGGCGCAGCGGCTCATTGAACGGCTGCGCCAACGCGGACTGACGTTCGATGAACCGCAGACGCAAACGGGCGGTGCATTGAAGGGATTGACAGTCGTGATAACCGGAAGCTTGCCGACGCTGTCTCGAGATGAGGCTTCCGCGCTCGTGGAGTCGAACGGTGGGCGGGTGTCGAGCAGCGTGTCCAAGAAGACGAGCTTCGTACTGGTTGGTGAGGACGCTGGGAGCAAATTGGAAAAAGCGCGCACGCTCGGCGTCGAGACGATCGACGAGGCCGAGTTCCTGAGCCGCATTGGCGGCTAGCTGTACAACTGCGGGACCCGCGAAAGCTTGGCGGAAGGTTCGCGGAAACTTCGAGGAAACTTCGATGCCCCAATCGATCGACTTGCCGGGAAATGCGCTCGTCGCGATGACGCGCGATTCGTTGCTCGCGTTGCGCGTCGCTCTGTTTCGAGACGTCGGACCGAACTCCGCTGCCCTGCTGCAGGAAGCGGGGTACGCGGGCGGACAGACGATGTTCGACACGTTTAGTCGTTGGTTGGAGTCGCGCGGACTGCCGTCGCCCGAGTCGTTGCCGGCGACGGACTTCGGCATTCGTGCCACGGAGTTCTTTCGCGAAATCGGGTGGGGCTCGATCGAGCTTGGCGCGCTGGACGGCGTCGCGACGATCGACTCGACGGACTGGGCCGAGAGCGACCCCGCCTACCCGCTCGAGTTTCCAGGATGCTACTACACGACGGGCGTGGTCGCCGACTTTTTCAGCCGTCTGGCCGGGGCACCGTTAGCAGTCATGGAAGTGGAGTGTCGCTCGATGGGTGGAGAGCGATGCCGGTTCCTGGTCGGCGCGAGCGAGACGATGCAGCGCGTCTACGACGAAATGGGCCAAGGCGTCCCGTACGACGAGGCCGTGCGGCTGGCGGTCGTGTAGGCCGACGTACGACTACCGGGACGCTCTGAGCGTCTCGGCGTACAACGGATTTGGGAAGAGCTCACCGTCGATCAGCACCTCCCGATCCCACGGAAGGATGATCGTGCTTTCCGTGGCGAGGGCGTGAAAGTCGGGCGTGTACGGCCCCGTCTGAAACGCGACGGCGGTCCGAACTTCACTCGCGCCGGCGTTGACCATGGCCGCCACCGCCAGGCGGATGGTGTCGCCCGTGTCGCACGTCTCGTCGACCACGAGAATTCGCCGTCCTCTCACCGCCGGCGGAGCCGCGCTCAACACCGCCGGCGTTTCGCGCACGGTCTCGGCGCCGAACCGGCGGCTGACAACCATCGAGTGGAACTCTCGTCCAAGGATGGCGGCGATGACGGCTCCTGGCACCACGCCGGCGGTGGCAATGCCGATCACGAGCTCGGGGTCGTAGGCTCGGGCGACTTTGAGCGCCAATCCGCGCGAGAGCTCACCGAACAGCGGCCACTCGACCTCGAATACTCCCTTCGAATGCTCGATCGTGGTTCGGCGTGGGGACATGCAGGTAAAGTACGCGGCACGATGGTGGGGACGACAGGTCAGGTCTCAGGCTTATGGTTTGAGGATCAGGGAGGCACTCCCGGAACGGCTCGATGAATCAAAAAGAGACGATCGAAGCACGGACGGTCGCGTGGTTGCTCGCACTCGCTCGAGCGAATAACTTTGCGCGAGCCACGTCGTTCCTCCGGGTAGCCTTCCCAAAAGGCTGATTCGCCGCCCCTCAAACACTCTCGAGTCGCATGTCCTGGTGGAGTCGCCTGACCGGCGGGAAGTCTGATGGCGACCTGAAGCCCAAGCGCCTGGATTACCTGAGCGAGGCGATGGCGCTGGAGCGCCAGGGCGATTACGACGCCGCGCTTACGTCGTACCGCCTCGCGCTGCGCGATCGGCCGAACGACACCAAGATTCTCCAGAACATGGCGATTGCGTTCACGAAAACCAATCGTCCGGAAGAAGCGATTCGCTGCTACCGCAGCGCGCTCGACTCCGCGCCCGACCTGTCCGGCGCGCACTATGGATTGGCCTTCTTGCTCCTCAAGCGCGGTGACCACGCGGCAGCCGAAAAACACCTCGAGGCGTTCCTGGCCAAGCCGCCCTCCGGATCGGAGAACGAGCGTTGGGTTCGGCACGCGAACGAGACGCTCGAGATGTTGCGGAATGGCGAGATCGTCTCGGACGAGTCTGAGCAATAACGTGGGACAAGTCCTCGCGATCGTCAGTCAAAAGGGCGGAGTTGGTAAGACGACGACCGCCGTCAATCTCGCCGCGTCGTTAGCGCGCCGTGGGAACAAGGTGTTGTTGATCGACGCCGATCCCCAAGGTTCAGTGCGGTTTGGTCTCGGACTGAGTGCGGCCGCGACGCGCGTCGGCCTCTCCGATTACCTGGCCGGCACCCATCAGATGCAGCAGGTGGTTCGAACCACCAACCTTCCGTGGCTTCGTGTGGTGGCGGCCGGCAGTGTCACCGAGAGTCCGACCCACGACGCCTACCACCGTTTGTTCGCCGAGTCTCCGCGAACGGCTGCGCTGTTCGAGCGTGCTCGTTCGCGCGGGTACACCGTCATCGTGGATACACCGCCGGGACTCGGCGTCGTGGTTCATCGAGTGCTCAGCTTCAGCCAGCACGTGCTTATTCCGTTGCAGTGCGAGCCCTTGGCGCTCCAAACCACGACACAGATCTTGCGTGGCATCCGGTCGTCACTGGCGAAGAACCCGGGGCTGACGCTCGAAGGCATAGTCCTCACGATGGTCGAGCCGGGCAACCCGGCATCCGAACGCGTCGCGGCGTATGTGAGGGAACAGCTTCCGGCGGGTCTGGTATTGGATGTGTCCATACCTCGCACGCCGGCATCCATCGAGGCGTTCGGGGCTGGACAGCCAGTGGTGCTTCGCGTTCCGGATGATCCGGCGGCGCAGGCGTATCGTGCCTTGGCGGACTATCTCGGACCACGACTCAGGTAATGCATCGGTTTGCGACACTGGTTGTTCTGGCAGGCGCGGCCCTGGCAGTTGCGTGCATCGATATGTCCGCACCGAAGGGGGCGGCCTCGCTCTCCGTCTTGCAGTTGCCGTCGCCAAACGTGGTGCGTGGCGACACGATGCGCGACAGCTTGGGCGTCGCCGCGCCGTTGAGCGTGGTCGCGTATGACGGAAACGACGCGAAGATCTCGGACATCAAGCCGCTGTTCTTCATCTCGGATACGAGCCATACCGCGCATCTCAAGGACGGCGCGGTGCTGGTTGGTGATCGCCTCGGGTTTGTGCAGTTGATCGGGCAAGTGGGCGGATTGCAGACGCCGCCGGTGTCTGTTCCGGTGACCGTCGCTCCGACCACATTCGCGAGGGTGCTGAACACGGACCCCACCAAGGGCGACACACTCTTTGCACCGCCATCGACCGATTCGGCGGCGTCGATTGGAAGGGTCGCGCTCGCTGTGTCGCTTCGCGGTGTTGGAGACACGGCTTCGCAGGGCTTCGTCGTGAGGTACAAGCTGCTTCAGGATCCAGCGCCGCCGGCGACGAAACCTGGAGCGACGACGCCGGCAGTTTATCTCGCCACCGATCCGGCACACATTGCCTCGATCGACACGACGGATGCGACGGGCGCAACTCTGTTGCTCGTGGTGAATGCGTTCTATCTCGCTAATCAGAAGCCGTTGGATAGCGCGGTGGTCGAAGTCTCGACGTCGTACAAGGGTGTGCCGGTTGCCGGTTCGCCGATCAGGATCGTCGTGCCGATCAAAGTGACGTTCACCGTCAAATAGCCTGGTGTTGTCGCGTCAGGTATCGCCTCGCGTCGCCGCGCGGTATACTGAAAAACTCTGAGCTCACGAGTGAGGACAGCGATGATGACGACGGGTGGGCCGCGCAATTCCCCACCAGGCACGCTCAATCAGCTCTTCTTCGAGGCCGTCGCGACGCATCGCAAACCGGATGCGCTGCAGGTGAAGCGCAACGGACGCTACGAACCGATTTCGCACGACACGCTCGTGGAGCGTGTGCGTCGCACCACGTTCGGGCTCGAGGAACTGGGCGTGCGCTCCGGCGATCGCATCGCAATCCTCTCGGAAAATCGGCCGGAGTGGGCGATCACCGACTTCGCCTGCTTGATGCTCGGCGTCACCGACGTTCCGATTTATCCGAATCTGCCGAGCGACCAGGTCGCCTACATTCTGCGCGATTCCGGCGCGGTCGCCATTTTCGTGTCCAACGCCGAGCAAGCGGCGAAGATCGCTGTCGTTCGCACCGAGTGTCCGGCGCTCCGCCACGTCATCACCTTCGCCGATTCGGCCGCTGGCGTAGACAGCACGTTGTCCGCGCTCCAAACGTCGGGCGCGTCGGCCGACACCGAGAGCCGTCGCGCCGCCTATCAGACGCGGGCGAACGCCGTGCGCCCCGACGACGTTGCGACGATCATTTACACGTCGGGCACCACAGGTGAGCCGAAGGGCGTGATGTTGACGCACGACAACATCTACTCCAACGTCATGGCGGGGCGCGCGGCCATTCCGTTCGAGGGCAAGGATGTGTGTCTCAGCTTCCTGCCGCTCTCACACATCTTCGAGCGAATGGCCGGGCATTACCTGATGTTCGTGACGGGCACGAGCATTTGCTACGCAGAGTCGGTGGACGCCGTTCCGCTGAACATGACGGAGGTTCGGCCCACACTCGTGCTCTCAGTGCCGCGGCTCTACGAAAAGATGTACGCGCGCGTGCTCGAGAGTGCGTTGGCCGGCGGAGCCGTGAAGAAGCGGATTTTTTTCTGGGCGCGCGGCGTGGCGGATCGCTGGGCCGATGTCACCCTCGCCGGCGGGACGGCGCGCGGGTTCCTCGCCTGGCAATATCGCATCGCCCAGAAGTTAGTGTTTTCTAAGCTCCAGACTCGTACGGGCGGCCGGCTCCGGTACTTCGTGTCCGGCGGCGCACCGCTGGCGCCGGAGATCAACAAATTTTTCTATGCCGCCGGCCTCGTCATTCTCGAAGGGTACGGGCTCACGGAGACGTCGCCGCTCATCACGGTGAATACTCCGGCCAACTTTCGCATCGGGACTGTCGGCAAAGCCGCGGCAGGAACGGAGATCTCGATCGCGTCGGACGGCGAGATTCTCACGCGGGGCCCCAACGTCATGAAAGGGTATTTCAACAAGCCCACTGCGACGGCCGAGTCGATCGACTCCGAAGGCTGGTTCCACACCGGTGATATCGGCGAGCTGCGCGACGGATTCCTCGCGATCACCGACCGCAAAAAGGACATCATCGTGACGGCCGGCGGCAAGAACATCGCGCCACAGCCCATCGAGAACAAAATCAAAACGAACAAGTACGTCAGCCAGGCCGTGATGATCGGCGACAAGCGAAAGTTTCCGATCATGCTCATCGTTCCGAATTGGGACTCGCTCGAGAAATGGGCCAAGCTGCGCAACATCGCCTGGACCAGCCACGCCGAGCTCCTCGCGATGCCCATCACGCGCGCAAAGATCGAAAAGGAAGTGGCCAAGGAGACCCAAGGGCTCGCGCACTTTGAGATGCCGAAGAAAATCGGCTTGCTCGAGCATGATTTCTCGATCGAGCGCGGCGAGCTCACGCCAACGCTGAAGGTCAAGCGGCGCGTGGTGGACAAGACGTACAAGCCGATGATCGACGCGATGTACGAGAGCGGCGAGGCGGAAGCGGTCCACGGGTAGCGCAAGCGGCCGGCGAAGAGATGCGTTGCTAGCCTGCTGCTCGCGGTCGGCGGGTAGGAAGGATCGGCGCACTCGTGGGCGTGGAGTCGAAGCGTGCAACCCACACCTCGCTGTCGCGCACGATCTCCACCAATTCTGACGGCACCGGCATTCGAGCGGGACCAAGCATGCGTCCACCGGGCCGCAGGCTCGCGAGCGCCGACGCGATGAACGCCGCATCGGCGCTCGCGTCCACCGCGATGGCATGTGCCGACCCCCGCGCGAGCGGCGCAGTCTCCGCGAGAACGATGGAAATTCCATCGCCCGTCACAATTCCATCGGGCGGATTGACGAGCAGCAACTGCGCTGGGGAAACGCCGCGCAGAATTGGCGCGTGCGCGCCCCACTCGCCGTGCAGCATAGCGGTCATGCTCGGCTCGGTAAGATCGAGCGCCGCGGCAAGCCTGATCGCCTCCGCTTCGCTGGGAGCGCGAAGTGGCGGCCGCGCAATGCGATCGCTGAACAGAACAATGCCGTCGCGGACGGGATACTCCGATAGGCAGGTGGGACAGCCGAGTGTTCCGTTGAGGATATCACGATCCTCCGCACGGTCGATCGAGGCGACAAGCCAGGTGTCGGCGTGCGGCCGCACGCAGCGCAGCATGTCAACGAGAGGGATGAACACGAGCTAGCTCCGCGACAGACGCAGCTCGTCGATGTTGACGTCCAACGGCTGCAGCGCGGCGAACGCGACCGCGGCGGCGACAGCGCTCGGTTGAAGCATCGCCGAGCGCGGCGAAAACCCGGGACGGTTGTCGGGGTCAATCTCATCCCACAACGGAGTGTCCACCGACGCCGGAGACACGAGTGTCGCGCGCACGCCCGTGCCAATCAACTCGGCACGCAGGACCTCGTGCAGTCCGCGAAGCCCAAACTTGCTCGCGGCGTACGCTCCGTTCTCTGGAAACGCAACGCGATCGGCGATCGAGCCGATCGTGATGATGTGGCCGCGTTTTCGAGCGCGCATCTCCGTGAGAAAGGCGCGGACGAGACGAAACGGCCCGACGAGATTCACGTCGAGCGCGCGCGCGAAGTCGTCTGGCGCCGTAAGCTCGATGACGGCGAGCCTGAACAGCCCGGCATTGTTCACCACGAGGTCGGGCGCCTCGCCGAACGCATCGCGCACCCGATCGGCAGCAGCGTTCAGCGACGACGAATCGCCGACGTCGCATGCCAGTGGCAAGGCCAACGGTCCGAGCGATTTCGCCGCGCGCCTGAGCGCGTCGAACCCTCTCGCCAACATCGCGACCTGGAATCCGTGCGCGACAAGCTCGCGCGAGATGGCCAGACCAATGCCGCGCGATGCGCCGGACACGACCGCCGAGCGCGCGCCGGGCGTTGTCATTTCCCGTCGTACTCGACGTAGTTGTTCGGCGTCTCCCAGAGCACGAGGCGCGTGAGGCGTGCCGGCTTGATCTCGGGCTCGAGCACGCGCCACATGGCGAGGACGATGTTCTCCGTCGTCGGGATTGTGTCGCGCATGAAATCGACCTCGAGGTTGAAATTCCGGTGGTCAACCTTGATGACGACTTCGCGCTCGACGATCGCCTTCAACTTGCTGAGATCAATGACATACCCGGTCCGCGGGTCAATGGGCCCCGTCACCGACACGTCGAGCGTGTAGTTGTGACCGTGCCAGTTGGGATTGTTACACTTTCCGAAGATCGCCACGTTCTCCTCGTCGGAGAGCGCGGGATTGTGAACACGGTGCGCGGCATTGAACTGCATGCGGCGCGTGATCGTGACCTGCGGCGTGTCGGTCATGGCGGACACCTGGGAACGAGTCCCAAAGAACGAGCCCCGTGGAATGACCCACGGGGCTCGAAGATTCGGTACGGAGAGGGTTTTGTGAAGCCCGGTCGAATAATGAGGTCCTCACCACCAACCTTTCGCCTTCCCCCGCACTGGGGGCATGACGTCGGTGATAGATTATCGAACCCACTCGAAGGACTTGTTGGCTCAAAAACTGATTTCTCCGTCCCGAGTGTTGCAACTACTCTGGACGAAAGCAATTTAAGGTCCGGGGAACGACAGGTCAATTCGCGAGGTGTTGGATGGATCTTGGTTTGCTCGTCGGCGTCGCACTCATTATCATCTGGGCCATCGGCGCCCTCATGTACGATGCACCAGGGTGGATACACCTGTTGCTCACCGTCGGCGTGTTCGTCGTCATCTGGAGAATCGTCGTCCGCGGCGATCGTCGCCGCCCACAACCTCGCGACGAGGGACGCTAACGCGAGTGTTGCCGCGTGCTCGCGCTAGCGCGCGACGAGCACGAGCACGGTGATGCCCCAGGCGAGTGTGAGCAGCGTCACTGGAATTCCCGCTTTCAAATAATCCATAAAACCCAATCGCTCGCCGCGCGCCTCCGCACGCTCGGCGACGATCAGGTTGGCCATGGAGCCGAGGAGCGTGAGATTCCCGGCGAACGTCGAGCTCATGGCCATCACCAGCCAGATGAAGCTCGGCGACGCAAGCTTCGGTACAACCGGCAGCCAAAGAATCACCGCCGGCACGTTGGACACGAGATTCGAGAGCGCGGTCATCGCCGCCGCGGTGACGACGGCGTCGTGCACCGGCGCACCGTGGAGCTGGCCCGCGGCGACGGCGGTGAGCGACTCGATGAGCGGCAGGTCGCGCGCACCGCGCATCACGATGAACAGCGCACCGAAAAAGAGCAGGAGCGACCACTCCACTTTTGCGAACGCCTCGGACGGATCACGCTGTGCGATCGCGATGAGAATGGCCGCCGCGGTAATCGCGACGAGGGGCAAGGACAGCCCCGTGAGCCACGCAACCAATGCGCCGGCAAACACCACGAGCGAGCGAACCACCAACGCTCGATCGAACGGCATCTCTGGAATCGACGCGTCGCTCGGAAGCACAGCGCCGAGCTCTCGCCGGTAGAGCCACGACAAGACGCCGAAGACGATCGCGAGTCCGCCGAGCGACGGCAGCGCGAGCATGGCAATGAAGCGCGCGAAGTGAATACCGCTCGCCACGCCGATGAGCATGTTCTGCGGATTGCCCGTGGGCGTCATCGCGCTGCCAACATTGGACCCGAGCGCGATGGCGAGGAGAAACGGCAGCGGCTTGAGTCGGAGTGGACGAAGCACCGCGATCATCAGCGGCGTCATCACGAGGCAGATCGTGTCGTTGACGAAGAACGCGGACAGAATTCCGCTCACGCCAACCACGGCGCCGAGCAACGCGCGCGGCGACTGCGCGCGCGCCACGATGCGCCTGGCCGCCCATTCAAAGAACCCGCCAACCTCGAGAAAACCGGTGATGAGCAGCACGCCGAGCAAAAACACCATGACGTCGAGGTCGACGGCGGCATACGCGTCATGCAGCGGCAGTCCCCCCACCGTGACCATCGCCACGGCGCCGAGCAAGGCCGCGGCCGGGCGATTCAATCGAAGGAACGGAACCTGTTGAACGGCGATCAACAGGTACGTGACGATCAGAATGACAAGTCGGATCGTCAGCACGCCGGGTTAGGGATCGTGAACGATCGCGACACTCTGGCGGAGCACGGAGCCAACCTTGAAATCGATCATTTGACCCGGTGACACGTTCAGGGCCGCGGAGCGCGCGAGGCCCTGACCGCCGATCGGCGTCGCCGTGAGATAGATCGACTGTCCGTTCACCACCGACCAGTTGATTTTGAATTGGGCCGTGCTGTTTCCGTTGACGGGCCCAAGCCGGCGACTGGCACCGCCGGCGACGACCGCGACGTTCATGTCGAGGAAATTCTCGTTCGTCACGCGGATCGGAATGGGGTCGGGTCGCGGATCGAAGTCGGTGTCGGGTTGGTTGTTGTGCGAGCACGCGGCAACCACGATAAGCAGCGCCGCCGCGAGCCGAGTGATCCCGGCGGCGCGGCCTGATCGTTTGATGCGTACGGGGTGTGTCATCGTCAGAGACTCCTGGGTGGAACAGCCGACGCGTTCCGCGGGGGTGGGTGAACGCCGGCCATTCAAATTTCCCAATTCGATAATACTAACCCAGCCGTCGGCGATGCTTCGGCAAAACCACCTAGCGACATCCGCAAGTCCGTCCATCGCACACGGCCTCCCAACGCAATCACGCGCTGGTATGTAGTGAGAAACTCTCCCTGCAGCCGCAGCGCAAGGCGTCTCGTCCCACTCCGGCGAGCGAAATCCGCGACGCCACGAATCAGATCGTCAAACCGGGATTCATCCTCGAGCACGAGCTTGAGCACGCGCAGCTCCTCGCGCGCGCGACCTTCGACGAGGGGCGCCGTGTGCGCGAGCGCGAACCCGGCGAGCCGATCGCCGTCATACAACAACACGGTGTCGCCCAGCCCGAGCTCCGTCGTGAGATTGATCTCCCGTGTGTAATCGCGGCCCGGCTGCAATCGTTCCACCAGGTCGCGGCACGACGCGAGCGCGTCGTCGCGCGCCACGGGACTGAGGCGACCGATGAGCGGCGACGGGGTGTCGATGTACGCGGCCTCCAGGGTCGTCGTAATGGTCAAGCGCCCGGGACGAAACCCCAAGCGCGAGTAGAAGCCGATGTTGTCCATCGTTCGCGGCATGGTCTCGAGGCCAATGACGGCCGCGCCATGGCTCTTCAACCATTCCACGCCGCGCGTCACGATCTCCTTGCCGGTCCCGCTTCCCTGGAACTCGGTGCGCACCGCGAGGGGACCCATCCAGCCTTCCGTGCCGGATCGATGCACCATGTTGAACGCGACGATGTGGCCGCGATCGTCGCGCCACAACATCGCGCCCTCGTCCGCGTCCTCGATGGCATAACGCCAGATAGTGGGATTGAGAAACGGCACGCGTACGCCGACCATGCCGTCGCGCCGATAGCGCTCGGTGAACGCATCGCTGAACACCTGATTCAGCTCGCCGATATCTTCGGAGCGCGCCCGGAACGGGCCCTCCACCGTCTGCGGTCGCCACGAACGAGAGGTCGCCATCAGTCGGCCGCTCCAGCTTGGAAGTCAAGCTCAGGACCCTCAACGCCGGCCGACGTCTCCATCGCCACGCGCGACGTGCCCGACTCCTCGTCGTAGCGCACCGCGACGACGCGGTCCAACCCCTCGCGGACGGAGTCGATGTGCGTGATGAGAATCACCTGTTCGAACCGGTCCTGAAGACGCCTGAGCAGATCGACGACATTATGCCGGCGCACGTCATCGAGCGATCCGAACACCTCGTCGAGTATCAACAGCGAGAAAGCCTGGCCCGCGCGTTCTGCGATCATCTCAGAGATTGCCAGCCGGAGCACCAAGTTCGCTAGGTCCTCTTCGCCTCCGGAGATGACCGGTTTGGGGAGGGCATCCTCGAGCACGATGACGTTGTACGACTCGTCGAGCTCGATATCCGAGTAGCGGCCATCCGTGAGCTCCCGAATGTACCGGCTGGCGAGATCGGAAATTTCCGGTCGCAAGGCCTGATTCAGGTCGGTGCGGAGATCGGAAAACGCCCGGTCCAGCTCATCGTGCAACCGACGGTCGCGCACCAACGCCGCAAGGTGCTTCTCATTCCTGGCCAGCTCGGCGCGTATTCGATCGGCCGCCTCGAACGACTCCCGGGCCGCGGACAGGTCAGCGTCGGCGGCGACCGACGCCAGCTCGGCCGACCGCAGCTCTGCCGCCGCCTGCTCATATTGCTCGCGCATGTCGCCAAACGACTCTTCGGAGAACTTGATCTGTTCGCGGCGCCCGGCGAGCTCCCGGGCGCGAAGGTCGGCTTGGGCCAGGCTGGATCGCGCTGCGTCCCGGTCGACGAGGAGCACCGGCTCTCGCTCGAGCTGCGCCATGATCGCGGCCGCCCGCGCCGCGAGCGGCGACAGTCGTTCGATCAACACGCGCACGTCGCGGTGACGATCCGCGTCGTATGTGGCCGTGATCGTCGCCAGCTCGGCGTCGACGACACCGTGGCGCTTCGCCTTCGCCACGATGTCCTTGGTCAACGTCTCGAGCTCGGGGATCACCGCTTGAACTTTGGCAAGGCGCCGCTCGAGCTTGGTGACGCTGTCTGACAGATACCGGCGGCGCTCGTCGAGCGCCTTCACCTCCGCCGGCATCGCCTCGAGCTGCTCCATGCGCGCGCGAAAATACTTCCCGTCCACGGTGATCGATTCGATCTGCGTGTCGAGCACACCGAGCACATCGCGAAAATGCGTTCCGAGCGGCCGCGCGCAGATCGGACACATCCCGTTTTCGCCAAGCTCGACGATTTGATTTCTCTGATGCTCGACGTCTCGCAACTGTTCGAGCAGTGCCTGCCGTTTGGTCTCCGCTTCCTGCTTGTCTCGGACCCAGTCCGTTTGCCCGGTCTCGAATTGTCCCTGCGTCAGCTCGAGCGCGGCACGCTCGAGCGACAACGCCTCCGTCGCCTCGATCTCCAGCGCCGGCGCCGTTTCGATCTTGGAGTGGCGGTCGCGGAGACGCGCGAGCTCTTCGGTGAGTCCCTTGGCCGTGTCGGCGAGCGTCCGACGGCGGGCCTCCTCGTTGTTCGCGCGGTCTTGCTCCTTGAGCTCGGCCTGCGCCGCGGCGAGTTGCGCGAGATCTCCCTGAAGTCCGGCCAGTTCCTCGCGCGCCGTCGCAATCTCGGCGAGCTCGCCCTCGATTCGCGTCGTGTCGCGCTCGAGCGACGATCGAGCACCCTCGGCAATTCGAATCTCGGCGACGAGCGTCTGTAGCGCGTCGCGCTCGCGCTGCATCTGCTCCCAACGCGGCGTCATCGCCTCGAATGCCGTGCGACTCGACGTGCGTCGCGCCGCCGATGACTTGGCGATCACCGCCGCGCTTTGAACCCTCGCCTCCGCTTCCGAAAATGCGCGAGCGACAGTCTCCGGCTCCGGCATTGCGGAGCGCAGGCCGGTTGTCTCCGCAACGATCGAGCTGCGACGATCGCGCACGAGGACCTGCGCCGTGCGAAGACGCTCGTATCCCAACACGCGCGACAGAAACTGAGCCCGCTCCGTTGGGCCCATCGCGGCCATGACGCTGAGATCCTTCTGGCCCGTGAAATACGTGTTGAAGAATTCGTCGCGGCTCATGCCGAGCCGGCGGCGAATCAGATCGGTCACTCCGCTGATCGAGGTGGCGATGGGTGCCGCGGCACCATCGAGATACAACTCGGCGCTCGTCAGCTTGCGGGACACGAGATATCGATGGCCGCCCAGCTCGAAATCCAGCTCGACTTTTACGGCGTCGCCGGACTTGGCGCGGTTCGAGCGGATCGACTCACGTGTGCCGCGCGCCGCCGGCATGCCGTATAGCGCCCACGCAATCGCCTCGAGAAGCGTCGACTTGCCCGAGCCGTTCGGGCCGATGATGCCCGTGATGCCCGTCTCGAAATCGATGTGGGTGTCGACGTGCTGTCGAAAGTTCCAGAGATGCAGACTGTTGAGTCGCATATCAGCTCTCGGCGATCGCCGACGGCGGCAGCGAGACCAACTGCGCCTCGTCGAGGTACGCCAAACCGCGCGTCACCAACGCGGCGCGATCGATGTCGGCGTCGAGCGGGCGCGTCATCAACTTCTCTTTCACCATCTCGTTGAGGGACGGACGCCGACTTGGCGCGCCGCCTACCGCCTGACGGGCGGCAGTCTCCGGCGCGCGCAAGTCGAGATTGAAGCTCAACGCGCGACGTTTGTAGTCGCGAATGGCCTTGTGGTCCAACTCGCGGGCGATGGGCCGCGTGATATCACGAACCAGGAGCCGAACGATCTTGTCGTCGATTCCGCCGGTGACGGATGCGACGGCGTCGCGGATCTGCGCATCGACGGTCGCCGCCGTGGCGCGCGCGACGCGAATAGGGGGAAGGTCGATTAATGGTCTCGCCGGCGGAAGCGCGTGAAAGACGTGCTCGCCGGTGATCAAATCGTGCTCGATGAATCCTTTGCCGGAGATCCGCGCCTGCCGCTCTTCGTACAACTCGCCCCAGGTGTCCGCGCTCGTGTAGTCGATCGATCCGCTGTAGAATGCGTTCGGCGCGACCTCGGAGTAGACATGGTAGTGGCCGAGCGCCACGTAGTCCCACCGGCCCGCGCTGAGATCATCCCGCGAGATGACCAACGCGGCGCGATCGGCAACGAAATGCCCGGCGATCATGCCTTGAACCTCGCCATGGGCGACCATCACGTTGAACCGCGAGCCACCGCTCAGCCGCAGCCGCGGCGCCGTGACCATTGGAACGTCGGGCACCGCGAGGATCGAGAGGTCGTGTTCCGGGAAATCGAGAATACGCGGTTCGGTGTCCACGACCGTCAGGCCGATCTGCTCGAACAGACGAAGAATGCCACCCGTCTCCGACGAGCGAGGGGTATCATGATTGCCAGCGACGAGCACGATCTTGGCGCCTGGCAGCGAACGCGCGAGCCGCGAGAACTGCATGAACGCGTGCAGGATCGCCTGATTCGTTGGCCGGACGGTGTGAAAAATGTCGCCGGCGATGAAGATCAGATCGGGGGCAATCGCGATGATCTTGTCGATGGCCGCGCGAAAGGTCGCGGCGACGTCAGCCTCCCGCTGGTTGACCCCGCCGGGAGTGAGCCGCTGATACTGCCGGTAACCGAGGTGGAGGTCGGAGAGATGAACCAGGCGCATGCGGCAAGAAAGCTCCGCGGTAATCTAACGCCTTTCCATGGTGTGCATGTGCTGGGTGATGCGCATCTGCATCTTCATCGACACCACGCCCGCCATGAGCGGCTGCGTGATGTTCGAGCTGACCAAAATGTTGAACCACGACTCCGTGAGCCAGCCGCGTTTCTGATCGACGAGCATCGTCCCGTTGACGAAGCCTTTCTCCAGCGCCGCACCAAGCGCCTCCCCGGGGCCAGTGGGCGGCAGCATTTCGCCGCGCATCGAGACGAAGGCCCAGTCTCCGCCGTGCGTGAGCGAGTCGAATCGAAAGGTCACGTGCAGCCTGCCCGAGAGCTGCGCGCCCAACTGCGAACCCGTGGGCAACAACATCTCGCGGATCCAGCTTTCACCGATCTTGATCGCGCCTTTGGGGAACGCCGCCGGCATCAGCGACACGACCTGCGCGACCTCGCGCGACGCCACGTCACCCTCTTCCGCCATACCCACCGTGCCGTCGGGCGACACACGGAATCGAACACGTTGCCCGCGCATCCGCGCCGCAGCCTGCATGGCGTCGGCACGCGCGTGTTCATCGGTAGTCGACAACACAACGGAATCGGTGACCGCGAGCAGCGTGGTTCCCTTCTCCGTGCTGCCCTCGACGATCGCGCGCGAAAACATACTCATCGTTCCAATGACCATCGCGCTCGCTTCGCCGAGACTCGTGCGCTTGATCCCGGTCATTTCACTCTGCTGATCGAGGCGCATGCGCAGCGTGTCGCCGGCGTGCGGTTTGATCTGCAGCGTCGCGCTCTGTGATAAAACGCGCCCTCCGGCGAGCATCAGCGTGCCGATGGCGCGACCGATCAGCAGAAGGCGCATGGACGACTCAGAAGCCGTACGGATCGTCGGCAGGCGCAGACCGGACGGCGGCGGCGGGCCGTGCGACGACTTGCGTCGCCACAGTCGGCCTGAGCTGCGCCAGAAAGAACTTGCGCACGTCGGCCGGCCGCTCTCGAAGGGTCGCGTTGCGCGCCTTGATGATTTCATCCTCGTCGCGAATGCCCACCGCGTCCTGCACCCAACCCAGCGTGATCGACGGATCGAGCGTGCGCAGACTGCGCGTCACCGCCGCATCGAGATTGATGTCGACCGCCTGCGGATACTGCTCCGCGCCATCGCGCCCGCGCATGATGGCCGGACGCGGAAAGCGTACGAAGATGGGCTGAGTGAAATGCGGGTGGCGCACCATGAGCTGCCCCTTCTCCAGCGATGCCAGTTTGGTCTTGACCGCCGGACTCAACACCGAATAGCCAGGCGTCGCAAGCTCGTCCGCGTCCATGCGGCCGTAAAGCGCCGTTCCCGAGTTGCCGACGACGCGGCGATGCACCTGCGATCGAAACTGCTGCGCGCTGAACAACACGAGACCTAAATACCGGCCGCGCTCGGCGAGATCGAGAAGCATCTTTCTGACATAGGTCTCCGGTCCGTCATTTGGCGCATACTTGTTCAACTCATCCACAAACACGATGACGTGGTTCACACCGAGATCGCGCTTTTCGAGGTGCTCGCGGAGCCTCGTCACCACGCGGGCAAAGATGAGATCCTGGGCCGCCTCTTCCAATGAGGCGACGTCGATCACATACACCGTCCGGTCCTGAAAGCTCCCGAACGGGAGGTCGCTCACGGCGCCGTCATCGGTGACCAAACCAGCGCACCGGGTGGAGATGTTGGACAGTCTGTTTCGCACCTTGCGGATCGTCGCGATATGGTGCGTCCGCCAGCCTTCGTTGCCCTTGTTTTCCATGGCCGAGAGCACATCGCGGAACCAACCCTCGAGGTCGGCGAACGAGCGGACGAGATATCGTTTGTTCGAGAGCATGGGATCGCTGAAATCGCGATCGACGACCCGCTCGCGAATGAAATCGATCAGCGCGTCGGCCTTGGCGTCGACATCGTCCTTGTTGAGCAGCACCTCGGCGTATTGCAACACTTCGCGCAGTCCCCAGGTGAGCGGCGACACGTTATGCAGCAGCCCCTCGTTCGAGCGGAGCGTATTCAGCGAGAATCCGTCCGCCTTGTACGGCGCGAAGTATTGCACGTTCTCGAATGGCCGCGGCGGAACGCCGCACTTGTCGTAGATCACCTTGTCCGCCGCGCCAATCTCAGCGGGGAGGTCGAGAAAGCAGAGGTCGGGGCCCTTCACGTTGAAGCACACCGCAGCCACCGATCCCTTCTGCTCGGGAAAGTGCGTGAAGATCGACCCGAGAATCCATTCGATCGCACTCGTCTTCGTCGCCAGTCCCGACACACCGGTGATGTTCAGATGTGCTGCTTCGGGTCCAATGAGAAAATCAGCATCGAGGTAGATGGCCGCGTCCGTTCCGCCGGCGCGATACACGCCGATCGGAATGCCGGTGGACGACCCCTCCTTGATGTAGCCATCCATCCGCAGCGCCACGGCTACGTCGGCGTCTTCGGCGAGGAACACCCGACCCATGGGGACGGGCTGCATCGGCTCCTCGGGAATTTGACGGAGGACCGCGGCGGTGTAGAGACGGATCTCGGCGCGTTCGGTGGCGGCGAGCGATGCCATCCCGGGCGAGCCATCGTGTCCCAACACGTCGTGCAGAGGCGTCTGCAGGTCGGTGTAGCTAAACCCCTCCACGACCACGCCGTAGATCTGCGGAATCTGTCCGTTCACCGGGTGCGCGCCTTCCACGCGCACGATGGTGCCGATTCCCACTGGCGAGTCGAGCGCGGTCCAGAAATGGAATTCGTGCGGCGTGTTCGGCTTGCGCTCCGTGGCGACGACCCTGCCGAGTGGCGAGGCGTGCTCTGGTATCGTCGTCGTCACCGTATTGCCCTCAAGAATTCCTCACAGTCGCGAATGCCATACACCATTTTGTCCCAACGTCCGTCCGGCAGCGCGAGCGGCGTGACTTCGGCCAGCACCCAACCGGACACCTCGTCGGCACGCCGCCGAATGTCGGCCTCGACGCCCGAGGCGTCGGCGATTTCCACACGCACCAAACCCCACATTGGATCGCGACCAGCCGGATCGCGCAGGCGAAGATACCAGCTGGCGACGCTGGTTCGCTTTGGTGACGTGATGCGAAACACGCTTGTACGTTCGCCGGCTTCGAGTCCGAATACGACCTGAAGACTATCCCCTTCCGCGTACAAGGTGCGATGGGTCTTGACGACGCCCACCGCGCTGACGTTCCGCGCCACACGATCCGAACCGCTGATGCCACCGTCGACGAACAGCGGTTCGTGTTCACCGTCGCACCACTGTTCCGCAAGCTTGTGCTCGACGCGTTCGCGATCCGCTTGCACGCTGTGAATGGCGGCATCCCGAATGGCGAACGGGTGTTCGATCACCGCGCCGCCCGCGGCGTCTGGCGCCGAGCTGATGTCCGAGACGCCGATCGGCAGCGCGTCCAGCGCCGCGTTCCACGAGGGAGACAGCAGGCGTCGCGGCACGTAGAGGCGTTGCGCAACCTCGTACCGCCATGTTGTCAGCCGCCGGTCGTTCCGAACGCGGATCACCCCCGCCACCTTGCCGTGGATCAACGGCAGGCCGTGCGCGTACGTCAGCACTCGGCTTTCTTGCGTCCCGTCGAGAAACGCCGCAAAGCCAGGCGTCGCCGCGGGCGACACCGGTCGCGCGCGCAGGGTGTTCCCCTCGATCACCACGGCACTGATCAGTCGCGGGAGATCCAGCGGGCTGCTCGATACCTCCAGCGATGGCCCGTCGGTCAAAGCACCGGGCAGGCCCGCATTGGGCATGAGCGCCGAAAGCTGGCGCTGCAGTGTCCTGACGGTGGACGCTCCCGGCGATTCGAGTGCTGTGGATGTGACCGACATGGCGAGCATGCTAATGTCGGTGCGAGGTAGCGGAAAGACCGCGCGCCGCGGTGAGCGTGGCTACTTCACGACTGCCACCGCGACGCCGTCATGCGTCGGCACAATGATGCCGAGCACGCGCGGATCGGTAGCCATGCGACGATTGAACTCGCGTACACCGCGCGTCTTGTCGTCGATTTCCTCGCCGTCATACACCTTACCGCCCCACAGCGCGTTGTCTCCAATGATCAGCCCGCCCGGGCGCACGAGCCGCAGCGCCCATTCGAAATACGTGGGCAACGGCTCTTTGTCGGCGTCGAGAAAGATGGCGTCGAACCTTTCGCCATCGAGCGACGGCAGCACGTCCAGCGCCCGCCCCACTCTCACGTCGACGCGCTCGCTCAACCCCGCACGCTCGATGTAGCGCCGGGCAAAGAGCGCGTGCTTGTTCTCCAACTCGATCGACAAGAGCTGCCCGCCGGGCGGAAGCGCGCGCGCCATGCAAATGGCGGAATACCCGCCGAGTGTTCCGACTTCGAGCACGCGTCGCGCGTTGATCGACGTGAGCAACACTTGCAGCAGCCGGCCCTCGTCCGACGAGATGGCGATCGGCGGCAGACCGGTGCGATCCGCCTCCTCACGCAGCGACGCCAGCAACTCGTCCTCCGCGCCGAACAAACCGACGATGTAGTCTCCTGCACGATCCGACATGATTCTACTCCACGCCGATGTCCCAGGCCTGTTGCAAATCCTTTCGCGAATACGCCCGGAACGCCGTCAGCGTTTGTGTGCGTTGAATTCCAGGGACCGTCGGGAAGACCTCAGTGACGACGTGCGCGATCTGGTCGTACTGCGGAACCTGCACGATGGCGACAAGGTCCCAGTCGCCCGACACCGAATACACTTCGGTCACACCCTCGACGCCGGCGAGCATGTTGGCCGCGCTTTGTATTTGCGCGGGGTCTACGCGAATCAGCACGATGGTGGTGATCACGACGGGTTGGGATTGGGTGGAACGTTGAGCAGCCAGAGTCCCGAAATCTGACTCTTTTCATCCAGATCGAGAAGCAGATCGCGCGCGAGGCGGACGGTGCGCACCCCGCGGAGCTTTCCGACTCGAAAATGAAAGTTCCGCTGCGCGTTGTCGGCCTCAGCGATGAGATGCGTCGCCATCTCCAGCGACGCGATGTTGGGCTGGGACACGCGCGACGGAACGATCACATGCGCGTCCTCGATCGTCGTGGGCATGGCAAAGGCCGGCAGTTTGCGCACGTCGGGCCACACTGCGATCTCCACGCCGTTGATGCGACCCGACGCCACGTCGAGAATCAGCCACGAGCCGTCAACGCCCTCGAGACCAACCGAGCCCGACATCCCCTCGCCCGTTGCGGACGGGGAAAGTTGCGCCGACAGAATATCGGTATCGGGATCCCACCTGTATTTGACGTCGGCCGGCGTGCCGGCCGCCGGCTCGAGCCGGACGGCAATCTTCACGAGAATTTCCTTAGAGTCGAAGCTCGAATCTTGTTGCTCGCGTTGCTGTGCGCGGAGCCAATTCCGCGCGCTACGCATCACCGCGTTGCGACCAGCCGGCGCAAGGTCGCTAAGATATACGCGCCGAAATGATCCGCCGCACCCCCTCCATGACCTGTTCGGCGGGAGCCGCGTAGGACACTCGAATCCATTCCGGCGACCCGAACGCCGCGCCCGGTACGACGGCGACGTCGGCGTCCTCCAGCAGACGTCGGGCGAACACGGTTCCGGGCTCAGGGTTGTCCGGCGTTGCTGGACCAATGCGGATGAACAGATAGAACGCACCCTGCGGGTCGAGCACTTCGAGCGACGCACGATGGAGCAGATCGAGCGCCGCATCACGACGCCGCTTGAATTCTCGCACCATCGCGCCGACGGCCGCGTCCGCGGCACCGGCGTTCGTCAGCGCGGCGAGCGCGGCATGTTGCGAGATCGTCGCGGCGTTCGAGGTGGTGTGGGATTGCAGCGCCGTCATCGATCGCACCACGGTCGGTGACGCGATCGCCCATCCAATGCGCCATCCGGTCATGGCAAACGATTTCGCCACGCCGTCCACCATGACAAGTCGCTCCATCCCGTCGGCGACCGAAAGGAGAGAGGTGGCCTCGCCGTCATACGAAATGGCCCGATAGATCTCGTCGCTCACGATCCACCAATCGTGCTCCGCCGCGCAGGCGACAATCGCTTCGAGCTCGCGCCGTGAGTACACCGCGCCGGTGGGATTGCACGGTGAGTTGAGCAGCACGCCGCGGGTTCGGGCCGTTGCCGCGCGACGCAGATCGTCGGGCGTCACCTTGAGCTGTCGCTCTGGTAATCCGCGCACCGCGACCGGCGTGGCGCGCGCCAACGTGAGCATCTCGTAATAGCTCGTCCAACCCGGTGTGGGCACGAGCACTTCATCGCCGTTCGCAAACAACGAAAAGCACGCATTGAACAGGGCCTGCTTCGTCCCTGCCGTCACCACCACATTCTCCGCAGCGATCGCGGCGCCGCGACGCAGCCCCCGGGCACGCTCGGCGATGGCCTCGCGGAGCGGCAAGATGCCTTCGACCTGCGTATAACGCGTCGCGCCGGCGTCAAGCGCACGGTGCGCCGCGGCGAGCACGAAGTCCGGCGTGGGAAAGTCGGGTTCGCCGGCGCCAAGATCGATCACGGGCCTTCCGGCCGCGCGAAGCGCCTTGGCGCGGGTCGAGACGGCGATCGTCGCCGATTCGCGCAGATCGACGATGTTTGCGGACGGAGCGTAGCGGGTCATGAATTGTTTGGAGACCGGTGCGAACGGGAAGTATACTTCTCGTCGGTCGTGGCAATCTTACGAGCGGCAACGGCTTACCGGCAGGCTGAACGCCCGAGCCGCTCTCGATGGGGGAATATCGGTGGAACAGGAAGGACGCGAACTCGAAGGGGTCACTCGGAGTCAGAACGCGATGTATGTGATGCCGCACGACTGGGCCGCGATCGCGCGCATTCTCGCACCGCTGCTCGAGCGCGTCGACGAGGGCGTTCCGGACACGCAACTGCTGGTCGTCGCCACAGACGCCGAAGCCGCCGCTGCGATCAGCGCCGCGGCCGTGGGGCTGATCGGCGGGCGAAATATCGGCGTCGTCGCCGCCACGTCGAGCCGGCGCGCCATACGCATCCTTCGCGCGGGGCCGCGCCAGGTGATCGTTGGAACGCCCGACACGCTCGTTGAACTGTTGCGCGCGGCGACCATGAAGCTCGAAAACGTGCGCGCCGTGTGCATTGGCTGGCTCGACGAGATCGTCATGCGCGGCGGTTCAGGTGCACTCGAAACCCTCATGGCCGACGTGCCGAAAGAATCGGCGCGCACGGTCGTGACGGCCGAAATCACGCCGGCGGTGGAAGAGTTGCTCGAGCGGTACGCGCGTCGCGCGCGTCGCGAAGGGTCGCCTATCGCCGAGACGGATGCGCCCGTCGCGCTCGATTACGTCACGACGTCGGCGCAGGCACGGCTGGCCACCCTCCGGCGCGTTCTCGACGAGATCGATCCGAAATCGGCGCTCGTGTTCGCGCGCGAGGCCGATGGCGCCGAACAGGCGCGCGGACTGCTGCGCGCGCTCGGCTACGCCAACGCCGACGCGCCGGTCCGTGTTGGAATGGCGGCAACGCCGGGAACCGACGCCGTGGTGTTGTTTGATTTGCCGACTTCGCGCGAGGAGCTGCGCACCGCATCCTCCGGCGCCGCTCGCACGATTGCCATCGTTCAACCGCGACAGCTCGCGAGCTTGCGCGCGCTCTCCGCGGGGGGACCTCTCAAGCCGATCACGCTGTCCGAAGCGGGCGTGCGCGTCCGCGACCGCGATGTCCGTGCGCGCACCGAGCTCGCCGCAGTGCTCGCCGCCGGACAGTTCGGACGCGAGTTACTGGCGATCGAACCGCTGCTCGACGAATACGACGGCGTCGAGATCGCGGCCGCCGCGCTGCAACTGCTCGAGCAGGAGCGCGCGACCCACTTGGCGATTGCGGCGGGAATTGCAGCGCGGCCAGTCGAGCGCACGACCGCGGTGATGGTGCGCTTGTTCGTGAACATCGGATCGCGCGACGGCGTGCGCCCGGCGGATCTGGTTGGCGCCATCGCCAATCAGGGCGGCGCGTCGGGCGGCGACGTGGGCAAGGTCGAGGTGCGCGAGTCGCATTCGACGGTCGAGGTGGCGACCAACGTCGCCGATTCCGTCATTGAGAAGTTGACGGGAACCGCCATTCGGGGACGGCGCGCAGTCGTCCGCCGCGATGAGGAGCGTCCGGCGCGCGCGGGCGGCTCGCGGGATGCTCGCGATTCGCGCGATTCGCGCGGTGGTCCTCCGAGTCGCGGCGGACGCGGTGGTGATGCGGGCGGACGAAGCGGGCCTCCTCGCGGCCCGTCACGCGGTCGTGAAACATCAGGGCGTCCGAGTGGCCGGCCGACCTCCGATAGGCCGCGGCGAGGCGGAGGCGACCGAGAGTGATTTCGGACGGCTATTTCTCGAACGGCGCCGCGGGCTGGGTCGAGGTCATTTGCGGCGTGATGTTCAGCGGCAAGAGCGAAGAGCTCATCCGCCGCGTGCGGCGTGCGATCATCGCGAAGAAAAAGGTGCAAGTGTTCAAGTCGCACCTGGACGAGCGATACTCGGGGATCTACCACATCTCGAGCCACGACGGCCGGAGCGTAGAGGCCGTCCCAATCGACACACCCGATCAGATCGCGCGCTTGGTGCTGCCTGACACGCAGGTGGTAGCAATCGATGAGGCGCAGTTTCTCGACGCGACCATCGTCGAGCTGGTCACGTCGCTCGCCAACCGTGGCGTACGCGTGATCGTCGCGGGAACCGACAACGACTTTCGCGGAGAGCCCTTCGGCCCCATGCCGCAGCTGCTGTCGATCGCCGAAGTCGTGGACAAGCTGCAGGCGATCTGCGTGATCTGCGGCAATCCAGCGAGCCGCAACCAGCGCCTGATCGGTGGACGGCCGGCGCGCTACGATTCGCCAACCATCATGGTGGGCAGCACCGAGTCGTACGAGGCTCGGTGCCGCTCGTGCCATTCGGTGCCGCGGCGCGACGAAGATCAGGTTCGTCTGCTGTAGCGCCGCTCCATCCTCGTATTCAGAAAGTAGAAACAATCAATACGAACTAGACTCGCAACACCACCGTCGCCGAAAGAACCAACGGTGAATGACGATGGATCAGGGTCCGGGGGTGAGGCTCTGGAACAGCTTCGTGGGGTTGAACCGCACCGGATCGAGCTCGTAGTAGCGGTTGTCCTGGAAGCGTCCAGTCGTTGGGAAGTACGGAGGCGGATTGACCACGGCGCAGCGATCGTAGCTATACCGTTTGATGTAGCCGGTGCCGCTCACCCTACCGACCGCTCCACGATTGTTCTGAATGAGCCCGCCGGTGAGATAGAGGCAGCCCCGACCATCCGCGATGCCGGAACAGTTCAGGTCGCTCGACGATCCGGTGTCATAGTTCTCGACTTGGAACGACGTCCCGAGCGCCATGATGACGGCGTGGAGATAGAGATCGGGTGTGTCGTCGAGACTCTTGACGGTGGGACTGCCGCCCACCTTGATCCATTGCGGTGCGTTCAAGCTGTTGTCGGCAACGATCACGTTGTCGCCGGCGATGATCCCGAGAATGTCCACGCACAGCCCGCCCGACGGATCGTTGGCGTAGCGCAGGTCGTCGAGAATCACGACGGTGTTCGGTGTGTAGAGCGTGATGTCACCGCGAAGCACGCCGCTAATCCCCACGGTGCCGCCAACGTAGATCACACCCTTGGTGGCCGTGTTGAATCCACGGTAGAGCGGATACAGATACCGCGCGTCACCGACAAGCGTGCGCGCCGTCGTGATCGCGGCATTCGGCGTGGTGGTGTATTGCAACCAGCTGCCGTATTGATCGATCGGCGTAAAGGTCTTGTCGGTACCGCCCTGCTGGATTTGCGCGAGGGTATACCCCAGCCCGGTCGTGCGGGCCACTGCCACGAGATGCGGATCGCCACCCAGGTAGCAGCGCGCGCCGGTGTGTCCCATGATCGTCGTCACCGATGCTCCCGACTCGGTGGTGGCAGCTGTCGCACCGAGAGATGCCGTGACTTGAAGAATGAACCACGCTTGCGGATGGACGGCGACAGGGTAGAACTTCGAAACGCCATCGGGCGCGACGTGCCAGTCGCCACAATTGAGCACCGCGCTGACGGCCGGCAACGTCGACGATGAACCCGGCCAATCGCCCCGGAGCCATTTTATTTGACCGCCACCGTTCGCGGTGTAGACGCGGAAGAATCCCTCATTCGTGCCGATTGAATCGCCGTTGGCGTCCATGTCGACACCCAGGAACTCGATGCGACGACGAACCGTGGTCTCATCACCAGTGCTCGGCGCGGTCAGATTCATGCCGCCGGCCGTCGCCAGAGCGCTCAAACCGGTGAGCGACGACAACGACGGAAGGTTGATCGGCCGCTGCTGCGTCTGATATCCCTTGGAGAACGTGCCGTAGCTGACACCATTGATGTCACCGGCCGTTCCAACTGCGTCGTGAAATGTGGCGCCGCTGCTGTTGATGGTGAGATCGTCATTCGACCACACCGGTCCCCATAGCTGATCGCCGTTGGCGAACACGATCGTGCTCCCGTTGTTCGTCTCGCTGTTCGACCAATACGCGTATTTGGCGAAGCTTTCCTGCGTCAGCTCGAGGCGGCGCACGAAACCGGTGCCGTTCGCGTCGCGCGCTTCGGCGACAAGACTGGCGAATCGGCCGAACTGGCCGCTCGTCGATCCCGTCGGACCGGCGTAGAGATTCACGGTGATCCCGTTGATCGTCTGCGCGTCGGCCGTGGCCAGCGTCTTGTTGTTCAGCAGTTTGACGAAGCTGGTGTTCGGAAGCGCAGCCGGGTTGAAATTGAGCTCGGCCTTGCCGATCGCCAGCGCCGCCTCCGACGCGTATTTGAGATCGTCTTCCTTCTCATACGTCTTGCTGATCAACGATGCGTTCGCCGTGAGATAGATGGCAGAGAGCGCAAGCGCGCCAATGCCGAACACGAAGAACATCGTGATGAAGAGTGCGACACCACGACGGGCGCGAAGCGCGCCGGACAGTCGGGTGCGAAGACGGGTGCGACGCATCGTTCGGGTCCTCATGGAATCACCACCGCTGTAGTTTGACCGACGGGAGAGCTCATCGGCGTGCAATCCTGCGCGGCCACGCCGTAAATCCACGATTGACCGGTCGAGAGATCCGTATCGCGGAACGAATAACTCCCCGAGCCGCCGGGCACGCTGGCAAGGGGTTGATCGAACGTCGAGACAGACGAGAGGCGCCGGTACAAAGCGTATCGCTCCACGTCCTTTTCACCGGCGGCATCGTCCACCGACGGCGTCCAGCTCACGGTGACGTACGTTTGTGGCACGGTCGTCCCGTTGGCCGCGGTCACCGCGGCCGTCGGAGCAACGCCAAGCGGCGGGTTACCACACGTCGTGTGATGAATCAGCCCGGCGTTCTTGAGAAAGATCGTGGAATTGAGACGGCGATACGTGTCCGTGTTCGTTCGCGGATCATGGAACACGCTCGTGAGCTGTATCCGGACCTGGCGAATACTGTCGCTGAGCGCGGATTTCCCGGTGTCCGCCGCCGATCCATGTATGATCGCGGAGTGAATGACGGGGAGCAGCGCCGGAGACACCGGCGTCAAGACACCGGCCGTGTCACCCTTGAAATACTGGAAGATCGTGTCGCTGGCATTGTAGATGATGCCGCGGGCCACGACCTTCGCCGGCCGCGCATTGATTCGGCGGAACAGCACATACTCATTGGCGTGCGAGCTCGTCGAATCCTGCGACAACCAAAACGAGATCGTCTCGGCGTTGCTCGGAATGCCGGCGGCCTGCATGTAGGTCGAGTCTGGATACAACTTGGACGTGCCCGGCAGCGTGATCTTCTCGTTCGTACGGAGCACGTCCACGCCCGCGGAATCCGCATCGGGATTGATGTACACCGCGCCGAGGTCGCCCGTGTCGAGCGCCACCAGGTTGGCGTTGAACGTGATGGCCAGCGCACCCGCCTGCACGAGCAGCGGCTGCGCGTCAACTACGCCCACGCCGGCTACCCGCAGCTCGCGATCGAGCTCGGAGATGGCGAACCGCGAGTTCTGCTGCGCGTCGAGTCGGCCGGCCTGGGTCGACACGGCGTTCGACTGCTTGCGGAACAGCTGCGTGCTGAGGCCGAGAATCGCCAACATCAGCGACATCGACAACAACATTTCGAGAATCGTAAAGCCGCGACGAGCGCGGAGAGCCGGCGAATGCACGATGATCTCCGGTTAGAAAGGAGCGATGACGGTCGTTTTACGGACGTTGCCGGCCATGTTCGTATTCGTGACCTGAACCGTGAGGATCTTGTAATCGATCGTGTCGGTGACCAACCCGCCGACGCGGGTAACCCACGTCCGTCGCGCATACCCAGGGTAGCCGCTGACCGAGGCCTCGGTGGCCACGAACAGACTTTCGACCGCCGAATAGCGCGGCGCGCCTTTGGCGGACTCGATGCGATCCGACGCCAGTTGGGCGGCAGTGATGCGCATGCGCGCCGCGGATGTCGCCTGCGCCAACCGCGCGGAGAACAATCCGAGTCCCAGAATCACGCCGCCGAGGATGGACAGCGACACGATCACTTCGACGAGCGTCAAGCCGCGGCGCGCCGGCAACGCCGACGGCAGAGCGGGGGCGGAGGCATTTAGAGAGCTCATAGTCCGGCGATGACCCATTTGTTGGTCGAGGTGTTGAGGCGATACCAGTCCACTCGACCCGTGGCCTGCGTCAGCACGATCGCGCGATACATCTTCGGCCCTCGCGCGGCGATGGACACATAGATCTCGGCGTCCGAGCTCACCGAACCGTCTCGGTGAAACGTCAGGGTCGGCATGCCGCTCACCACCACGATGGACGACCCGCTGATCGGCGAATGAATGGACGTACCCGATACACCGTTCACGCTCGGGTCGGTGAACAGGATTCCATTGTCCAACCCGCGATAGGTCACGCGTTCGCCCGCCGTAGCGGAGCCGTTGTTGTTCGCGTCGTAGATCGTTCGAATTCGCTCGCCCACGGTGTCGAAGCTCACGATCATGTCGTGCTGCCGGGTCACCGCGGTACGACTGGCGTTCTGCAACGTCGTGCGAACTATTTGCCCGACCGCGTCCGCCTTATATCGCGTGGTATCGATGCGCGGAATCGCCAGCGCGATCATCATCCCCGAGATGACGACGACCACCATCATCTCTGCGAGGGTGAACGCAGGACGCAACGTTCTGTGTTTTGTCCGACTGAACTGAGTGCGCATTGAGCGATCCGGATTGTGTGCGGAGAATTTCGTGGAGCAACATCGCTCCACAGCCTATGTGTCCCTGTGATGCCAACAGTCACGCCGGAGGCATGAATCATCACATAATGCGCAAATCAGCCTTGCCGGTAATGGACGAGTTGTCTAACCTCCTCGCAACCCGACCCAACGCACTCCCTCCGGTCCACGGCTCGGCGCAGAGGCTCACATGGGTGTCATTGCCACACTGCTCCCAAACGCGACCCACCTTCAGCGCCTTCGAACCGCGATCCGCGACCGCCATCTGGTCGAGGCCTGCGATGACTGGTCGTCGCTCCTCGATATCTGCGAGCGCCAACCGGTCCGTCTAGCAATTATCGACCTGTTCGCTCATGATCGGACGAATTTCGAGAGAATTCGCCACCTCAAGCAGCGTTTGCCCCGCCTAACGCTGATCGCGTACATCACGTTTACCGCGGAACGGGCCCACGACCTGTTCGACGCCGGGCGCCAAGGGATGGACGGGCTGGTCATCGCCGACCTCGACGACGCACCCCGTGCCCTGCTCGGACTGGTCGAACACGCCGAATCTCGGAGCCTGGGCGCCGTGGTGCGCCGGGCTCTCGACGGGATCGAACCGATGGTTCGGGACGCGGTGCTGCTGGCAGTCACCCGCGCGCACGAGCGTCTGTCGCCTCAGGGCCTCGCGCGGCTACTCGCGCTTCCGAGACGGACGGTGTCGCAACGCCTGGCGGCGGCGGGGTTTCCGCCGCCGCAGCGGCTGCTTACCTGGGGCCGCCTGATCGTTGCGGCGCACCTGCTCGAGGATCAGCATCGCAGCGCCGACCGGATCGCCGTGGCCCTCGACTTCCCATCGGGAAGCGCCTTTCGCAACACCTGCCAACGCTACCTCCACGCCACGCCCGGCGACATCCGGGCGCGCGGGGGGTCGGCATACGTGGTTCGCGAGATGTTTCGATCCACCCCACTCTCCACCCCTGAAGATCAGACCGAGACGATCATCCCGTGACCCGCGACGAGAACGCGAGCGTGAGGAACTCCTCGCGCGTGCGTTGGTCTGTCCGGAACGACCCGCGGACAGCGCTCGTGATCGTCTTTGAGTTCTGCTTTTCGACACCGCGCATCATCATGCATAGGTGGTAGGCCTCGACGACGACGCCAACTCCCATGGGCCCCAGCACATCCTCGATCGCGCCGGCAATCTGCTCGGTGAGCCGCTCCTGGACCTGCAGGCGCCGCGCGAACACTTCGACCAATCGCGGAAGCTTGCTCAGGCCAACGATCTTTCCATTCGGGATGTACGCGATGTGAGCCTTGCCATAGAAGGGCAGCATGTGGTGCTCACACAGCGAATACAGCTCGATGTCCCGCACCATCACCATGTTGGTCGCGCCGTCGGCGTCAAAGAGCGCGCCGCCAACGACGTGCTGCACGTCCATTTCGTAGCCGCGCGTCAACCACGCCAGCGACGTGGCGACACGCTGTGGCGTACGCATAAGCCCCTCACGATCAGGATCTTCGCCGAGCAGCTCGAGCTGTCGCCGAACGATCTGTCGGAATTCTTCGTTGGCGGGGCCTTCGTCCAGCGCATCGTCTGGCTGCGTGGTCATCCTGTCTCGCATCTGTGGCGGTGAATCGAAGTGGTCTCGGTCCTGCATGGGCTCGGCGTCGCGAGCGGTCTCGGCGTTGACGTGCTATTTCGCGTTCCGTAGTTTGGTCGGCGCCAAGCGCTCATGATGTGCAGCCGCAAGGAATTCGTCATGCTCCTGGTTGGACTCACTGGCAACATCGGCAGCGGCAAGTCGACCGTGGCGCAGATGCTCTCCGAGCGTGGCGCAACGATCATCGACGCCGACGTGCTCGCTCGGCGCGCCGTTGAACTGGGAACGGCGGCCTACGCCAAGATCGTCGCCCGGTGGGGTTCCAGCATTCTGTCCCCCGACGGCCGTCTCGATCGTGCCGCGCTCCGCCGTGTCGTGTTCTCCGATCACGATCAGTTGGAGGAACTTAACGCGATCGTCCATCCCGAGGTCGAGCGCCTCAGGGCTCGTCTGGTGGATCAAGCGGGTGCGCGCGGCGACCGCCTTGTCGTGTGTGACATTCCCCTGCTGTTCGAACGCCACATGACCGGTTCGGTGGACCGGGTCATTCTCGTTGACGCGAATCGCGCGCTCCGCCTCGAGCGCCTCGTGAAGGATCGCGGATTGCCCGAGACCGAGGGAATGGACATGATCGCCGCGCAGATGCCGGCAGAGCTCAAGCGTGCTCGAGCCGACTTCGTAATCGACAACGACGGCACGCTTGGGCAGCTCGAGCGGCGCGTCCAGGATGTCTGGGCGGCCCTGATGAGCGAAGGCGCGGGAGAGCCTGCCGCGAACGCCCTTCCTTGACACTGTTTTTCCTCTCGGATAGACTCCGCGCGCACCTCTACCCCGTCACCGACTAGGGAGCGCGTCGTGTCCGAGATCCCGAAGGACCTGTTTTATACCGAAGAGCACGAGTACGTGATGCCGACCGACGACGCAGACGTCGTGGCGATCGGGATCACCGACTACGCCCAGGGCGAGCTCGGCGACATCGTGTTCATCGAGCTCCCAAAGGTGGGCGCGAGCTTCGCGAAGCACGATGTCTTCGGCACCGTCGAAGCCGTGAAGGCGGTGTCCGAGCTCTACTCGCCATTGGCCGGCGAGGTCGTAGCCGTGAACGACCGTCTGGACAAAGATCCGGCACTCGTCAACTCGTCGCCGTACGGCGACGGATGGATGATCAAGATTCGTGTGAAAAACGCCGCCGAGATGAGCGGGTTGATGACCACCGACGCCTACTCGGCACACTTGGGCCAATAGTCGGTGCAGGAGGTTCCTTGGGGGACAAAAAGGGCGCGGCCAGTTCGGCCGCGCCTTTTTGTCTCACGTTGATCGCCGCGTGTCAGCCGACGACGGCTTCGGTATACGCGTCGGTGGGCGGACACGAGCAGACCAGGTTCCGGTCGCCGTACGCACTCTCTACGCGTCCCACCGCGGGCCAGAACTTGTGCTGCCGCGTCCACGACGCGGGAAAAGCGGCGCGCTCGCGGCCGTAGGCATGCTCCCACGTGTCGCTCAAAACGCGCGCGAGCGGATGCGGCGCATGCTTTAGTGGATTGTCCTCTCGATCGGCAACGCCCAATTCAATTTCTCTGATCTCTTCGCGAATCGAGATGAGCGCGTCGCAGAATCGGTCGAGCTCCGCCTTGCTCTCGCTCTCCGTGGGCTCGATCATCAGCGTCCCGGCAACAGGGAACGAGACGGTGGGCGCGTGGAACCCGTAGTCCATGAGCCGTTTGGCGATGTCCTCCACCTCGACGCCGGCGGAAGTCTTGAGCGAGCGCGGATCCACGATGCACTCGTGCGCGACTGTGCCGTTTTTCCCCTTGTACAGCACTGGATAGTGCGGCTCGAGGCGTTTGGCGACGTAGTTCGCATTGAGAATCGCGATTTTCGTTGCCAGCGTGAGGCCCTCACCGCCCATCATGTCGATGTACATCATCGAGATCGGCAGAATGCTCGCGCTTCCCCAAGGAGCGGCCGACACCGCGCCCACTCCCTTTGAGCCGCCGGTGCGAATCACCGCGTGGCCCGGCAGGAAATCGACGAGGTGCTTCGCGACGCCGATCGGACCCATGCCCGGGCCACCGCCGCCGTGTGGTATGCAGAACGTCTTATGCAAGTTCAAATGGCAAACGTCGGCACCAATGTCGCCGGGACGCGCGAGGCCGACCATGGCGTTCATGTTCGCGCCGTCGAGGTAAACCTGTCCGCCGTACTGATGGATGATGCGGCAGCTCTCGCTGATCGCCTCCTCGAACACGCCGTGCGTCGACGGATACGTCACCATCAACGCGGCGAGATTCGCGGCGTTCGCCTTCGCCTTCTCCTCGAGATCGGCGACGTCGATGTTGCCGCTGTCGTCCGTCTTCACGACAACCACTTTCATGCCCGCCATCACCGCGCTCGCCGGATTCGTTCCGTGCGCCGACTGCGGAATGAGACACACCGTGCGATGCGTGTCGCCGCGCGATTCATGATACTGGCGAATCACGAGCAAGCCCGCGTACTCGCCCTGCGACCCGGCGTTGGGCTGCAGTGAGATGCCCGCAAAACCGGTAATCTCGGCGAGTGCCGCATCGAGACGATCGAACATCTCGCGGTAGCCCTTGGTCTGCTCCACCGGCGCGAACGGATGGATCTTGCCGAACTCCGGCCACGTCACGGGATACATCTCGGCCGTCGCGTTCAACTTCATCGTGCACGAGCCCAGCGCGATCATCGACGTCGTGAGCGACAGATCCTTCGTCTCGAGCCGCTTGAGGTAGCGGAGCATCTCCGTCTCGGAGTGATAGCTGTTGAAGACGGAATGCGTGAGGAACGGCGTGGTGCGCGCGAACCGCTCGTCATAGCGAGCGTCCACTTGTGCTGCGAGCGTCTCGCACGTGGGCGCCTTGCCCTGCCCAACCGCAAAGATCTCCAGCAGCTCGTCGACGTCGGCCGGGGTGGTCGTTTCGTCGAGGGCGACAACCACGCGCGAGTCACCCGACGCGCGAAGATTGATTCCTTTGGACCGCGCCGCACCGATCACGTCGGTGGCCGGCCGAGCGCCCATTTCCACACTCAGCGTGTCGAAGTAGACGTCGCTCGCCAGCGAATAGCCCAGCGTCGCAACACCGGCGGCGAGAGTGGCCGCAAGTTCGTGGATGCGGCCCGCGATCGCCGTGAGCCGTTCCGGACCATGCCACACCGCATACATGCCGGCGATGACGGCGAGCAGCACCTGCGCGGTGCACACGTTGCTCGTTGCCTTCTCGCGGCGGATGTGCTGCTCGCGCGTCTGAAGCGCCATGCGAAGCGCCGATTTCCCGTCGGCGTCGCGCGACACGCCGATGATGCGGCCCGGCAACTGTCGCTTGAATTCATCTTTGGTCGCGAAGAACGCGGCGTGCGGTCCACCGTAGCCGAGGGGAACGCCAAAGCGCTGCGAGTTGCCGACGCAGACGTCGGCGCCCCATTCGCCCGGCGGCGTGAGTAGCACGAGGCTCATGAGATCCGTCGCGACGGTGACCATGGCTCCCACGGCGTGCGCGCGTTCGCAGAACTGCCGGTAGTCGAACACCGCGCCGTCGGTAGATGGATATTGGAGCAGTGCGCCAAACACGTCGTCGCCGATGGTCGCCTTACGCCAATCGCCGACCACCACCGTCACGCCGCGCGCATGGGCGCGCGTCTTCACGACGTCGATCGTCTGCGGATGGCATTCGTCCGACACGAAGAACGTTTCCTTCCCAGACGTGCCGCGGCCGGCGTATGACATCGCCATCGCCTCTGCCGCTGCAGTCCCCTCGTCGAGCAGCGACGCGTTCGCGATCTCGAGACCGGTGAGATCCATGACCATCGTCTGGAACGTGAGCAGTGCCTCGAGACGTCCCTGCGCGATCTCCGCCTGATATGGCGTGTACGCGGTGTACCAGCCCGGATTCTCGAGCACATTGCGCTGAATTACGGGCGGCGTGATACAGTCCGAGTAACCCAGCCCGATGTACGAGCGAGCGATCTGGTTGCGCCTGGCGACGGCGCGAAGGCTGGACAGCGCTTCGTATTCCGTCATGGCGGCGTGAATGGCCAGCGGCCGCTTGAGTCGAATCGACGCCGGTACGGTCGCATCGATGAGCGAGTCGAGCGATGTGTAGCCGAGGAGATCGAGCATCGCCCGGACGTCCGCATCTGACGGCCCAATGTGACGCGGGATGAAGCTCGTCGCGTTCGAGGGCGAGATCTCCCCGGGCGACACCTCACGTTTCTGGTTGGTCATGCAATCCTCAGGAAGGGCAGTTGAGCCCGATTGATCGGCGATGGTTCGTTGCTGGACGCCGCGGCCGCGGCCGCCACATCTCGTTTAACGCAGGGCGCGTTGGAAGTGCTATGAATTTATCTTAGGGTCAAGTCGTTCGCCTCGAACCCCCACACCTCCCAATGTCCCGCCCTCTTTGGCGCCTGGTCGTGACCCCCCCGGCCCTCGGTACCGAGAATATGGCCCTCGACGAGGCGTTGATGGAGCGCGCTCGCGAGACCGGGGAATGGGTGATGCGCGTCTACTCGTGGCGTACACCGACGGTCTCGTTGGGCCGCAATCAGTCGGCGCGCGGGCGATACGATCTCGGGCGCATCCGCGATCTCGGGTACGGCGTTGTGCGCCGTCCCACGGGCGGTAGGGCAATCCTTCACTCCCGAGAAATCACCTACAGCGTCACGGCCCCCGTGTCCGACGCTGGTGACCTCATGCCCTCGTACTTTCGGATCAACGCCCTGTTGGTCCAAGCGCTCCGCGCGCTCGGCGTCAACGCCGAAGTCGCCACGCCCACCGCCCGCCCGGCGGCGCCGGGAATGGCTCCCTGCTTCGACCATCCGTCGGCCGGCGAGCTTACGGTCGGCGGGCGAAAGCTCGCCGGGAGCGCGCAATGGCGCGCGAACGGGGCACTGCTCCAGCATGGGTCAATTCTGATCGCCGACGATCAGACCGAGCTGGCCAGTTTGACGATCGGCGGTGGCCAAGTCATTCCGACCCCGGCCACGCTCGACGAGGCGCTCGGCTGGACCCCCAGCGTGAGCAACGTCGGCGACGCCCTTGGCGATGCGATCGAGAAATCGGAGGGCGAGCCTCCGTTCGACCTCGAGATTGACGGCGAGTTACGTGCCCGAGTGACCGCCCTCGTCGTCCGTTACTCGGACGATGAATGGACCTGGCGCCGATGATCGCCCGAGCACTACACCGCTGCTAACCACTCAGCCCCGCAAGCCACCCACATGCGCAAATCCTTTTTCCTGGTCGCGGCATTCTCTGCCTTCGCCGCCTGCAGCTCGAAGGAAGGATCTCAGTCGGCAGCCGGTGCCACCGGGGGGACGTTGATCTTTGCGTCGTCGAGCGATGCGGACGCCATCTTTCCGCCATTCGTCACCGACATCACCGGACGAATGCTCGAGGACCAGATCTTCGACCGGCTCGCTGAGATCGGCCCCGATCTCAGGACTGTGGGCGACCAGGGATTTTCGCCGCGGCTCGCACAAAAATGGGTGTGGGCGCCCGACTCACTGTCGATTGCATTTTCGATCGATCCACGCGCTCGCTGGCACGACGGGAAACCCGTCACCGCTGCGGACGTGCGATACAGCTTCAAGACATACGTCGATCCCAAAGTCGGCTCCCCCGTTGCACCGACGTTGACGAATCTCGATTCCGTATCGGTTCGCGACTCGCTCACGGCCGTTGCGTGGTTCAAGAAGCGCACGCCGGAGCAGTTCTACGACGTCGCCTACCAAGTGGTGATTTTTCCGGAGCACGTCTACGGCAACATTCCCCCCGAGCAGCTTCACACGTCCGACGCCACGCGAAAGCTCGTGGGCAGCGGACGATTTCGTTTCGTGAAATGGGATGCCGGATCTCGCATCGAGATCGTGTCCGACACCGCGAACTTTCGCGGCCGAGCGAAGCTCGATCGTGTGATCGTGGTCAAGACCGATCCGGCGACCGAGAAAGCGCAGTTGCTCTCCGGGCAGGCCGACTTCATGGAGGCGTTTCCGCCCGATCAGATCGCAAAGCTCGACAGCAATGCGTTCGCACGCGCGCTCGCGTTTCCGCAGCTTGGCTACACGTTTATGGCAATGAATGTCTTCACCCCCAAGTCGAAGACGGTCCCCCATCCGATCTTCTCGGACATCCGCGTGCGTCGCGCGCTGTCGATGTCCGTGGATCGCGTCGCGATGCTTCGCAATGTCTTCGGCGAACGTGGCCGTCTGGCGCACGGACCGTTTCCCATGACGCTGGGCGTGGCCGACAGCACCATCCACCCGGCGGGGTACGACACGACCGCGGCGAAAGCCATGCTCGACTCGTCGGGATGGCGCGTTGGCCCCAACGGAATGCGCGCGAAGAACGGCCGTCCGCTGCGCTTCACATTGATCAGCGCGACATCGAGTATCACGCGTGGTCTGTATGGCGTCTTGCTGCAGGAGCAATTTCGGAAAATTGGCGCGCAGGTCGATTTTGACAATCTCGATCCGCAGGCCTACCTGCCCCGTATGTTCGCCGGCGATTTCGATGCAATCCTCGGCTCATACGGCACGGACCCCAGCGTGACGGGCACGAAACAGAACTGGGGAACCGCCGGCATTGGCGGACAAAATTTCTTTCGGTACTCCAACCACACGGTAGACGCACTGCTGGATAGCGCGACGTCGGCGTTCGATCCGGCGAAGATGAAGACGTATTCCTCGCGCGCGTTCCAGACCATCATCGATGACATTCCCGCGATCTGGCTGTACGATCTTCTCGTGGTGAATGCCGTGAACCGTCGCTTCGATACGGCCCCGACGCGCGCCGACGGATGGTGGGCCAATCTCGCCGACTGGTCAGTTGCCCCGAACAAGCGTATCGACCGCGATCGCATCGGGCTCGCGCAGCCGAAGCCCTGACCCGTGCGGCGACACCTCGTCGCCCGGCTGTGGCAGTCACTGATCGTCGTCGTCCTGGTGACGACGATCAGCTTCGTGATCATTCGACTCGCCCCTGGCGACCCGTTTTCCTACGACGCGGGCAACCTTCGGCCGGAAATCCGCGACCATTGGCGCGAGCAGTTCGGCTACAACCAGCCCGTGCCCGTGCAGTTCGTTCACTACGTCACGAGCGTGCTGCGCGGACAGTTCGGGTACTCGTTCGCCATGCACGAGTCGGTGTCGAAAGCGCTCGCCGAAGCGGTGCCTCGCACTCTGCTGCTCGGCGGTGTCGCGCTGGGACTGAGCTTTTTGTTTGGCGTTGTGGTCGGCGTGCTCCAGGCCGTCGGTCGCGGCGGATGGTTCGATCGCATCAGCACGAGCACGTTGGTCGTGCTCTATTCTCTGCCCGATTTTTGGGGAGCGCTGTTGATTCTTCTGATCTTCGCGTATTGGTGGCCGATTCTCCCGGCCGGCAATATCGTCGACTCCACTCTTCATGATTATTTGAGCGGATGGGGGCGAATCGCGGATCGCCTCAAGCATCTCGTCCTTCCCGTGTCGGCATTGACGCTGCTCACCACCGCTGGCGTCGCGCGCTTTCAGCGCGCCGCAATGCTCGACGTGTTGCCGGCGGACTATATCCGCACCGCGCGGGCGAAGGGGCTCACCGAGCGAGAGGTCATCTGGAAGCACGCCCTCCGGACCGCGCTCACTCCGATGGTAACCCTCCTCGGACTGGCGCTCCCCGGACTTCTCGGCGGCACGTTGTTCATCGAGTCGGTGTTTTCCTGGCCCGGCATGGGTCAGCTCGCCGCCGCAGCAATCAGCCGGCGCGACTACGATCTCGTGACGGCGGTTGTCGTCGTCGGATCGGTGATCGTGGTGATCGGCAACTTGATCGCTGACGTTCTGCACATGGCCATCGACCCGCGCGTCCGTGAATAGCGCGCGTCCGTTGCCCGACTCGTCGAAGACACTCTTTCAGCGACTGCGCGCCCACCGCTCGGCGCGCTGGGCACTGGTCGTCATCGCGCTGCTCGTCGTCGCGGCGATCTTTGGGCCCATGATCATGGGATCGACAGGGATCGAGCAGCTCGACATTGTCGGTCTCAAGAGTGCGCCGCCGTCGTGGAAGTATCCATTCGGCACCGATCAATTCAGCCGCAATCTGCTCGCGCGCGTTCTCGCCGGCGCGCGTGTGTCGCTCGCCGTTGCGACGCTCGCCGTGCTGACATCGGTCACGATCGGCACCGGATTTGGACTCGTCTCCGGATACGTGGGCGGACGCGCGGACGCCGCGATGATGCGTCTCCTCGACGCCTTCCTGTCGATTCCGCGTGTGTTGCTGCTCATCGCCGTGTTGTCACTCTGGTCGCCCGTTCGACTTCCGGGACTCATACTCCTGCTCGGCGTGACTGGTTGGTTCGGGCTGTCGCGTCTCGTTCGCGCGGAGACGATTGCCGCTCGACGGCTCGACTACGTCGAGGCGGCGCGTGCGCTTGGCGTTCCGGATTGGCGGATCATGTGGCGACACCTGCTGCCGAACGTCGCCACTCCGGTGATCGTGAGTGCAACGCTCGCGGTAGGAAATGTCATCGCGCTCGAGGCTGGCCTGGCGTATCTCGGCATTGGCGCGCGTGACCCGACGCCGAGTTGGGGAGCGATTTTCCAGAACGCCATTCCGTACGTCGCGGCGGGGAGTTGGTGGATGCTGCTCTTTCCGGGTCTGGCGATTGTGATCACGGTGTTGGCGTTCAATGTCCTTGGCGACGCCTTGCGCGATATCCTGGACCCACGGCAGCTTCACGGGTCGACATCGGCGCCGCCGTCCGTTTCAATTTTGTCCGGGATGGAAACTCTCAAGAATGGCTGAGCCACTCCTGCGCGTTCGCGACCTCCGTACGTATTTCTATACCGAAAACGGGGTCGCCCGCGCGGTCGACGGAGTCAGCTTCGACATCGGCGCCGGCGAAACAGTCGGGCTCGTCGGCGAATCAGGCTGCGGAAAGTCCGTCACGGCATTGTCGCTTCTCCGCCTCATTCGACCACCCGGGCGCATCGAGAGCGGTAGTGAGATTCAGTTCGACAGCAAGAACCTCGTCACGGTCGATGAAGGGTTCATGCGATCGGTTCGCGGCGCTCGCATCTCGATGGTGTTTCAGGAACCAATGACGGCGTTGAATCCCGTCTTCACGATCGGAGATCAGATCGCCGAAGTCGTGCGGGTGCATCACGGCGGGTCCAAGAGGGAAGCGTGGGACCGAGCCGTGCAAATGCTCGAGACCGTCGGCATCGCGTCGCCGGCGCAGCGCGCGCACGAATACCCGCATCAGCTGTCCGGGGGAATGCGACAGCGCGTGGTCATCGCCATGGCCCTCGTCATGAATCCAGCGCTGGTCATCGCCGACGAGCCGACCACGGCGCTCGACGTCACGATCCAGGCGCAAATCCTCGAGCTGCTTCGCGAGCTGCAGCAAAAATTCGGCACGTCGATTCTGCTCATCACGCACGACCTTGGCGTCGTAGCGGAGTCAGCGTCACGTGTCATTGTGATGTATGGCGGAGAGATCGTCGAAGAGGCACCCGTCGTCGAGCTGTTCGCGACGGCGCATCACCCGTACACCGAGGGTCTGCTCAACGCGATGCCGCACGTTGGCCAGCAGCGCGATCGTCTCGCCACGATTCCCGGCTCCGTTCCTCCACCCACCGCGTGGCCGCAGGGATGCCGGTTTCACGACCGGTGTTCGTACGCGTGGGATCGGTGCGCCACGGAACATCCACCCCTCTATCAGATAGGGGTGGGCCACGTCTCCCGCTGTCATCTGGCCGAGGAGCCTGAGCGACGCGTGGCCGTGGCGGAGCGGAGGTCCGCGTGAGCGCGCCACACACATCGTCGCCCCTGCTCTCGGTCCACGGATTGGTCAAGCATTTTCCAATCAAGAAAGGCGTATTCGGCAAGACGTCGGGCGCGGTGCGCGCCGTAGACGGCGTCTCCTTCAACGTCATGGCCGGCGAAACACTCGGCCTCGTCGGCGAATCGGGGTGCGGAAAGTCCACGACCGGGCGAATGATCCTTCGCCTCATCGAGCCCACGGCCGGCTCCGTCGAGTTCGACGGCATCAATCTCGTCACGCTCGACAAGGGCGCGATGCGCAAGCTCCGCCGCAAGATCCAGGTCATCTTCCAAGACCCATTCTCGTCGCTCAATCCACGCATGACCGTGGGCGCGATCGTCCGCGAAGGATTGACGATTCATAAAATCGCCGAAGGCGCCGCGGCCGACGCACGCGTTCGCCAGTTGCTGGACGAAGTCGGCCTGCGTCCGGAGTACGTGTCGCGCTACCCGCATGAGTTCTCGGGCGGCCAGCGGCAGCGCATCGGCATCGCGCGCGCCTTGGCCGTCGAGCCAACCTTCATCGTGTGCGACGAGCCGGTCTCGGCGCTCGACGTTTCGGTGCAGGCCCAGGTCATCAATCTCATGCAGGATCTACAGCGCGACCGTGGTCTCGCGTATCTGTTCATCGCGCACGATCTGTCGGTCGTGGAGCACATCGCCGATCGCGTCGCGGTGATGTACCTCGGAAAAATTGTCGAGCTGGCGACGTCGGCCGATCTGTACCGCGAACCGTTGATGCCGTACACGCAGGCGCTTCTGTCGGCGGTGCCTATCGCCGATCCCACGATCAGGAAAACGCGCGTGGTATTGCACGGCGACGTTCCTTCTCCGGCCAATCCGCCATCCGGGTGCGTCTTCCATCCGCGATGCCAGCATCCGGCAAAGGACGCCGCGTGCGCCGAGATCGTGCCGCCGCTGGAGGAAAAGGCGCCGAATCATTGGGCGGCGTGCATCAAACAAACACCGACCAGTGTAGAGTGGGGCGTTCAACAGGCGGCCGGTGGAACGAAGCGTCCGGAGCGGTATCTGCCGGTGCTGGCGCACTCGGACTAACCCATCGGTCGCGAACGAACTCTCCTCAATCCTTCCTCAGTTCATGTCGGCCACTCTGAATCCTACCACCGGCGCCGTCGCCGCGACCACGGATCGCCCGGGGATCTTCGACGATCGCGCGCTCTTCGGCCATCCCCGCGGACTTGGGCTGCTGTTCGTCACCGAGATGTGGGAGCGCTTCTCGTACTACGGAATGCGCGCAATCCTCGTGCTGTACCTGGTCAATGCGTTGAAGTGGAGCACGGCAAACGCGGCCAACCTGTACGGCACGTACACGATGCTCGCCTTCCTCACGCCGGTTATCGGTGGCTACCTTGCCGATCGCTTCATTGGGACGCGACGTTCGCTCGTCATCGGCGCGATCGTCATCTCGGCCGGCCATTTCACGATGGCGTTTCCGGGAACGACGACGTTCTACCTTGGGCTCGCCCTCATCATCATCGGCACCGGATTCTTCAAGTCGAACGTCTCGACGATGGTCGGGCAGATTTATCGCGGCGGTGATTCGCGCCGTGACTCCGGCTTCACGGTCTTTTACATCGGCATCAACACAGGCGCGTTTCTCGGACCGCTGATCTGCGGCGGACTCGCGCAGAGTGATCGCTTCGGCTGGCATTACGGATTCGCCGCCGCCGGTGTGGGAATGATCCTCGGACTGATCGTCTACCTGTGGGGCCGCGACAAGTACCTCCCAGGCATTGGCGTATCGGTCGCGCGCACGCCTGAAGAAACGCGCGCCCGTGCCGTCGCGATCGCCGACGCGAGCTCCGGGAACCCGGTCATTCACGGCATCATCGGCGCAGTCGGGGGCGCAGTCGTCGGCTGGTTCCTTGGCAGCGCCAGCGCGCTGGGCGTATTGATGGGCGTGGTGATCGGTGGCGCGCTCGGCATCACAGTTCTCGGAACTCGCGGCGATGAACGCAAACGAGTCATCGCGCTGTTCATCGTCGTCTTCTTCGTGATTTTTTTCTGGGCCGCGTACGAGCAGGCCGGCAGCTCGATGAACCTGTTCGCTGACCGTAACACGAACCTTCGGGTCGGCTCGAGTTTCAAGATTCCCTCGAGCTGGTTTCAGTCTGTGAATTCGGGGATCATCATACTTTTTGCGCCGCTCTTCGCGTTGCTCTGGGCCGTGTTGGGCAAACGCGGCAAGGAACCATCCACCGCGCTCAAGATGGTGATCGGTCTCGCCCTGCTCGCGATCGGCTTCCTGTTCATGGTCGTGGGCGGTTCGCGCGCCGACGCCGGCGTTCGGGTCAGTCCCTTCTGGCTTGTTTCTGCGTACGCGTTTCACACCTGGGGTGAGCTCTGCCTTTCACCCGTCGGGCTGTCCTACGTGTCGAAGGTCGCGCCGATTCGCTTCGCGTCGCTGCTCATGGGCGTCTGGTTCCTCGCCAACTCGGCGGCGAACAAGATCGCGGGTGCAGTCGCCGCGTTCACACCCGTTCCCGGCGAAAAGCCCGCGGCCATCGCAACGGGACTCGGCGGCTTCATTCAATCGGTCAGTGCGACCAATCACGGTTTCTATATGATCTTCGTGGTCGCCAGCTTTGCCGCGTCCGGGGTCATGTTGCTGCTCGTGCCGCTGCTCAAACGGCTGACGTCGAGCGTTCACGCGTAAGCACTACTGCGGCCACCGAAATACGCTCGACGGCACGGTGCGCTCGCGAATCGACTGAATGTCCGACGGCTCCGTGAGAAAGAACGTCGTCTTGTCCGTGTTCCCGATGCGAAGCTCAAAACGCCGGCCCTTAACTTCGGGGCTGGTGGCAATGGCGAAATCGACGCGCCACAACCGCGCGGACGACGGCGGCGCGGTGCCCAACAGACTGAAGCCGAACGACGAGCGAACCGGAGTGTTGACGCCGTAAGGAATGTCGCCGGCCCATAGCCGCCCCGCGTCCGCGAACACACCGACGCCGAGGTCGCCGAGATTGTACGGCCGTCCGATGAACATTCTGTTCTCGAGTCGCGCCACCATCCGCTGGCCGCCGGGTGTATTCGACGACGCGTAGCCACGGACCCCGCCTATCGGATCGCTCAGCGACAGGTTGAACGGAACGCGAGCGCGCCAACCGCCGCTGAACTCCACCGACGCGGTCGTCGTGTTGCGATCAGTCGCCTTGAAATACTCCACGGCGCGTCCGTCGGTGAGAATGCCGTCCCACTGGCCTTGCTGATTGTTCCGTCGACCCTCGCCCTCGAGCTGAAAGCGCAGCGCGTTGGTTCGACCCACCGCGCCAATGTACAAATCACCGGACATGAAAATGTCGTCGTCGTGTGATCCCAGCACGGGCAGCGTTCGGCCGAACAGCGTCCCAAGTTGAAATCCAACCGCCATATCCTGCGTCGCGGTCAGCGCGTCGAATCCGCGCACGCGCGCGAACCCGATGTCGCGAACTCCCCATAGCGCGTTGATCCGCGCAATGCGGTGGGTCTCGTACCTTCCGCGCAAAGGCGCGCCTGTGTCTGGGGCAAAGCCGTGCGTCGTGATCAGGACGGGATCGTTGGACGGACGTTCATTGTCGCCGGAGACCGATGCGCCGAACAGGCTCAGGCGACCCGGCGGACCAATGCGAACGATGCCGCCCGCGTCGAAGTACGTTCGCGTCACGCGAAGCCCGTGACTCGAGTTGATGTCGTTCATGAACTGGACGTAGTCGTCGCTGCCGCCGGCGCGCGCTCTCCACGCGATGCGCTGAATATCCGTGAAGAACGGATGCATCGCGTCCGTCTGCCAATCCGCGCCGAGCGGATTCTGATGTCCCTGGACAGCCAGCACATACGGATGTCCGAACAGCTGATTGTCCACGAATCGACCGCCATACCCGTCGCGGAACGCACCGCCGTCGCGCCAATCGCCGGCCAGGTAGATGCCCTCGCCGCCGAGATTTCCGTCGCCGATTCGAAGCAATCGGAAGAGCGGACGGCTGTGTCCCGCCGCCACGCCGAGGACCAGCGCGATTTCGTCGGTGGTGTTGACGTCCAGCTCGACGCCGCCATCCGCCTCCGGAATTGCGCGAATTGACGCTTCCGCGATAAAGGGCTGCGCGCGCAGAATGCGCTCCGACTCTGCGCGTCGCAGCTCGTTGCACAGATCGCCCGTTTGCAGCAGCAGAAACCGCTGGATGATCTCGATATTCGTGGTCGTGTGAATCGCCCCGACGACTCTCGCGAGCACCGGCACGCGCTTGAACGCCGCCACCGTCGGCGCGGATGAACGAATCACGATCCCGTTGATGCGTTGGCCCACGCATCGCACGGACGTCGTGTCTTGCGCGATCGCGACGCGGGCGGCGGCGAGCACCAGCCCCGCACCGACGCATCCCAGCCTTCGTCGGCCGCGGATGACTACTTCCCCATTTTGCGCTTCAGCTCATCGAGCCGGCGCGCGGCATCGGCCTCACGGTCTTCGCGGGCACGCTGCCGTCCAAGCGAATCGATCTCATCGCCGAGTGCAGCGCCCCCTTCCCCCCCAATTCCGCCAACGTCGGCGGTTCCGCCCGGGTCGATCGACGGAGCCGTGGCGCCTGGCGCTGCAGTTCCCGCCATGACCGCCTTCAGCTCGGCAGTCATCTCCTCAACGTCGCGCTCGGCAAGCAGCAGCTCTGCCTCCTCGGCGGTCACCTTTTTCTGGATGACCTCCACGCGCTGGGCATGCATCTCTTCATACTTGGTCGCGATGTCCACCGTCTCGCGATCCCCGATTCCCTCGGCGAGCTGACGGCGGCGGCGTACCGTCTCGAGCTCGCGGGTTTCAGCGCCGAGACGTTCCCGGGCCGTGGCGAGTGCGTCGCGCAAATCGTTCAGGCCCGCGCGCGCCTGTACGAGCGTGTCCTTCATGCGTGATGCGACAATTCGGCGGTCTTCGGGTCGAGTAGCGCGACTCAGCAACTCGTCGAAGGACCGGCGGAAGCCCTCGAACACCATTCGTTTGTTGGCCAGGTAATAGGTTGGGGTGTACGATACAGGTCGTGTCCGCAGCCACGCAACCGCAGACAAAGCCATGACGTTCGCTCCCCTGGTCATCGTTACCGCAACGACAGAAATCATTCGGGGTGTACCCCGAGTTCGCGTAAATGAGGCATACACCAATGCCCTCGCCGCAACTGGTCTCGTCCCGATCATTCTTCCGCCGATCGACGCCGCCATCGCGGTCGCCACGCTGCATGACATGGCAGGCATCGTGCTCACGGGCGGCGAAGACCTCGACCCAGCGCTGTTCGGCGAAACGCCGCACGAACAAACCGGCGCCCCGCACCATCCGCGCGACACTTACGAGATCGCGCTCGCCAAGGCGGCGCTCGACCGCCGCGTTCCCACGCTGGCGATCTGCCGCGGAGCCCAGGTCGTGAACGTCGCACTGGGCGGGTCGCTCATTCAGGACATCCCGTCGCAGCAGCCGGGACGCATCGCCCACGACCCCGCGGGGAAACGGGCGGAACGTGTGCACCGCATCGACATCGACGCCAATTCGCGCCTGGCGCGTGACGTGGGCGCTACGTCGATCACCACGAACTCGTCGCACCACCAAGCGGTCGATCGGCTGGCCGGCGCGTTACGGGTGACGGCGCGGAGCGAGGACGGAATCGTCGAGGCCTTCGAGCCCATCGATCCTGCGTGGTGGATGGTGGCCGTTCAGTGGCATCCCGAAGAGTTGATTGCGACCCCGGAAGACTGGGATCGGCGCCTCTTCGCCGCGTTCGCCGACGCGGTGCGGGCCAGCGGGCGCGACTAAACGCCGAGCCAACCGATCACGGAGTGCGCCGCCAGCGCGCCTCATCGCGCACTTGGCGCATCAATCGTTCGGGGCTGTTGACGTTCGGAAAAAACAGGGCGTCACTGACTGAGTTGAGCGCCGTGCGAAGAACACCAAAGCGGTGAGCAGCGCTCGCATAGAGGTCCGACAGCCCGTGCTCCTCCGCGAGGCGATGGTCTGACGCGAGTTGAAACCCGCGCTTCCCCATCTCCTCATAGTACTCAAGATCCGGCCCGCCGCGGCGCCATCGCCGATGCTCGATGTAGTCAGGAAAAATTCCGCTCAGCCAAAGCGCATAATTGCCGAGGTGCGTCTGAACGAGAAAGCGTCGGCGCGCGTCGGGATCGTCGAGATCCTTGCAGAGTTGGACGATGGCTGTGTAGACCTCGTCGTCCGAATCCCCAATCCGCTGCGACCGATCGCGGAATCCAAAATGAATGACAACTGCCGTGACATAGTCGGCGAGTCCGCGATCGCCTTCGCCGGCCTGGCGGAGGGCGTGCCGGATCATGACGTACGCAAACAGCGTGAACGACGCGTTTCCTCCGCGTGAGTTCCGCAGCAGCGCGCCGGGAAGACGCGGATCGTCGAGAATGGCGTTGATGCCTTCGTCCGCCAAACGCGACTCGAACATCGCGAGGTCTTCGCCGGTGTCTTGCGCGAGAATGCGCGCGGCGAGTTGCGCGTCGTTGCGCGTCAGGTGATGTCGAGTGTCGGCGAGAATCATCTCTCCTCCAGGTCACCAGGTCATACCCCGTTGCGACGGCCAAGTGTCGTCGCTCGCGGCGTCCGTCGACCGCTCGACGGTCGCGTCGTTTTGCATGCGACGACGGATCACAGAGCAGGCAACCGTCCACGCACGAAGCCCGAGCCGGTCCGCACGTCTTCTTTCTACTATTATCGGAGCAGTCCATAGCAGAGCTTGAGCCAATCTCCGAACTGTCTCGGTGCTTGGCCGTGCCGAGGCTGTCTCTGAGCCTCTCGCGACTCCCTCTACCGCACACGGGCGTCAGACCGGTGTATGACCACGGATGGCTCGAAAGTGCCGTGGTATCTAGCTTTCACTCAGACCTCGGCCCCTGACCCTCAGAGGATTTTCGGTGCTGTACATCTGCATTCCGGCTTACAACGAAGCTCCTACCGTCGGCGTGCTACTCTGGCGCATCCGCAAGGTGTTCCAGGAGTATTCACGCGAGTACGAGATTCTCGTCTATAACGACGGCAGCACCGACGCGACCGCAGAAACGCTGGCGCCGTACGGCGACGTGTTGCCGCTCACCGTTCTCGGTGGCAACGAACACCTCGGCTACGGCCGCGCGCTCGACGCGCTGTGTCGCGCCGTCTCGGCGCGGACCAAATATCCGCGGCGGGACGCGATGATCACGCTCCAAGCGGATTTCACCGATCAACCCGAGCATTTGCCCGAGCTCATCAAACGCTTCGAAGGCGGCGCCGATCTCGTTGTCGGTGAGCGCACGCTTTCACCAGCGACGCCGGTGCCCGTCCGCCGTCTGCGTTGGATCGCGTCGTGGGCTATCCGGGCCTCGGGGCGCGTCCCCGGAGTGGTCGATCCCTTTGGGGCGCTACGCCTCTATCGCATCTCGTTGATCCGCGACCTGCTCAAAGAGTCCGGCGACGCGCCCATTGTTCAAAGTGACGGCTGGGCGGCAAATCTCGATTTGTTGCGGCGCATGATTCCAATCGCGCGCCGTGTCGAGGCCGTTCCGCTCGACCCGCGCTATGACGTTCGCGAACGCGAGACGCGGATTCGTCCCTGGTCGGACGGACTCGCATTGTTTCGGTCCGGACGCGCGCCACGCCACATCATGTCGCCGCCGAGGTCGGCGACATGATCCGCGGATTGCGGCGTCTGGCTAGGGCGGTGTTGATCGTCGGGCTTCCCCTGGCGCTGCCGCTTCGCGCCCAGGATGTCACGCCGGCACCGGCTCCGCCGCCGGCGCGCGCGCGCGTGCCGTTCGGCGTCGGTGAGCGATTCGAGTACGATATTCGGTTCGGCAAGCTGCACGTGGGCTCCGGGAGCATGGAAGTCCTGCCGATCGATACCGTCCGCGGGCACGACGCGTGGCACACGCTGTTTCAGCTCAACGGCGGATACTTTTTTTATCGCGTCAAGGATCGGTACGAGGCTTGGTTCGACACACTGTCGCTCGCGTCGCTCCGCTATTGGCAGGACATCGACGAAGGCAGTTACGAGCCCAAGCGCCACTACGAGATCTTTCCCGATCGGAAGGAGTACATCGAAAATGAGAAGCCGGCGCGGCCGAGCGTGGAGCACCCGCTCGACGAGGCGTCGTTTCTCTATTTCCTGCGCACCGTATCGCTGCGCGTAGGAATGGACACCAGCTTCAACGACTACTTCCGCGCCGACCGAAATCCTGTGCGGCTGAAGGTGTTGCGACAGGAACAGATCGAGGTTCCTGCCGGAAAGTTCAACGCCATTGTCATTCAGCCGATCTTTGACTCCAAGCTGTTCTCCGAGGGCGGTAACGCCGAGATCTGGCTTTCGGACGATGAGAACCGCATCATGCTGCAGATGAAGTCGAAGTTGAGCTTTGGGTCCCTCAACCTGTATCTCAAATCGTACCATCCATCTCCGACGGCGACCGCGCCCCTGAATCGGGTCACGAAACCGTAGCGCCGGCGCCAACGCCGCGCGAAGTCGACCTGTCCGCCATCCGGACCATTCCGGTCGCTCGGCGCCCGAACAAAGTGAGTGCGTCCGAGTTCGCGCATCCGCCCGGCGACGACGGTTCCTTCGCCGCGTTCATCGCTGCTCTACCCGACGTTCTCGCCGCGCGTGACTTCCGTGCTGTGGTCGACGCGATCGTCAGCGCCGTGCGGCGCGGTCGGGGTGTGATCATCATGCTTGGTGGCCACATCGTGAAAACCGGCCTCGCGCCATTGCTCATCGATCTCGTCGAGCGCGGCGTGGTCACTCACGTGGCCATGAACGGATCGGGGGCGATCCACGACTATGAAGTCGCGCGGTTTGGCGCGACGTCGGAAGATGTCGCAGCGGGCCTGCGCGACGGAACGTTCGGCATGGCCGACGAAACCGGGCGTGAGATGAACGGCGCGTTCAGCGACGGTATGCGTGCCGGTCAGGGAATGGGGGAGGCGCTCGCACGAGCCCTCGCCGCGCGGGGCGATCTCGCGAATCCGCATCTGTCGATCCTCCTCAACGCGTTCCGCCACGGAGTGCCCGTGTCGGTGCACGCGGCACTGGGCGCGGAGGTGATCCACCAGCATCCGGCGGCGAATGGAGCGGCGATCGGCGACACCAGTCATCGCGACTTTCGGCGCCTCGCCGCGTCGCTGTCGGATATCGACGACGGCGGCGTGGTGCTCAACATGGGAAGCGCCGTGATCATGCCCGAGGTGTTTCTCAAGGCGCTCACCGTCGCGCGGAATTTGAATGCGGGTCGACCGCAGAACTTTGTTACCGTCGATCTCGACATGCAGCGCCACTACCGGCCGACGATGAACGTGGTGCAGCGGCCAACGCTCGACAGCGGCAAGGGCTATCAGATCACCGGGCACCACGAGATCATGGTGCCGCTGCTGGTTTGGGCGGTGGTGGACCGGCTGCGGCGCCCGTAAGCGCGGTGCGATTGGTGAGCGGGCCGTGTTGGAATGCAAAACGAGCGGACGCGTGCGTCCGCTCGTTTGGTTCGATCTGATACTACTTGCCCGATCAGCTCAATCTGTGGGGCCCGACCAACGCGAGCGAAGTTTGCTGGCCGTGCCCGGACTGACAATGCGAATTATGAAATAGAGTACGAGGCCAACGAGGGCGATCTTGAGGGCCGCGATCAGCAGCACCATGAAGAGCCCGACCGCGAAGCCGAAAATTCCAAAGACAAACTTGAGGGCGATGAGACCGAGCACGGCGAACAGCCCGATCGAAAAAATTGTGCGCAACATGCTGGGGGTCTCCCGTAGTTCGAAGTGCCTGACTGTCCAATCCTACGGCGCGCACGGTTCCACGGTTTCATCCGGGTCCCGGCCTCGCGACGTGTGTTCATCGGATCCGACATGCGAGTAAACGCGGCGGCCAGCCGAACCGCTGCTGACCACGCCCACGGGAATCCCGACGTAGTGATAATCGGAGACGGCGTCATCGGCCTGACAATCGCCCGCGACTTGGGACGAGCGGGCGCGAGGTGCCGCGTTTTCGGCGCGTCTGAAGTAGGCGCGGCATCTGGCGCCGCCGCCGGACTTTTGGCGCCATCCGTTGGTCGCCTGAGCGCGGAAATCCAGCAGTTCTTCGAGGCAAGCCTCGCGCTCTACCCGGATTTCGTTGACTCTCTTCGCGCGTTCGAGCCCGAGCTCGCCATGATCGCCGGCCTGATCGAAATATTCAACTCGGCGACGCCGCGGGTGGGGCCTGCGACCCGCCGTTTGTCGCGCGACGATGTAGCGCTTCTCGAGCCGGCACTTCAAGCACCCCATGGCGGACTGTTCCATGCGCGAGACGGCGCGATCGACAACGTTGCGCTGATGCGGGCGCTCCGACGAGCCGTGGCCGCGGAAGAGTTCGTGGATGTTGTGGCCGACGATCCAGTAGCGAAGCTCGACTTGTCGGCCGACACTGCAACCGTCGTCACGCGCGGGGGCAAGCGCGTTGCGGCAAATACGATCGTTCTGGCCGCCGGAGCATGGTCCATGGCGATCGCCGGCCTGCCTAGACGACTGCCTGTCGCGCCGATGAAGGGTCAAATGCTTGCCGTCGCGTCTACAGCAATCTTCCACGCAGTCCTGAGCGAAGATGTGTATCTCGTTCCACGCGCCGGCGAGATTGTGATTGGGGCAACAGCGGAACACGCCGGGTTCGACGTGGCTGTCGTACCCGCCGCGATCGCTGAACTGCAGCGAGCGGCGATCACTGCATGTCCAACGCTGGCCGACGCTCCCGTTCTCCGGTCATGGGCCGGGCTCCGCCCTGCGACGCCCGATATGCTCCCGATCATCGGGCCCGACCCCGACGACGGCCGCTTATTGTACGCGTGCGGCCACTCGAAGAACGGGATTCTTCTCGCGCCGGCAACGGCTGCGGCGATCGTGACCATGGTCCTGGGTAGCTCGGCAGTGGTCGACGTGTCGGCGTTTGGTGCCGGTCGTTTCAGCAACGGGAAGCGTTCGAACGGCGAGTAGGTTATCTGCTAACTATTTATTTGGGTTTCGAAGGTTAGCGGCCGCTTTCACCTGACGATGCCGGCGGGTAGATTTCGCCGTCTCGGTGAATCCTGGTGGGCACGAGCAATGTCGCCGAGACCTCGGAAGCCCTTATCCTGCCATCAAATCGCCGCAACGGTCGATGGGCGAGACTCTATATCAGATCAGCGGTCGCCACCGCGTTGAAGCCCTGCCGGAGCGGAAACCGAGCTGGCTCAAGGTTCGCGCACCCGGCGGCCCGCAGTATCTCCGGCTCAAGCAGCTCATGCGCGAGTTGGACCTCCACACGGTGTGCGAGGAAGCGCACTGTCCCAACGTCGGCGAGTGCTGGGAACACGGCACCGCGACGTTCATGATTCTGGGCGACGTCTGCACGCGGAACTGCGCGTATTGCGCGGTCGCGCATGGGCGTCCGCCGGCATACGACATCGGTGAACCGTCGCGGGTTGCTGAAGCGATCGGCACCATGCGCCTGCAGCACGCCGTGATCACGTCGGTCGATCGCGACGACCTTCCCGACTTCGGCGCTTTCATCTTCGCCGAGACGATTCGGCAGATCAAGCAGCGACTGCCCGACTGCTCGGTTGAAGTTCTCGTTCCTGACTTTCAAGGAAACGAGGACTCGATCCGCGCCGTGCTCGAGGCGGGGCCCGACATCTACAACCACAACACCGAGACCGTTCCGCGGCTGTACAAGCGATGCCGTCCCGGCGGCCGGTATGAGCGTGTGATGCAGATCTTCCGCACGGCCAAGCGCATCGCGCCCCACATTCCGACCAAGACTGGAATCATTCTCGGAATGGGAGAGACGCTCGAGGAAGTCGAGATCGTCATGCGCGACCTGCGCGCGGTCGACGTCGACATTCTCACCCTCGGCCAGTATCTGCGCCCATCAGAGTCGCACATTCCAATCGACCGCTACGTGACGCCCGACGAATTCCGTCACATGCGGGAGATCGGCATGGCAATGGGATTCCGGCACGTCGAGTCGGGACCGCTCGTGCGCTCGAGCTACCACGCCTGGGAGCAAGTCCAGGCGGCGGGCGTGTAGCCTCGCAACTTCGTGGTGACTGTCGACGAGTGAGCGGCGAGTCCCGCCGCGCGCGCTGTTCGACGCTCGACCTTCGACCCTCATATGGCAAAGAAGAAACAGGATTCCGCAAAAAGCTCCGACGCCGAACTCAACGGCGCGCTGCTCCGCTCCATGCTCCTGCAGCGCCGATTCGAGGAGCGCTGCGCCGAGGCGTATGCGTTGGGAAAGATCGGTGGCTTCTGCCATTTGTATATCGGGCAGGAGGCGGTGAGCAGCGGCTCGTTGTCGGTGCTCCGCCCCGACGACTACATCATCACCACCTATCGTGATCACGGTCAGGCGCTGGCGCGGGGGATGACGCCGCGCACCGTCATGTCGGAGTTGTTCGGCCGCGTCGACGGGTGCGCGCGCGGCAAGGGCGGCTCCATGCACATGTTCGACAAGAGCCTCAACTTCCTCGGCGGGCACGGCATCGTGGGCGCGCATGTTCCGCTGGGCACGGGCGTCGGTTTCGCGATCAAGTATCGCGGCGGCGACCAAGTGTGCGTCTGCTTCATGGGTGAGTCGGTCGTCAACACCGGCGCGTTTCACGAAGCGCTGAACATGGCCGGCCTGTGGAAGCTCCCGGTCGTCTACGTGATCGAGAACAACCGGTACGGCATGGGCACGGCGCTCGAGCGCGCGTCGGCGATCCACGACATCTACGAACGCGGGGCCGCCTACAACATTCCGCGCGCCGTGTGCGATGGTCAGGACGTGTTCGCCGTGCGCGCCGCCATGCAGGAAGCAGTGGACCGGGCGCGAACCGATTCGCAGCCGACGCTGCTCGAAGTGCGGACGTATCGCTTCATGGGTCATTCGATGTCCGACGCCGTTGCCGGTACGTACCGTTCCAGGGCCGAGCTCGACGAGAACATGAAGCGCGATCCGATCGCGCTCCTGCGCATGCACATGCACGAGCAGGAGGAGCTCACCGACGAGGCGCTGCAGAAGCTCGACGAGGAGATCAAAGCGATCGTGCAGGACGCGTGGGACTTCGCCGATCAGAGCCCCGAGCCGCCCTTGGAAGCGTTGTTCGAAGACGTGCTCGTCGACACGACCAGCGATGCGACGGCGGAACCCGTCGCCGCCGACTGATCGATTCAACTGATTTCACTCGCCATCCTGAAGATCGAATGCCAGTCATTACGTATCGCGATGCCCTGAACCAAGCGCTGCGGGAAGAGATGCAGCGTGACGACCGCGTCTTTCTCATGGGCGAAGAGGTCGCGGTGTATCAGGGCGCGTATAAAGTCTCTAAAGGTCTGCTGCAGGAGTTCGGCGAGATGCGCGTGGTGGACACGCCGATCACCGAGCTCGGCTTCGCCGGCGTGGGCGTGGGCGCGGCCATGGTGGGCTTGCGTCCGATCATCGAGTTCATGACCTGGAACTTCGGCATCCTCGCCCTCGATCAGGTGCTCAACTCGGCCGCCAAGCTGCTCTACATGTCGGGCGGCCAGTTCAACATTCCGATCGTCTTTCGCGGACCGAACGGCGCGGCGCTGCAGCTGTCGGCGCAGCATTCGCAGGCATTCGAGTCATGGCTTGCGCACATTCCCGGGCTCAAGGTGGTCACTCCGGGGACGCCGTACGACGCGAAGGGGTTGCTCAAGAGCGCCATTCGCGACGACAACCCGGTGTGCTTTCTCGAAGGCGAGATGCTGTACAACATCAAGGGCGAAGTGCCTGAAGAGGAGTATTTGATCCCGATCGGCAAAGCGGACCTGAAACGCGAAGGCGACCACTGTTCGATCATCACGAGCGGAAAAATGGCGTTGATGGCGATGCAGGTGGCCGATCAGCTGGCGAAGGACGGCATTCGAATCGACGTCGTGGATCTTCGGACGGTGCGACCGATGGACGTGGAAGCAATTCGTACGTCGGTCCAGAAGACCAACCGCGCGGTCGTGCTCGAGGAAGGCTGGGAGATCTGCGGCATCGGCACGCAGGTGGTCGACTACATCCAACGCGATTGCTTCGACCACCTCGACGCGCCGGTGCTTCGCGTGCACCAGGCCGACGTTCCCATGCCGTACGCAAAGAATCTCGAACGGGCGGCGAAGCCCGATGTCGCGAAAACCATCGCGGCAGTTCGTAAAGTCATGTATCTCGACTGAGACCTACCGGCATATGGCGACGAAAGTATTCATGGAGGCGCTCTCTCCCACGATGGAGGAGGGGCGCCTCGTCAAATGGCTGAAGAACGAGGGCGACGTCGTGAAGAGCGGCGAGCCGCTCGCGGAAGTCGAGACCGATAAGGCGATCATGGAGCTCGTCGCGCGGGGCGACGGCGTGCTTCGCAAACGGCTCGTCGGCGAGGGTGAATCGCGGCCGGTTGGACAACTGGTTGGCGTCATCGCGGCTCCGGACGAGAATATCGATGCGCTGGTCGCGAGCGCCGGTGCGCCCGCAGCCTCAGCGGCTCCAGCGCCGGCTGCGACCGCCGCCGCCGTTCAACCCGCATCACCTGCAGCCACGCCGCCGGCGGCCGCGCCCACGCCACCCGTAGCCGCGGCTCCGAGCATTCAACCGCCGGCGCCTCAACCGCCGGCGCCTCAACCGCCGGCCGCAGCTGCCGCAGGCGACGGGAATGGTGGGCACCTGCGGTCGTCCCCGCTGGCGCGTCGGCTGGCATCGGAGCGTGGTCTCGATCTCGCGCAGGTGCATGGCTCGGGACCCGGCGGGCGGATCATCAAGCGCGATATTGAATCGGCGGCGACGAGCGCGGCCGCGGCGCCCGCCGCGCCCGCCGCAGCTGGTGCCGTCCGCGCACCGCGCGCGGCCGCTGTCGGCGACTTCGAGGATGTGCCGCTCACGCAAATCCGAAAGACGATCGCGAAGCGACTCGCCGAGTCGATCGGTCCGATCCCGACGTTTTATCTCACGGCGGAATTCGACCTGTCGCGCGTCGTCGAGATGCGCGCCGCCATGCTCGAGATGGGCGACGAATTCAAGGTGTCGATCAACGACGTGCTGATGAAAGCCGTGGCGACCGCGCTCGCACAACACCCCGAGGTCAACTCACACTGGCTCGGCGATCGCATTCGACAGCATCATCGCGTTCATCTCGGCATGGCGGTGGCGACGCCGGATGGGTTGATCGTGCCGGTGATCTTCGACGCGGATCAGAAGCGCATGAGCGAATTGTCGCACGAGGCGCGCGAGCTGGCAAAAAAGGCGCGCGAGCGGAAGCTCAAGCCGGAGGAGTACACCGGCTCGACGTTCTCCATCTCGAACCTCGGCATGTTCGGGATCGACCAGTTCACGGCGATCATCAATCCACCGGAGGTCGCGATCCTCGCGATCGGCACGGCGCAGGATGTCGTTGTCCCCGGCGCGGGCGGATACGTGACGCAGAAGCGGCTTCGCGTGACGCTGAGCTGCGATCACCGAGCCGTGGACGGGGCGGTTGGGGCGACGTTCCTGCAGACGTTGCGTCGGTTGATTGAGAATCCGCTCATGCTTGTTTTTTAAAGGCACCGACGTACAACGGTACCTTGGTACCGGGGTATAAGGATTGGCATACCGGCCCTCCCCTCCCGATTCGGGCCTCTGTTGGTAAGATCGTACCGGAAACATGAATGCCATCGAGCCGTCGAGGCCCGATGGCGTTACAGACTCTCCCGGCGAGCAATCATCCGAGAATTGGAATGGGCAGCCGCAAGTCCTGATACTTGGTACTACGGTACGTCAGTACTGCAGTGCTGTTTTTTGTAGACTTACGGCGCCTTGCGCGGGTCGCGAGTCCAGATGACAATGACGGCGCACACGCCCTTGCCGCCCTTGTCGAACTCGGGAGGGATTTCCGAGATCCCGACGTAGACCTCGAGCGCCTCGACATCCTCGGCGGTGAAGTCGTCGAGCGTGCCGCTGTAGGGTTGATTGTGCACGAACGTGGACGGAATGCATCGGTTTGCGCCGGACCCGCGGCTCATCACAATGGCGTTTCCTCCGCCGCGGATAGGGACGACCCGAACACCGGGCACGCTGCGCACGATGTCCACGCCGCTCCGCGCTCCCTTCCGCTCGATGTCGGCGCGCGTGAAGAACGAGCCGCGCGATCCGCCTTTGCGGCGATCAAATTGATCGAGCCAGTGCGTGGGGATGGCAGTGTCGGACACCGCGACCGTCGGCAGGGCATGCGCCGATGCGGTGAGCTTGAACGTGGCGCGGTGCGTCTTGCCGGATTTCAGTACGGCGGTGAAGCTCGCCGCCTCGAACCCAATCCGCCGCACGTTGAATACGTTGGTGCCGGCAGGAACTCCCGTGACGCGGAAGTCGCCGCTGTCTCCGCTGATGGCACGAATAACCGTCGAGTGGAGCAACGTGATCTCGGCGCCGGGAAGGCCGGTGCCGGTGCTGTCCGTCACGTGACCGACGAGGATCGCGGGCAGCGAGTCGCGACGGGTCGTGTCGATCGGCGCGGCGGGCTGTTGCGCGTTGAGCGCGCTGACGCCGTTGCCGGCGAGCACGGCGACCAGACACCATCGCCGACAAGCTCTCGGAATCGCCATGGATCTACCTTATGCCGCAGTAAGAGTTCCGGCAAGATTAAAGGGACCAGCCGTGGTAGCGCCCTGCTTCCAATCCCCGGTATCTTTCGCCGTTATCGACCGCCCCGCGGACGGTTCGGGGCGCTTACAACCGGACTTCAGGCACTCAAGAGTTTATGGCTTCCTTTGACGTGATCTTCGTCGGCGGCGGACCCGCCGGTTACGTAGGGGCAATTCGCTGCGCGCAACTCGGCTTGTCGACTGCGGTCGTCGAGCGTGAGGCGCTCGGCGGAACGTGCGTCATCTGGGGATGCATTCCCGCGAAGGCCCTTCTGGAAGCGGCGTCCATCGCCAACCGGGTCAAGCATGCCGCCGACTTCGGCGTGACCGTCGGCGACGTGAAGCTCGACTACGGAGTGGCCATGAAGCGGTCGCGCGCCGTCAGCCTCCAGAACTCAAAGGGTGTCGAATTCCTTTTCAAAAAGAACAAGATCACGTACATCAAGGGCACCGCCACGCTCACCGGCAAGAACACGGTGTCAGTGAAGACGCCCGAAGGAAAAGAGGAAAAGCACGATGCGAAGAAAGCCGTCGTGATCTCCACTGGTTCCCGGGTACGAGGGCTCCCACAAGTCGGCTTGGAGCTGAACAAGACCACCATCATCTCCTCCGATGAGGCGCTGATCCTCGAGAAGGCCCCGAAGGCGATCCTGATCGTCGGCGCGGGCGCGGTCGGCTGCGAGTTCGCCGATGTGTTCAACGCGTTCGGCTCGCAGGTCACGCTGATCGACGTCATGCCGAACATCCTGCCGCTCGAAGACATCGATGCGTCCAAGGAGGTGGAGCGCTCCTTCAAGAAGCGCGGCATCACGGTCTTGACCGGCGCCAAGATCTCGAACGTGAAGGCGGTCAAAGACTCGGTCTCGATGACCGTCGAAGCGGGCGGAGAGAAGAAGGAGCTCAAGGCCGACGTGGTTCTGGTAGCGGCGGGACGAGCGCCGAACGTCGAGAACGCCGGCTTCAAGGAGGCAGGCGTTCAGCTCACCGATCGTGGCTTCATCAAGATCAACGAAAAAATGGAGACGACGGCAAGCGGGATCTACGCCATTGGAGACGTCGCCGGGCCGCCGATGCTTGCCCACAAGGGCGAGCACGAGGGCATTGTCCTCGCCGAGTTGCTGGCGGGCAAGAGCTCGCACGGCATGGACTACAGCAATATTCCGAACGCCACGTACTGCCATCCCGAAGTCGCCTCGGTGGGCATGACGGAGCAGCAGTGCAAGGACAAGAAGCTCGACTACAAGGTCGGCAAGTTCCCCTTCTCGGCCAACGGACGCGCGCGTACGTCGGGTGAGACCGAAGGCTTCGTGAAAATCATTCGGGACTCGAAATACGGCGAGATTCTCGGCGCCCATATCGTCGGCGCGCACGCCACTGAGCTCATTCACGAGATCGTCGTCGCACGAGCCAACGAGTTCACGGTCGAGGAAGTCGTGTTGGCAATTCATGCGCACCCCACGCTGTCCGAGGCGGTCGCTGAGGCGACGCTCGACTCTTTGGGCAAGATGATCCACGCGTGATAAGGCCGCCGGATGCGTGAGCTGTGGGTGGAGCGGCTCGGCGTGATGCCGTACGCCCAGGCGCTCGAGCTGCAACGCCAGGTGGCGCGTGCTCGAATCGCGGGGACGATCAGTGAGGACGTTCTGCTGCTCGTGGAGCATCCGCCGGTGGTCACGCTCGGTCGCTCGTCCAAGGAACGCAATCTCCTGGCGTCGCCGGAGGTGCTTGCCGCGAGAGGCGTGGAGCTGTTCGAGGTGGAGCGCGGGGGCGACGTCACCTTCCATGGTCCGGGACAGTTGGTCGGCTATCCGATCATCGACCTCAAACGCCATCGCCAGGACCTGCACTGGTACCTCCGCCAGGTCGAACAGGCGCTGATCGTGGCCTTGGGCGACGTCGGGATCGCCGGTGAGCGTAGCGTCGGCTACACGGGCGTGTGGACGCAGGGACGAAAGATTGCGTCGATCGGCGTGCACGCCCGCGACTGGGTAACGTGGCATGGCTTTGCTCTCAACGTCTCGACGGACCTCAGCTACTTCCAGCTGATGGTTCCGTGCGGCATCCAGTCGGTGACGATGACGTCGGTGGACCGCGAGCTGGGCGCCGGCGTGGTCGATATGGATCGCGTGGAGTCGTGTGTTGCTGCCGCGTTCGGTGTGGTGTTCGACCTGACGCCACGCAAGGACGCTGGGGTCGCGGCCATGATTCTGGGGGCGACGCCGGCGTAGCAAACGGAATAGCGATCCGCCGGAAAGCGCGGTGGTCGCAAAAAACCGCTAGCTTTGAGTGATCCACTCAGCACCTTTTGGAGATGCGAATGAACGACTTTTCTGTCAGACGAAGGCTGTGCGCGCTGGCCGCTCTGGGAACCCTGGTCACCCTCACCGCGTGCGAGGATAAGCGGACAAAGGATCTGTCCAACGGGATTACGCGTGATTCGGCGATGAGCGTGCTATCGCAGAAGATCGTTGGAGGCGGTCGCGATTCTTTCCCGAACGTGTACGATCGCGCCAACTACCTGATCAATGGGCAGAGGTACGAGGTTCTGTATTTCGCTCCGAACAACGAGAAAAAGAACAAGGACACGGTCTCATTCAAGAACCTCACGCCGTTGGTGTTCATCGACAACAAGCTGATCGCGAAGGGGTGGCCGGCCTGGGACAGCATTAGCAAGGCGAACAAGATCGTTATTCCGGATCACAAGTAGCGGGATCCCGCACTCGGTCCTGTCGGTTGCAGGTCGAAGTGCAGAGAGGGCGCCTACAATGGCGTCCTCTTTTTTGCGTTGCCGGTCGGGCGCGGGAAAGAAAAAAAAGGGCCCCGTCTTACGACGGAGCCCAATCTTTTCCTGCTTGCTGCTACCTCATTGGCCCAGGACTACGGGTTGGTGAGGTTGACGTTGGCGTTGACCGCCGTGGCAAGTCCATCACCCAAGGCGTTGACGCCGATGGCGATGATCTTGAGCGTGCCTGGCGTCGTGAGCGAAGCCGGCGGATCGAAAGCCGTCGTCAGCGTCCACGTGAACGTGCGGACCGTCACGGTGGCGTTGTCCGTAACCACCGGAGCAACTGCCGCACCGATCAGGACGTACTCGTTCGTCACGTTGTCGAAGTAGTAGAACTGGACCTGTGTGAAGGGGTTGATGAACTGGAACGT
>JBDUEJ010000027.1:0-77976 GCA_040002475.1 bacterium | reverse complement strand
GGGAGATCGAGGCGATCGCAATGACCGGAACGATCGCGGTGACAGAGGCGACCGCGGCCCAACCGATCGCAGCGACCGCGCTCCAAATGATCGCAACGACCGCGCTCCAAACGATCGCAGCGATCGCGCTCCAAATGATCGCGGTGGAAATGATCGCGGCGAAGGATTCCACGGCCGCAACGGACGTCGCCACCGGCGCGGACGCGGTCGCGGTCCACGACGCGATCAACCGCAGCAACAACAACAACCACAACAACCACAACAACCACAACAGCCCATCCAACTCGTCGCAACGAGCGAGACGCGCGGCTGGTTCGATCCGGCGCGCGACGCCGGATTCATTCGCCGCCCCACCAACAGCTATCTCGCCGAAGCCGGCGACGCGTATGTGCCGCCGAACGTGGTGCGGCAGTATTCGCTGAGACGCGCCGACCTGGTGGATGCCACCATCGGCATCGATCAACGCGGACGGCCCACGGTCGTCGAAGTGCGTTCGATCAACGACGTCGAACCGACGCTCTCAGCCAAGCGCCCCGACTTCAATTCCCTGCCCGCCTCGTATCCTGAACGCAAGCTGTTCATGGAAACAGGTCGTCCGGCGAAGACTGGGCACGAGCTTACACGACGGGCGATCGACTTGATCGCGCCAATCGGCTACGGGCAGCGCGCGCTGATCGTCGCACCGGCTCGCGCCGGTAAGACGACGCTTCTTCACGCAATTACCGAAGGCGTGGCGGTCAACCATCCGAACGCCGGCCTGCTCATCCTTCTGGTCGACGAACGGCCCGAAGAAGTCAGCGAAGCTGTCTCGTGGGGCGTTGGCGAAGTCATCTCGTCCAGCTTCGACCAGCCGGCGCAACGCCACGTCGAGGTGACCGAGATGGTGTTGGCACGCGCGCATCGTATGGTGGAAAGCGGCCGCGATGTGGTAATCGTGCTCGATTCGCTCACCCGCATGGCCCGCGCGCACAACACAGCCGAGCGCGGCACCGGACGCACGTTGTCCGGAGGCCTGGACGCGACGGCGATGGCCAAACCCAAGGCATTCTTCGGATCGGCGCGCGCCATTCCGCAGACATCCGGCGGCGGCTCGCTCACGATCATCGCCACGGCGCTGGTCGAGACCGGATCGCGCATGGACGACGTGATCTTCGAGGAGTTCAAGGGCACCGGCAATTGCGAGATCAAGCTCGATCGCAGCCTTGCCGAGAAGCGCATTTATCCCGCGATCGACATCGCCACGAGCGGTACGCGTCGCGAGGAAAAGCTGTTCCGGCCGGATCAGATCGACAGCGTGTACACTCTCCGTCGCGGGTTGAGCCAAATGCCTCCGCAGTCGGCAATGGAGTGGTTGATCAAGCGCATCGCTGCCACGCCGTCGAACGACGCGCTGCTCACGGGACTCTGAACAGCGGAGACGGCGCGAAGCGTTGGTGCGTGAATCGCGGTTCACAGGAGCAGATCCTTCGTCGCTAGCGCTCCTCTGGATGACGGATCAGTGCTAGCGCTCCTCTGGATGACGGATCGGTCGCGGCTCGGCGGACTCAACGCTAGCAGCGACGTTTGCGAGGCGGTCTAGAGCTTGCCTCTAGCTCGTCAGACAATGCGACGCCTTCTCCTCACGCTGGCGCTGGCGACAGCGGTACCGTCGCAGCTCTGCGCCCAGGAAGTTCGAAAGATGTACGTCAAAGGGGTTCAGCACGTGGACGTGCGGGACCTCACGCGCAGCATTTCGACGCAGCCGACGAAATGCAGAAGCTTGCTGCTCACGCCCTTCTGCCTTCTGAATCGCTCGTCGCTGTTCATGGACCGGCACACCCTCGACGAGACTGAGCTCCGCCGAGATGTGCTGCGCATGCGCCTGTACTACTGGAAGCGAGGGTTTCGCGAAACGCAGGTCGATACGACCGTGGACCGCCACGATCCGCACAACATTCGCGTCACCTTTACCGTGACCGAGAACCGACCGACGCTCATTCGGACGGTCGCGATCAAATACGACTCGTCGCTCATCAGCGCGAAAGTCAGGGATCGTCTCACGCTGCTCCGCGCCAACGATCCGCTCGACTTGGTCGTGCTCGACTCCATGCGCGTGCTGTTCCAGAGCGAGATCTGGAATCAGGGATTTGGTGACGCCGCGGTGGACACGAGCGTTGTCGTAAACGACTCGCTCTACCTCGCCGACGTCGCGCTCGCCATTAGTCCGAACCGCCGGACGACGATCGGCCGCATCACGGTGAGCGGCAACCGCAAGATCGACGTCTCGACCATTCTCAATGCGCTCACCTTCACGACCGGCGACCTGTATCGCGAAGCGTCGATGCTCGAAAGCCAGCGGAACCTGTACGAATCAAATCTGTTTCGGCAGGCGGCCATCGATGTCGCACCGCAGCCGCACGACAGCGTGAAGGCGGTCAGCATCGACGTGATCGAGGCACCCTTGCACGACGCGCGCATCGGTCCCGGGTTGAACAACGTCGACTTCCTGCAGTTCCAGACGCACTACACCAGCTACAACATGTTCGGCGGCGCGCGGCGCTTCGACGTCGACGCGTCGATGGGCAATCTGCTCGCCGGTTCACTCGAGGGACGCGGGCTCTTCCGGAACATTCGCGCCGACACCCCCGACGGCAACATCGGACCCTACGTCCAACCGACGTACAGCGCGAGCATCGCCTTCAAACAGCCGGCATTTCTTGGGCGACCGTCCGATGCCGCGGCCATCGGTGCATTCTCCCATCGAAGCATCAACCCCGGCGTATTCGTGGACCAAGGGTACGGCGCGCAGGGAACGCTCACACACGAGCTCACCGCGCGCGCGCCCGTGAGTCTCAGCTATCGCTATGAGCTGAATCATGTCCAGGCGAGCGACGTGTTCTTCTGCGTCAACTACGGGGTGTGTGACGCCGTCACGATCGGTGCGCTTCGCTCGCATCAATCGTTGTCCCCGCTCACGCTCACCGGGTTCGTGGACCGCTCGGACTTGCCGTTCTCGCCCACGAAGGGCTACGTCGCGCGCGTCGACATCGAGCACGCATCCGGCTTGACGCTCTCGGACTATCGTTACAACCGCGTATTCATCGACGCGGCGGCGTACGGCCATCGCAGCCGCACGGACAACATCTACTCGGCGCATTTGCGCTTCGGTTTCGTTCGCGCGCTCTCCACCGGAATCGACGGCGGGGTGTTGCATCCGCGAAAGCGCTTCTACGCCGGCGGCGCGAATTCCGTCCGCGGTTACGGCGAGAATCAGCTCGGGCCGCGCATTCTCACCATCGACGACTCGACGTTGGTGCGCGGCGCTGTGAGCACAGGCGGCGGCACGTGCGCGCTGACGACGGAGGCCGTGAAGTTCTGCGACCCCAACTCGCCCAAGCTCAAGACGGCCGATTTCATTCCTCAAGCGCTCGGCGGCACGTCGCTGCTCGAAGGCAGCGTGGAATACCGCATGCCGCTGCCGCTCGGCCCCACGCTTCGCAATTGGGTGGGCGCGGTGTTCGTCGATGCCGGAGTGATTGGCCAGGGCAACATCCGCGGGTTTCAGTCGATCAGCACGGTCATCAAAGGGACTGGAGCGGTGACGCCGGGCATTGGACTTCGGTACGAATCACCCGTCGGACCCATTCGCATCGACCTCGGCTTCAACCCGAACCGTGCCGAAAATCTCGCGGTCGTGACGGCGGTGCGTGACAGCGCGGGAGTGTCGCGCATCGTGCCGTTGAGCGTCACGAGGAATTGGTCGCAGGGTACGACACTTCTCAGCCGTTTCGCACTCCATTTTTCGATCGGAGAGGCGTACTAGTGGCGAGGCTTCGCTGGGGTCGCGGCGTCCTTGTCTTCTTCTCCTGTGTCTCGGTGCTCATGCTGGTCGCCGCAGGCGCGGTGTATGTCGTCAGCGGAACGAATTGGGGACACGAGCGCATTCGTCGGTATGCAGAGCCGTTCCTCGGACGGCTCGCGCACGGCAAGGCAACGATTGGCAGCTTGTCGGGCAACCTGCTCGTCGGCATGACCGTGCACGACGTCGTGATCACCGACAGCGCCGGCGCGCCGTTCGCCAGCGCCGAGTCGTTCAGCGCGAACTACTCGCTGATCTCGCTTTGGCAAAAGCGCATCTGGATCGAGAACGCTGTGGTCGTTCGCCCGCGCGTTCTCCTCGACCGCCCGCCGGTCGGCCCGTGGAACTGGCAGCACATCTTTCCGCACGATACGACTCCGAAGACGACTGTCCAGCAGGGAAAGTGGGGGGACTGGGTGCGTTTTACGAACGCAACCGTGGTGAACGCGCAACTCGTCGTGCGAACGCCGTGGCATCCGAGCGAACGCTTGAGCGTCGCGGGTCAGGACAGCGCCATTCGCAGCGCGCTCGCCGGCACTTCGCGGCTGATGATCGCGCGAGTGGGCACGGGCTTTCAGAAGACCGTGCAACTCGACTCGGTGAGCGCGACGATCCCCTTGCTCAGGATTTCGGAGCCGGGACGCAAAGACCGCCTGCTCGAAGTGTCGGCGCTGTCGATGATTGCGTTTCCGTTTCGTCCGCCCGGTGCGGTGGTTCGCGACCTCAAAGGCATTTTCCCGTTCAACAACGATTCGGTGTGGTGGAAGCGCGCCTTCGGGACCATGCCCCACTCGACGGCGAGCGGCAACGGGCGGTACGACTTCACCAGCGGTGATCTCTCCGTCACGCTCCATAGCAAGGTCGAAAGCCTGGTCGACACGCGGTGGATCTATCCGCGCCTGTCAATTGACGGACATGGCAACACGGACATCGCCATCGAGTGGCACGGTGCCGTTCAGGACTATCAGATGTCCAACGTCGATTTTGCCGTCGGCGACGCACACACGGCCGGCTCGTTCGGCATCACGCTCGACGACTCGATCACGATCCACAACACCGATCTGCAGGTTACCGGCCTCGAGACACGCACCCTCGAGCAGATCATTCCAAAATTCTCATCGCCGCGTCAGGGACGCCTGGCCGGTCGCGTCGTGGCGCACGGGGGCCGGCACGCGCTCGACGTGAACATGGACATCACGTTCGACGATCGGCGCGCCGGTGTGAGTCACGTCGTTGCCGTTGGTGAAGTTGGATTCCTCGACCCTGGCGGCTTGCGCGCACGCGACCTCAAGCTCCAACTGCGGCCTGTTCAAGTGGACATGGCGCGCACGTGGGACCCGTCGCTTCCGCTCAGCGGCGTGATCACGGGGAGCGCCACCGTGAACGGCTCCACAACGTCGCGACTCGTGCTGGCCCTCGATCTCGATCACAGCGATCGCGGAGCGCGCTCCATCGTCGCCGGTACCGCGACCGTTGGATTGACCGGCGGTAAATTTTTCGACATCGACGTGACGGCGGCGCCGATCTCGCTCGTCGAGGTGGGTCGCTTCGCGCCGGCGGCGGGATTGCAAGGCACCGCGGTCGGTCCGCTACATCTCGTCGGCTCCCTGGACAATCTGCACGTGCAAGCCGACCTCGCGCTGCCGGACGGAGGGCGATTCACCACCCAGGGCACGCTCGATCTCGCAAGCAAAGAAAAAGGGTATGATCTGACGGCGACGCTATCCACCGTGAACTTGCGAACCGTCGACAGCAAGGCGCCGATCACATCGCTGACCGCGCATGCCGCGATCACCGGTCACGGAACCGATCCCGCGACGATGCACTCGACGATCGCCGCCGATTTCTCGACGTCGCGCTGGGACAGCGTCGCCGTCGACTCGTTGTCCGTGCGCGCGACGCTCGCCGACGGCGTAGCGGCCATCAAATCGCTTTACGCACACGGTGCGCATACGACGGCTACAGCGTCGGGGGCATTTGGAATCGCGGAGGGCCATACCGGCGATCTCGCCTACAAAATCGCGGTGGACTCGCTCGGCGCATTCAACCGGTGGATTCCGGGTGCGCCCACGACCGCCGTCGCCGTGGCACCGCGCCCCGGCGTGCTCGCTCGTGCGTTGCGACGTGCGCGCGCCGACTCGGCGCGCATCGATCGCGCGACCGAGATGGAGCGCATGATCAACGGCCGACCGCCGCCGAGTCTCAAGGTGATTGCCCCAAAGGCGGTGCCGGCCGATACGCTGTCGGGAACAATGTCGGCAGCGGGGACGTTGCACGGAAACCCCTACGACTTCGATCTTCGCGGACACGCGGCGGGTGACAGCATCGTCGCGCGCGGAAATTATGTGCGACGACTGCAGAGCGACTACACTTGGACGCACGCACGAACACCGCAGGCGGCGCTCGCCGTAACGGCAAGCGCCGACAGCGCGAGCGTGATGGGGTTTGCGTTCGACAGTATCACCGCGAGCGTCACGTACGCCGCGCCCGGAGGACACGCCGAGGTCGCAGTCACACAGGGCGGAAATCGTCAGTACACTGCGAAAGGCGAGTACGCGCTCAACCCCGATCGAAAGGAATTGCGCCTTGCCGGCATGGCGTTCCGCTTCGACACGGCGTCATGGAACATGACGCGGCCGTCGATGATCCAATGGGGCGGACCGGGCATTCAAGTCACCGACCTCGAGCTGCGCAATCGCGGCAACGGTCGCATCTATGCGAACGGTCTGCTTCCCACGGACGGAGTGGCCGACTTCAAGCTCGACGTCGACAACTTCCCGGTGTCGAACATCGTCGACATCGTGCAAACCGATATCGACATGACGGGTGTGATCACGTTACACGGATCGATGGCCGGAACGCTGAGCACACCGTCATTCAACGGAACGTTTGGACTCGTCGACGCGAAGTATTCCGGCACCGCCGTGCCCGAGCTTCAGGGCCGGTTCGCCTATGCGGATCAGGCGCTCGTCACGCATGTGGACGCGCTGCGAAAAGGAGGTCCGCCGATGGTCGTGGTGGACGGCCGGGTTCCGATCAACCTTGCGCTCTCGGGTGTGACCGGCACGCGTTTGCTTGCGAAGCCGGTTTCCCTGGATCTCGTGGCCGACAGCCTCCCGCTCGAGCTCATTCCGGAATTCACGGACATGGTCACCGCCGTGCACGGGCGAGCCGCGGGAAAAATGACGCTTCGTGGTACGGTCAAGCAGCCCGCGCTCGTTGGCGGATTCACGCTCGACCACGGAGCAATGACTCTGGCGGCGACGGGCGCGACGATCTCCAACATCGGCGCCACAGTGCGCATGGCCAACGACACGGTCTACGTCGATTCGATCGCCGGCTCGGCGCAGGGGTCAGTACGCGTGCGCGGAACGATGGCCGTTGGCGATTGGCGTGAGCCGTCGCTCAACATGTTCCTGGTATCGGAGGGCGCGGAGTTGCTGAACAATGACCGCGGCAAGCTGCGCATGGACGCCGGCCTGGCGCTGAGCGGGCCATTCAAGGATGCATATCTGAGCGGCGCGATCAACGTGACACAGGGTGTGTTCTACGCCCCGGAACCAACCGGCCGCCACACAATTGGCGCCGGCGATCCGGCGTTGTTCAATGTGATCGACACGGCGGTGGCGAGCGATCGGGAGATCTTCCCGGTGCAGTCGCCCCTGTTAGCGAATCTGCGCGTGGACGTCGCGCTCAACGTCAAGCACAACACGTGGGTAAGGAACCGCGAAGCGAATGTCGAAGTCTTCACTGAAGATCCGATATCGATTCACGCCGAGCAGCAGGCACTCACGCTCACCGGCGCGATCACGACAGATCGCGGCGAATACAGCTTCTTGAGCAAGCGTTTTCAGGTCAAGCGCGGCTCGGCGATCTTCATCGGCAGCCCCGACCTCAATCCGACGTTGCAGGTCACGGGCGAGTATCAGGTGCAGATTGCCGGTCGGGCAGTGAACATCTCCGTCATCATCGGCGGGACGATGAAGCGGCCAAAGCTCGCTCTTGAAAGCGACGCTCAGCCGCCCAAGACGCAGTCCGAGCTCTTGAGTCTTTTGGCATTCGGGCAGGCGGAGGGGTCGCTGCTCGCCTTCAACTCGTCGAGCATCGCCGGGTCGGCGGCAACGAACGATCTATTCGGCGTCGGTGCGCAGCTTGCGGTGCAACGGCTGGCGAGCGTGGCCCTCGGCGTTGCGGTGGATCAGATGGAAGTGCAAGCCGGCCGCGCACTCGGCACCGATGTGCTCGACATCACGCCGGGGGATATTCCACTCTTCACCGGCGGCTCAGGTCTGAGTCGATTCTTCACGGAAACGAAGTTCGAGGCCGGCAAGTACATCAACCCGCGCACCTTTATCAGCGCGCAGGAGCAGGCGGGGAGACCAGGCTTTGGCATCGAGCATCGCACCGCCGACGGATGGCGCTTCAACGCGAGCATTGAGCCGCGAATTTTGCTCAACGAACCGACGCTCAATCAGCAGACATGGCGGACCGTGCCTGCGATCGGAGGGTTTGTCATTCGCGAGTGGAGGTTTTAACAACACTGAAGTACAGCGTACTCCCGGAGTACCGGAGTACCAGGTACTGCAGTGGCTCTTATGCAAGCTCATCCCACAGCGCCGCGATCGCCTTCGTCCCCTTGTTGTAGTTCTCCTGACTCATCCACTCGTTCGGCGCGTGCGCGTTCTCGCCGGGCAATCCAAATCCAACGAGCAGCACCGGCGCGCCGAGTATGCGTTGGAAGTCGCCGACGACGGGGATTGATCCGCCTTCGCCCGTGATCACCGGCTCGCGATCGAACGCGGTCGCCAGCGCGCGGCGCGCGGCGTCGAACAGATGACCCTTGAGGTCGGCGCGCCACGGATGTCCGCCGTGCAGATGCGTCACGGTCACCGTCACGCCCTTTGGCCGCACCCGCTCGACATGCGCTTGCATGAGGTGTTGGATCTCATCGGGCGATTGGTCCGCGATGAGACGGCAACTCACTTTCGCCATTGCCTTGGCCGGCAGAACCGTCTTCGCTCCTTCGCCGGTATACCCGCTGAGCAAGCCGTTCACCTCGCACGTTGGACGCATCCACACGCGCTCCAGCGTCGAGTATCCTTTTTCGCCGAACAGTTCCGGCGAGCCGGTCTCGGCGCGAAAATGTTCGTCGTCAAACGGAAGCGCGCGAATTTCGTCGCGGGCCGCGGCGCCCCAATCGCGCACCTTGTCGTAAAAGCCCTTGATGGCGACGTGACCGTCGGCATCGTGCATCGTGGCGAGAATGCGCGCCAACGCCATGGCGGGATTCATCACCGCGCCACCGTAGCTGCCGGAGTGCAGATCGGTAGCCGGGCCCTGCACGTCGATCTGGAAGTACGCGAGCCCACGCAGCGACGACAAGATTGACGGCAAGCCTGGTGCGAACATCCCGGAGTCAGAAATGACGACTGCATCGCATTTGAGCAAATCCTGATGCCCTTCGATGAACTCGGCGAGGTTGTCGCTGCCGACTTCTTCCTCACCCTCGGCGAGCACGATGATGTTGACCGGCAGCGTTCCGCGCGTGGCGAGGTGTGCCTCGATCGCCTTGACGTGCAGAAAGAGCTGTCCTTTGTCGTCCACCGACCCGCGCGCGAAAATCTTTCCGTCGCGGATCTGCGGCTCGAACGGCGGGCTGTCCCACAGATCGAGGGGCTCGGCGGGCTGAACGTCGTAGTGTCCGTAGACCAGAATGGTTTGCGCGCCGGCAGGTGCGCCACGCCATTCCCCCACGACAATGGGGTGTCCCTTCGTCGAATGAATGTTCGCGGTCAGACCAACGGTCCGCAGCGAATTGGCGACCCATCCCGCGGCGCGCTTGGTGTCGGGGTTGTGCTCAGAGCGCGCACTGACGCTCGGGATGCGCAGCAGCTCGAACAACTGGTCGAGGGCGCGCGATTGGTTCGCGTCGAGAAACGCGTCGAGATCTTTGGCGAGTGGCATTCTGAAAACCTGAGTCAGATCGCCAAGCCACGCAACTCCCGCGACCGCGTTCGGCTCGCAATGATTTTCGTTCCGTCGCGCATCTCGATCTGCAGCCGCGTAGCGTCGAACGGAACCATGGCCGCCACGAAGTCCATATTCACGATGTGGGACCGATGGACGCGAATAAAGCGCTCCGGATCGAGCCGAGCCTCGAACTCGTTCATGCCGAGATACACGAGAAATCGCCGGCCGCGGCTGACCACGGCCACATAGTCGTCGTCGGCCTCCAGCCGCTCGATCTCGCCGGCCGCGACGGGAAGAATGCGGCCGCGATCGCGCACGAAAATCCGCGTGAGCGGCCCGCTGCCGGACATCTGATCCATTGCCTCGCGTGCGCGCCGCGCCACGGGCACGTCGGACGCGTCTCCGAGCGCCCGGCGGACGCGCTCGAGCGCCGCATGGAGACGATCGCGACCGAACGGCTTGAGCAGGTAGTCGATCGCCTCGAGCTCGAATGCGGTCACGGCGAATTTGTCGTATGCCGTCGTGAACACGATCGCCGGATCGTGCTGGATGCGACCGAGCACCTCGAGTCCGCTCAACTCCGGCATCTCGATGTCGAGGAAAACGAGATCGGGTTTGAGCTCGTCGATCAGCGCGACCGCGCTCAGTCCGTCAGCGGCGTCGCCGACATACTCGATCCAGTCCACCTCGCCGACGAGATCGCGAAGCTGCGCACGGGCAATCGGCTCGTCCTCGATGATCACCGCGCGGGTCTTCATGCCGGCAGGGACGCCGCCGTGTTCGACGCCGGCGCGACCTCGTCGGACGACCCGTTCAGCGAGAGCGTCGTCGCGGGGAGGCTCAGCCGCACGATGAACCCTTCGCCGGGCGAGGTGGTCACGGCGAAATTGGTCTTTCCATCGTATCGCGTTTCGAGTCGCTGCCGCACGGCGCGCAGCCCCACGCCGGTTGCGCTTTGGAGAATGTCGTTGCGCGCTCCCGGCCCGTCATCTCGCACCTCGAGCGCAAGCACGTCGCCGTGGAGCGTTGCACCGATGGTGATTGACCCGCCGGTTTTGCGCGGCGCAATGCCGTACTTGATCGCGTTCTCCACGAGCGGCTGGAGCGTGAGCGACGGCAGCACGCAGTCGAGCGCATCGGACTCGAGTCGCTCGACGACGCGCAGCCGGTCGCCGAAACGCAGTTGCTCGAGTGACAGATAATTTCTCACGAATTGCATCTCGTCTTCGAGCGTCACGTCTTCGCGCGCCGAGCGTTTGACGTCGAGCACGTAGCGCAGCATGTCGCCAAAGCGCTCGAGCGCATTCTCGGCGGTCGCGGGATCGCGGCGGACGAGCGCCGTGAGCGTGTGGAGGGTGTTGAAGAGAAAGTGTGGGTTGAGCTGGCCTCGCAGCGCCGCCAACTGAGCTTCCATTCGCAGCGCGTCGGCGCGCGCCACGCGCGCTTCTTGTTCGCGAAGTTGACGCGCGATTCTCACGACATGCGAAAAGGCCGCAATGAGTCCGTAGACGAAGAACCCATCCAGCGCTTGAAACCCGGCAAAGGTTCGGCCAACCTGCAGGGCGAGCGGGAGCCCGGTCGACAGCGCGATCATCCCAATCTCGACGCCGAGCCACGTCAGCGAGAACGTCGTCGCAGCCACTACGTGGGCCGCAACGAAGCGCGACAGACGAGCGGGGGGCCAGGGCAACACACGCGTGAGCCACCACACGACGACACCGAGCAGCGCGACCGGCAACACGTAGCCGAACCCGGCGACGAGCGCATCGGCCCACGACATCAGCCGCGGCTCGACGAGGAGCGCGACGGCCGACCTGCTCTTTTGCGACATCGAATACAGCAGGCCGACCGGGATCCAGACGGCAGCGTACCAAAACCAGACGCGAGAACGCGTCGTCGTTCCGTGCATGGCGCGGACCTCGCGAGACGTGTCCATGCTCATTTGAGTGCGCTAGAGAGCATCTTCGCATACCCATAATTCGGGGCGATGTCGATCGCTTGTTTGTAGAACGACGCGGCCTTGGCCTTATCGCCCTGCTTTTCATAGACCTGGCCAAGCCATGCATAGGCTTCGGCCTTGCCCCACGACGGCTCGCCGGGCTTTGGCGCGTCGCTGGCGAACAGCTCGATCGCGTGCTTTAATTGGCCCTCGGCCACTGAAAGGCCGCCGCCGTACTCTGGCGGCGTAAAGATCGCGCCCTGCCCGCGCAGCAGCCAGACGCGCGGGCTCTTTGGGCCGATCGAAAGCGCGGCCGACTGCGATGCCTGCGACGCCATACCAAGCTCCATTGCGCGGTTTGGCGACTTGGCGATGAGCTGGCCGTCGATGGACGAGAGCAGCCCGTGCGTTTCCGGCAGCGGTCGAGCCTTGAGCGAACGCTCGAGAATACCGCGCGCCTGCTCGAAGAGTGCGCTCGCGTCGCCGCCGCGTCCCATTTGGAGAAGGCCTTGGCGATAGATGGCGTAGCCCTGATAGTGGAGGATTAAACCGTCCGTGGGAAACGCCGTCGCGACTCGATTGGCGAGTGCAACCGCGGCGGCGAGCTTGGCGTCGTCGCCGGCCATCTGCGCCTTTTCGATCTCCGTGCTGATTGTGTCGGCCCACTTCGCCGGTGCGTTCGCCTGCGCGTTGGCCTGTGCGTTGGCACGTGTATAACCGCCAACCAACGTCGCGGCGACGAAAAGAATTGATGCGCGTTTCATGATCAGGTTCCGATGTGAGTGAGCGAGCCGCCGAAATAGACGGATCGCTTGAACAGACTGCGAACGGGAATGCGCTGCGTGTAGGTGGTGTTGTACGTGTACTGGTAGATGTTGTCGCGGTCGAGCACGTTGTCGAGCGAGAAGAAGTAGACGAGCTGGTTCCCCGAAAACCGCGTGACGCGTGACAGAGAGATGTCGAGCCGTTTGAGCGGCGGGAGACGGTCGCTCGACGCGGCGCCATACGCGGGCTGCCAGACGCCGCGAGCGGTATCGAACGACGCGCTGGTAATGGGTGTGAACGGCTTGCCTGTCGCATACCGCCAAGCGGCGCTGACGCTCCAGCCTTTTGGCAACGTTTGATCGCCGATGAGCGCAATGGAATTCGTAATGTCGAATGGCGCCGGCGCGTCGCGTTGCGTGTCAGGATCGGTGCGATGCGAGTCGACATAGCTGTACGACAAGCGAGCCGAGAAGAACGGCCAGAGTTGATGCTTGACGAAGAAGTCGGCGCCGCGTGCCTGGCCCACGCCGCCGTCGGTCACGACCTTGTCCCGCGTGAGCCCCACGAGATCGTGATACCGTTTGTCGTAGAGCTCGATGCGCGCCACGTGGCCGCCGTCGCCGATCTGTCCACCGACGACGTATTGCTGCGCCGACATCGGACCGAGGCCGGGCTTGCCGATTCCCGATGCGAAGTAGAGCGGATCGGAGACCTGATGGTAGTCCCCAAGCGCCGCCGTGAGCGTCGCGACACCGACTTTGTACGCAAGAGAGAGGCGCGGATCGATCGTGCGATCGTGCGTGTAGCTCGAATAGTCGCTGCGCAGCCCGGCGATGAGGCGCAGATCTTCGAGGGCGCGCCAATCCATTTCGCCGAACACACCGTTGCGTCCGCCCGGCGCGCGCGAATCGAACTTGATCGGCGGCGCGCTGATGCCGCGATCGTCGCTCGCTTCGGGAATGGAGCCGATGAAGCGGCTGTCACGCCAATCGAGATCGCCGCCAACGCGGAACGTGTAGCGATCGTCCGGACTCCACGCGGTTTGCGTGAAGAGCTGCGACCAGTGTTCGTCGGTGCCGAGGTTGAACACCCCGAACCCTTCGTCGCGGTGTGCGCTCGCGTACGACACGCTCAACGTGGGCGCGATCGTGCCGAAGACGTCGGTCCAGCCGGCCTGCATCATTCGACTGTGAACGTCGGCCGAATAGCCGCCATCGAATGAGGGATCGCTAACGCCGATGCCGAGCGTGCTGTGGCGGTCGATGGCGAACGTCTTGATCTCGGCCGTGGGCCGATAGCTGTAGATCACGCTGCCGCTGAAGTCTTCGCCGCGTGGCGCGGGCGAATACGAGCGGGTCGAGCCGTTCAGCTTGAAGAGCAGCTGCGTGTCGTTTCGCGCGGCGGTGGCGTGCACCGTGAGTCCGTGACTCAGGGCGAGATCGGCAGCGGTCGAGACGCTCGCGAGTCCGGCGACGCCGGTCATGGAGCTCTGCGTCGGCCGCCCCGCCGTGCGCAGGTCGGCGACTCCGGAAAGAATGTTGCCGTAGCGCGCACCGAATCCGCCCGAGCTGAAGAAGATGCCGTCGAGGAGGAACGGATTGACCGTGACGGTATAGTTGCCCGTGGGCGTCTCGTAGTTGTACGGCGAGAGCATGACGACGCTGTTGAGCAGCACTTTCGTTTCGCTCACGTCGCCGCCGCGCACGAACAGGCCGGTGCCTTCGTCCACGTTCTGTACGCCGGGCAGCGTCTGCATGGCACGGGCGACGTCGGCGGTGGCACCGGGTGTCGAGACGACTTCGATCGCCGTGAGCGTGGCGCCGCGCTCGTTCCCGGCCTTGTAGGCGCCGGCTTGGACGGTGATCGGCACGAGCGCCGCGGCCTGCGGTACGAGCGTGATGGCGACATCGCCGGTCGTGTCGACGGAAACGAGCACGGACGCCGGCGCGAAGCCGATGTGTCGCGCGACAATCGTCACGGAGCCCGTTGCCGTGGTGCGGAACGAGAAGTGACCGGCCGAATCGCTCAGCGCCGCGTCCAGCGATTCGAGCAGAAAGACATTCGCGCCGGAGACGGGCGCGCCCGAGGCCGCCGTGAGCGTGCCTTTCAGGAGATGCGACGCAGTTGCGGTCTGGGCGGCAGCGGCCGGCGCGGCGCAGAGGAATAAGAGGAGCCGTTGCACTTTCGTCATGACTGACCGTACGAGCGGTCGAGTCAGACTCCGACAACTATTCGGTCAACCGTCCTAAGTGCTCGGTGAGTGGCGAAAAAACTAGCACTGCAGTCCATGCAGTACTCCGGCACCGAGTACGAGGTAGAAGGGCTGGTATGCCAGTCCTGGTACTCGCCACCACAGTAGCGTAGGTACTTCGTTGGCAGGCTCTATGCGACCCCGAGGTACCCTAGATAGAGCCTTGCCAACTCTTCGGTGAGATCGATCCCGTCCACCGCATTGGGACTCGGCCATACCTCCCCAAACAGCGTCGCCTCGCGGATCGCGCCCACGAGAACCACGTACCCCAGCTCGATGGCCCGGCGAGGGTCTGGATGCTTGATCTCCGCCACGCGGGGCAAGAGCAGGAGCACCAGCCGGTCGATGAGATGGGCGTTGATCAGGCGGGCCGATTCCTGGATGACGGGGTCGATCCGGGCCCGGAGAAAGAGGCTGCGGAGCAGCCCGCGGCGCTCCCGGTAGACAAGAACTGCCTCGCGCGTGAACTCCCGGAGAATATCGGAGATTGGTAGTCCAGCCCATCGAGTCGGCTCGAGAACCGAGTCGCCGCGCACATATAACTCGGCAAAGAATCGCTCGTCCATCAGATGCAGCAACGCGTCCTTGTCCGGAAAACGACGGTAGAATGCTCCCATCGTCATGCCGGCGCGCTCCATGATTTCCACCAGCGTCGCCTCGGAAAAGCTCTTGGCGTCGAGGACGCGTTCGGCCGCATCCAGTATCCGATCCAGGGTTTCCTGGCTACGATGCTGTTGCGGCGGACGGAAGCGCGGCGACGTCATGAATCCTGAGCCCGAGAAGTCAACGCGCGGTGGGTTGCCGTGCGTTGTGAAGATGGCGGCTCGCGTCGCTCGCGGCAAACGTCTATCATCAACTACGTTGCGAAACTGTCCGAATGAGAGGTGATGTGGCCGAAGCACACGGGGATGCCGCGTATGCGGTGACGACGCCGTCCTCCTCGCGAGCGGTACCCAGCGGGGGTGGGGGCGGAGGTGGGGGCGGGACCGCGTCCGCGACGGGAGCAACCAGCGGCATCCAAGCGGAGATTGGTCAGCGCCGGCCGTTTCATTCGGTCAAGGCGGAAGTCGCCGTGAGCATTCTCAGAACCGCCGCGCTCATCGAGCGCCATTTCGCGCAGGTCGTCGCGAGAACGGGCGTCACGATCCAGCAGTACAACGTGCTGCGGATTCTGCGCGGCGCCGGCGCCGACGGTCTTCCAACGCTCGTCATTCGCGATCGGATGATTCACGCGGCGCCCGGCATCACCCGCCTGCTCGACAAGCTGGAAAAAGCAGGGCTGGCGCGCCGCGAGCGCACCTCCACCGACCGCCGCCAGGTCTTCTGCTACATCACCGACGAGGGCCGCACGGTGGTCGAGGCCCTCGAAGAAGAGATGCGCGAAGCCGACGAGATCGCCGTAGGCAGTCTTTCGGAGCTCGAGCAGACCCAGCTGTTGAAGCTGCTCGAAGGCGTGCGCTCAGGACACAGAGCCAAGAAGCGGGCACAGCGGGCCTAACGCGCGCGCAGGCGCATCGCGTTTCCCGCTCGTGGAGCGCAACGCCGTTCCCCGCGATGCGCCTCTTCGTGCCCCGGCGCCGCCTAGCGTTGCGGCAGCGCCGTGCCCCGCCAATTCACCAACAGCCAAATGCGGCGCGTCGCGATCACGCCATCGCCGCGCCGAAGTGTCACCAGATCTCCGCGACGCAGGCCGGCGAAGTTTGGCCCCACGGCGACCACCGTCGAGTGCGGAACGTCCGAGTCGTCGAGCACCAACAGCAAGTTGTCGCCCGGGCGCGCAACGGCCGAGAATTTTGGCCAGAGATCATACTGGTTCTCTCGACCCGAGAGATTGAGAGCAAACGTCGTCGGATGTGACGGCGATTGCAGCGCGAGCTCGGCAGCCTCTTGATAGCGATCGCCGCCAAGCCACGTCGTCGCCCGCGTCTCGGTGCTCAACGATTGTGCAACGCTATCGGCGCGAGCTGTGAGCTCGCGCCAACCGAAAGCTCGGCCGATGGGATCCTTCTGCGGCGGGATCGGAAGAATTGGGACGACGGCCTGCGCATAGATCACCAGCGTGAGCGCGGCGGCGAGACCAATCCCGCCGGTCAACCACTTCTCGCCGCGCGTGCCGAAGCGCATTGTCGCCAGCAGCACGATCGCCGGGATGTATGCCGGCGCCGGCCAATTCGGCTCCACGCGCCGGCGCAGACAGCTGTACACGAAGAACCCGAACGACAGCGCGGCCACCGCGCCGAGCACGAAGCGCGCGCCGTCGGAGCGTCGCGTCAACGAGGCGCGCACGGCGATGATGAGCAAAATGAAAAGGATGGGCGACGCGAGAGCCGCCTGGCCGCCAAAGAAATCGCCGAGATGCTTCCACGCGGCGAGAAGCGCTGACCCTTGCGACGCCGAGAAGCCGTGGCGCACCTGGAACACGAATGAAATCCATCCGTGCTGCGAATTCCACAGCAGCACGGGGAGGAAGACAGCGACCGCGAACGCGCAGGCGACATATGGCCCGGGCTCGCGAAAGCGCGCGCGGAGGTCGGGGCGAATCGCGATCGCCGCGACCGCGGCCACCGGGAGAAAGATCGACGTGTACTTGGACGAGAAGGCCAAGCCGAGCACTGCGCCGGTCATTGCCCACCAGCGAAGCGAGTCGGCGGAGCGCGGCGGACTCTGAAGCGCGCGCACGAGCGCGTAGAGCGCGACGGCGGTGGCGGCAAGCAGCGGAGAGTCCGGCGTGGAGAGAATCAGTCCGGCGGCAGCGAGCGGCAGCACACTCAAGATGATCGCGGCGCGGAATGCCGCCGCGTCGCCCGCCAATCGTCGCGCGGTCGCGATCGTGCCCAGGGCCGCGATCCAGCCCGCGAGCGCGGGGCCCAAGCGGACGCCGAGCGGCGTGGCGGACATTCCGAATGGGGCGAGCAGCACGCCGCCCAGGCGAATGAGCGCGGCAATGCCGGGTGGATGGTCGAAGTAGCCCGGCGCGAGGCGACGCGACCACTCCCAGTAGTACGCCTCGTCAGGAAATACAGGGATCAGGCCGGCGAAGACGAGACGGATGACCGCCGCGATGGTGATCACGGCGAGCGCGCGCACCCATTTCCCTGCATGAGGGTCGATGGCGTTCACGTCGCTCGAACTACTCAAGCTCCGTGGCTCCCGTGAGGCTCACGCCGTGGCGGACGGACGAATGCGGTACGAATGCAATCCGCGAAGGACGATCACGAGTCCCCAGACCCACACCAGCCAAATCACGCGCTCGTCCGGCGACAGCGTGGTGAACATCCGCCAGGCGACGGCCGGCCCGGAGAAGACGATCGACATGGGGTCGCTCGCGCCGGCAACGCGGCGTGCTACGGTCTTCGTGGCCTCGCGGCGTCCGATGCGCAGAATGTCCTCGATGCGGCGCGACAACGAATCGGTCGGCATTCCGCGCCAACCGGGAATGCGCATCAACGTCCACCCGGGCGCGGCGTGACCCCAGCCATGATTGTCCGAGCCGGTCACCAGCGCGAGGTTGAGCGTGTCGGCGATCTTGACGATACGATCATGTTCGTTCCGGCCCTGGGCCAATCCGCGCGGCGATCCATCCACGATCTCGATCGCACGCACGCCCACGCCGCCCTCGAACTTCGCCGGCGTCATCTTGCTCAGGTTTCCGGGGATCGTCTCGATCAACAACGGAGACGTTGCCGCGATCAGACTGGCAAGGGCGAGCGCCTCCTCGTCCACGTCCTTCAAGTCCTTCGTCGTGATTCCACGGTAGCGACGCCCGGCGCTGAGAATGTTGACGTGCTCTCCGCGATAGAAGGCCTCGAGGCCCTGCAGCAGCACCGTTCCCTGGCCCGCCAGGGCGGGATTGCCGGCAACGCCGCGTTCAGCGCCTTCGAAATTCGCGTGATCGGTGATGTAGGCAACGTCGTACCCGGCCGCGCGGTGCCACTGCCGCACATCCTCTTCGGTCCAACCGGACCGTCCATCATGCGAATACTTGGTATGCGCGTGAAAGTCGATCGCCACCACCTCGGGATCGGACAACACCAGCGGCGCCATGGGACGCGGCACAAGCACGCCGACGGCGTAGATCAACACGACGACGGCGAGCAGCGCGACCGCCGCGATCGCCTCGCGGCGGACGTTGGTGCGACGCGTGCGGGCACTCCAGGCGCGCCAATACACAAACACTAGGAGAGCGAAGACAAAGATCGCGATGTGTTGCGGCACGGTCAGCAACGTGAGCGTGTCGAGGACGGTCGACAGCGGCGCGATGGCCAGGTACGCCGCCGGCAGATCGAGCCGGCCTTCGCCGACGCCGGCGAACGTCACCGCATCCCACACGGGATCGACGGCGAACGGAACCGTGACGAGCACGAGCACCGTCACGATGACCGCCCACCACGGAATGGCTCGACGAATTCTGGCGGCCCGCGAGAGGCCGGAGTCGGCCGGACTGTGGGCGCGGCGCGAAGGCGGCGCGTGCGAGGTGGATCGTGGCAACGCGGTGTAGTTTGAGCGTGGGTACGAAAAATCTGGTGCCCGCTGCGGAGTGCATCGACTGCACGACAAACTGACGCTCCAACCCGCTTCTCACAATGGCTAACCGCCTGGCGCACGAGACCAGTCCATACCTTCTCCAACACGCGAACAACCCGGTCGATTGGTACGCGTGGGGACCAGACGCCTTGGAGCGTGCTCGAAAGGACAACACGCCCATTCTGCTCAGCATCGGCTACGCTGCCTGCCACTGGTGCCACGTGATGGCGCACGAGTCGTTCGAGGACGCCGCCACTGCAACGATGATGAACGAGCGATTCGTCAACATCAAAGTCGACCGCGAGGAGCGTCCGGACCTCGACGGGATCTACATGCAAGCCGTGCAGGCGATGACCGGTCACGGCGGCTGGCCAATGACGGTCTTTCTCACGCCCGACGGCGTTCCGTACTACGGCGGCACCTACTTCCCGAAAGACGAACGGCACGGGCTGCCGTCGTTCAAACGAATTCTGCAAACAGTCTCCGACGCCTACCGTTCGAAGCCGGGCGACGTCGCGCGCACGGCCGCCTCGGTGCGCGAGATGTACGACGCCGCGTCGCAGAAGACACGGAGCAGCGGACCGCTCGCGCCCGAGCTGCTCGATGCCGCGTACCGTGCGCTGGCACAGCGCTACGACGCCGAGCATGGCGGCTTCGAGGGAGCGCCCAAGTTTCCGCAGACGATGGCGTTGGATTTTCTTCTTCGATATTCGGCCCGGCGCGGCGTGGAGCAGGCACTCGACATCGTCACGCATTCATTTACGCAAATGGCGCGCGGCGGGATCTACGATCAGGTCGGCGGAGGGTTCGCGCGATACGCGGTGGATGCCGTCTGGCTCGTACCGCATTTCGAAAAAATGCTCTACGACAACGCGCTGCTCGTTCGACTCGGCACGCACATCTGGCAGGCGACAAAAAACGAGGAGACGCGCCGCGTGACCGAGGAAACCGTCGATTGGGCCGTGCGCGAGATGCGGTCACCCGACGGCGGTTTCTATTCGTCGCTCGATGCGGACAGCGAGGGTCATGAGGGAAAATTCTACGTCTGGAGCGCCGCTGACTTTGACGCGGTGCTCGGGGATGACGCACCGGTCATGCGCGACTATTGGGGCGTGACGACCGACGGGAATTTCGAGGACCACAACATTCTGTCCGTCGTAGCGAACGACCGGCGCGCGCTGGCGGCCCGCTTCTCGATCAGTGAGCGCCAGCTCGACGACGTCATCGAGCACGCAAAGACGCGACTGTACGAGACGCGCAAAGTCCGTATTTGGCCGGGACGCGACGACAAGATTCTCACATCGTGGAACGGCTTGATGGTGCGCGGCATCGCCGAGGCGGCGCGCGCATTTGCTAACGAGCGATACCGGGCCGTCGCCGTGGAGAGCGCGACGTTTCTGTTCGACCGTCTCGTTCGCGATGGCCGCGTGCTTCGCTCCTACAAGGACGGTCGCGCCCGCATCGCCGGCTATCTCGAGGACTACGCATCGCTCGGCGTCGCCGCTATCGCGATCTATGAGCTGACGTTCGATGTTCGATGGCTCGATCGCGCGCGCGAGATGGGCGACGCGATGGTGCGTTGGTTCTGGGACGACGCGACCGGCGCGTTCTACGACACGGCGTCGGACCATGAATCACTGATCACGCGCCCTCGAGAGATCACGGACAACGCGACGCCGTCGGGAACGTCGCTCGCCGTCGAGCTTCTGCTGCGTCTCGCTGAGCTGTTGGATGACGCCGGTGCGCGGAAACGTGCCGGCTACGTCGTCGAGACACTGGCGCCGCACATGGCGCGATATCCGGCCGCCTTTGGGCACCTGTTGGGATCGGCCGACATGTTGGTCAACGGCGCGATCGAGGTGGCGCTCGTCGGTGATCCGCGCGACATCGAGTTCATGGCGCTGGAACGTGCGGTGGCCGAGCACTATGTGCCGTCGCTGGTGCTTGCAGGGGGCGCACCCGCCGACGATACGATCGCGTTGTTGGCCGATCGCACGGCGCGCGACGGGCACCCGACGGCGTACGTGTGTCGCAACTATTCGTGTGATTCGCCGACATCTGATCCCGTGGAACTGGGGATGCAGCTCGATGCGGCGTGCGCGAGTGGTTGATCGGGCCGGCGGTGAGCGCCGAGTGGCCGCGGAATCCGCGGAAGCTGCTGAATCCGCGGAATGGCTCTATCGCGACGCGTCGAGGCTGTACCGGCGTAACAGCAGTCATCTTTCGTCCGGGCTCGTTGTGTACGGTCGAACGATCACTCATCGCACGGCGCACCAACCGACCGCCGCTACCTGGCCACCCGATCGGTGAGATGCGTCGCGGAATGGCGGAGTGACCCATCGGCACGGACGATACCGTAGCCGCCGTCGCCGATCAGCGTGTAGACGTACGCGCGATCAAATCGATTGTGGCGGTCGTTCTCATCGAGCGCCTCGGCTATGTCTCCGGATTGGCTTGTGTCGTCCGTCTGATTGTTCCCGAACTCCGTGCACCAGAGTGGGGTCGAGCCCAGCACGGCGCGCATCGCAGCGGACTTGGATTTGAAGACCGGCGTGACGGGCGGGCCGTAGCAGTGCACAGCGACGGCATCGTACTTCCCCGGGGCGCGAGCGTTGAAGCCCGCGTAGAACTCCGTGGGTTCGAGCGCGATGCCGGCGGCAATCACTGTCGCTGTGGGATCGGCGGCTTTGATCGCGTCGTACACAGGACCGAGGATTTGCCCGTAGCGATCGCCGCGAACTTTCTGCGTGACGTTGGAGTCCGCCAGGCACCAATCCTGGTTTCCGCCGGTGAAGACCGACCCGGCGTCCATCTCGTTCAAGATCTGCCAGCGCATTCCAGGAAACTGCTTGGCCAATCCCGCCATGAATGCCGGCATGGCGACAACGCCCTGCTCGAACGTCATGCCGGTTGGGGGTGAGTGCACGGCGACCATCGGTTCGATTCCCGCGGCGGCGAATGTCGCGAGATCCATCCCGAAGAATTCAGCCATCGTGTGTCCGCCACCGTTGACTGGTGTGGCGCGATCATCGGCGAAACATCGCGTGTCGAGATAGTTGTTCCAGATGATCGTCATCCGCACGCGCTTGATGCCCAACTGACGCATCGCTTCGAGCGAGCCGGCGTCGGTCGCGGATGATATGCCAACCATCCGCCGAGCTTCGGGCGGGAGCGGTGGCGGCGGCGGTTGTGGTGTGGGCGGCCGCGGCGGCGGTGGGGGTTGTCTCTGATCGGAACGCGGCTTCGGCTTGCCAAACAGCGCGCCGAGAAAACTGAATATGTTGGCCATCAGCATCTGCCCCGATGTCGCTACACCGCGGTGCGGGCGCGCTCTTGTGTGGTCAGTGCGCCCGTGGCGTGCCCGGCGCCGGGCATCGCACGATCTCACCCTTCAGGATCGAAATCCTCAAGCCGACGACGACATCAGAATGCGAGTCGCGTGTGGCGAGCGCAAGGTTGTCCCCCGTGGGCGGGCGATGATCGCGCCGTGCGATGGGTGATGGTTTGAACACAGTGGTGGCGCACTGGCTAAGAATTCTTTTTGGAGACTGCCGCTCGGGGTGCCTCGTGAGGCGTCCCGAGCGGCAGTCTCAAAAAATGGTCGTCTGGGCTCGTTGCGCGACGTGTTATCTCCCCACGAGAACCCAATTCCGCGTCATTCAGCCATTCCGTGGATTCCGCGGCCAACTGCCCGCGCACGGTAGTCATCGATTCACGTTCGCACGGCGCACCGGCGGAAGCTACGGCAACGGCGGCGCCACTCCTTGGCCCTTGTATACGAAGCCGTTCTTCATCACGAAGCTCGGCTTCTCCATGACGTGAATGTCCTGAAGGGGATCGCCCGGAACGGCGACGATATCGGCAAGCTTGCCGGCGCTGAGTGAACCGATGCGGTTGTCCCAGCCAAGGAGTTTGGCGGCGCTCGTCGTGCCGGCGACGATCGATTGCATGGGCGTCATGCCGCCCCACTCGACCATCAGCGTGAACTCGTGGCCGTTCGTGCCGTGCGAGCCGACGGCGGCGTCGGTGCCAAGCGCGATCGGAACGCCGTTGCGCACGGCGATCTTCACCGCGTTGCGCGCCGCCGCCGCGGCAGCCATCCCCTTCTCGGCGCGGAGCCCCTTGAGCGTGCCGGTCTTCACCGCGTTCACCACTGCTTCGCCGGCGCTGAGTGTGGGCACGAGATACGTCCCGTGCTGCACCATCATCTTGGCGCCCTCTTCGTCGAGGAAGGAACCGTGCTCGATCGACGCCACGCCGGCGCGCACGGCAATCTTGATTCCTTCCGTCCCGTGCGCGTGCGCGGCGACTTTGCGCTCGAGCTTCGTGGCTTCGTCGACCATCGCCTTGAGCTCTTCGTACGTGTACTGCGGAACGCCGACGGCGTCGCCCTCTGAGAGCACGCCACCCGTCGCGCACGTCTTGATGACATCGGCGCCGTACTTGGCCTGATAGCGCACGGCCGCGCGCACTTGATCCGGACCGTCGGCGATTCCGTCCTTGATGCCGCCGTCCATGAGTCCGGGTCTGAACCCGTTTTCATCGCAATGCCCACCGGTGATGCCGAGTGCGTGACCGGCGTTCTGCATGCGCGGCCCAATGACAAAGCCTTCGCCGACGGCTTGACGCAGCGCCATGTCGTCGAAGTTCGGCGCGCCCACATTTCGGATCGTCGTGAAACCGGCGAGCAGCGTCTTTTGCGCGTTGGCCACGCCGATGATCGCGCCGGTGCTTTCATAGTCGCGTACCGCGGCGTCATTCGCCTGCGGATCCTTGAGCTCGCGGCCGATGATGTGCGTGTGCGCGTCGATGAACCCGGGCAGGATCGTCGAATTGCCAAGGTCCACGGTGCGGGCACCGGCCGGAACCGTGACGGAGCCCTGCTTGCCGACGGCGACGATCTTGTCGTCGGTCACGACGACAACACCATCGAGAATCGGCGCGGCGCCGGTTCCGTCGATCACGCGGGCTGCCCGGAGGACGACGGTGCCCGACCCTTTTGCTTCCTGGCCGTGAAGGACGGTAGCACCAACAATCAGACTTGCCGCGACGACGGGAACGAAAAAACTACGCATACTTTAAAGACCCTTGTGTTATTGGAAAATGCCGTCGGCGGCGGTGAAGAACGCAACCGCGCCACCGTGAGATTCAACCCGACGGACGCGCATTGTCAATTGGCCGACGTGTTGCCTAGCCGTTGATGCGCCGGACGAGGATCATGAATTAGTCATGGATGGTCGGCTGTCGACCACGAAATGCGCTGAATTTACGGAAACCATACTGAACTGTTTTCGCACGGACTGGAACGTCAACGCACGGATTCGAACGGGCACGCGCTGCAAGAAAGGATCGTCCGGGCTTGTAGAGCGCGGAGCCATCGCGCCGCGAACGGCCTCCGTGTTTCGTCAGGGCATTGTCGGTGTAAGTCGGTGCTCATGCTGTTGAGGCCCGGCGCGACAACGGCGCAGTTTCCGCGATTCCGCGAATTCCGTGGCGAGCGGCCCGCCAAGCCTACCCGATCGCGTGACGCTCGCACGGCGCAGGATTACTAGTCCCTGCGCTGCGGCGCCCAATGCGGCGCAGTCGCCCATTGCTTGGGATCGAACAACGCCTCGGAGAGCAAAACATTCGTTTTGACATCCGAGTACTGCTCCAGCGTGCGGCGCTTGCCGTTGACGAGTTGATCCACCTCGACGGCAAGCCAACCGCCGCCGTACTTCACGTATTCGTTGAACCGGATGTCGGCGCGGCCCTGGCGCGTGTGCTCGATCAGCCGGACGAACAACAGCCGGTCGCGCTCGATCCAGAACTGCTTCGAGGTGGTGTCGCCGGGAACGGCGCCGACCACGTACACCGGTTTGCCCTGCCACCGCGCCTCATGGATGTGCGTGAGGTCGAACCCGAGGCGGCGGAGCACGGCCTCGCTCGTGGCCACCGGCTGCACGTAAACGTCGAAACCGAGCACCAGGAGATCGTTCATGCCGGTATCGGCGCGCGCGAGTTTACCGTTCGTGAATGAGAAAATACTATCGCGTGCATAGATGACGCCTCCCTTCGACGCGCGATCGGTGTCGATGCGGAGACGCCCGGGAACCTCGCCCGCCTCATACCACGTCTGCACGACCTCGCCGCCGCTCGAGAGGGCGACGGTCGTCTTTTGCGTGAACGTGAGGGTGCGATACCAACCCGCCGCGTAGCGTTCGTGCATCGCTTGAAGGAGCGCGCGTCCGCTGGTGATGTTCGCCGTCGCCGGCGCAGAACGGGTCTGCGGCGCCGGCGCCGGAGATGTTGGTGGCGTTGGTGCGCTTTCGGACGGCTGGCGGTGACAGCCGGCGAAAACGAGGGTCGAAACAATCAACCCCGCGACGAGGCGCGGGGTCGAAAAGAAAGGCGCCGAGTGATCGGTCATAGTCACGCTTCGAGTCGGTAACCTGCTTTCCACACCGTGAGGATGTGGTGCGGTTGCGACGGATCATCTTCCAGCTTCCGCCGCAGTTCAGCGATATGGATGTCCACGGTTCGGGTCATCACCTCCACCCGATGACCCCACACCTCACGCAGAAGCTCGACGCGTGATGCCACCGCGCCGCGCCGCCGCACGAGTGCGAGCAACAGATCGAACTCCTTAGGACTCAGTGCAACTGGAGTGCCTTCCTTCGTCACGGTGCGCGACGCCGGGTTGATCTCCACGCCGCCGAAGCGCTCGAGCCCGTCAGCCGCCGAGCGTTCCGCGAGACGCGACCGGCGGAGGAGCGCACCGACGCGCGCGAGCAGTTCCAGCACTCCGCAAGGCTTGGTGACGTAGTCGTCAGCGCCAAGCCGGAAGCCGAGGACTTTGTCGGCTTCCTCACCGCGCGCGGTGAGGATCAGCACGGGCACATCCGACCCGCCTTCACGCAAGGTCTTGAGCACACGGTACCCATCCATGCCAGGGAGCATGAGGTCGAGCATGACGAGGTCCGGAGTCCACGAGCGCGCCAGGTCGAGTCCGGTTTCGCCATCTTCGGCAACGTGCACTTCGTAGCCCTCGATCTCGAGACCGGTACGCAGGCCGTAGGCGAGATCGGGATTGTCTTCCACAATGAGAATGCGCGGCATGGTGAGTGAGAGGCTGTCCGTCGTCGAGTGGCGCTGGCCGACAAGTGTTGAGTACGTCATGGAATCGCCTTGAGTTGCACGTGGCTGTTTGGGGGAGTCGTGTCGTCGTGATGCTGGTCGGAATCCGGCTGTGTGAGTGGAAGCTCGAGCACGATCCGCGCGCCGCCTCCGGGCGCCCCTTCAACGCGCGTACGCCCGCCGTGCAGGGTCACCAGCTCGCGGACGACGGCGAGCCCGATGCCACTCCCACCGGTCGCCGATTCATTCTCGCGATTGAGTCGTACGTACGGCTCCCACACGCGGTGTCGATCGTCGTGCGGAATGCCGGGGCCCTCATCCTCGACCCAGATGCGTGCGCGATCACCCGTGATTTCCGAACCCACGGTGATCGTCTGCCCCGCCGGGCCGTACTTCACCGCGTTGTCGAGCAGATTGAGCAGCATCTGCCGGAACGAATCCCGGTCGACGGACACGGTGCCGTTGGCGCCAAGCGATGCCACGATCGAATTCTTGCGCGCGCGCGCGAGCGGCGCGAACAGCTCCAGCGCTTCGCCGATCTCGTGGTCGAGATCGGCCGGCGCCGGCGCGATTCGGTTCGTGCCCTTTTCGCTCCGCGAAAAGTTGAGAACGTTTTCAACCAGGTACGTCAATCGCCGCGCTTCCTGGTCGATGATGCCGGCCGAGCGTGCGCGCTCCTCCTCCGACCGGAGCTTACCCATGTGCAGCAGCTCAGCGAACCATCTGATCTGGGCCAACGGTGTGCGAAGCTCGTGCGACACGCCCGACACGAACTCGGTGCGAAGGCGCGCCAACTCCTGCTGGCGCCGCAGTTGAATCAACGCGACGGTGAGCAGCCCAGCGGCGATCGCTAACAGCGCGAGGATCATGGGCAAACGCGAGCGCGGCAGCCCGCCCACGACGAGCTTGTCGGCAAACTTGTTGTTGATGCTCACGCGCAACAGCAGGCGTCCGAAGCTCGGCTCCACGGTGTCCACGGCGCTGTACGTAGGCGCGGCCCACCCCGGCGACTTATAGACCTCGGTTCCGTCCAGCATCGTCGCGGAGATGGAGAGAATCGAATCGATCGACAGCCCGCGGATCAGAGACTCCGGGAGCAGCGGCGTCGCGTGATCCGACGTGCCGCGGATGTTCGCGAACACCGGGCTCAGAAACGGCTTGGGGTCGGTGACGTACCCGTAGAGCTCCACCGGCAGCCCACGATTGATGTCGCGCGCAACGACGAACACCACGAGCAGCGGGCGATGATTCCGTTCGCCGAACAGCATGGCGTAGGAATCGTTGGTGAGAATGACCGCGAGTTGCTGAAAGGACCCAAACCGCCCGTTGGGCGAGCCGAAGTTGAGCACTCGGCGGTCCTTCACCGGAGCCATGGCCTTGGCGTACGCCACCATGGTGTCGCGAACCCAGGCGAGGTCGGCATCGGGGGCGTCGGTCTCGGTGGTCCTGAATGTTCCTTCGCTCCAATCGTATCGGAAGAAGTAGCGGGCGCCCGAGAGGCAGTCGCACCAGCTCATCATGTCGCGCGCGATGTCTTCGACCTCGACCGGTGTCACGAGCGTTTGCCGGAGGGAATCGGGGCGAATGCGCGACGCCTGGACGATCAGCGACGTGACGACTTGCGCGAGCAGCGCATTTCTCGCCTGCTGGGTGAGCTGCCAGTCGGCGATCTTGGCGTAGTCGTGCAGGGCAGTCTCAGCGGTCCGCTGCTGCGACCTGCCGGCATCCCAGGCTTGATACGCAAGGACGGCGGCAACGACCAATGCCAGGATCAGCAGGCCAACGGTGCCGATGAGGCGAGGCGAACGGCGCATGGTCATTGAATAGAAAGGCTTCGTTCCGGCGAGGGCCAGAGTTTTGTAAGCGCTTTACGGATTCCTTTCACCGAGCGGGACGGGCCGCCACCCGCGTGGGTCGAAACAGGCGGCCAAGCTCGTTACACGTCCCGCCAAGTCGGGACAGGCCGTCGGGTGGCGGAACGCCGGCGGAGCGATGCAGGTTTCCACGTCGCGCGCGGAAATTCCCAAGTCACGCACCAGCCGGCGGTCAGGCTCGTCGCGTAGGCATTTACCGGACAAGCGTCATGCCGATCATCTACGATATCTCGGTTCCGATCGCCGCCGGCGGCGTCGTGTATCCCGGAAACCCCGAAATTCAAATCGCGTCGCAACAGGCCATTTCCAAAGGCGGAAGCTCGAATGTCTCGTCGGTGGCCTTTGGGTCGCACACGGGAACGCACGTTGATGCCCCCAAGCATTTCTTCGACGACGGAGTGACGGTCGACAATCTCGCGCTCGACGTCCTCATGGGCCCCGCGGTGCTGATTTGCATGGACGCCAAGACGATGGCGGTGGGCGCGGAGCAGCTGCAGCGCCATGAGCTCAAAGGCCACTCACGAGTCCTCATCCAGACGCGGAATTCGAGCTTCATCCGCGGCGGCGAGTTCATAAAAGACTACACCTACCTCGCACCCGACGGCGCGGAGTATCTCGCGTCGCTCGGCGTCAAACTGGTCGGCGTCGACTATTTCTCGGTCGAGCAGTTTCACTCCGGCCATCATCGCACGCACCGAACGCTGCTCGAACGCGGCATCATCATCGTTGAAGGTCTCGATCTCTCCGGACCGCCGATGGGACCGTACGAACTGCGCGTTTTGCCTCTCAGACTTGCGGGCCTCGACGGCGCTCCAGCGCGAGCCGTGCTCATCGGATGACGTCGGCTATTCGGCTGGTGCTATTCGACATTGGCGGGGTCCTGGGGAGCAACGGCTGGGATCGCGAGCAGCGACTTGCCGCCGTCGAACGCTTTGGGCTCGACGCCGAGGACTTTCAATACCGGCATGAAGAAACGGTGGGCGTGTGGGAGGCCGGCCAGATCTCGCTCGAGGAGTACCTGGACGTCACCGTCTTCTGCTCTCCGCGAAGCTTCACGCCGGACGAGTTCAAGACGTTCATGCTCGCCCAGAGCGTGCCCTGGCTCGACAGTATCGCCGTCGCTCGCGACGTCTCGCGGCAGGCGGTGCGCATGGCGACGTTGAACAACGAGAGCGCCGAACTGAACAGGCACCGCATCAATGCGTTCGGCCTGAACGAAATTTTTCCGACTTTCTTTACGTCCTGTTGGCTCGGCGTACGCAAGCCGACCCACGAGATTTACACACGCGTGCTCGGGATGACGCAGGCCGATCCGGAAACGACGTTGTTCGTGGACGATCGCGCTCAGAATCTCAATCCGGCCGCGGCCTTGGGCATGCGAACGGTGCAGTTTCGGAGCGCGGAGCAGTTGCGGGCTGACCTCCGGTTGCACGGCGTGCTCGCGTGATGTCACAGGCCGTTCATCATATGAGAATTCGCAACACTTTCACCTGCACGGGGAACTGAAATGCAGCTAGCGATGATCGGGCTCGGCCGCATGGGCGGCAACATGGTCGAGCGACTGATGCGCAACGGACACACGTTGGTCGTCTTCGACCGCAGCGCCGAGGCCGTGGCGAAATACGAAAAATTGGGCGCGACGAGCGCTGCCGATCTCGCCAAGGTGGTGCAGTCGCTGGAAAAGCCACGAGTCATCTGGATCATGGTGCCGGCGGGCGACCCGGTCGACGAGACCATCGCGGAGCTCACGCCGATGATGTCGCCGGGCGACATCATCATCGACGGCGGCAACTCGAACTTTCACGACACCATTCGGCGGGGCGAACAGCTCGCGGCGTCCAAGATGGAGCTCGTCGATTCGGGAACCAGCGGCGGCATCTGGGGCCTGGAGAACGGCTACTGTCTCATGGTGGGCGGCAGCGACACGGCGGTGAAGCATTGCGAGCCGATCTTCACGGCGTTGGCGCCGGAGAATGGCTACGCCCACGTGGGCCCCACGGGCTCCGGCCACTATGTCAAGATGGTTCACAACGGCATCGAGTACGCGCTCCTGCAAGGCTATGCCGAGGGATATGAGATCTTGCATGCGTCCAAGATCTTTCCGAAGCTCGATCTCGGGCAGATCTCCGAGGTGTGGCAGCACGGCAGCGTCGTGCGGTCGTGGCTCAACGAGCTCGCGGCGAGTGCGTTCCAGAAGGACGCGTCGCTCGCCGACATCAAGGGGTGGGTCGCCGATTCCGGCGAGGGACGCTGGACGGTGCAGGAGGCGATCGACCTCGACGTGCCGGCGCCGATCATCACCCATTCGTTATTGGCGCGATTCCGGTCGAGGCAGACCGACTCGTTTGGCGCGAAGGTGATCGCGGCGCTGCGCAACGAGTTCGGCGGTCACGCGGTGAAGAAGTCATGAGCGGCGCTGGAGCGGTTGTCTCGGCACGCCCGTCGGGGCAGACGGGTCAACATCAAATTCCCGGGCGCGCCGATCCGTGCACCATGGTGATCTTCGGCGCGCTCGGCGACCTGGCTCGCCGCAAGCTGCTGCCGGCGATCTATCAGTTGATGAAGGAGCATCTGGTCGACGAGCGCTTCGCGGTGCTGGGCGTGGGCCGCGACGAGACGATGACCGACGATGTCTTTCGCGAGAACATGCGCAAGGCGCTCGCCGATTCCGATGAAGTTCGTGGAATCGACGATGAGTTGTGGGCCGATCTCTGCCGGCGATTGCACTTCGTCTCGGCGAATCTGACGGCGGCCGATGGGTATGCCGCGGTGGGCAAGCGGCTGGCGGAGATCGAGAAGGATCGAAAGCCGGAGGAGTGCAACCGCTTGTACTACCTCGCGGTGCCGCCGAGTGTGTTCGAGCCGATCGTGCGCAACTTGTCGCAGAGCGGGCTGGCGCCGCGCTCGCGGACCGCCGACGAGCGTCCGTGGATGCGGATCGTGATCGAAAAGCCGTTCGGCCGCAGTCTGGAGAGCGCCCGCCAGTTGAACGATTTGGTGCTCGGACTGTTCGCCGAGCATCAGACATATCGCATCGATCACTATTTGGGGAAAGAGACCGTCCAGAACGTGCTCGTGCTGCGTTTCGCGAACTCGATCTTCGAGCCGATCTGGAATCGGCAGTGGATTCACCACGTGCAGATCACGGCGGCGGAAAACGTGGGTGTGGAAGAGCGCGGCAAGTATTACGAGGAGGCGGGCGTCGTCCGCGACATGTTCCAGAACCATCTGTTGCAGCTATTGTCGCTCACGGCCATGGAGCCGCCGCCGCAGATGTCGGCCAACGCCGTGCGCGACGAAAAGGTGAAGGTGCTCAGGTCGATTCGGTGGCTGTCGCCCGAGACGATTCCGCAGAACACGGTGCGCGCGCAGTACACCGCCGGATCGATGAGTGGCAAGGCGGTGCGCGGCTATCTGGACGAACCCGATGTGTCGCGCGACTCGCATGTGCCGACGTTTGCCGCGGTGCGCCTCTTCGTGGACAACTGGCGCTGGAATGGCGTGCCGTTCTACCTGCGGTCGGGCAAGCGTCTCGCCAATCGCGTGTCGGAGATCGCAGTGACGTTCCGCTCGCCGCCGCACCTCATGTTCGGTCACACGAGTCAGGATTTGCGGCCGAACACGTTGGTGATGCGCGTGCAACCGAACGAGGGCGTGTCGCTCAACTTCGAGGTGAAGGTTCCCGGCGCCGCGGTGGCGCTGACGTCGAACGTGGAGATCGCGCCGGTGGACATGGACTTCAATTACGCCGAGGCGTTTGGCGAGGTGGCGGCGCCGGCGTACGAGACGTTGTTGCTCGACGTGATGATCGGCGAGGCGACGTTGTTCACGCGCAGTGATGAAGTGGAGGCTGCGTGGCGCGTGGTGGATCCGTTGATCAGCTATTGGGAGAGCACGAAGCCCAAGCGCATGCCGACGTATGCGGCCGGCAGTTGGGGGCCGCGCGAGGCGGCTGAGTTGATCGAGAAGGATGGCGTGGAGTGGAGGGAGCCGATCGGGTGAGTACGGGGCGTGCGCCGTGACTGGCCTGCGTCGGCGGGACGACTCCGTGTCATTGACCACTGAATCCGCGGAATTGGCGGACAAGCACGGAATTCATCTTTGCGCAACGAGCCGGGATTCTTTTTTTAAGACAGCCGCTCGGGACGCACGTACTGGCATCCCGAGCGGCCGTCAACAAGAAAAAATCCGGGCTCGTTGGGGAATGATGCATTCCGTCCTGTTCCGCTTAGTCCGCGGATTCAGCGGTCGACCACACGAAATCGTCCCACCGACGGGCTAACGATGGCGAAGCTACCGCGATCCCTGGCCCTCGAAGTCGATGAAGCTGCGCTGCGGATCGGCGCCGACCAGCTTCACGCGGACCTTGTCGCCAACGTCGAAGCCCTCGTGGTTGCGCACGACCATGCCCTCGGCGGGCGGATGCACGGTCCGAACGAACGTTCCGTGCTCGTTCGCGCCGGTGACGATCGCGTCGAACGACTCGCCGATACGATCGCTGAGCATGAGCGCGGCTACGGTCTTTCGAATCGTGCGTTCGACTTTGTTCTCCGCGTCCTCTCGTTCGGTGCACTGCTTGGCGACGTCGGCGAGCTCGTCGTCCGTGTACGGCGCGGGCGCGTTGGCCAGTGTTGCCTTCACGAGTCGCTGCGTGACGAGGTCGGCGTAGCGTCGGTTGGGTGCGGTGGCGTGCGAGTAGTCGTGCGTCGCGAGGCCGAAGTGTCCGCCGGGATCCTTGCCGGGGAGATCGAGCGCGTAGATGCCTGGCCCCATCAGCTTCACGATCGAAACGGAAAGGTCGGGGAAACGATCGGGGTCCGCGGCGCGGCGGTCGCGAAGAAAATGCGCGAGGGCCAATGAGTCTGGCTCGGGTGGCAGCGCGGTTCCGTAGCGGCCGGCCAGCTCGACGATGCGATTCCAACGCTCCGGTTCGCGCACAACGCGGCGAATGCCCGAGCGGCCGCGCGCCTCGAGGAATCTAGCGATCGCCACGTTGCTGGCGATCATGAAATCCTCAATCAGATCGCGTGCATGATTCTTTTGAACGATTTTGAGATCGACGATCCGGCCGTCCTTGGAGATCGGGGTTGCCTCGATCGTGTCAAAGTCGAGCGCGCCGTTCTTCACCCGCTCCGCTTTCAGCCGGCGCGACGCTTCGCGCTGAAGCTCGAGCTGCGCTTTGAGCTCGGCGTTTGCGGCGATCTTGGCGGGCGGCGGCCCGCCGTCGAGCCACGCACCGACATCGTCGTACGCCAGCTTGGCGTGATTGTGCACGAGCGCGCGATACACGTCGTTCGCCACCACCTCGCCGTCCTTGTTCACCACGGTCTCGATCGCGATGGCGACGCGGTCCTCGCCTTCGTTGAGCGACGTGTAGCCGGTGGAAAGCTTCTCCGGCAACATGGGAAACACATCGACGCCCGTGTAGACCGACGTCGCATTCGCGCGTGCGCGGAGATCGATGGGCGAGCCTTTTGGCACGAGGGCGTCGACGTCGGCGATGGCGACCGTCAGACGAATCGCCCCGTCGGGCAGCGCTTCGGCCATCTCGACCTGATCGAGGTCGCGCGACTCGGTGTTGTCGATCGACGACCACAGGCGGTCGCGCAGATCGCGCACGCCGGGCGCGCTCGCCGCCGGCCCTGAAATCTGTTCGAGCTGCCGGCTCGCGGCGGCGTCGTAGTCGAGCACAAAGCCGGCCGCGAGAAGAACGCGTTGCGCCGCGGCGTGCAAATCGAAATGACCGTTGCCGTGGGGCTGGGCGCTGGCGTGCCCGTTGCCCGAAGAGCGCGAATGGTGTCCGTGACTCATGTCGGTCCGATGAGGAGAGGACAGGAGACTAGTCCCCGCGATTCACGACGTCAAACGATCTTGTTTTTCTCGCGGTAGTCGGCATTCATTGAGCATGCCGCCCTGTCACGTCACGCCGTTCATCCGCCCGGGCATTGTGCTGCAGGCCGAGCCGTCCGCCGAAGCGCACACGTCCGCCAGCCCATCGCCGGAATCCTGCGACTACTGCGGGTCGCCGCAACTCGAGTGGCGCAAGTGCAAGCTGGTTTGCACGAACTGCCGGCAGATCAACAGGAGCTGCGCCGACCTCTGATGAACGGATACAATTGACCGAGTCGGGGCGAGTGAGCCTCGCGCACGCGCGCGACGAAGCGGAAGTGCTGCAGCACGAGAACGTGGAACCGAGCATGTGCTCCTCGGACTCCTTCGAGTGAAGTCCGGCGGGCCAACAATCTTTCGCGGCCACGATCTCCCGTACTCGTCGCGCGGCAAGAAAGTGTTGGAGTTGGCGATGAGCGAGGCGCGACAGCGGCGCCGGGCCGGTACCAACTCTCCAAACGAGGACCGAGTTGGGATGGCGAGTATGCCAGTCCTGGTACCGAGTTGTACTAACGTACGGAATGTACGGCAGTGTTTTTTTGCGCCGTTACTCGAAATCCAGGGCAAGATCCATCGCCGGCGCCGAGTGCGTGAGCGCTCCCACCGAGATCCAGTCCACGCCTGTCTCGGCGATCGCGCGAATCGTGGTCAGCGTGACGCCGCCCGACGCCTCGAGAACCGCCTTCCCCTTTCCGATCGCAACGCACTGCGTCAGCTCCGCGGGCGACATGTTGTCGAGAAGCACGATGTCCGCGCCCGCGTCGATCGCGCGCACGACCTGCTCGACATGATCACACTCGACTTCGACTTTCACGCCGGCGGGTGCAAGCTCGCGGGCGCGCGTCACTGCCTTGGCCACGTCGCCGTCCAGCGCCGCGAGATGGTTGTCCTTGATGAGCACTCCGGTCGACAGATCCATCCGATGATTGGTGCCGCCGCCGGCGCGCACGGCGTATTTCTCCAGCACTCGCCAGCCGGGCGTGGTCTTTCTCGTGTCGAGAATTTTGGCGTCGGTGCCCTTCACCGCTTCCACGTAGCGCGCGGTGAGCGTGGCGATGCCCGACAGTCGCTGCATGTAATTCAGCGCGACCCGCTCGGCCGAAAGCAGTCCGCGCGCATGGCCGGTCACGAACAACACCGGTTCGCCTGGGGTGACGCTCACGCCGTCTTCGTGCTCAACGCGAATTGACACTTTCGGATCGAGAAGACGGAACGCATCCAGCGCGAGCGGCACGCCGCACACCACGCCCTTGGCGCGCGCGACGAGCGTGGCCCGCGACCGGCGGTCGGACACGACGGTCGCGATCGTCGTTATGTCGTTGAACGCGCCGTCCTCATGCAGCGCGGATCGCACCATGACGTCGAGCGCTTCCTGCTTCAACGGGAACCGCAACATCCCAGCACCGCTCATGGCCGCGATGGTCAACGGCGTGATGGTGCGCGGGACCGACTGGTGCTCACGAGGAGTCTCAGGCGTTTCCATTGTGGCATGCCTCCGTTACTCCCCTGGATCTACGCCTTTTGACGCCGGGGGCAAGGGCTGCGTGGCGCCGCCACCGATCGCGACCATGCGCTCGATCGCCAGGCGGGCCCGCTCGGCAATCGCAACGGGCACGGTGATGCGATACTGATTGTGCTCGAGCGCGGCGAGGACCTTTGGCAGTGTCGTCACTTTCATGTAGGCGCACGACGCTCGCTCGTTGGCCGCGAAGAAACGCTTATTAGGGTTTTCACGACGCAGGCGATGCAGAATGCCCACTTCCGTGGCGACAATGAACTCGTCCGCGTCCGACTGCGCAGGCCGCTTGATCATTCCCTCCGTCGAAAGGATCTGAGCCCCGTCGGCGTCGACGTCGCCCGCGGATATCGCCTCGAGCACGCTCGTGGTACAGCCGCACTCGGGATGCACGAGAAACTCTGCGTTGGGATGCAGACTTCGCTGAAGGCGAATGTGCTCCGGATCGATGCCCGCGTGCACGTGACACTCGCCCATCCACACGTGCATGTTCCGTCGCCCGGTCAGCCGCCGCACGTGTGCGCCGAGGAACATGTCGGGAAGGAAGAGAATCTCCTGATCCCCGGGGATGGAGTTCACGATCTCGACAGCGTTGCCCGACGTGCAGCAATAGTCGCTCTCCGCTTTCACCTCCGCGGTCGTGTTGACGTACGACACGACGACCGCGGAGGGGAACTCGGCCTTCCACGCGCGCAATCCGTCGGCGTCGATGGTCGAGGCCAGCGAGCAGCCCGCCGCGAGGTCGGGCAGCAGCACCGTTTTCTTGGGCGAGAGAATCGCAGCCGTCTCGGCCATGAAATGCACGCCGCAGAAGACGATGACGTCGGCGTCGGTCTTTGCGGCCTCGCGCGAGAGCCCAAGCGAGTCGCCAACGAAGTCGGCGACGTCCTGTACTTCGGCGCGCTCGTAGTTGTGCGCGAGAATGACGGCGTTGCGCTTGCGGGCCAAGCGCTTGATGTCGGCTTGGAGCGCCGCGATGGCGGCTGGGGATGGGGTGAGAACCATGGCCGAAAGCTAATGATCTCCGTCAACCCAACTAGATGAGATCAGAGCTCGATGTGCTTGCCTTTCCAACCGCGCTTGGCGTGCGGAAAGTCCACCCGATAGTGCCCACCGCGTGATTCCTTTCTCAGAAGCGCGGCCTCGACAATGAGTTGGGCAGTCTGGAGCATGTTGAGCTCCTCCGTGGCCCCGGGGGGCAGTCGGGTGCCAATGTCATCAAGCTGTTCGAGCGCCGCGCGAAGCCCGCGCGCTGTTCGGACGATTCCGGCGTACTCCCACATGGTGGAGCGGATATCGTCCGCGGCAACTTGCGCCGCGCCACGGTCGGGAAGCGGCGGAACTTTCCACTTTCCCGCCGGCGGCGGACGCATGAGCGGCTTGTTCGAGGTGAGGTCGCGCGCGACGCGTTCGGCGAACACGAGTCCCTCGAGCAGCGAGTTGGACGCGAGACGATTGGCGCCGTGCACGCCGGTTCTCGCCAGCTCGCCCACCGCGTAGAGACGCTGGACGTTCGAGCGCCCGCGCAAATCCGTGACGACACCGCCCATCATGTAGTGCGCGGCCGGCGTCACCGGAATGAGATCCTTTCGCGGGTCGATTCCGCGGGCCTGGCAAAGGGCGAAGATTCCCGGGAACCGCTCGGTGAACCGTTTGCCGAGCTTTCGTGCGTCGAGAAAGACGGTTCCGTTGCGCTGCTCGCGAAAAATCGCGCGCGCCACGACGTCGCGCGGCGCGAGCTCGGCCAAGCGATGCAGCGAGCGCATGAAACGAACGCCGCGCGCGTTGACGAGAATGGCCCCTTCACCGCGCACCGCTTCGGAGACGAGCGCCAGCGGATTCTCGGGCGTGGCGAGCGCGGTAGGATGGAACTGGACGAACTCCATGTCGGCCAGCGTGACGCCGGCACGGTGCGCAATGGCAAATCCGTCGCCGGTGGCGACGACAGGATTGGTCGTGTACCGATAGATCTGACCGCAGCCGCCCGTGGCAAGCACCGTTGCGTCGGCAATGATCTCCGTTGCGCGGCCGGCGATGCTTGCGCGCACGCCATAGCAGATGCCGCCGCGAACGATCAACTCGAGAACACGAGCCCGCTCGAGCACCCGCACGCGCTCGGCCTCGCGCACGCGCGCGACCAGCGTGCGCGCGACTTCGGCGCCGGTCTGGTCTCCATGCGCGTGCACGATGCGATTCTTGGAATGCGCAGCCTCGCGTCCGAGCTGCAGGCGGCCTCGCGGATCGAGATCGAAATGGGCGCCCGCGGTCTGAAGCTCTCTGACTCGCGCCGGCCCTTCTTCGACCAACACCTGCACCGCCGCGGCGTCGCAGAGCGCCGCGCCGGCCGCCAGAGTGTCCTGGCGATGAAGCGCGGGCGAATCGCCGGCGCCGAGCGCGGCGGCGATGCCGCCCTGGGCGTAGGCGGTCGCGCTGTCGAACAACGAGCGTTTCGTGAGGAGCAGAACGTCGCCGTGATCCGACGCGCGCCAGGCGGTATGAAGTCCCGCCACGCCGCTGCCGACGACGAGAAAGCGTGTACGAATGCGATCGGACATCCTTCCAATTAAACCCTGACGTGCGCCCGCGCGAAGTTCCAACGGGCCTCCGCCCAACAGATGGCTTCTTGCCTCGGCCGCCGCGACGAACGATTCTTTCGCGATGCGTAAGCTGCTCATTCTCGTGGCCGTGCTGTTGGCGGTCCACGTTGGCTTTCTATTTGTCCGTCCCTCCAGCGCCGCGTTGCCACCGTCGGACAACGCGGTGAACGTTGGCATTGTGCTCGACGTGGGCGGACTCGGCGACAAGTCGTTCAACGACGGCGCCTACCGCGGCGCCATGCGCGCCGAAAAAGAGCTCGGCGCACGCATCCGGCTGATCGAGCCGGGCGAAGGCACCGATCGCGAGGCCGGTCTCCGGCTGCTCGCCGCCGAGCACATGGACCTCGTGGTGGGCGTGGGGTTCATCTTCACCGACGATATCACACAGCTCGCCAAGGAATATCCGACCACGAACTTCGCCGGGGTGGACTTCTCGCTCAACGCCGACAAGGCGGGCAATCTCATTCCGCCCCCAAGCAACGTCGCCGCGCTCAAGTTCAAGGAAGAAGAAGGGTCGTTCCTCGTCGGCGCACTTGCCGCGTTGATCAGCAAATCGAAGAAGGTCGGATTCATCGGCGGCATGGACGTGCCGCTGATCTGGAAGTTCGAAGGCGGGTATAAGGCAGGCGTCACGGCCGTGTGCCCCGGCTGCACGGTGGTATCGCAATACGCGGGCGTCACCCCGGATGCGTTTCGCAACCCGGGCAAGGGGAAGGAATTGGCGCTCAACCAGTATCAGCAGGGCGTCGACATCATCTACCATGCGTCTGGATCCACGGGCGGCGGCATTTTCGAAGCGGCACGACAAACCGGAAAATTGGCCATCGGTGTGGACGCTGATCAGTACAGCGAAGCGCCGGGGCACGTTCTCACCTCAATGGTCAAAGGCATCGACGTGGGCGTCTTCGACATGATCAAACGGGCGCGCGATCACGTGTTCAAAGGCGGGATCTATACGCTCGGCCTCGCCCAGGACGGTGTGGGCTACATCTACGACGAACACAATCGCGCGCTGATACCCGACGCCGTGCGCGCGCGGGTCGAACAGCTCAAGGCGGAGATCATCGCCGGCCGAATCATCGTGCCGAGCACGCGATGAGCGGCGTGGAATCAAACGCCACCGCGGCGCCGGCCATCCGACTCGCGGACATCCACAAATCGTTCGGCCCGGTGCTCGCCAATCGCGGCGCGTCGCTCGAGGTGGCGCGTGGCGAGATTCATGCGCTCGTGGGCGAGAACGGCGCGGGCAAGTCAACTCTGATGCGCGTGCTCAGCGGCATGTACGCGGCGGAATCCGGCGTGATGGAGGTCAACGGTCGCGACGCCGCCGGCTGGTCCACGGCCGCAGCGATCGATGCCGGCGTTGGGATGGTGCACCAACACTTCATGCTCGTTCCCACGCTCACCGTCGCCGAAAACGTCACACTCGGCCGCGAGCTGACGAAGAACGGCCAGCTCGATCGGCATCGCGCCGAGCGTGAGGTGGCCGAACTGAGTCGCGCCACGGGGCTCGCGGTGCGACCGGAGCGACTCGTCGCCGATCTGTCGGTTGGCGAAGCGCAGCGCGTGGAGATTCTGAAAACGCTCTATCGCGGCGCCAAGATTCTCATTCTCGACGAGCCGACGGCGGTGCTGTCGCCGCCGGAGATCGCCGAGTTGTGGCAGGTGCTGCGGCAGATGCGCGCTCGCGGTGAAACGATCGTGCTCATCACGCACAAGCTCGACGAGGTGATGGAGATCTCCGACGCCATCACCGTCATGCGACACGGACGCACGGTCGGTCATCTGAACACGTCGGAGACCACGCCCGCCGAGATTGCGAAGGCGATGGTCGGCCGCGACGTGCAGTTGGCGATGAACTACCTCGCCGAGCAACGACCGGCGGAGCGGACGGATAGCGGGCACGTTACCGAATCGACTCCGCTGCTCGAAGTTCGCAATCTCGTCGTGAACGACGTGCGGCGACTGACGGCGGTGGACGCCGTGAGCTTTGGCATCGCGGCGGGTGAGATTCTGGGAATCGCCGGCGTGGAGGGCAACGGACAGACGGAGCTTCTCGAAGCACTCGCCGGCCTGCGCGAGGTGCGCGGCGGAACGATCGAGATCGCGCGGCGCGACGTCACGCCTCTTTCGGTGAAGGAGCGCGGCGACGCCGGACTGTCGCACATCCCGGAAGACCGCCACGCTCGCGGTCTCATCCTCGACTATTCCATCGCCGAGAATCTGATTCTTGGACAGCAGCATCGTTTCACGCGCGGCGTACGACTCGACAACGAACGCATTCAGGAAAATGCCCGCGTTCAGATCGACGCGTTCGACATCCGGCCTCCGGACGCATCGGTGCCGGCGCGCGCCTTGTCCGGCGGCAACCAGCAGAAAATTGTCATCGCGCGTGAGATGTCGCGCGCCTTTCAGGTATTGCTCGCCGCGCAACCAACGCGCGGCGTGGATGTCGGCGCCATCGAGTTCATTCACGCGCGTCTACGCGAGGCGCGGGACGCGGGGAAAGCCATTTTGCTCGTGTCGGCCGACCTCGCCGAGATTCTCGCGTTGTCGGACCGCATTGCCGTGATGTATGGCGGGAAGTTCGCGACCGTCATGCCGCGGTCCCAAGCGAGTGAGGAAGTGCTCGGACCGTACATGACGGGCGCCACGTCCGGACGCGGGCACGCGGCATGAGCACTACTTCCACCACGGACACGACAACCTCACACCGGGTCGTGACGGTCGCCGCGTCGGCCGCCCGCCGAGCGGCGCTCGAGGAAGCGATCTTGCCGGCCATCGTCGCTCTGCTGGTCGCGGCGATCGTCGGTGACATTCTAATTCTCTCATTCGGGCAAAACCCCGGTACGGTCTATCGGTTGCTGCTCGAAGGCACATGGGGCAACGCGTACGGACTCGGCCAGGTGTTGTACAAGGCGACCACGTTGTCGTTCACCGGGCTCGCCGTGGCTGTCGGCCTTCGGGCAGGGCTGTTCAACATCGGCGCCGAGAGCCAATTGGCTGCGGGCGGATTCGCCGCAGCCATGGTCGGACTGATTCTTCCGTCGGGACTGCCGGCGCTCGTCACGCTGCCGGTGTACTTGGTTGCGGCGGCGATTGGCGGCGGAGTGGTCGGCGGAATTCCCGGCGTGCTCAAAGCGAGGTTCGGCGCGCACGAGGTCATCACGACGATCATGCTGAACTTCGTTGTCCTCGCACTGCTCAACTACTTCGTCGCCGCGCACATGCGGGTCGCCGACAGTCTGCACACGGCTGAGATCCACGCGGGCGCGCTGCCGCCGCTGTCGGCATTTGTCTCAGGGTTTCACGGCTCGGCCGCGAATGTCGTGATTCTGGTCGCTCTTCTCGCGGCGATCGTGACGGGATGGTTTCTCTTCCGCACGCGGCGCGGCTTCGAGCTCCGCGCCACCGGACTTCAACCGCTGGCCGCGGAGTACGGCGGCGTGGATGTTCGCAGCGTGTGGTGGCGCGCCATGGCGCTGTCCGGCGCGCTCGCCGGCATGGGTGGGCTGAACTACGTGCTCGGGTATAAGCACTATTATGAGGACGCGTTCGCGTCTGGAGCAGGATTTCTTGGCATCGCGGTGGCGATCGTTGGTCGCAATCACCCGCTTGGCGTGGTGTTGGCCGCGTTGGTGTTCGCCACGATGTCGCAGGGAGGGCTCGCGGTGAACGCGGTCGTGCCCAAGCAGATGGTGGACGTGCTGCAAGCCGTCGTGATCATTGCCGTGGCGGCGAGCGTTCCAGAGGTGCGACGCATGCTCAGGAGGGGCCGATGATCATCATCGCGTTTCTCGTGCAGACGCTGCGCATCGCGATTCCGTATCTGTTCGCGGCGATCGGCGGTGTCGTGTCGGAGCGCTCGGGTCTCATCGCAATCGGTCTCGAGGGCTATATGCTGAGCGGCGCCTTTTGCGGCGCGTTGGCGAGCTATTACAGCGGAAGCGCGTGGGTCGGGCTGCTCGGAGCGATGGCCGGCGGGATCGCCGTCGCCCTGCTGTATGCCGTCACCGTGATTCGGTTTCGAGCCGATCAGGTCGTTGTGGGAATCGCGATCAACCTGCTTGTGATCGGCGCCACGCGATTCTTTCTGCGTCTCGCGTTTCACAGCTCGGCAAACTCACCGCGTGTGCCGGGGTTTGGCGCGGAACAGTCGGGCACGGGCGTTGGCGCGCTGGCGCACAACCCGCTCATCTGGTGGGGAATTTTTGCGGTGCCGCTGATGTCATGGAGTCTATATCGGACGCCGATCGGTCTTTGGATTCGGGCCGTGGGCGAACATCCGGCGGCCGCGTCGTCAGTGGGAATTCGAGTGAACCGGGTTCGCTATGTCGCGGCGGCGTGGTCGGGGATGTTTGCAGGGCTCGGCGGCGCTTACCTGGCGTTGGACCAGCATCAGTTCAGCGCTGAGATGACCGCCGGACGCGGGTTTATTGCCCTTGCCGCGGTCATCTTTGGGCGGTGGGATCCGTTCCGCGCCGCCCTGGCCTGCCTGCTGTTCGCGGCGGCTGAGACGTTGCAGATCCAGTTACAGGGAGCGCAGATCATTCCATCGCAGTTCGTTGAGATGATCCCGTACGTGCTCACGATCGTGGCACTGGCCGGCGTGGTGGGTCGGGCGGTTCCGCCGGCCGCGCTTGGCAAGGTCGCCGAGTAGGCCGAGTAGTGCGAAGCGTTCGGAATTGGTCAACCCTGGCCGCGACGCACGGAATCGCGCGATGGTTTACGTATCATGTACGTCTGGAATCTGTCCGGACCCAGCGCGTTTTTTTTGATCCGCGCTGAACACTTGATGGCCGACGGCTGGTAGCCGATAGCTTATACATATGGGCAAGCTTGTTGTTTTGATGATCACAGCGTTCATCGACATGGTCGGAACGCTGATGATCATTCCCCTCCTTCCGTTCTACGCTAAGACGTTCGGCGCCAGCGGGCTCGTCGTGGGCTTGCTCGTGTCGTCCTTCTCGATCGCACAGTTGCTGAGCGCCCCCATGTGGGGGCGTTTTTCCGATCGATATGGGCGTCGTCCGGCGCTCATGGTTGGATTGGGCGCGTCGGCATTCGCCTATGTGATCTTCGCGTACTCCGACTCGCTTTGGCTGCTGTTCCTATCGCGAATCGTGCAGGGTTCGGGCGGCGGAACCGTGAGCGTCATCCAGGCCTACGTGGCCGACGCGCTCAAGCCCGAAGAGCGCGCGAAGGGCCTCGGATGGTTGTCCGCCGCAACCAACGCCGGCGTGGCCCTTGGCCCCGTGCTCGGCGCCTATATGATGGTGTTCGGAAAGCACGCGCCTGGTTTTGCCGCCGCGGCCCTGTGCGTGCTGAACATCGGCTTCGCATTCCGTTTTCTCGTTGAATCGCGCGACATGGTCGAAGCCCGCGCCTCCAAACCAAAACCGGGTCGGGGCCGCGAGGCGGTGCTGCACGTCATCACGCATTCGCGCGAACCGGCACCTCGACTCATTTGGATTTATGCGATCGGAATCGGCGCATTCCAGGGGATGAACGCAATTCTGGCGCTCTTCCTCGCGGCTCGCTTTGGCGTGACGGCGAAGACGATCGGATATTTCTACACCTACATCGGCGTCATCTCCGTGCTGACGCGAGCGCTCATCCTTGGCTGGGCCGTGGACAAATTCGGCGAGGCGCGGCTCTCGAGGCTCGGACAGGGCTTGCTCGCACTCGGCCTGGCAACCATGCCATTTATGCACCGAATGGCAGACCCCGCCGCGTTCGCCGACAAGCTGGGCGGATTTCTCCCCGTGTCGGCCGTTGCGTTCCTTCCATTTCTCCCGCTGGGGTTGGCCGTCGCGCTACTGCCCTTGGGCACGGCGTTCACCTTTCCGTGCGTGACCGCCCTGTTGTCGCGCGTGATCCCGAACAACGAGCGCGGACTGTACATGGGAGTTCAGCAGACGTTCGGAGGTTCCGCGCGCGTTATTTTTCCCATCGCCGCGGGCTGGGCTTTCGACCGTTTTCCCGAACTGCCGTTTCTGGTTTCAGCCGCGCTCGTGGCTGGCACGATTCTGCTAGGGCTGGGTATGGAAGAGTATACCCGGCCGAAACGCGAACCGGAGGCCGCCACTGCGGCTTAGTCCCGTAGCGTCAGGGTCGACCCGCTCTCAGGGTTCGTTTAGAAACCCGACGTTCCATCGACTTCTTTTGTCGCCCAACAGGAGATTGCATGCTCGCTTCGCGCCTTCGTGGAGCCTTGGCCCTTTCGTCCGCGATCGCGATCGCCGCTTGCGGAAGTGGATCCGAACCGATCGGTCCAGGAAATACCGCGCCGGGAGCGGTTGCGATCGTTTCCGGTAATGGACAGGTTGGCTTGGTCGGAGCCGCCTTATCGCTGCCATTGACCGTGCGTGTCACGGGAAGCAACGGCGCCGTATCCGGCGCGACAGTCACGTTCGCCGTGGCGAGCGGAGCGGCGACCGTTGCACCCGGAACCGCGACCACTGACGCTTCCGGACAGGCCAAGACCCAAGTCACCCTTGGTTCGTCGCCGGGCAACGTCACCATCACGGCGGCAGTTTCGGGAACGAACCTCACCGCGACCTTTCTCGCCACGGCGGGGACGTCCACGATAACGCTCGCCTGTCAGAACGGAACGCCGACTACACCAGCGGTCGGTGGCGTCGTTCCTGGCGTAAGCGGAACCGGCATTTGCCTCGGCGGCGGAACTGCCGGAGCGGACTACGCGCTGGTCGCGTTCCACGGGAATGCCGATCCGAACGCGACAGCGTCGATCAGCGTTGCATCGCGAGGCGCCACGGCGATCAGCACCACGTCAATCGCGCCGGCGTTCAATGCGACACCAAGCGCCGGCCCGCTGCAATCGCGGGTCAACAACCTTCGCGGCACTTACGATGCGCATCTTCGTGAGAGCTCGCGGCGCACGCTCACGCCCATGATCGCTGGGGCACGTACGGCGTTCAGACAGCGACCCGCGTTTTCTACCGTTCCATCGAGTCCGGCGGTCGGTTCGCTGTTCCAGCTCAACGCGAATGGCAATGCGAATCAGGCATGCACGCCGGCGATCAACGTGACGGCGCGCGTGGCGGCGGTTTCGAATCTGGCGATCGTGCTTGCGGATACCGCGAACCCGGCCGGCGGCTTCAGCGACGCCGAGTACGCGACGTTCGGCGCGATGTTCGACACGCTCGTGAGTCCGCTCGACGTCGCGAACTTCGGCGCGCCCACGGACATCGACAACAACGGAAAGATTCTGATCCTCTTCACGAAAGAGGTGAACAAGCTCACGCCTCGCGGGAGTGGCGGCGTGATCGGCGGATTCTTTCATGAGCGCGATCTGTTCCCCAAGCAGGACACGAACGACTTCCAGGGATGTCCTGGAAGCAACGTCGCCGAGATGTACTACTCGTTGGTGCCTGACCCGGCGCCGGGCCGGTTCGGCGACCCGCGCGCGAAGACGGACGTACAGAATCTCACGCCAAGCACGCTCGTTCACGAATTCCAACACCTGATCAACGCGGGGCGGCGGCTCTACGTGAACAACGCCGATGCGTTCGAAGACACGTGGCTCAACGAGGGCCTGAGCCATGTCGCCGAGGAGTTGTTGTATTTCCATGTGGCGCACCTCGCGCCGCGCCAGAACATCGGCTCGAGCGTGATCGGTGCGACGCAGACCACGGTGGACAACTTCAACAACTTTCAGGGCGACAACTTCGGCCGGTTCGAGTTCTTCATCAGCAAACCGTCATCGACGTCGGTGTACGCGGACAACGATTCGCTGGAAACGCGCGGCGCAACGTGGAATCTGTTGCGATACCTGGCCGACCACCGCGGAACGGCGGACGCCGACACGTGGTCGCTGCTCGACAACACGTCGCTGGTCGGGCAGGCAAATCTCGCGCACGTTTTCGGCTCCGACTACCTCACACAGATTCGCGATTGGACCACGGCGTTGTTCGCCGACGATCTCACCGGTCAGGCCGACGCGCGTTTCTCCGCGCCGAGCTGGAACATGCGCAACATTTTCCCGTCGTTGGTGAACGGAGCCGGGCAACGGCTGGGCATCTACCCCCTGAAGGTAGTTCCGTTGGGCGACGCGACTCCGGCGAACGTCTCGGTCGTCGGCGGCGCGGCCGCGTACATCCGCTTCTCGGTTCCGGCGGGTACGTCGGCGTCAATCGATTGGTCGTCGAGCGGCTTACCGGTGTCGCCGCTGATGCAGTTCTCCGTGGTGCGCAGCCGGTAACGCGAGCGGCGTGAGACGCGCGCTCGGTGCGCGTCTCACGTCTTTTCTTTCGCCGTCTCCTGAAATCCGGGCTCGCTCGCCAACACGGCCTTCGCGATCTCCACCATCGGCACAGAGCGATCCTGGCTCGTGCGCTGCAGAATGCGATACGCTTCCTGCTCCGACGACCCGGTGCGCCGCATGAGAATGCCCTTCGCGCGTTCGATGGTCTTCCGATTCTCGAGCGCCTGACGAGCGGACTCCGCGTCCTGGCGCGCCGCCATCAATTCCTTGGCGCGCGTCGCCGCGAGACGAATCGTGGTGTCGAGGACACGCGGCGGCGCCGGCTTGGGAAGAAATGCGATCGCGGCGGTCGCGGTGACGTCGCGATCGGTGAGCGTCAACGTGTGGTCGCCGCTGAACAACACGACCGCGACGCCGGGAATCGATTGCGTGATTCGTTCCGCGGCTTCGATGCCCGAACCATCCGGCATGTGTACGTCGAGCAGAACGACGTCCGGCACGACGTCTTTCGCGCGCTCAAATGCTTCGCGCCCTGTGGAGACTTCGGCAACCACCGTGTGACCGAGAGTACCGAGCAAGTCGGTCAGCAACGAACGGGCGTTGTCGTCATCCTCGGCAATGAGGACGCGAATACGAGTAACTGGTTCAGTCATTCCGGGAATTTGACCTGGTATGGCAGTTGACGCCAGCGGGCGCTGAACTCCAGTCAGCGTTCACCGGCCACCTGGGCGAGTAGTTCAGAGGTCCTGACGGGTTTTCGAAGTACGAAGTCCCCATCGCTTCCAGCACCTGCACGCGGTTCCCAACCTGTTACTACCCCAATGCGCATCAAAGGCCACCGCTCGCGTGCGTGGACAATGAGATCCCACCCGCTACCGTCCGGCAGCCCGATGTCGGTCACCAGCACCTCGTACAACGGCGTTGCCTTCTCCAACATTTCCTTGGCTTCCTGAATCCCGGTCGCCGTATCGACTGTGTGGCCGTCGGACTCGAGCAGCGCCTGCATGAACTCACGGCTGTCTGGATGATCCTCGACGAGCAGCACCCGCCGCGCGACGCGCTGCCCCTTCACCACCGGGATCTCGACGGTGGGTGTCTGCGTCGACCGCGGGAAAATGAGTCGAATCGTCGTCCCGGCGCCAGGTGATGAATCGATCTCCGCCTGACCACGATGCCGCTTCACGATGCCGTACACCTCGGCGAGGCCGAGTCCGGTTCCGAGTCGTCCCTTTGTCGTGAAGAAGGGCTCGAAGGCGCGCTCGCGAACTTCGTCCGACATGCCGGTGCCCGAGTCGCTCACCTCGAGGCGCACCTCGTTGTTCACGACCGACGTGCGCAGACCCAGCGTTCCGCCACCGGACATGGCGTCGAGCGCGTTCTGCACGAGGTTGAGGAGTGCTTCGCGCAACTCGCCGGTGATGCCGCGGATCATTGCACCCTCGGCAAGATCGCGCTCGAGATTCACGGTGCCGCCGCGCGCACGCTCCGCCCATAGCGGACGCGTCATGGCCACGACTTCATCGCAGACCACCGACAGATCAACGGTTTCGTCGCGCTCGGACTGCACCGGATCCTGCCGAATAAAGCGACCCACACGTGCGGCGGTCGCCGCTCCCGTCTCCGCTGCCTTGGCGATCCGTACCGCGTAGTCGCGCACGGCAACGGGATTCTCGGCGTTCGCCTCGAGGAGATACGCCGCGGCCATGATCGGATTGAGTGCGTTGTTCACGTCGTGCATCACGCCGGCGGCGAGTTGGCCGACCGCGGCCAGGCGTCGTTCACGCGAACGCGCTTCCTGCAGCGCGAGCAATTCCTGAGTCCGCTCCTGGACCATTCGCTCCAGACGCTCGGCTTCCGTCGATACTCGCTCGTAGAGCTCGGCCGTGCGCTTGGCTTCTGCCTCGAGCGCTTTCGCGAGCTGTGTCTTCACCGTGACGTCGCGCTCGACGGCGACGGCGCCACGGATCTTCCCGTGCTCGTCGTACAACGGATTGGAATTGACTTCGATGATCACCGGCGATCCGTCGGCGCCGCGGCGAACGGCGAGCGTTTCGCCGCGGACTCGCTCGCCGCGCAACGCGCGCGCGGTCGGATGCTCGTGCATGAACAGGCTCGTCCCGTCGATGGTGCGCGGACGATCGAGCTGCCAGAGCTCGCGCAGCGTCGATGGCTGACCCGACGGATGGTCCTGCAACGCTTGTGTGTTCGACCGGACCGTGCGCCCCTCGGTATCGAACACGCGTACGGAATCGGGAATGACGTCGAAGATCGATTCGAGCTGTGCGACGTTCCGACTGAGCGTTTCACGGAGGTCTTCCCGTTCGCTGACGTCGTTGCCGGCGAAGAGAATTCCGCGGCCGCCTGATTCTTCGATCAGCGCGACGAACGTCGTCTCGATGAGGCGTCGTCCGCCCCGATGCTGAAACGGGACGCGAACAGCCTTGGCCTGCGTCGTCCGTCGGAGCGCCGTGTCGATTTGGTCGGTGAGGTCAGCGAGTGCGTTCGGAAACGCGTCGTAGATCGAGACCTTGGTCGGGGGCGCGCCCGGAACGCCGGTAAGCTCGCGGTATCGTTCGTTCGCGCTCGCGAGTCGAAGTTCGCCGTCGAACACGGCGATCGCGAGCGGAACGGCCTCGAACAACGCTTCGAGCCGGACGCCGGAAATGCCGATTCGCGCGAAATCGAGGCCGACTGTTGGCTGCGTCACGAAGGGATCGGGATGAGACCGGTCAGGTGCGCGGAGGTGATGGTAGATGCGCTGGCGCTCGCGGCGCGCCGGCGCTGATCATTCGCGCACCACGCTGATACGTGAAGAACGAATACCCCCACTCCAACAATACACTTAAGCGATTTCGAAAGCCCGCCAAATACATGATGTGGACAAACAACCACGTCCACCAGGCCAACCCTCCACTCAAGTGCTGTCCGGCGAGAACGCCAACGGCCCGGTATCGACCGATCGTCGCGAGATCGCCTTTGTTCCGATAGCGGAATCGTTCGCGCCCCTCGCCGCGAACCGTGTGGACGACGTTTCGCGCCGCTGTTCGGCCGCTCTGCATCGCTGCCGGCGCAACCCCGGGCACCGGCTTGCCGTCGGTATGCAGCACCGCGAGGTCGCCCACGACAAAGATCTCCGGATGCGCGGACAGGCTCAGGTCGTCGTTGACTTCGACCCGCCCCATCCGGTCGCGCGCCGCGCCGAGTGACGCGCCCAGCGGCGAGGCGGCATTCCCCGCGGCCCACAGAATCGTGCGCGCGTCGATGCGCTCACGCTCCGCTCCCAGTTCCACGAAGCCGTTGCCGACGTTCGTGACCATCGTGTTCAGCCGAACTTCCACGCCGAGGTCGCTGAGGTCTGCGGCAGCCTGCGCCGACAAATCGTCGGGGAATGCCGGCAGCAGGCGCGGGCCGCCTTCGACGAGGATGATCCGTGCGGTCGCCGTATCGACATGCCGAAAATCGCGCGGGAGGGCGAACCGCGCGATTGTCGGCAGCATTCCGGCGAGCTCGACGCCGGTAGGACCTCCGCCGACGATGACGAAAGTGAGGTTCGCCCTGCGTTCGTCGTCGTTCGACGTCTGGTCGGCACGTTCGAACGCGATTAGCCAGCGCCGGCGCAGCTCGATCGCATCGGCGATGCTCTTGAGCCCGGGCGCGCTGGCTTCCCATTCATCGTGTCCGAAGTACGAATGGCGCGCGCCGGCGGCGACGATGAGGAAATCGTAATCAATGCGCTGGTCGCCCTCGCAGATGACCTCGCGGCGATCGGGATCGATCGCGAGCACGTCGGTGAGCACGACGTCGGTGTTGCTCTGCCCTCGCAGCAGCCATCGAATGGGCGCCGCGATGTCGGTCGGAGCGAGCGTGGCCGTCGCGACTTGGTACAAGAGCGGCTGAAAGACGTGATGATTCGTGCGGTCGAGCACGGTGACGTCTACCGGCGCATTCTTGAGTGCGCGGGCGGCATAGAGACCTCCGAACCCGGCACCGATGATGACCACGTGCGGTCGTTCCATGTCTATGAACATCGCTGGGGCCGGGTGAGGCTGTCCAGTCGACCCGATCAACCAGATTCAACGGATCAAACCCGGCATCCAGAGGAGCGGCGAAGGACGGATCAATCTCGGAGAATGCGCTCGGGCGCTCGCGGCAGCATGCTGATGACCATGCCCACCACGACCACGGTCACCGCGCCAATCACGTTATGCCATAGGAACGACACCGACGGCGCGCCAAAATTCACCGCGCCAACCAGCGCCATTCCGGCGAGCAGTCCAATGAATGCGCCTGCCGCACGTGCCCGCGCGATCATCGCCAGAAGAAACACACCGAGAATCGAGCCGTAGAAGAACGATCCAAACCGGTTCACCACTTCGATCAATGACCCGAGGTTCACCGCGTACGTCGCGACGACGCACGCAAATACACCCCAGAGGCCGGTCGCCGTACGCGACACTTTGAGGAAATGCTCATCCGGCGCCTCGCTTCGAATCCAGCGCCTGTAAAAATCGATCACCGTCGTCGTCGACAATGAGTTCAGCTCACCCGATATCGCGTTCATCGCCGCCGCAATCACGGCCGCGATGAACACACCGGCCAGCCCAATCGGCAAATAGTCGAGCACGAAGCGCGGAATGATGTAGTTCACGTCTTTCGACGCCTGACCCGTCACCCGCTGCGCGAGCGCGAGCGCCTCGGTCCGCACCGCCGAGACGCTGTCGTCGCTCGCCCTGAGTCGCGTCATCGCCGCGGCGGCCGCCGGTTCGTCGCCCCGATCGTGCGCCGCGGCGACTGTTCGCGCTGCGGTGTCTCGCACCGTCAGTCCCGCCGCGTACCGAGCCTCGAGCCCACCATACACCGCGGGCTCGGCCGCTCGCACGCGTCGCTCGTGCGCCGGATTGAAGAGCAGGGGCGGACGCTGGAATTGGTAAAACACGAAAACGAGAACGCCAACCAGCAGCACCAGCGCCTGCAGAGGAATCTTCCAATAGGCACTGATCAGCAGCGACGTGCGCGCCTCGTCCACCGACTTCGCCGCGAGATAGCGCTGCACCTGGCTCTGATCCGTTCCGAAATACGACAGCATCAAGAACGTTCCGCCGATCAGTCCTGACCAGAACGTGTACGTGTTCGTGAGACTGAACGAAAAATCGAACACCTTGAGCCGGCCCGCCGCGCCGGCGATGTGCAACGCCTCGCCCGGCGACACGGGAATCTGAACGATCAACGTGATCACCACCGCCACCAGCGCCCCGACGATGAGATACATCTGCTTCACGTCCACCCACGTCACGGCCTGCACACCGCCAACCATGGTGTACAGCACTGCGGGCACGCCGATCAACGCCACCGACCACGCGACCGGCCAGCCGAAGATCGCCGAGAACACCACCGCCGGCGCGGCGATGATCGTCCCGCACGACATCGCGCGCGACACGAGAAAAAGAAATGCCGTCAGCGATCGCGTCTTCGCGTCGAAGCGGCGCTCGAGATACTCGTATGCCGTGTACACTCGTGCCCCGTGCAGAAACGGCACCAGCGTCACACCGAGGATCACCATCGCGATCGGCAATCCAAAGTAGAACTGAATGAAACGCATTCCGTCGGTCGCGCCCTGCCCGGTGGTGCCGATCATCGTCACGGCCGACAATTGCGTTGCCATGACGGAGAGACCCACGGCCCACCACGGCAGACTGCGATTCGCCAGGAAGTAGCCTTCAATCCCCTTCGTGCCCTTGGAGCGACGCACGCCGTGCGTCACCACGTATGCCAGCCACCCAACGACAATGACCCAGTTCAGCGGATGCATGTGCCGGACGCAAAATGTCGGGGACGAACGGCGCGCGCGATCACGGAGTGTATCGGCGTTGCAGCAACCAGAGCAGCAGCAGCGTGACGATCTGTACGGCCATCACGCTCACCAGCGTTTTGCGAAAACGTCGCCCGCCGTCGGGGTTCTCGTCGCTCATCGGCGTTCCCAGGCCAAGCGCGCGCCCAATGCGATCAGCACGCCGCCGGTCACGCGCTCCAGCCACGCCGTCACGCGCGGACGCGTGAGAATTGCACCGAGCCGGTCGACGAACCACGCGTACGCCGTCAACCAAATGACTCCCATCACGATGTGAATGCTCGCGAGCAAAAAGCTGCGCGTGAGCACCGGCTCACCCGGCGCGATGAACTGTGGCAGAAATGTCAGATAGAAGATCGCGACCTTGGGATTCAGCACGTTCGTCAGAAAACCCTGCAAGAACGGACCGAGCCCTTGATGTGCCGCGACTCTGCCGGACGCCGCAACGGGCGGCGCGCCGGCGCCGCGGATCGATTGGATTCCGATCCACACGAGATACATGGCGCCCACGGTCTTCATCACATTGAACGCCGTCGCCGACGTCGCGAGAATCGCCGAGAGGCCGAACGCCGACGCCGTCGCGTGGATCACGCATCCGGCGGCGATGCCCGCGATCGTGAGCATCGTCCTGCTCCGCCCGAGCGCCAGCGTGTTCCGCGTGACCAACGCCATGTCCGCACCGGGCAGAATGATCAGAATCGCCGCGACGCCAACGAACGCAACCAGTCGCGGGTCCACGATCACGGGCGCACCGCGCTGCTCGCCGGCACACTCGGCCGATTGGCCGCGCGCTGGTCCGCCGCGAGCAGGTTGATGAACAAGCGCGCCGCGCCCGGATTGCCCGCCGGCAACTGACGGAAGAACGAGAACGTCGTGAAGATGTACGTCCCCTTCCCCACCGGGGCGACGAGCACTGCCGCATCGTTCGGCGGCTCGTCCTTGTCGTTCATCGAGAACACTTGGCGATAGTGCGCGTCGAACGTTTGCGGCATGTACAGCGTTCGCTCCTGCACCCAGTTCGCGAAGTCCGCCTCGACGATCTTGTTCGGCATCGCCAGCAGCGGAGATCCGGGATCGAGCACACGCACGGTCGCATTCTCGTCCGTCACACGATCAGCCGTGCGGGCCATGGTAATGGGAAATGGAAGAATGCCCGGCTGCGCAATGTCGGCATGCCCATACTGCGTCACAACCGTCCCACCGTTGCGCGCGAACTGCATGAGTAACGGCGTGTTCGCCACCATCGCCGACGGATTCGCCTCGTACGCCCGGCTACCCAGCACGATAGTCGTCAGTCCGCCGAGTCTGGCCTGCGGCAGCGTCACCGGATCGAGCTCCACGACCGACAGCCCGAGTTGCTCGAGCATCGGCATGACGTTGTCGCCAACGCCGCGGATGTAGCCGATCTTCAGATTGGCGTACGTCGCGTTCACCGCTTCGATCTGCACCGTGGACCGGCGATACGACCGCTGCGGACGAATGTGCTCGTACTCGATCGGCACGAATCCGAGCGTGAACGTCGCGCCGTGACTCTTCGCCGACGCGACGATCGAATCGCGACCCGGATGCATGCGTCCGCGAATGCGGAAGTAGAGATTCGCGTCGCCGAACGCCTTGATCGTCACATGCCGCACCGCCGAATCAGCCGTGAGGCCGGCCGGCAACGCGAGCGAGACATCCACATCGCGCGGCGCGGTGGCCGCCGAATGCACGTACACGCGCATCATGCGATCGAACGGCGAGTTCGCGCGCGCATACTCGAGTTCGTGCTCGAGCAGCACGGAGATCTCGGGAATCGTCGAAAGCGGGCGACGCACTTCGCCGAGCGCGGCGTCGGCGTAGCGGTAGACGATCGGCCCGGTGCGATACGAAAACGCTACACCGCCAATGCGCAGACCAACCTCCACACCGGAATCGCGGATCCGATCCTCACCCGTGATCATCTCGGCGAGCGGCTGCGTAAACGTGTCGCCTTTGAGCGGACGCCTGAGCCACCACGGCCACGACAAGATCGTCCCGTGATACGCCAACGAGATTCTTCCCGCGCTGTCGGGAGGAATGTTGCGCGCTTGGCGCGACGACATGCCGAGTTGCCCGATGAACGACGCGCTCTCGAGCGATATCGGCGTCGCGCCCTGGTTGTACACGGCCACGGTCACCGGCACCGAATCGCCCTGCGCGAGGAGCTCGTGCGGCGCGGTCGCCTCGACCGTCACACCGGCGGCATTGACCAACGCCGCCGTCGCACGCGACGTCGTGGACGCCAGCGCGAGCGCCAAGTCTCCCATTGCCGGTTCACACTCCGGCGCGTCGGCGTTGAGCGCATTCAACGTCGCGCACGTCACGCCGTTCTCGGCGCGCGACGCAAGGCGCACATATTCCGCGAGCGGCGCGATCATCTTCGACGGGTCGACGAGATCGAGCGAACGCCTGACCGCCGCCTCGGCATGCGTCAGCGAGTCGATCGCGCTCCGCACCGAATCGGCGAGGCGCAGCGACTTGAATCGCGCCCACGATGTATCGATGCCGGCGAACAGCGCGGAGTCCCCGGCGCGAACGTCGGAAACGCGCGACGTTTCAAGCACGACGCCGGTGTAGCGCGCGCCACGCTGCGGCAACGCCCCCTGCCCCTGAGACCGATGCTGCGAACGGCTGACCGTGGCGATCTCCGAGTAGCTCTCGCCGAGCGCCGGGTCGTACTCGCCGACGTTGAACGTGAGCGTGCCGGCGGCCCCGCCGCCGCGCCGCAACCGATAGAATTTTGAGGCAGTCCAGGGCCGCAGGCCGCCGACGCGCGCCGACGCAAAGCGTACCGAATCGGCGGCGGCGTCGAACACTTCGCGCGCCAACACGCCGGAAAACTGATGATGCCCGTGTCCGTCGGCCGGAGTGCCCGTGAAGACGGCGATGATCACCTGCGGACGAAAAGCGCGCACGATCGCGACCATGTCCTGCAGAATCGAATCCTTCGGCCAGTGCTTGTACGTCTCGTCGATGGTCTTGGAAAATCCGAAGTCGAACGCGCGGGTGAAGTACTGTCGCCCACCGTCGAGCCGGCGCGCCGCCAGCAGCTCCTCCGTGCGGATCATGCCGAGCACCGGGCCAAGCTGATTGCCGATCAGATTCTGACCGCCGTCGCCGCGCGAGAGCGAGAGATATGCGGTTTCGATGTGTCGGGCTTTGGCGAGATACGCAATGAGCTGCGTGTCTTCGTCGTCGGGGTGCGCCCCGATCATCAGGACGCGCGTCGTCGTTCCGAGACCGCCGACGAGCTCGGCCAACGCAGCGGCGCCGCGCTCTTGAGCAACGAGACGCGGCGCAGTGGAAAACAGCAGACTGAGACAGAGAACGATCGCGCGCTTCAACACTCGTTTTCCCCGGAAAGCGATGCGGCGGCGCGGCTCAGCGAGTCGCGCCTGCCTTTTTCTTCGACGCCGGCGCGTAGGTGAGCACTTCCTTCACAATCCGCGCCTGCTCGACGTCGTGCGACGACTTATAACCCTCGGCGGGGCTCGACCGTTCCGGACGTCCGAAATACCGCAGCGTGGTCAACGTGCCGATCGACGCGCGCAGGCGCGGCTGGACGTACGTCCACGCCCCCATGTTCTTCGGCTCTTCCTGCGCCCACACGACTTCGTCGACGTTCGGATAGAGGTCCACCACCTCGCCGACTTCGCGCGGCCACGGAGCCAGCTCCTCCACACGAATGATCGCGACGTTCGACGGACGCTCGCCCACGCCCGTCGTAAGGTCGTAGTAAATCTTGCCGGTGCAGAAGACCAGGCGCTGCACGGCGTCGCGATTCGCCGATGCGATCGGATCGTCGAGCACCGGCAGGAACGTGCCGTTGGCCAGTTCCTCGAGCGTGGACGCCGCCGCGGGCATGCGAAGCAATTGCTTCGGCTGCATCAGCACGAGCGGACGCTGTGGCCGCCGCGCCGCCTGCCGGCGCAGAATGTGAAAGTACTGCGCGGGCGTGGACGGATACGCCACAACCATGTTGTCTTCAGCCGACAGCTGCAAATACCGCTCGAGACGGGCGCTCGAGTGCTCGGGACCCTGGCCTTCGTATCCGTGCGGCAACAGCATCACGAGCCCGGAATCCTGCCGCCACTTTGCGCGCCCGGCCGAGATGAACTGATCCACGATCGGCTGCGCGACGTTGGCGAAATCCCCGTACTGCGCCTCCCAGACCACCAGCTCGTCCGGAGCCGCCACACTGAAGCCGTACTCGAACCCCAACACCGCCGTTTCCGACAGCGGGCTATTGTAGATCTCGAATGCCGCGGTCGCCTGCGGCAGATTGCCCAAGGGCGTGTAGGTCTCGCCCGTCTTCACATCGTGCAACACCGCATGGCGGTGCGAGAACGTCCCGCGCTCGGCGTCCTGGCCGGTGATGCGCACGCTCGTGCCTTCGGTGAGGAGCGACGCGAACGCCAACGTTTCGGCGTGACCCCAATCGATGCCGCCGCTGCTGATCGCATCGCGACGGCGCGGCAACGTTCGCTGCATGGTCGCGTGCACGGCAAAGTTGGACGGCCAGCTGAGGAGCTGTTCATTGAGCGCCACCAGCTTCTCGGCGCGCACGGCCGTTTCGGCGGCGGCGGGCACTGTCTTTGCCACCGCCGCGTCGGCCGCGTGCGCCGGCGTCTCCTTCTTCATTTCCTGATAGATCGCGTTGAGCCGATCGGTCAGCGCCTGCGCGGACGCCTTGACCTCTGGTTCCGTCACCAAGCGCTCACGTACCAGTCGCGCCGCGAACACGTCGCGCGGGGTCGGGTGCTCGCTGACGATCTTGTACATCAGCGGCTGCGTAAACGCCGGCTGATCGGCCTCGTTGTGCCCGTGACGACGGTAGCCCACGAGGTCGATGAGGAAATCCTTATTGAACCGCTGGCGGTAGGCGATACCGAGACGGATCGCCTGGATGCACGCCTCGACGTCGTCGGCATTGACGTGCACGATCGGGATCTCAAAGCCCTTCGCGAGATCGCTCGCGTAGTGCGTCGAGCGCGCGTCGATCGGATCGGTGGTGAAGCCCACCTGGTTGTTGCCGATGATGTGCAGCGTTCCGCCCACGCGATACCCGCGCAGCAACGACAGATTGAGCGTCTCCGGCACCACACCCTCACCCGGAAACGCCGAGTCGCCGTGAATGACGATCGGCAGCACGCTCGCTTCATCGCGCGCGTTCGGTGCGCCGCCGGCCACACGCTGCCTGGCCCGCACCACGCCGGCGACCACCGGATTCACGACCTCGAGATGGCTCGGATTCGGCACGAGCTCGAGCGACACCTGGCCCGCGTCCGCAAACTCACGCGTTCCGTGATAGCCCTTGTGATACTTCACGTCGCCCGTTTCGCCGTCGGGGCTCGCCGGCCCATGCCTGCCCTCGAACTCCTCGAGCAGCGCGCGATACGACTTGCCCATCACGTGCGTGAGCACGTTCAGACGACCGCGATGCGCCATGCCGATCACGATCTGCCGCGCCCCGGCATGCGCGCCGCGCGCGATCGATTCGTCGAGCATGGGCACGAGCGCGTCGATTCCCTCGATCGAAAAGCGCTTCACGCTTACGTACGCCAAACCCAGGAACCGCTCGAGCCCATCCACCTCGACCAGCCGCTGCAACAGCGCCTTCTTCTCGTCGTCGGTCAACGGGATCATGACGTCGCCCGCCTCGATCGTCGAACGAAACCACTGACGCTCCGTTTCGTCGCCGAGGTGCTCGAACTCGTAGCCGAGGGCGCCGCAGTAGACCTCGCGCATTTTCTGAACGACGTCGGCGGCGGTGCTGGTCTCAGCATTCGAGTCGATGGCTGACGCCGGCAATTGGCGCAGATCGGCGTCGGTGATGCCGTGGAACTCAGGCTTGAGCTCCGGCGCACCGGGTGGCGCGCTTCCGAGAGGATCGAGCGCGACGGCGAGATGGCCGTGACGCTGAATGGCGCCGACTAGCGATGCAGCGCCGGCGGCCTTTCGAAGTAAGCCGGCGTCGACGGCGCCCGCCGCACTACCGGTCGAGGCGAGCTGCTCCGCAACGCGGAAGAACTGTCGCCAACTTTCATCCACCGAGGCTGGGTCGCGGCGATACGAATCGTACGCCTGCGCGATGTAGCCGTCGTTGAAGACACCCGTGATGGGAAGACTGGACATAATTTCCAAATCTAACGCGAGTTGCGAGGCCGCGGTCAGGGCTAGTCGGCGGGCAGCACGAGCGTGAACGCCGAGCCTTTCCCGAACTCCGACGCCACCTCGATTCGGCCGCCCAGCAGCTCGGCCAGGCCGCGCGCGATGTAAAGACCGAGCCCGGTTCCCCCGTGCCGCCGCGTCAGGCCAGTGTCCAGCTGCGCAAAAGGCTTGAACAGCCGGTCGATATCGCGGCGCGCAATGCCGATCCCCGTATCACGCACCGTAAACCGCACGTCGGCACCCTGCCGCTCGAGCTCGAGCGCAACCTTGCCCGTGTCCGTGAACTTCACGGCATTCCCCGCCAGGTTGATGAGAATCTGCCGGACCTTGTCGATGTCGCTCGTCATGCGAATGGGCGTATCGGGAACGCTCGACTCGAACACCAGACGCTTCTGTCGCGCCAGCGGCTCAATGATGGCCATTGCCGCGTGCACCAGATCCGCGGCAAGAAAATCGGTCGCGCGCACGATCTCGTGCCCTTCGTCCAGGCTCGAGAACGCGAGCACCTCTTCAATGACTGTCGCCAAGTGTTGCGTCACCGACCGCATCCGCTCCAGCACGTCGAGCTGCGGATCGGACAGCGGTCCCATGACCTGATCCACGAGCAGCTCCTCGTACCCCGCCAGCGCCGTGAGCGGCGTGCGCAGCTCGTGCGACACGGTCGCCAGGAATCGACTCTTCGCGCGGTCCGCGGACTGAGCCTGATCGAGCAGCTCCGCCTTCCACAGCGCGAGCGCCGCGTAGTCGGCGATCGCGCGCATGCGATGCGCATCACGCTTCGAGAACGGCGGAGCCCCGATGTCGCGCGTAACGGCAAGCACGCCGAGTATGGTTTCATGCGCGATGAGCGGAGCGAGCAGCATCGGCCCGACCCGCACTTCAGGCGCGACCTTCATCAGTGGTCGTGAGGAGCCGCTGAAGTCGGCCACGGCGACGATATCGCGCGTGCGGAGGACCTCCCGCGCCAGCGACCCCGGGAGAGCGAACCGCCGCCCGCGCGCGACCCCCAGCGGTCCAGTGGCGGCGATCAGCTCGCCCTCGTTCGCCACCGCCTTGAGCACCGACGCGCCATTCGCGGCGCACTGCTCGCCCGCGGCATTGCACAGGATCTCGAGCAACTTCGACGTGTCGGTCTCGGCCGCCATCTGCCGCGCGAGTCGTCGCAGCGCTTCGCTCTCGTCGCTCGGCCCCATCTGCGACAATCCGATGAGCACACGCCCGTCGGCATCGCGACAGATTTCGAGCTCCATCTCCTGTTCGGACGCGTCACCGAGTACGACGTGCCGCGGCGTTCCGTCGACACGCGTGGCCTCGAGCGCGTCGAGCAGAGGCCGGGCCGGAACGAACGCGCGCGCGTTCTCCGCGGCGCCGCTCAGTGGAACTGCGCGATTGGTGTCGTCGCCGGCCACGGCAACACGTTCGGCGGGTTGATGCTGCCGCCCCTCTGCCGTACCAGCTCGAGCACGCGCTGCGCGTCCTCCGGCTGCAGAGTCGGGAGATACAGGAATCCCGCGATCCCGCTCACGTCGAGCACATGCGCCTCGCCCGGATGCCGCGTGAGACTCACTGCGATGAACGGGACACGCCGCAACCGTGGATCGCTCTCCCACGCCTCGACCGGAATGCTCGCGAGCAAATCGTAGTCGCACACGATCGCATCGGGATCGCAATCGCCAATCATTTGCATGGCGTGATTCACGCCGACACACGGAATGGTGTCCACGCCGAGCGTCTCGAAGTAGCGTCCGAGATGCTCGCTCAAATACTGATGTCGGCCCACACACAACAGTCGCATGGGCGGAATATACCGCGCGCATCGCCGGATGATGAGAGGCGAGAGCACACGGAATTCGGGGAGACCGATATCACTTTCCTGCTCTCGGTGAATGGCCCGAAATGAACGGTTATGTCGGCGCGCGGCACACTGAACGCTGCACCGCCCGCGACGTTGCCGCGCGCATTGAAACGGACTTTTTTGTCGCCGTGCTTTATCTGTGCTCCGTCAGCGTCGCCTGTGCCAACGCTGTGGAAACGGTCGCGCTCGATCGATTGCGGTGGCGCGGAATTCGCCGAACACACGCGCTATGTCTCAGCTCGCTCGCGCATTTGTCGCGTCGGCATTGCTCGCGCTCGTCCCATGCCGGTCGAACGCACAACTCCCCCTTCCGTCGCTTGGTGTCGTCGGCGGAGTATCGCAATACCATTTGAACGGCAGCGGCTCAACACCATTCGGCGCGCTCCGCATCGACATTCCGCTCATGTCGCTCGTCGCCGACGGAAGTGTTGGCCTCTTTCGTCCGAATGAGAACGGCGTTCACCGCACGTACATCATTCCTGAAGCACAGCTGCAGTTTCAGCTTCTGCCCATTCTCATTCGGCCGTACATTGGAATCGGCGGCGGTTGGTTCACGGCGCTGAGCGGACCCGATCCGCACAAGAGCGTGATGACTGGCTCGGCGTCAGCCGGTGTGCGCGCCGGAATTCCGCTCACGCCGCTTCGATTCCGCGCCGAGGTACGAACGCGCGGCATTGGCTCGGGCTTTCATTCCGGCGCAACGGAGTGGACGCTCGGCATCGGCTGGTGACGAGACGGCCGCGACCTTGACTTCGCCGTTGCGGCGCCGCCTGTTCAAGTAGCGTTGCCCGTGTGGGGCGCGTCCCGAACCGGAGCCACCATGAGCGCAGAGAACCAAGCCGCGATCGAAGCCGAGATTGGAGTGCTGTTGCTCGAGCAGTGGGATCCTCTCGGCATGCGTGAGCAACCCGAGCCGCGCGCGGGCTACCCGGCGTACGCGCACGAGGTGTACAACCTCCTGTCGCGCGGCGCGTCGGACACGCAAGTGGGACGACGTCTGCATCAGGCGGAAAGCGCCGAGCTCCAACACCCCGAGCTGGCGACGCGCGATCTCACACCGCTGCTGCGCGCGCTGCGCACCATCGAAAAGCGAATCTGATTCTCGTTCGGCGGTAGGTTCGCCAGATCGGTTCGGCAACACCATACTCGTCGACTACCTTACTCCCCCAACGGGCCAGTGGAGGAAGACGAGTGTCGGTGAGCGTCGATGCGTTCAGCATTGCTGGGAAAGTCGCCGTGGTCACGGGCGGGTACGGTGTGCTCGGTGGCGACATTGCGTCGTCGCTCGCCGCGGCGGGCGCCAAGGTCGCGATTCTCGGGCGACGACGCGACGCCCTCGATGCAAAAACCGCGGAGATCCGCGCCGCCGGCGGTCGCGCGATGTCGCTCGTTGGCGACGTTCTGGATGAAGCGCAGCTCCGCACCGCACGCGACGAGCTGATCGCCGAGTGGGGTCGTGTAGATATTCTGATCAACGCCGCCGGCGGCAACGTCGCGCGCGCGCGCAACGATAACACGAGCATTTTCTCGGTGCCGCTCAGTGCGTTCGACGAGGTGCTTCGCCTGAACTTGCACGGCACCGTGATCCCGACGTTTGTGTTCGGCGAATCCATGGCCGCCGCCGGCACCGGGGCGATCGTCAACATTTCGTCCATGGCCGCGACGCAGGCACTCAGCGGCGTGCTCGGCTACTCGGTTGCCAAAGCCGGGATCGACAACTTCACGCGTTGGATGGCGGTCGAGATGGCGAGGAAGCATGGCGGTCGCATTCGGGTCAACGCGATCGCGCCTGGCTTCTTCGTGACGCACCAGAATCGCGCGGTGCTGGTCCAGCCCGACGGGAGCCACACCGCCCGCGCTGCCGCGATCGTCGCCAAAACCCCGATGGGCCGATTCGGAAACCCCAACGAGATCCTGGGCGCCGTCCAATGGCTCTGCAGCGACTCGGCGTCCTTCGTCACGGGCGCGGTCATTCCCGTTGACGGCGGATTCAGCGCCTTCAGCGGAGTATGACCTTTCTTTTCGCTTGACAGGCCATGCCCACGCAGAGCAAGATAGATAGTGATAAGATGAATTGATGTCCCAGAATTGTTTCCTCCACCGCCATCACCCCCAGCGCGCGGAGCATGAAGATTACCGACATCCGGGCGACGCCCGTGACCGTCCCTCTCGCCGCGCCGCTTCGGCACGCGAACGGATGCCATTGGGGCCGTTTCGTTCGCACCATCGTTGAAGTCGAAACCGACGAGGGCATCGTTGGCCTGGGGGAGATGGGCGGCGGGGGCGAGAGCGCGGTCGCTGCCTTCCAAGCACTCAAGCCATCGCTCCTCGGTCGCGATCCCTGCCGCCTCGAGGAGATGCGGTTTCTCATCGCCAACCCAACGGCGTCGCTCTACAATCCGCGGACACAGATTCTCGCCGCGCTCGAATTCGCCTGCCTCGACATCATGGGGCAAAAGTGGGGCGTTCCCGTCTGCGACATCCTCGGCGGCAAGCTGCGCGACCGCATTCCGTTCGCGTCCTACCTCTTCTATCGATACGCAAATCCAAAGGACGGCACCGGCGAAGTCCGTACCTGCGACCAACTTGTGGCCGAGGCGGTATCGCTCAAGGAGCAGTATGGCTTTGGCGTGCACAAGCTCAAGGGCGGAGTGTTTGCGCCCGAGTACGAGCTCGAATGTTATCGCGCAATCGCCCAAGCCCTGCCCGACGATCGACTCCGCTTCGATCCAAACGGGGTTTGGTCCGCCGAACAGGCAATATGGTTTGGCCAGCGCATTGAAGATCTGAATAACGACTACCTGGAAGATCCCGTCTACGGCATGCACGGCATGCGTCGTACGCGCGAGAAAGTTCGCATGCCGTTGGCGACGAACACGGTGGTCGTCAACATGGAGCAGCTCGCGGCGAACGTGTTGCAAACCGCCGTCGATGTGATTCTGCTCGACACGACGTTCTGGGGCGGCATTCGGGCCTGCGTGAAAGCCGCCGGCATTTGCGAAGCATTCCAGCTCGGCGTCGCCGTTCACTCGTCGGGAGAGCTCGGCATTCAGCTCGCCACAATGTTGCACTTGGGCGCGGTGATTCCAAATCTCACGTTCGCCGCCGACGCGCACTATCACCATCTGGTGGACGACGTCATCGTTGGCGGAAAAATGCAGTACTGCGGTGGAACCTTGCCTGTGCCCACCGCGCCCGGGCTCGGCGTGAAGCTCGACAAACAAAAGATGTGCGAGTATCACGAGCTCTTCCTGCGCCTCGGAAACTATCCGTACGATCAGGACCCGCTTCGTCCAGGCTGGGCGCCGCTCATTCCAAATCAAAGCTGGGCCGACCCGAACGACGCACGCACGCCCAAGATCCCGTTCTGATTCAGTCGTTTGTGAAAACGCACAAGACACTCGCCGCGATCGCGCTCGGAGTGGCGGTGGCGCTCGGGCACGCCGCTCCGGCAATGCAATCCGCTCCTCCGAACGAGGACGGCTACGATCTCTGGCTCAGGTATCGCCTCATTGCCGATGCCTCGCGCCTGGCCGAGTATCGCGCGGGCATTTCAGAGATCGTGCTCCAGGGCGACACGCCCACCATGCGCGCAATCGGCGCCGAGCTCGCGACTGGTCTGGGCGGCTTGCTTGGGAAGAACATTCCAAGCGTTCCATTGGCCAGTCACGATGGCGCCGTCGTGGTCGGGTCGCTCTCTGGCTCGCCCACGATCGCTGCCCTTCCTCTCGCCGCTGATCTCCGCAGGCTCGCCACCGACGGCTTCATCATCCGACGCGCGACAATAAACGGGCATCGCGCCACGGTGATCGCCGGCAACACCGATGCGGGCGCGCTCTACGGCGCGTTTCGATTTCTGCGGCAGATCCAGACGAACGGTTCGCTCGAGTCGCTGTCCGTTGTCGACGCGCCGCGCATCAAGCTTCGCGTGCTCGATCATTGGGACAACCTTGACCGCAGCGTGGAGCGCGGATACGCAGGCGAGTCGCTGTGGGATTGGGCGGCGCTCCCGGATTCGGTTACTCCGCGCTATCGCGACTACGCGCGTGCGAACGCGTCGATTGGCATCAATGCGTCGGTGCTCACGAACGTCAACGCGAACGCGAGGGTGTTGACGCCGGAGTATCTCGCGAAAGCCGCGACGCTCGCCGCCGTCTTTCGTCCGTACGGCATTCACGTTTTTCTCACGGCCCGTTTCAGCGCGCCCATCGAGCTCGGCGGTCTGAAAACGGCCGATCCGCTCGACCCCGCCGTCCGCGACTGGTGGAAGAAAAAAGTGGACGAGGTCTACGCCGTCATTCCCGACTTCGGCGGCCTCGTGGTCAAAGCGAACTCCGAAGGCCAGCCGGGGCCGCAGGACTACAAGCGCACGCACGCCGACGGTGCCAACATGCTCGCCGACGCGATCGCGCCGCATCACGGCGTCGTAATGTGGCGCGCGTTCGTTTACAGCGACGCCGTTCCCGTGGACCGCATCAAACAGGCATACGATGAGTTCAAACCGCTGGACGGCAAATTTCACGAGAATGTCTTCGTGCAGGTGAAGAACGGGCCGCTCGATTTTCAACCGCGCGAGCCCTTCTCTCCCCTGTTTGGCGCCATGCCCAAGACGCCGCTCGCCATGGAATTCCAAATCACCAAGGAATATCTCGGGCAAGACACTCACCTCGCGTACCTCGGACCGCTCTATGAGGAAGTGCTCAAGTCCGATACGTGGGCGCACGGCAAGGGATCGACGGTCGCCAAGGTGATCGATGGTTCGCTGCACGGTTACGCGCGCACGGCCATGGCCGGCGTCGGCAACGTCGGCACCGATCGCAACTGGACCGGCTCGCAGTTCAACCAAGCGAACTGGTACGTATTCGGCCGCCTTGCCTGGAACCCAACGGTGTCGTCGGCAAGCATCGCCGACGATTGGATTCGCATGACGTTTTCCAACCAACCGAAAATCGTCGCGCCGATAAAACGCATGATGATGATGTCGCGCGAGGCGGTCGTGAACTACATGACGCCGATCGGGCTCGCGCACATCATGGCGACCAACCACCACTATGGCCCGGGTCCGTGGGTGAGCCAGGGCCGGCCGGATTGGACGCCCGTCTACTATCATCGCGCCGACACGCTCGGGATCGGCTTCGACCGCACGCCCACCGGGAGCAACGCGATCGAACAATATTTCTCGCCGTTGCGCGAACGCCTGGCGAACAGAGACTCCATTCCCGAGAATGAGTTGCTGTTCTTCCATCACGTGCGGTGGACCGATCACATGCATTCGGGAAAGACGGTGTGGGAGGAGATGGTCGCTCATTACAACGCCGGAGTCGACTCGGTGAAGGCCATGGAGCGCGCGTGGAACACGGTTCGCGGTGCAGTCGACGAAGCTCGTTTCAACGACGTGGCCTCATTTCTGACCATTCAAGAGAAGGAAGCCAAGTGGTGGCGCGACGCGGCTCTGCAATACTTCGAGCAGTTCTCGCGCGCGCCGATTCCGGCGAGGTACGAGCAGCCCGCGCATCCTCTTGCTTTCTATATGACGCTCCGCTGCCCAGCCGACCGGACGCGCCCGCGGTGTCCCGCAGTCTATTGATGTCGTCGCTGCTCAACCGACTCTCCACCACTTCGAATCGCTCACATGTCCAGCACCGCTGCGCCCGACGCCTACACGCCACGCCCCGAACATCATTTCACCTTCGGCCTGTGGACCGTCGGCAACATCGGCCGCGATCCGTTCGGCGACCCGGTTCGCCCGCCGATCGCCCCGACCCGCATCGTTCGCGAGCTCAGCCGGCTCGGCGCCTTCGGCGTCAATCTCCACGACAACGATCTCGTCCCGCGCGACGCGACCGCCCCCGAGCGCGATCGCATCGTTCGTGAATTCAACACCGTGCTCGCCGAAACGGGAATGAAAGTCCCGATGGCGACCACCAACCTGTTCGGCGATCCGGTCTTTCGCGATGGCGCATTCACGAGCAACGACGCGCAGGTGCGCTCGTACGCTCTCCAAAAGACCATGCGCTCCATAGACCTCGGCGTGGAGCTCGGCGCCGAGATGTACGTCTTCTGGGGCGGACGCGAAGGCGTCGAGACGAACGCGGCCAAAGACCCGCGCGAGTCGATCAAGTGGTTCCGCGACGCCATCGACTATCTCTGCGAGTACGTGAAGTCGCAGGGCTACAACCTCAAGTTCGCGCTCGAGCCAAAGCCCAACGAACCGCGCGGCGACATCTTTCTCCCCACCATCGGACACGCGCTCGCGTTCATTTACACCCTCCAGCATCCAGACATGGTCGGCCTCAATCCCGAGGTCGCGCACGACACCATGGCTGGATTAGACTTCTCACATGGCGTCGCCCAGGCGCTCGACGCGGGAAAGCTGTTCCATATCGACCTCAACGGACAGAAACCCGGTCGCTTCGATCAGGACCTTCGCTTCGGCAGCGAAGATCTGAAGGGCGCGTTCTTTCTCATCAAGCTGCTCGAAGACTCCAAGTGGCAGGGCATGCGGCACTTCGACAGCCATGCCTACCGCACCGAGGACGAACAGGGCGTGTGGGACTTCGCCGCTGGCAGCATGCGCACCTATCTCATTCTCAAGGAGAAGGTCTCCCAGTTCAACGCGGACAAAGAGATTCAGGAGTTGCTCGGCGATCTCGGCAAGCGCGGTGCGGCACCTGGCGCACGCGTTACGTTCACCGCCGACGGCGCGAAGACGCTAAAAGAGAGCGCCTTCGACTTGGAAAAATTGCGCGCCAAGGGCTACGGCTACGAGCGCCTCGATCAACTCACGATGGAGCTGCTGCTCGGAGTCCGCTAGCGTGGCCGTGTCCTGCTTCCTCGGCCTGGACGTCGGTACGAGCGGCGTCAAAGCAATTCTCGTCGGCGAGGGCGGCAATGTCGACGCGTCGGCGACCGTTCCGCTGCAACTCTCGACGCCGCATCCAGGCTGGGCCGAGCAGGACCCGGAGTCGTGGTGGCAGGCGAGCGTGGCGGCGATTCGCACCGTGCTTGCCGCGCTGCCCGGCGCACGCGTCGCCGCGGTGGGAATCTCTGGGCAGATGCATTCGTCGGTCTTTCTCGACGCACACGGCATGGTCATTCGGCCCGCCCTGCTGTGGTGCGACGGACGGACCACCGCCGAGTGTCGCGAAATCACCGAGCGCGTCGGCGGCGAGAGCCGTCTTCGTGATCTGGCAAGCAATCCCGCGCTCGAGGGATTCACGCTTCCGAAAGTGCTGTGGCTGCGCAATCACGAACCGCAGTCGTTTGCGCGGCTCGCCACGGTTCTCTTGGCCAAAGACTTCGTTCGCTACAAGCTCACCGGAGCGCTCGCGACGGAACCGTCCGATGCGTCCGCGACACTGATGTATGACACGGCGCATTTACGGTGGAGCACCGAGATCCTCGACGCGGTCGGCCTTCCACACACCATCGTGCCAAACGTCGGCGGTTCATCCGAAATCCTCGGCCACGTCACCTTGGAGGCAGCAGGCCTGACCGGATTGCCGCAACGCACGCCTGTTGTTGGCGGCGGCGCGGACAACGCGTGCGGCGCCGCCGGCGTCGGCACGATCACAGCGGGTGAAGCGGTCACCAGTTGGGGGACGTCGGGCACTGTGCTCGCGCCCACCGCTGAGCCGCGCGTTGACCCCGCGCTCCGCGCGCACACGTTCTGTCACGTCGCGCCCGGCATGTGGTACCTCATGGGCGTCGTGCTATCGGCAGGCGGCGCGTTTGCATGGTATCGTGACCAGCTCGCGCGCGACCTCGTGAGCAGCGGTGAAGCCAACGAGCGATTGAACGCCGAGGCCGCCACCGTGGCGCCTGGGGCCGAGGGTGTGACGTTCCTACCGTACTTACAGGGAGAACGGACGCCCCATCGCGATGCGGCGGCGCGCGGCGCGTTCGTTGGGCTGAGTCTGGCGCACTCGCGCGCGCATCTCACGCGCGCGGTGATCGAAGGCGTGTGCTTCGCGCTTCGGGACTCGGTGTCGATTCTCACAGAGCTCGGAATGTCGCCGCGCCACATGCTGCTCACCGGCGGGGGCGCGAAGAGCGCGTTCGTCCGACAGCTGCAATCCGAGGTGTTTGGGATTCCGGTCTGCACCGTGAATCGAGAGGAAGGTCCGGCGTATGGCGCGGCGCTGTTGGCAGCTGTCGGCGCAGGCGCCTTCCCCGACCTCGCCGCGGCCGCGCGTGCGACCCTGACGCGTGGACCCTTGGAGCACCCCAGCGCGGAGACGCACAAGGCCTACGACCAACCTTACGAGCGATTCCGGACGTCTTATCGTGCGGCGCATCCTGATGCAACTTCGGTCGAGTAATTTTCGCCCTTTCTCGCACCGGTTTCACCAGATCATCGGGTACGAATGCGCGCTCTGGTTGGCAAACTCGTCGGATCACAGGAAACGGGTCTGGTCGTCGTCCTCGGCCTCCTGGCCGTCGCGCTCACCGTCCTCGCCGGATCGCATCTCGACCGCGTGACCGGCGCGATCGTCAACAACTTCTGGAATTCGCATACGCTCATTCAGACCGCCACCGACGCGAGCTTCTTCGCGATCATGGCGATCGGTGCAACGTTGGTGGTCATCTCGGGCGGTATCGACCTCTCGGTCGGATCGATCTACGCGCTCAGCGGCGTGAGCATGGCGTTGTTTCTTCGCGCCGTTGGGACGGCAAGTCCCATGACGACCACTGTGCTTGGACTTGTGTCGTGTCTTGGCGTCGGCCTGGCGTGCGGCCTATTGAACGGCGCGCTGGTCGTGGGACTTCGCGTGCATCCATTCATCGTGACGCTCGGAACGATGTGGGGCCTGCGCGGCATCGCGTTCGTCGCTACCAAGGCGCAAAGCGTTCTCGTTCCGACGTCACTGACAGCGGTAATGAAGGCATCGCTCGGGCTTGGTGGCGGCCTCTATCCCGTGCCGATGCTCGCGATGATCGTGGTCACGGTGCTCGGCACGATCTATCTCGGGCGCACCGTGATGGGCCGGCACATCTTTGCGTTTGGCGGCAATCTCGAGGCGAGTCGCTTTGCCGGCTTGCCGCTCAAGCGCATTCAGATCGGCGTGTTCGCGTTGTCCGGGCTCACCGCGGGTCTCGCCGCGTTCCTCGGCGCGAGCTTCTATGGCTCGACATCGTCGGGAGACGCGCAGGGTTATGAGTTGTACGTGATCGCGTCGGCCGTGGTTGGCGGCGCAAGTCTCACCGGCGGACGCGGCAGCGCGCTCGGCGCCATGTTCGGCGCGCTGCTGATCGTGCTCATTCGCCAATCGATCCGCACGCTGCACTTCGATCAGAACTACGAGTGGATCGTCATCGGCTGCGCGATCATCATCGCCGTGGTCGTGGACCAGTGGAGTGCGCGTCTCAACGCTCGCCGCCTGAGCCGCGCGGCCGCTGCGACGCGAATGACGGGCTGACGTTTACCATTTTCTCAATGAGGAAGGCGCGAATGATGAAGCATGCAACATGGACGCGGGTCGCGATCGCAGCGCTCGCGATCACGGTCGGCGCGTGCAGCAAAGGCGATCAAGGTGGTCAAGGTGGTCAGGGCGCGGCGGGCAAGGCTCCCGCCGCCACAACGAAGGGAAAAGACAAGATCACGATTGCCATGATCGCCAAGAGCTCGAACAATCCTGTCTTTCTCGCGTCGCGTACGGGCGCCGAGGCGACGGCGAAGGAGCTGTCGGCGAAGTACAACATTCAGGTGACGGTCAACTGGCTCACGCCGCCGGAGGAAGACGGACAGGTCCAGGCGCAGCGCATTCAGCAGGCCGTGAACGACGGCGTGGACGCGATTCTCATCTCCTGTTCCGACGCGGGCAAAGTCACCGGCGCGATCAACGACGCCGTGGATCGCGGCGTGGCCGTGATGACGTTCGACAGCGATGCGCCGCAGTCCAAGCGCTTCGCCTACTATGGTGTTGACGACATCAAGACCGGCCAGAGCACCATGGCCGAGTTGGCGAAGCTGCTCAACGGCAAGGGAAAGGTGGCGATCCTCGCCGGTAACCAGAACGCGCCAAACCTTCAGAAGCGTGTGCAGGGCGCGAAGGATGAAGCGGCGAAGTATCCCGGCATCTCGATCGTCGGCACGTTCAATCACGTGGAGACGCCGCAGGATGCGGCGGCCGAAGTCGTGCGCGTGGACAATGCGTATCCCGACATTCAAGGATGGGCGATGATCGGCGGCTGGGCGTTGTTCACGCCGGCACTCGTCAAAGATCTGAATCCGGCACGCATCAAGGTCGCGTCGGTGGACGCCATCCCTGAGCAGCTCGTCTACATCGAGAAGGGTGTGGTCCCCGTGCTACTCGCGCAGTCGGTGTATCTGTGGGGCTCGGTCGGCGTGGAGACCATCGTGGACAAGCTGCACTTCAACAAGGATGTGCCGCAGATGATTCCGATGGAGCTCGTGAAGGTGACGAAGGAGAACCTCGGCACCTGGGCCAAGCAGCTTCAGGCATGGGGATTCACCAACGTTCCGCCGCAGTACCTCAAGTAGCAGGCACACGCATGAACGCCGTCCGCTTCGAGAACATCACGAAGAGCTTTCCCGGCGTTCAGGCGCTGCACAACGTCACGCTCGATATCGCCGAGGGATCGTGTCACGCCCTGTGCGGTGAGAACGGCGCCGGCAAGAGCACGCTCGGAAAGATCCTTGCCGGCATTTACGTTCCCGATGGCGGTCGTCTCATCGTGCACGGACGCGAGGTTCACTTCGCCAATCCGCGCGACGCGCTCGCCGCGGGCGTGGGGATGGTGCATCAAGAGCTCGCTTTCTGCACCAATCTCTCGGTCGCCGAGAATCTCTGCCTTGGCGCGTTGCCGACGAAGCGCGGGTTGGTCGCGCGCCACGAGATGGAGCGCCGCGCGCGCACAATGCTCGACGAGATCGGCGTGGACCTCGACGTCACACGGCCGCTCGGAGAATTGACCACCGGCCAGCAGCAGATCGTCCAGATTGCGTCGGCCGTGGGCAGCGGCGCGCGCATTGTCGTGTTCGACGAACCGACGAGCAGTTTGAGCCAGGTGGACGCCGACCGTCTGTATGAGTTGATCAATCGGCTGACGAGCCGCGGCGTCACCTGCATTTTCGTGTCGCATCGCATGCCCGAAGTCTTCAAGCTGTGCGACACCGTTACCGTGCTGCGCGACGGCGAGCACGTCGCCACGCGCGCGGCCAAGCAGTTGACCGAGCCGGAGCTCGTGCAGATGATGATCGGCCGGCCGCTCGCCGACTATCTGCCGCGGCCGCGTTCGACCGTGCACTTGGAGACGCTGCTTCAGGTCGAGCATCTGTCGCTGGCAGGAAAGTTTGAAGATGTCTCATTCTCGCTGCGCGCGGGGGAAGTCGTCGGCCTCGCGGGCTTGGTGGGTGCGGGGCGGTCGGACATTGCCGCGGCGCTGTTCGGCGTCGAGCCGGCCACGTCGGGGACCATTCGGCTCGGCGGTCACGATGTTCGCGTTACGTCACCGCGCGACGCGATCGCGCTCGGCGTCGGCCTGGTGCCGGAGGATCGAAAGCGGCAGGGGTTGGTGCAATCGGAGAGCGGGCTGCGGAATACGTCGTTGACAATTCTCGAACGATTGTCGCGGCTGACGTGGATACATCGCGCGAAGGAGCGCAGTCTGGTTCAGTACTATTTCGACCGGTTGCGTGTGCGCGCGTCGAGCGTGGATGTGGTTGTCGCCGGGCTGTCGGGTGGAAACCAGCAGAAGATTGTGCTGGCGCGGTGGCTTGCCGCGGAGGCGCGCGTGTTGATTCTCGATGAGCCGACGCGCGGGGTGGACGTGGGGGCGAAGGCGGAGATACATGCGCTCATTGGAGAATTGGCGGAGCAAGGGACGGCGATTTTGTTGATCTCGAGTGAGTTGCCGGAGTTGTTGAGTTTGTCGGATCGGATGTTGGTGTTGCGGGCGGGGCGGCTCGTGGGAGAGTTGAGTCGGCCGGAGGGGAGCCAGGAGCGGCTGTTGCGTTTGATGGCCGGGCTGGCGTGAGGAGGGCTGCGATTTGAGCCGGTCCTGCTGTTTGCGGCCCGCGAGGTGGCAAGCGACTAGCGCGGAACCCCATGAATCTCGACAGCCTGTTCGCAAAGCGACACCCCATCGTTCGAGTGATCGGCGCCGTTCTGGTGTGCGCGATCGGCGCCCGCATCATTGCGCCCGGCATCAACACCGACGCCCTCGCGGACTTCTTCCGCTCCGGCCACGCGTCGCCGCTGCTCCGACTGTACGAATCGCCTCAATGCTGTTGTATGAGCGACTGGGCCGAGTCGATGAAGCCGACGCCGTGGATCATGTGGACGAACAGGACGTTGACAATCACACTCCCGCGCGAGCCGAAGCCAAGCAACCGCTGCTGGCTCAGCCGGTGCCGGTGCATGGAAGTACAGAAACTCGGGAACCGATGGGCGTCGAGCGGAAGTGAGTGGCCCCGCCATGTCCAGGATGAGACTCCTTTGCTTGCTGGTTCTCACACTTGCCCCAACTTTCCCGACGCCTTCACAGCGGCTGAAGTACAACGTTGAGCGACACCGTGACTGGTTGATCGCACGACGCGCTCTCAACCTTGACGCCATTTCGCGTGAAGTCGCGATACCCTGACTGTCGTACAATCACGGTGTAGGTGCCGTTGACTGCCCGCCTGAATGAACCCACCTCCGGCGACGGACATGGTTGTCACGCTGTCGTACGCTGGCCCACGAATGATCAGAGTGACACCAGACGTAGGAGCGACGCCGGTTGGGGCATCAGTAACACGCGCGACGATCGCAGGACCGGCGGGCAGGCTCACACAATCCTCGCCGAACAACGAGGTACAACCCCCTAGGAGGGTCGCGTTGAGCAGCACCCAAAGCCGGCAACGAATAGAATCGCCCAATTTGGTGGACAGCCCGGATGCGAAATTCGTCTTCACGCGATGAGAAGCGTGACGGTGGAGTAGTGGCCGGCCAGCGGTGCCGCGAATTTCGAGAACATCGCGCTCGGCGCGGTCCGCCGTCAAGCGCGCGGAAGCGCACGATGCTCGACGCCGCGCGATAGAGGTGGCGATTCCGCCGCTCGCGTGAATTTCGATTGTCGCCCCCCGTTGCCGCGCCCCACCCGGCAGACAATCTTTAACGTCATGAGCGATCGGCGTTACGATGACGAGGAGACCGCGGCAATCTTCCGCACGGCTGCCGAAGGGCTGCAGACGCAACCGCAGCAGGTCGCGCGCAACGACGGCTTGAGTCTCGCCGAGCTTCAGGCGATCGGCCGCGAGGTTGGCATTTCACCGGACGCTGTCGCGCAGGCCGCCGTCGCGCTGGACGTGCAGAGCGGCGCGTCGCAACGGACCGTGCTCGGGTTTCCCATCGGTGTGACGCGCACCGTCACTCTCGAGCGCCGGATCACCGACGCGGAATGGGAGCGTCTGGTCGTCCGGTTTCGTGAGGTCTTTCAGGCACGTGGCGCGACGCGCTCCGATGGCGCGTTGCGACAATGGACGAACGGGAATCTCCAAATCCTTCTCGAACCGACGGAGACAGGCCACCGGTTGCGCTTTGCGACGCTTCATGGCGGCGCCCGCGCCTCCATCGGCGCCGGACTCACCGCGCTTGGTGTAGCAGCTGCGGTGGTCATCGCTACCGCGGTCAGTGGAGGCTTGGCCCACGCGGCGCCCGGCATCGCGTTCCTGGCAACCATTGGTGTCGGCATGATCGCGAACGGCGTGCTTCGTTTGCCGCGGTGGGCGCGCTTGCGCGGACGTCAGATGGAAGCGCTCGCGGCGCAGGTCGCGCTTCCTCCCGGCTCATCCGCCCTGCCGTTGCCTCCGCCGTCGGTGGAATAGCAGTCACGGCCTCCCAATGCCTGAGTTCCGTGACCCCATCGCGTTGTTCCGCGCCGCGGTCGACGCGATCAATGCAGAGAATTGGAACGATGCCGCGGCGCTCATCGATCCCGTGAGTCTGCACGCATTCCATCGCCAACTCGACGCGCGCATCGTCCCCGGCGATCGCGTCGTCGCCGTCACGGTCGAGGAATATCTCGCGCACTCGCCGGACACTCCGCGCTCCGTCGCCGAGTATTTCGTCGAGCAGAGTCGAACGCAGTCGGATCCGAGTCGTCGGCTGCATGACCATCTTCCCAGCGTGCCGACCTTGGACGCCTTTCACTCGTTGACGCCGGCGCAGACATTCAGCGCATGGCTCGACGGAAGGTCGCTTCGGCGGCAGGTCGAGCGCTTGGTGTCCGATGGGCACGTATCGGCGGAAATAGCGCAGCACCGCTCCTCAATCGGGTTCAACGACTATCGGTATGTCGCACTCGGCGTCGTACCTGATGGTGACCAGGTTGTCCACGTTCTCTACCGCCGCGAATTCGACACATCGCAAATGTTGGTTGACCGGGCCGCGACGTGGCTCGCCTCGCTGCCGCTTGACGAGCAAGCCCTCGCGCGCGACCTCTGGGACGCACTCCTCCAAACCTCGTCACCTGCCGGCGTCAGCCAAATGACGCCTGGCTTTTGATCGTGGAACATGACTTTCTTCAAATGGGTTCCACGTACCTGACCGGAATCGGCGTGCGCACGCAGACGAACGGCACCAATGTCGCGCCACCTGAGATCTCTGAGATGTCTGATTGATCTGACATGCCCACAATCATTGACCAGCTGGTAGACCAATTGCGCCGTAGCACCGAGGGCGGCGCGTGGCACGGTCCATCGGTTCGCGAGGCGTTGGATGGCGTGACCGCCACCGGCGCGGCGACCCGCACCATCGCCGGCGCTCACACGATATGGGAAATCGTGCTGCATCTGCGCGGTTCGTACGAGCTCGTTCTCCGCCGCCTCGACGGGAACGACGCGCCGCTGACTCCAACGGAAGACTGGCCCGCGCCGCACACCTCGAGCGTTGACCAATGGGATAGCGACGTCGCGTCGCTCTTCGACTGCAACCGTCGGATTCGCGAAGCGGTAACCCAGTTCCCCGTCGCGCGCCTGTTCGAACCGCTGATCGCCAACCCACCGTACTCGGCATTCACGCAGTTCATCGGGCTCACGCAACACGACCTGTACCACGCAGGCCAAATCATTCTACTGAAGCGGGCGGAAAGGGCCGGCGTGAAGGCGACCCCATCGTGAGTGCTCCGGCCGACGTCTGGGCCGCGGGCAACGCGTATGAGCCCTATGTCGGCCGCTGGAGCCGCGTGGTTGCGCGAGAGTTTCTCGAATGGCTCGCGCCGGCCAACGGCGAACGATGGCTCGACGTTGGGTGCGGCACTGGCGCGCTCACCGAAGCCATTCTCGAGATCGCCGCGCCTGCACGCGTAGACGCGGTCGACGCCTCGGCAGCGTACGTGGAATTCGCGCGCGATCGCATACGCGATTCGCGCGTAGTCTTTGATGTCGCCGATGCGCGCACGCTCCCCACGCCATCGGCGAGCGTCGACATTGTCGTCTCTGGGCTCGTGCTCAACTTTGTTCCGGAGCCCGAGACCGCGTTGCGCGAGATGGCGCGCGTGGTTCGTCCCGGCGGTCACGTCGCGGTGTACCTGTGGGACTACGCGGGCGAGATGCAGTTGATGCGACACTTCTGGGATGCCGCTGCGGAGCTCGACGCGCGCGCGGCGGCGCTCGATGAGGGCCGTCGCTTTCCGATCTGCCAACTCGCGCCGTTGGAGACGCTGTTTCGCAATGCTGGCTTGCAGAAGGTGGAGGGTCGGGCGATCGACGCGCCAACGCGCTTTCGCGACTTCTCCGACTACTGGACCCCGTTCCTTGGCGGCCAGGGTCCCGCGCCCACGTACGCTATGAGCCTCACCGAAGACCAACGCACAACGCTCCGCGAACGACTTCGCGCTCGCCTATCTACCGCGCCTGACGGCTCGATCGACCTGATCGCTCGTGCCTGGGCGGTGCGCGGCGAACGGAAATAGCCGCGCTGCTCATTGCGGCCAACGTACTTTGCGCGGCGTTCCACTCGCCGTCGTGGTCCCGTCGCCGAGCTCACCGGACGAGTTCTGGCCCCAACAATAGATGTCGTTGGTGCCGCCAACCATCTCGGTGACACCACACGCGTGGGAGTCTCCGATCGAGACGTTCTGAAATTTGAGCCCGCCAAGCACCGGAGTGGGCGTGAGGCGTTGCGTCTGCGTGCCGTCGCCGAGCGAGCCGACGCTATTGACGCCCCAGCAGTAGGCCGCTCCACCGACGGCAACGGCGCACGCATGTTCGTACCCCATGCGCAGATTGGTGAATCGAAGCCCGCCGGCAACAGCCGTTGGCACGGACCGCTGTGTGGTTGTGCCATCGCCGACATTGCCGTAGAAATTTTGCCCCCAGCAGTACGCCTCGCCCGTCGCCGACAGCGCGCACGTATCGAAGCCGCTGTTCGCGATCGAGTCGAAGCTTAGACCGCCCGCGACACCCACCGGCGTTAGACTTTTCTCAACGCCGCCGTTGCCGAGAACGCCGAAACCACCGGACCCCCAGCAGTAGCCGGCGCCCGCACCCGTCAATCCGCAGGTAAACCCCCCGCCGGCCGCGATGGCCCGCAAGCGCAAATCAGGAGCGGCCGCCACGGGACTCGCGCTCCCCTTGATCGTTCCGTCGCCAAACGCGCCGATTCCGTTGTCGCCCCAGCAGTGAGCAACGGAATCCGCGGTGAGGCCGCACACATGTGCTTCGCCCACCGAAAGCGAGTGTAACTTCAGGCCGCCGGCGACCGCGGTCGGCGTGGATCGATCCGTGCCGATCGTGCCGTCGCCGAGTTGTCCGAAGAAATTGCTGCCCCAGCAGTAGGCCGTGCCGTCGTCGCGAAGTCCGCAGGCGAAGGTGCCGATGTCGGGAAGCCCGAGACTCTCAAAGGTGAACCCACCACTCACGGCGGTCGGCGTTACGACCGATGGGGACGTATTCCCGTTGCCAACCTGGCCGTTTCTGTTGCCGCCCCAGCAATACGCCGCTCCGGTCGTGGTCAACGCGCACGTTGTGGACCCGCCGACCACCACGGACTTGAACGCCAGCTGCGACGTCGCCGTCGTCACGGAGAGCGAGAGCGTCTGGGTCGCGGTCTTCCCACCCGACGCCGTTCCGCGAACGAGTAAATCATGATTGCCGGGTGCCGCGCTCGCCGTCGCGCGCACTCTCAGCGCCGAGGTGGTCCCAGACACATTCGGCGGATCGAACACGGCGGTGACGCCCGCGGGCAGATTCTCCACCGTGAGCGCAATGTCGCTGTTGATGTCGACGCGCGTGAGCGTCACGGTCACGGTGCCGCTGTCGCCGGGGGCGAGCGACATCGTTTTCGAACCAAGCGACACAGCTAACGAACCGGATCCCAACCCGCCGATTTCATCGTTGCCGTTGGATCCACACCCCTGCTGAACCACGGTAACGACAGCAAGCGCGACGAGCTCGGCCGCCCGGCGAGATCGATAGATCGTTGAGCGAATTGGTCCGTGCATCGGCGAGAGAGAGGGGTGATGAACGAGAGTCGAGTCAATATCGAAAAACGCCGTATTCGGCCGAACTCGGCCACACGGCCGCGACGCACACATGAGACGTGAGCAGCCGCACCTGGAGCCGAACTAT
>JBDUEJ010000026.1:0-78216 GCA_040002475.1 bacterium | reverse complement strand
CCCAACCTTTTCAAGCCATAGATTGTCTATCCCTTAGGCCGCCTACACCCCGCGCGCGGCACCACCCCGCCCCACACGCCCATGCGCGAATGGATCGCTCGGCTCACCGACTGGCTCCGCCGCGACTCCCTCGACCGCGACCTCGCCGACGAACTCGCCTTCCATCGCCAACAACTCGAACGCGACGCCACCCACCTCGGCACTGACCCCGCCACCGCTCGCGACCTCGCCACCCGCCAACTCGGCAACACCACCCTCGTCCGTGAATCCGCCCGCGAGCGCTGGTCCATTCCCTCGCTCGACCGACTCCAACAAGACCTCCGCTACGCCCTCCGCCGCCTCCGCCGTTCCCCCGGCTTCACCGCGACCGTCATCGTCACACTTGGACTCGGCATCGGCGCCAACGCCGCCATGTTCACCGTCGTCGACCGACTCATGTTCCGCCCGCTCGCCTACCTCCGCGACCCAGCCACGGTCCATCGGCTGTATTGGCAATGGCAGGATCGCGGCACCACGGTCACCAGCCTCTCCTCGCCGTACGCGCGCTACCTCGACGTCCAGCGCTGGACCAACTCCTTCTCGCAGTTCGCCGGCTTCTCCGAACGCGACGTCGCCGTCGGCGAGGGCGAGGCGGCGCGCGAACGGCGAGTGGGCGTCGTCAACGCGTCGTTCTTCGACTTCTTTGATGCACGCCCCGCCCTCGGCCGCTTCTTCGTCGCGGCGGAAGACGTCACGCCTCGCGGCGCCGACGTCGCGGTCCTGTCCTATGCAACGTGGCAGGCAGAGTACGGGCGACGCGACGTCCGCGGCGAAATGCTCCAGGTCGGAAATATCCGCGCGACCATCATCGGTGTCGCACCCGAAGGCTTCAACGGCGTCAACGACGGGAATCCGCCTGCGCTCTACATCCCCATCACCACCTACGCCGCGAGCACCGGGACCAACGATTCCAAGACGTATTTCACCAAGTATCAATGGGGATGGATGAACGTCATGGCCCGACGCAAACCGGGCGTGACACTGAAGGCCGCCGCGGCGGACGCGAGCCAGGCGTTTCGCAAGAGTTGGCAGGCCGCGCGCGATGACGAGCCGTTGACTCCCGCGTTGGACGCCGCCCGCCCGCGGGTCGCCGTTTCATCCGTGAGGCCCGGCGCCGGCCCCGATCCCGCGCTCGAAGCGCGAACCGCGCTCTGGGTCAGCGTCGTCGCCGCCATCGTGCTTCTCATCGCCGGCGCCAACGTCGCCAATCTCTTTCTGGCCCGCGCGCTCCGACGACAGCGGGAAACCGCCGTGCGTCTTGCACTCGGCGTGAGCCGCACGCGGCTGATGATGCAGTCGATCACCGAGAGCCTCGTGGTCGCGATCATCGGCGGAGGCGTGGCGCTCGTCGTCGCGCAATGGGCCGGTGCGGCAATTCGGAAAATGCTCATCACCGGACCGCCGGCGCCGGTGCGCGTCTTTACCGACTGGCGTACGGTCGGGGTCACGGTCGGTCTGGCGCTCGCGACCGGCGTATTGGTTGGGCTGGTGCCGTCCGCGATGGTGCACCGCGGCGACCTGGCTCGGACGCTTCGCGGCGGCGCGCGCGGCGGAGTTTCGGACGGCGGACGGCTCCGCGCCTCACTGCTCGTCGCGCAGGCGGCCCTCTCGGTCGTCCTGCTGATCGGCGCTGCGCTGTTCGTGCGAAGCCTCGAGAGCGTGCAGGCGATGCCGATGGGATACGATGCGAGCCACGTGCTGCTCGTGAACCGGGTCATTCGCGGCCCATTGGGCAACGACACCTCACAGCGACAGATGCGCGCCGCGCTGTTGACCGCCGCGCAATCGATTCCCGGCGTCGAGTCCGCGGCGTGGATGAGCAGCGCGCCGTTCGTCAGCACGTCGTCCACGAACCTCTACGTACCGGGCATCGACTCGGTCGGACGGTTGGGCATCTTTACCTATCAAGCGACGACGCCGGACTATTTCCGAGCGATGGGAACGCGGATTGTGCGCGGACGAGGCTTTCTGCCGGAGGATCGGGCCGGATCGCCCAACGTCGCCGTCGTGAGCGAGAGCATGGCGCGCGCATTGTGGCCGCAGCAGGACGCACTGGGTAAGTGTTTTCATATGCGTGCAGACACCGTACCGTGCACGACCGTCGTTGGCGTCGCCGAGGATATGGTGCAGCGCGATCTCGCGGGAACGCAACGGTACCACTACTACGTGTCGATCGATCAGTACACGTGGACGTGGGGAAACGGCATGCTGCTCCGGCTACACGGCGATCCAGCGCTCGAGGCGGACGGGATTCGCAAGACGCTGCAACGCGTCATGCCGGGTGCGTCGTACGTCACCGTGTCGCCGCTGCGCGACGTTGTACTGAACGCGCAGCGCTCGTGGCGCATGGGCGCGACGATGTTCGTCGCGTTCGGCGTGCTCGCGCTCGTCGTGGCGGCCGTGGGACTCTACGGCGTGATCGGATACAGCGTGACACAGCGGATGCACGAGCTGGGTGTGCGCATCGCGCTTGGCGCGCAGCGTCCCGATATTCTTCGACTCGTCGTTGGGCAGAGCGTGCGATTGGCGCTCGCCGGAACTGCGCTCGGAGTCGTTGTGGCGGCGATTGCCGGCCGGTGGATTCAACCACTCCTGTTCCGACAGTCGGCCACCGATCCGATTGTCTACGGTGGCGCGTGCGCAACGATGATCGTCGTCGCGTTTGCGGCAAGCGCGCTGCCGGCGTTTCGAGCGGCGCGGGCGGATCCGAACTCCGCCCTCCGAGCAGAGTAGTCGGCGCGAGCTCGCAGCTATACCGAAATAACGATGGTGCCGGCGGCCTTGTCACCGAGCCGCTGATGACGCTCGCCGAAGATAAAAACCCAATCGATGGGACCGAGCAGGGCGAGCAACAGGTTGCGAATGAACGACTGCCCAAATGTGCACGGCGCGCCGCTCGCCGAGTCGATCACGCGCATGCCGAGCCATTGCTTGCCGAGACTCTGTCCGTCGTGAAGACCATCGGCGAGAAAATAGTAAAACACCGACCACCCGATGGCGACGATCAGCAGCAGCCCGCCCAACGTATCAGAGACGCGGGTGACGATCCAGAAGAGGAGAAAGGGCGCGGCACCAACGAGTCCATCGAGGAGTTGACCAACAAGGCGCGAGGAGCGGGAAGCGAGAGTCATTGGCCGCCGTGTGAGAGTAGAGATGGGTGGGCCAGCCGCGCGACGGTGTCGAACTCAACCGGAGTGCGTGACGAAGATGCAGACTCTCTCTAGCGCGCGCCAGACGCTCGATTGCCAAACCGTCATGTTCGCGCCGTCAATTGTCGAATGCTCTAACTCCAGGCTCGCCGGTCACCGCCTCGGCACGCCACAACCCCGGATACTCGATCACGAAGCCATCTGAATTCACCGACAGCTCGCGCCGAAAAACGCCGCCGGCGCTCTCGTAGTGATAAGTCACCGGTCCGGTTCTGGCGTACTCCTGCTCGAGCACTTCGACGGTGAGCTGGGGAAAACGAACCCACGCGGCTCGCACGGCGGCACGATCGCCCACGGCGAGGCCCAGACGCCGAATCGGAAGCAGGTTGGTCGCCGGGCTGAAACCCAAGTCGACGTCGATGCAGTGCTGGAGCGCGGGAACGATCGTTCCGTTCGCATACCAGGTTCCGTCCGACATTCGCGAAAGCTCGAGGTCTGCCGGCGCGCCGTTGATGTGACCGTGGATCTGCACCGCGCGCGTGGTCCACATCGCGTCGCAATCGATGAGATAGTCGAGGCGGCACGGACGACCGTCGTGCGCGACGAGCACCACGCCCAATAGCTGCCATCCATCCCCGTCGGAGGTGAGCTCGGCGATCTCGTGTCCCGGCAAGTCCAGGCGCCGCCACAGAATCAAGTTTCGCTGATCCATGCATGCGTCCGTGGTGCGAGTGTGAGAAGTCTCTCAGGCCGCGTGATTCAGATCGATCAAGTCCGACTCCGCTTTCGTCACGTCGGTCACGAACGTCGCGGTCACGGCGAACGCGAGAACGGGACACGGCGTACTCCTAGAAGCTGGCCTGGACGTCGGTCACCATGCGCAGAACGGATTGTTGTGCGAATCTCCGCTTGTAGCCGTCGACGACACGCTGAACACGGCCTTCGATCTCGGGACTGACGAAATGCAGCAATTCCACGATGAAGCTTCGCTCGCGCACGACGGTTCCATCCGGTCCGCGCCAATGGCCGGCGGCGTCCCATACGGTCGCGCCGTCGGGGAACGCAGGTGTCAATACGTCGGTCACGAACGACTTCCACGCGGAGTCCGTAACCACGGCGGTGTCGCCGATATTTCGACCGAAGTACAGTCGTTCCAGATGGGCGGCTTTGAGGCCGCTGTTTCGGTGGATCGAGACGCAACCACTCACAAGCAATGCAAGTCCTGTAGCGGTGAAAAACCGCGCGGTAAGATTCTTGATTCTCATATTGGGGAAAGAGTTCGGATGGAAGAACATTAATCCGACTCTCGTCCGAATCGTTTCCGATCTCGCACTATTCTCCGCGCAGCGCAACCATCGGGTCGACGCATGTTGCTCTCCAGGCCGGCACAGAACAGGCAACAAACGCGATTGCCGCCAACAGTGACGCGGCCAACGAGAACGTCCATGGACTGTACACACTCACCTGATACACGAGTTGTCTGAGCAGGCGTGCCGCAAACAGCGACGCGCCAAACCCGATGCCGATGCCCACACTGGTCAACCGCATGCCCTCGCCCAACACCATGCCGAGCACACGCGCTCGATCTGCGCCGAGTGCGACGCGGACGCCGATTTCCGTGCTGCGCTCCGTGACGAGATACGCCATCACACCGTACAGTCCGATCGCCGCAAGCAGCGCCGCGGTCGACGCGAACACACCGAGCAGCAAAAAGCTGAATCGACGCGGCGCGACCGCGTCGGCCATCGCGCGTTCCATTGTCGTGAGCGTGGGCAGAGGCTGTGCCGGGTCGATATCGCGCGCGATTTGCCGGATGGGTGCCGCCAGTTCGTTCGGATCGCCCGCGGTATTCACGAGGACCGTCATGGACCCGTCGACCTCGTTCTGGGCGAGCGGCGTATAAATGGTCGGCGAAGCCGACGCCTCGATGCCGCGCTGCAACACGTCGTGCACGATGCCGACAATACGAATCGTCTTCCCCGCGGCGCCGCCGCGTGTTTCTTGTCCAATCGGGTTAGCCGTTGGGAACAGCACGCGTACGAACGCCTCGTTGACGACACCAACCGGCGGAGACGACCCGCGATCGTCATGAGAGAACAGTCGTCCCGATCGGAGCGTGATGCCGAGCGTCGAGAAGTACGCGGTATCCGCGACCACGACGTCGACCGACGGCGCCTTCACATGCCCGGGAGCGTTGTTGTCGACGAGACTCATACGAATGCCGCCCAGCGGCGCGGCGTCGGCGAGCGCTACCGACCGAACGCCGGGGAGCGACCTCACTCGTGCGATGAACGGGTCGAGATAGCGCGTCGCCGACACGCCGGGATATTTCGTGCGCGACAGTGATGGTTCGGCAATGAGCACGTGCTCGGGACGAATGCCTGAGTCGATCGACAGAATGCGGAGGAAGCTGTTGGTGAGAATGCCGGCGCCGGTGAGCAGCACAAGCGCCGTGGCCAGCTCGACGATGACGAGTATGTCGCGATATCGCCGTTGCGCCCGCGAGCTCGTGGCGCGTGATGAGCCGCTCGCCAGCGCGATGCTTACGTCGGCGCGCCCGGCGTTGATCGCCGGGACCAGCCCGAACAGGACGCCGGTGGCGAGGCAAATCGCGAAGGTGAACGCGGCCACTCTCCAGTCGACCGCGATCTGGTCGGCGAGCGACAATGCCTTTGGTCCGATTCGCACGATATATCCGGTCGCCGCCACTGGAATGAGGAATCCAAGCGCGCCGCCGAGCAGCGACAGCACGATGCTTTCCGTCAACAGATAGCGCACCAGGCGCGCGCGGCCGGCACCGAGGGCGACACGCACGGCGAATTCCTTTTGCCGTCGCGCCGATCGCGCGAGCAGAAGGTTCGCGACATTCGTGCATGCGATGAGCAGCAACACGCCCACTGCGGCGAGCAAGACCAACAGCGGCGTCCGCGTGTCGCCATAGCGGCGCTCGTGCAGCGTCATCAGCACCGGCGTCATGGCGCGTTGGTCGACGCCAGCCGGCGCGTCGGCGGCTCGTTGAATTCTCGTCAGTTCACTGCGCGCCACTGCCATCGACCCGCCGGCGCGCAGACGTCCGATGACCGAATAGAAAAAGGTGATGCCGGGCGTGTGGGTGATCGCGAGCGGAATCCAATACTGCGCTCGCCGTTCATTTGTGAACGATGCCGGCATGATGCCGATCAGGGTCGACGGCTTGCCGTCGAGAGAGACCGTTTTGCCAAGAACGCCGGGGTCGGCACCGAACAGGCTGTGCCAGAGTTGATCGCTGAGAACGATGACGCTCGGCCCACCTTTGCGATCCTCGTCAGCCGTGAACGTCCGGCCTCGCGCCGGCGCCACGCCGAACACGGAAAAGTAGTTTCCCGTGACCCTCGCGCCGCTGACGTCCTCGGCGGCGTCGCGCCCTCGGATGATCGTTGACGCACCCGACGACGCTGCCAACGATTCGAATGACCGCTGCGATCGCTGCCAGTCGGCGAATGTCGTCGAGCCGACGGTGAGCTGGTCGACGCCCTTGTCGGACTCCGAGATCGAGACAATGCGATCCGGGTTCGCGAATGGGAGTGGTTTCAGCAGCACCGCGTTGATCACGGTGAACAGCGTGCTGTTCGCGCCAACTCCCAGGGCAAGTGTGAGTACCGCGACCGCGGTCCACGCCTTCTGGCGAATGAATGTTCGGACAACCAACCGCAGGTCCTGCCGCAGCGTGTCGAAAAGCTCCATGACGTCGGCCTCAGTTCGTCAATGGCAGAGAATGCCACGCTAAAGTCTCTTGTCGCAAGCAGGCTACCACTGTACAATTTGACCCGCGCCGCGAGGACGGCCGACGGTCCACGTAAAGGGTTGAACCTGTCCTCTGTTCGTTCTCACATAACCTTCTATTCCTCGCCCCAACTGTGGACAACGGGCGCTACGAAAGGGTTCGCCCTTTCCAAGGAAGGAAGGTGTTTATGTCCGACGAGACCTCCGGGTCCGCGTCCGCGTCGTCAATTCTGCCCGACGCTGCCAATCTCGATTGGCTTCGAAAACAAGCCAAGCGCCGACTCGACCAGCTGCGCGCGTCGAACCCCGGCGCACAACTCGCCGACGCGCAATTCATTCTTGCCAAGAGCTACGGCTTTCCGAGTTGGCGTGCACTCAAGGCTCACGTCGATCTGCTGACCGTCGACGGCCAACTGGTCGCCGCGGCGCGAAGTGGAGACGTCACCTCGCTCACCGCCTTGCTCGATACGCACCCCGGCAAGCTGTTCGCATTGGCACGGCCGTACGACATGACGTTGCTCCACGTCGCAGCGCAAAACGGACAGGTGGCAGTCGTCGACCTGCTTCTCCAACGAGGGCTGGACGTGAACGTTCGCGAGAAGGGCGACAATACCTATGCGATGCACTGGGCGGCGGCGGCGGGGACGCTGGACGTTGTGCGGCGCCTGGCCGAGGCCGGCGGTGACGTGGTCGGCCACGGCGACGACCACGAGTTGGAGGTGATCGGTTGGGCCACCTGCTGGGACGGAGGCGACGACGCGGCGCATCGTGCCGTCGCGGAGTTTCTCGTGAGTCAAGGCGCGCGGCATCACATCTTCTCCGCCATCGCCCTCGACTTGGCCAGCGACGTTCGCCGAATCGTTGCTTCCGACTCGTCGGCGCTCGAGCAGGCGATGAGTCACAACGAGGACTATCAACGGCCGCTGCACTTTGCCGTGCGCAAGAATCGCCCACAGATGGTGGCGTTGCTGCTCGAATTGGGCGCGGACCCGCTTGGAAAGGATGGCTCAGGCTATTCGGCGGCGGTCTATGCGACCGGACCGAATATCGATCGTGCGGCGATTGAAATGATCCGGGCGCGCGGCGCGGCGGACCTCTTCACGATGCTCGCATCGGGCGACTGGGGGGCGGCGGAGCGGTTGCTACGACAAGATCTTCATGCGATCGAACCGGGCGGCGTGAGCGCCGGCGCGCTGCACGTTCTCGCCAAGCGAAACAACGTAGCCGGCGTGAAGTGGCTGCTCGACCACGGTGCGGATCCCAACGGTCGATGGAGCCACTGGGACGCTGAGGTGACGCCGCTCCATCTCGCGGCGTGGCAGGGTCACGCCGACGTCGTCCGCTTGTTGCTCGACGCGGGCGCCGACCCGGCCATTCGCGACAGCAAGCACGATGGCGACGCAATGGGCTGGGCCGAATTTGCGGGGCAAGCGGAAATCATGCGCATTCTCAAATCACATTCAGCGAAATAGTGACGACCTACGCTTCGGCGCTGAACCGACCGCTCCGGGTCAGCGCAACGAACGCGTTGACGAGATCGCGGCTGAATCGCCCTTCGCGCGCATCGGTCTCGAGCTCTTCGCGTCCGACGTCCCACGACCTTGCCGCGCGGTATGGGCGCGTGGTCGTGACGGCGTCGAACGCGTCGACGACGCCGACGATTTGCGCGAGCAGGGGGATTGCGTCGCCGCGCAGAGCGTCGGGATAGCCTGTTCCATCGAGTCGTTCATGGTGGTGTCGCACGATCGGCCGTACCAAGGCGAGGATTCGAAGTGACCCGCACAGGCGCTCGCCAATGACCGTGTGTTGTTTCATCGTGGCGAATTCGTCGGGCGTGAGCTTGCCGGGCTTCAACAGCACGGCGTCGGGAATGCCGATTTTTCCGACGTCGTGCAGGTAGCCGCCTCGATCGAGCGCGGCCAGGTCGTCGCCGCCCACGCCGATCGCCTCGCCGAGTGCGGTGGCATATCGCACCAAACGCTGGCAGTGCCCTTCGGTGTACTGGTCGCGGGCTTCCACGGTCAATGCGAGACTTGTGATGACCGACTCGGCGAGGTCGAGCTCGTCGGTGTACCGTTTGAGGCGCGCCAGCGATCGGACTCTGGCCCGCAATTCCTCGGGGTGGTAGGGTTTGGTGAGGAAGTCGTCAGCGCCGGCGTTGATTCCCATGAGCCGATGCTCGCGCGCGTCGAGACCAGTCAACAGGACGACAGGGATGAGACGCGTGGCGGGATCGCGTTTGAGTTGTTCGCAGACTTCGAGTCCCGACATTCCTGGAAGGACCCAATCGAGCAGAATGACGTCGGGGGAATGCGCGCGCACAGCGGCAAGGGCCGATGCGCCGTCGCCGACGTGATCGACCGCGAAGTTGTCGGCCGCGAGCAGTCTCGCGACCATTCGGGCGACCTGGGGATCATCTTCGACCACCAACACTGTTCCGTGAGCTACGTCACGCGGGAGGGTCGTCATCGCGTCGAGTCACTTGTGAAAGGTCTAATGTGTAAAGCTAGGCGTGCCCGCAAGAATACGATCAAATTGGCGTAAGTGTGATGACGACTATATTATGTCGGACGTGCGGGAAGGCCAGCGGCGATCGATTATGAGAATTGGCCTAATAAAACTCCGCGGCAGAGGTTCCCTCTGGTCCAAGCATGAAATTGTCCATATCTGACGTGCTGGATGCGTATCGAGCCGACCTGAGTAACGCGGGTCGGTCGCGATTCACACCGCGTGACGCGACATGGCTCGCGTTCGGGACGCTGTTTCAACGAGCGGTCGGGCTCCCCGATGCTCAGCGAATGGCGTATCTCTGCAACGCTGCCGCGCGTCTGGCGGAGGGCTTCCCCGAGGGCTCGTTGACCGCGGTCATTGCCGCGATGGCGCACGACCGATCTGGCGACGGTTCACGGGACGACGTGTTTGACGGCGCGTTGTGCGCCGCGGCCATGGCCGTCGGCAAGGACGCGGAGGCAGCCGACGCATTCGCGCTTGCGACGCTCATTCTCGACTTTGCCCGAGTGTTGGTTGGATTGAGCGAATTTCGGTTGCAAGGACGCCTCCTCGGTCAGCAAGCGAGGATTTTTCGCAAGATCGGCGAGCACGAGACCGCGCTCGAGCTCTACGACGAAGTCACGGACATTGGCAATACCCATGGCGATCAGGAGCTGATCGCGCTCGCCCACCTCGGCAAGGGGTCGGTGGCGCGCGTGCGCGGAAACCTTCCCCGAGCCCGCGAAGAGTTCTCGGCGGTTTTGAACGCGACGGTCACCGGCGACGAGGTTCGCGAGCTGCACATGCACGCGCACCACGGTCTGCTCATCGTCTCAGCGCGCGTCAACGATTTCGACGCGGCGCTCATGCACGGATCGCTGGCGCTCGAACTTGCTCAGACCGCCGACAGCCGAAACGAAATGCTCGTCAATCTGTCCAGCGTCTGTTACGACACTGGGCAGTTTCGGGCAGCGCTGCACGGCTACTTGCGCGCGCTCCGTGAAGGAGGAGCTCAGCGTGTGCGTATCACCGCGCTTGGCGGCGCCACGCTTGCGGCGGCGCGGCTTGGCGAACGCGCGATGGTAAACACGCTCGCAACGGCCGCCGCGCCGCTGTTGATACGTCACGGCCATGAGTACGAGCTCGCGGACATGGCTCGCGAGCTTGCCGAAGCTTATTGGTATCTAGGCGAGACGGCGCTGGCGTCTCGGTATCGCGACTGTTCCATGGAGCGGGCGCAGCGCGGCGGATTTTTTGGAATCGTGGACCTACTCGAATCATTTCATGCGTCGTCGCAGCCGGATCGTCCGTGTGAAATCGCGTTGGCGGATGATGCGCTCACCGTCGCGAAGCAGCTCGCATCCGGCGATTCGGAGGAGCTGTTGCTCGCGGCGGTCGGGGGCGGTCAGCAGTGGCCGCCAGGTACGGTGTAGCCACTTTTCAGGAGTGAATCGCAGGTGGCGTCGTGCGCGGCGCTGCCTGGTGTAAGATTACGGGGGGGCTGGGGCGCCGTGGGGGACGACGAACAGGCAGCGATGATCGAGACGAGAAGGGCGAACGTGATAAGGCGTGCGCGGGCCATGAGTTGCTCCGGTTGTCGGGAGCGACATGAGTACCGCTTGACGTCCGTGCGAACGGACACGCCATGGGGAAGCGCAATACATCTGTGAGCTGGTAATCGCGAGGCCGCGAGTGTGACGAAGCCGATGGTCGCCGTTCTGGTTCATGCTGCCGACGCGCGCGCGTGCGTTGCCGGCGCTAGCGTGGGCTATGCCGTCCGCCATCACGCGTCCGTGCACGAACTCCTGGCCACGCTCGATGAAATGCACGTCGCACTCGTGGTGATCGACGCGATCGATGCGTTCGGTCATTCCATGGCATCGGCTGCCGCGACGATTCGCCACAGTTTTCCGACAGTTCCGATCCTCGCGTACTGCACGCTGTCCGCCAGCGCGTCGTCGGCGGTGCTCGACATCGCACACGCCGGCGTAACCAGCCTCGTGTTTCGCGGCGTCGACGACGCGGGCTACGCGATGCGCGCCGCCATTCGGTCGTCGTGTCAACGGTCGATCACCGAACGGGTCTACGCCGCCGTGGCCATCCACCTGCCGGCAACCGCGCATCCCCTGTTGCGCTATGCCATCAGCCGCGCGGCAGACGATCCCTCCGTGGAGGACGCGGCGCGTGGTCTCGGCGTGGATCGCAAGACGCTGTTCAACTGGGTGCGCGGGTGGAGCGACCTGGGCCCGCGCGAATTCATCAACTGGACGCGATTGGTGATCGCGATGGGAATGCTCGAGGATCCGCGGCGGACGGCCGAGCACGTTGCGCTCGAGCTTGGGTTCGCGTCCGGGACCGCGTTCAGAAACATGCTGCAGCGTTATGTCGGCGCGAGTTGTTCAGAGATTAGAAATACCGGCGGCTACGGGCGCCTGCTATCGCTCTTTGCATCTCGCTTGGGCACAGATTCCCACGGCGACCGCGAACATCCGAACCCGATACCGGGCCAGAAGATGCGCCATGGCGCTTGGTCGCGTCAGGCGTAGCACGCCGTCGCTGCGCGTCGTCACGGCGCGTGGATTAAGAAGACTCTCATTAGAGTAAATTCCCCATAGCGTATTGTCATTCCCCGCGCCGAATCGCGGGACGGGTGGCCGTGAGGCATAGTGAGCGATGCCAAGCCATCCCCGCCTTCGCGTTCTAACGGGACGCGCGCGGCCGCCCGCCAGAAGACATGTCGAAACAGCCGCCGACACCGGGGCGCGCGCGCCGTCCTTTGTCCGACGGGTCTACCTGTCCGCCGACACGATCGCCAACAACGACCGCCTCGTCACGGCGATCGAGATGCACGCCTATCGAGTGGAAGCGTACCGATCGATGAAGCAGGTTGCGGCGCTGCTCGAAAGTGAACCCGCATCGATCATTCTTCTCGAAACCAGCGCGTCCAATGCGTCCGATGCCCTCGATCTGATTCGCGGGCTCGACGCACGCCGGCGACGCCGTGTTCTGTTGCTCACGTGGCGCACATCGGGGAAGGCGATGCGTCATTTCATCGACGCCGGGATTGTCGACTTTCAGAAAATGCCGCCGACCATCTCCGAGCTCCTGCTTCGTCTGGAGCTTCGTGCTCGCGACGCCCAGCTGTTCCCGCTGCGGGAGGAGCCGGACCGCCGCGGGATCGTTCCCCAGCTCAACCCCTTGAGTGGATCGATTGGTCCAGAGTCGAGCGGCGTTCGGTTGAGCGACCGGGAATACCTCCTGTTCGAGCTGCTCTCCTCGCACCTTGGAACGGTCGTCAGCCGGCTCGAGATTCTGAAGCGCATCTGGGGGCGCGGCGCCGACGCGGAAGCGAGGTCGAACATCGCCGACGTGTACGTGCGCTACCTGCGCGTAAAGCTCGCTAAAGTGGCGCCGTCATTGACGATCCGGACGGTGCGCAATGCCGGTTACGTCCTGGAACCGCGCCCGACTAAGACCGACATGACGCTGGCTTGACGCCCCCTCCATAGGTTCGGCCCCGGCGAGACTCATATCCACCGGGAGCAACCGCATGACCTTCGACATCGAACCAGGGCTGTTCAGCGTAACCTTTCGCGGGCGGGGGTACGATGTCTCGTCGCGACCCAACAACCTCGAATTTGCCGGCCAATGGTGGTGGCTGCTCTTCAACGACACATGGGTTCGAACGGTTCAGCGGGAGTCTGACCACGCGACCGCCGCCGCGCCCGTCATTGCGTGGCTCGCGCTCAACGCGGTCAATCCCGACGAAGATTCGGCGACCGCAGAACGGGGACCCGCGTGGACGACCACCGAACGCGATCCGCTGGTCGTGGAGTATGGCAACGCCACCTATAGATGCTGGCCATACACCACCCCCTCGCAACCCGGCGAGACAGATGCCGAGCCGCAGACCAATTGGGCGGTCCAAGGCCCCAACGGAAGGCAGTTGGGGCCGCTCGTGGACTGCGATGACACCATTGTCGAAGTGCTGCACGCCGTGCGCCGCACCGCGGAGAAATGAGATGGCCTGGCCTGGGCGTCGGTCATGACGGACATTTCCAGTTGCGAGAACCGCACGCGGTCGGTCGCAACTGTGTAATAAAACTGTGACAGGGACGGCCGCACGATCGAGTTGGTCGCAGGTTTCTCGTGAACTGCGAACGACTTTTTTCGGAGATGCCTTTCATGTGCTCACGCCACCGACGTTTGGTGCTGCTTGCGTTTCTTCCGATCATCACCGCCTGCTCGACACCACGGGCCACGCGACAGATGGTGATCTCGGACTCGCTGGCTTCCGACGCGACCCGGCTGCCAACCGGCGTTCATCTCGATCCCGCGGGGATCTCTCATTCGGTCGGTCCGTTGCCGCTCGCACTCGCGTTGGCTCCCGGCGGAAACCGAATCGCGCTTTTGCTGAACGGGTGGTCGCGCGTTGGGGTCCAGATTGTCGACTGGCGGCAAGGCCGTACGACGCAGACAATCGATCTTCCCGCCGCGTTCCTCGGCCTCGCGTTCTCGCCTGACGGCAAGTGGTTGTGTGCCTCGGGCGGAAACTCGGACCAGGTCTATCGCTTTCGCTGGACGGGCGACTCGGCGATCCTGGTCGATAGCATCGCGCTGGCGGTTCGCCAAGCTGGTCGCCGCGCGGGCGTACGCTATCCGGCACAGCTCGCATTCTCTCGAGACGGTCAACAACTCTACGTCGCCGAGAATCTCGCTGACTCGCTGGCGGTCATCGACATGCAAGGCGGCGCGGTGACCCATCGCGTCCCGACCGGAAAGTATCCCTACGGCGTCGTCGTTGGAAATGACGGAACCGTGTACGTGTCGGCGTGGGGCGGCGGAAGTGTTTCGACCTATTCGTCGATGAACGGCTGGCTCGCACCGACCGGATGGATTCCCGCCGGGCGACATCCGTCGGCGCTTCTGCTAAATCGATCGGGATCGCGGCTATTCGTCACGTCGGCAAGTACGGATCGCGTGAGCGTCATCGACACGCGATCACGGAAGATCATCGCCGAGCTGCGCGATCCTCCGCCCGCCGGACCAGCGGAGGGCAGCACGCCGAACGCGCTGGCGCTTTCGCCGGACGAGTCCCGATTGTTCGTCGCCGAGGCGGACGCGAACGCGGTTGGCGTGTTCGATCTGTCCGCGGCAACGGCGGACCACGCGACAACGGGCACCGATCGCCTGGTTGGTCGGGCTCCAACTGGCTGGTATCCCGCGGCCTTGGCGATCATCGATTCCGCGTTGGTGGTCGCCAACGCGAAGGGGATGGGAACGCACGCCAATCGCGACGGACCTGGGCCGCGGATGTCGCTGCAAAATCAGGGAAGTGGAAAGAACGGCACGCTCGGTCAATTGACCGGAACGCTGTCCGTCATCGACGCCTCTCGGCTGGCCGGGGCGACGCTGGACGACCTGTCAAAACGGGTGGCGCGCGCCAATGGCTGGAACGAGCCGGCCCGCGCGAAGCATTTTCCGCCGTTCGAGCACGTCATCTACGTCATTCGCGAAAATCGGACGTACGATCAAGTTCTCGGCGACTTGTCGTGGGCGGACGGGGACACGTCGCTGGTGTATTTCGGTCGCCCGGTGACGCCGAACGCACATGCGATCGCCGATCGATTCGGCGGCTTCGATCGTTTTTTCGTGAACGCAGAGGTGAGTGCCGATGGGCACAACTGGTCAACGGCGGCGTACGCCACCGACTACGTCGAGAAGACGGTGCAGCCGAACTACTCGGGCCGCGGTCGAACGTACGACTATGAGGGAACGAATCGCGGCGTCATTCCCGAGGACGATGTCAACGAGCCCGCGATGGGCTATCTCTGGACGCTCGCGGCGCAGAGCGGCGTCGCGTTCCGCAACTACGGCGAGTTCGTCGTTCCCGAGCGGGGACCAGGGAGCGAAATCGCGCGGTTTCGCGGAACGAAACAAGCGCTCCTGGCGAACACGAATCCGGATTTCCCCGGATTCAATCTGGACATTCCGGATCAGAAGCGCGCCGATATCTGGCTGGCGGAGCTGCAGACACACGTACAGCGCGGGGTGATGCCTGCGCTGGAGATCGTGCGACTTCCGAACGATCACACGTCGGGTGGTTCAGCGGGCAAGCCGACGCCACGGGCCGCGGCTGCCGACAACGATCTCGCGCTGGGTCGCATGATCGCCGCGCTGTCGCGCACGCCGTTTTGGAAGTCGACGGTCGTCTTCGTGCTGGAGGATGATGCGCAGAATGGTCCCGACCACGTCGACTCACATCGGTCGCCGCTTCTCGTGATCTCGCCCTACAATCGTCCGGGCGCCTATCATCGATTCACGAATACGACCGACGTCATCAAGACGATTGAGGGAATTCTCAATCTTGGGTCGCTGTCGCAATTCGACTACTTCGGACGGCCGCTGACTGATGTGTGGTCGGCGGAGCCGGACCTGCGGCCGTACGACGTCGTGACGCCCGCGGTGCCACTCGATGAGCGCAATCCTCGCCTCTCCCGCGGCGCGTTCGAATCCATGCGCCTGCGACTCGACGCCGAAGATGAATCCGACGACGATGATTTCAGCGAAATCCTGTGGCACGTCGTCAAGGGATACGGCGCGTCCTATCCGGGAGCGACGAGGATGTCGCTCCTCGAGGCGAAGCGCGGGCGCTGACGGTTCGCGCGACCTCCTGATGCCGATGAAACCGGCGCGTCTATTCAGTCGCTGTCGCGCCCGTAGTACTCGTTGATCGCGACGCCGACGAGTTGATGCATCATCTCCCCGCGCTCGAGTGCGCGGCGCGCCTCGAAATGCGGGAGATGGAAGAGAACAGTCTTCAACTCGGCGATGAATCGCTCGGGGGCAATACGTTCTTCGCGCGCCAGTCGAGCGAGCGCGAGAATCGGTGTACGCAGCGCCTTCACCGGTCCGGCAACCGGCAGAGACGCCAGCACATCGCGGCAGGTTCGTACGCCGCTCGCAAAAAGGCCTATTGGGGCTGACGAGTTCGTCCGTTTGTTGACGTCGTCTGTGTCGTGCGTGGGTTCCTGAATTTCCATCGCGTCCTCGGTGTTGTGCTTTGGGCATGGCTTCGCGACGGTGCGCCGATGCGAATTGTATGCCGAAAACGAGCCATTCAACGCGAGAGCTATTCCCCAACTGCGAGATGTACGTTGTGATCGAGCGCTTCGGCGTTTTCGACTCGTCGGAACGTTCGCTGCCATCGAAATCGAAGCCCGGCGTCGGCGGGCGCGACGAAGAACCCTTGGTCTGCGTCATTGAGTTCCCGAAGGGTGTCGTCGTCCGCGCATACCGCCCTTTTCGCATCACCAGACCTTCACCAGATCCTCACCGCGATGTACCCTCGACAGGCAGGCTCGCACACTTGCGCCCCGCGAACCGACTCGCGAGAGTGAGGAATGAGTGAATCTTCATCTTCGCCGCCGACGCTCTATGAGTGGGCGGGCGGAATGCCCGCCCTCGACCGGCTGACAACGCATTTCTACGAGCGGGTGCGGTTGGATCCTCTGCTCGAGCCGGTGTTCGCGCAGATGCCGGGCGATCATCCGCAACAAGTCGCGCAGTTCATCGCCGAAGTGTTTGGTGGTCCCACGAGCTACAGCGAGAAGCGCGGCGGACACGCGCACATGGTGTCGCAGCATCTCAACCGCCATCTCACGCACGAGCAGCGCCGGCGATGGCTCAAGTTACTGTTGGCGTCCGCCGACGCCACCGGTCTGCCGGATGATCCCGAATTTCGCTCGGCACTCGTGGCATACCTCGAGTGGGGTTCGCGGTTGGCGGTACAAAATTCGCAATCTGAGGTTGCAGTCGTTGAGGCCGCGCCAATGCCGAAGTGGGGCTGGGGCGTGCCGGGCGGACCATATCGCGGCTAGCTCGAACAAAAATCACATATGCGGATTCCGCTGGCCGTCCTCCACTTGCTCGCCCTGGGCATCGGCTTCGGAGCCGTCTATTCTCGCGGGCGAGCGCTGAATCGTCTGGGCACCAACCCGGACGCGCTGCGACGAGCGTTCGCCGCCGACGCGTGGTGGGGAATCGCGGCGGTCTTGTGGATCGGCACCGGATTGTGGCGCGCGCTCGCGGGTACGGAGAAAGCCTCGTCGTACTATTGGAGCAATCACGTCTTCTACGCGAAGATGGGACTCCTCGCCCTCGTGCTCGTGCTCGAGATCTGGCCGATGGTGACGCTGATACGCTGGCGCGTCGCGAAAGGACGCACGCTCCCGTCGGCGGCCGAGCTCGGACCTATCGGCCGCCGTCTCGCGCGAGTCTGCGATGTGCAACTGCTGCTCATCATCGCGATCGTCGTTGCCGCGACCATGATGGCCCGCGGCTATGGCGCGAGCCAATCTCGCTAGCGTTCTCTAATCGGCGCCATGACGGAAACGTCGCCGGGCTCCACCCGAACGACACGAAGAACCTGCACCTGCTTTTGCCCGCCCACGTCGAGCACGACGCGATAGTCGCCGGTCTCCACCGCCTGCACGTTTCCGCGACCGAATCCGCCGCCGCCGCCGCCCCGACCACCGCGTCCTCCACGTCCGGCGGACGTGTCGGCGAGTTGGCGCGCTTGAGCCGTCGGACTTCCGGAGGTGTCCGCGGGCGCCACAGATTCTGCCGGTCGTGGATTGAAACCCGCCGGGAATCCCGGAACGTTCATCGGTCCTTCGGCGTTGCCGCGTCCACCAAAACCGCCCGGTCCGCCGCCGCCCCGACCACCGCGCCCGGCGCCGGCAACTTGTTGATCGCCGGTGGGAAGCAAATTCCAGGGTACGTGGTTGATTCCCGCGATGTTCGTTGCGGCCAGACGTGCGATCGTATCACCGGCCGCATTCACGATCATCACCCGCACCGTGCCACTCGCTGGCGCCGCAAGACGATACTCGATCTCTGCGCCGCTCGGGCCGCCGTCGGACTTCCACATGCGCTGTGCGCGCGTTTCTGACGGCGCAACCATCTGGCCATACTCGAACGCCACCGTGGGCGCGAAGAGATGTGCTTGCGCGGCGAGAACGCCGGCGGTCATCTGTTGCAGCGGCGCGACATCGAGCACCATCACGGCGCGGCCATGCGTTCCGGCAATGAGCTCGTGATCGCGCGGATGAATCTTGAGGTCGTACACGGGGACCGTAGGCAATCCGCTCGCCAACGGAAACCAATTCTGACCTTTGTTGAGCGACGCGAACGCGCCGGTCTCCGTGCCGACATAGAGAAGATTCGGATTGACCGGATCCTCGCGAATCACGTAGGCGCTTCCCGGCGCGCCGGTCGGCAGGTTGGAGGAGATCGAGTGAAACGTTTTCCCAAAATCATTCGACGCGAAGACGTACGGCGTGAAATCCGCACGGCGATGGTTGTCGAGAGCCACGTAGATGGTCGACGAGTCGGCGTGTGAGGGCTCGACGCTCGAGATATGCGTCATCGCGGGGACGCCGGCGTACCTGTCGCTCAAGTCTTCCCACTGTCCGCCGTCGTTGCGCGTGAGCCAGACCTTGCCGTCGTCGGTTCCAACGACGATCAACCCCGAGCGAATCGTGGACTCCGTCATCACCGTGATCGTCGCGTTTTCCTCGGCGCCCGTTGCATCGCGCGTGATGCCACCGGACGCGTCCGCCGCCGCGTTGCCCTCTTCGTCGAACCCGCTCGATACCCGAAGCCAAATTGGATCGTGCGTCGTGAGGTCGGGCGAGATGGCCACGGGGTCGCGACCCTTCTTCACCGATTTGAAAACCTTCTCAGCGCCGCTGTACAACACGTTCTGATCGTGCACCGAGAGGAAAAACGGCGTATTCCAGTTCCAGCGCGTCGCGACGTTCGGATCGGCAAGGTCGCGTTTCATGCGCGTGCGAACGTCGGCGATCTGCGATTGTTGCGCCGCCGTGAGTTGCTGTGTCCCATCGCCCTTGATCGCGGCGATCTGCTGGCCATACGTCGCTACGGCGACCGTGCGCGGGCGGACGTTCGCCACGTCGCCGGAGCCGAGGTTGCGGCGAGTGATGTTGCCGCCCTGCGACTCGTAGTAGACGATGTTGGGATCGATCGGATCCTGTGCCGTGTAGAGTCCGTCGGCGGCGTTCACGGCAAACCAGTCGGTCATCTGCAATTGGCCGTTGCGGCGCCGGCTCCAACCACACGACGACCCATTGTCCTGCAATCCGCCGCAGACGCGATAGGGCACCTGGTAGTCGTAGCTCACCACGTAGAACTGTCCCATGGCCATGTTGTTCATCGAGTCGTAGGTGCCGCCGCGATCCCAGGTCTGGAAGACGCCGGCATCGCCACCGATGATGAAGTGTTCCGGATCGGTGGGATCGATCCACATGCCGTGATAGTCCTCGTGGTTGCCGACCATACCGAGGCGCCACGAGTAGCCGCCGTCATCGGAGAATTGAAAGTCCACCGCACCGCGATAGATGCGGTTGGGATTCCTGGGATCGACCCGAACCTGCGAGAAATAGAACGGTCGATTGTCCACTGTGCTCATCCATTTCCACGTCTTGCCGGCGTCCGCGGAGCGATAGAGTCCGCTCAGCAGCCGCTGCGGCTTGGCGCCGCGCACGGAATCGGCTTCCACCATCACGTAGACGATATTCGAATTACTCGGCGCAATGTTGATGTTCATGCGCCCTTTGGTCGTCTCCGGGAAACCGCCGCCCTTCACCTCACGCCAGGTCTTGCCGCCGTCGGTGGTTTTCCAGAGGACTGAGCCCGGCCCGCCGCTCCTCAGGAAGTACGGGCCGCGGACCCGCTCCCACGACGCGGCGTACAACGTGTTGGGATCGCGTGGATCCATGGCTACGTCGATGAATCCGGCTTTGTCGCTTATGAACTTGCTCATCTGCCAGGTCTTGCCGCCGTCGATCGTCTTGTAGAGGCCGCGGTCGGCGTTCGGGCCCCACATGGCGCCGCTGGCCGCGACGTAGACGACGTCCGGATTGGTCGGGTGCACGACGATGCGCCCGATGTGTTGCGTCTTCTCGAGGCCGGCCGAGTGCCAGTTGATTCCGCCGTCGGTGGACTTGTAGACGCCCCAGCCGGGGGCAACGCTATTGCGCGCGTTGTTCTCACCGGTGCCGACGTAGAGGACTTTCGGATTGCTCGGCGCGATCGCGAGGTCGCCGATGGAGCCGATTGGCTCGTGATCCCAGAGGGGAATGAACGTCGTGCCGGCGTTGATCGTCTTCCAGATTCCGCCGGCGGCGCCGGTGACGTAGAACGTCTTTGGATTCTTGGGATCGCCTTCGACGTCGGTGATGCGGCCCGCCATGTTCACCGGGCCGATCGATCGCCAACGAAGTGACGCGAGCGTGGCTGAGTCGGGCGCCTGGGCGGCGAGAGCGCCGGCGGAGAGTGCAGCGAGAACGAGGGCGCGTGTGCGCATCGGTCGTGGTTGAAGGGACGCGTGGCTTGAAGCACCAACTCATCGAAAACGTTGGTGCACCAATCGCGAGCCGTCAACCCGAGCACGACGGTATTCGCCGTGCTCGGGAGCACGAGCGGCGGACTACTGGAAGTTGTAGCGAAGGCCCAACTGGAAGCGGTACACGTCGCTGAGGCCGACCGTTGGCTGATACGTGTGATCGACCAATTGGTTGTTCACGGCGCGCAGGCGATAGATGGACTTGCCGTTCGCGTCGAACGCGTTGCCGGAGATGACGAGCGGCGACGTGGTCACGAACGTCTGACCAATGCCCCAGTGGTGATTGAGCAGGTTGCCGACATTGACGATGTCGATGCGCATCTCGAGACCGTTGTGCCGGCCGTCGATGTTGTGCGACAGTTCCTGCGCGAAGGCAAAGTCGGACCGAAAAACCATCGGCATGAACACGCCACCACGCTCGGCGTACTGGCCGCGGTGTGCACGCAGGTAGCTGTCTTGTTGAATGAACTTGTCCCACGCATCGGCCTGTTGCGCCGCGGTGAACGTGACGGCCGCCGCGCCGGTGCCCGACGTGTATTGCTGGAAGTTCATCTCCGACTTGTCGCGCGCGATGTAGATCAGATCGTTGCCGGTGTTGCCGTCGCCGTTCATGTCGCCGGAGAAGGTATAGTTCGAATTGCCGCCGGTCTGGTATTGGCTGAAGAGCGAGAAGGTAGACGTCCCGACCTTGAACAGGTTCCGGCGAACCGACGTTGCGAGAAAGAGCCGATGACCGGCCGCGTTGCCCGAGTACCCGTCGCCAGGAAGATTCGGATTTCCGGAGATGGGGTTGCCGGTCCACGAGCCGCTGGCAATGGATCCGGCGTCGATGGTGTTTCTAGCGGTGCCGTACGAGTACGCGGTCTTTGCGAAGAATCCGTTCGCGAATGCGCGCTCGAGCGACATGGACCCCAACCAGGAGCGTCCGGTGTTCTCGTTCTTGAGGACGATCGCCGTCGTCGCGCTTGGGTCGATGCGATTTGCCGTCCAGCGCGGGCGGTTGTCGGCGCCGACGAACGCGCTCTGCGGCGCCGGCAGGTTCGCGTTGATGTAATAGATGCCGTTCACGTCGCGATCGCGGATGTACTCTGCTGTTGCGACGAAGTCCCACGGCAGGCGCTTGTCGACGGCGAGATCGGTACGCCAGACCTGCGGAAACTTGAAATGCTTGTCGGTGACGTCGAGCTCGTAGCTCGCCGCGGAGGCGCCGTTCACGCTCGTGGGCTTGTAGGCGTCTGGGCTGGGGTTGAATGGTCGCGCCGTGGTGTTGTCAAACTGATCGAAGCCCGTGAGAATGCCCGTGTTGCCGATCTGGTTGGAGATCCAGACGTACGCCGGCTTCCCGGTGAAGATGCCCGTCCCGCCTCGAATCTGCGTCGAGCGGTCGCCGGTGATGTCCCAGTTGAATCCGAGGCGCGGGGAGAACAACGGCGTTGCATCGGGAAGTTTGCCGCTGTTGTAGTGCACCGCGTTGCCGAACTCGTCGCGGAAGGTGAGTGCGTCGGCGGACGGATTGTCGTACGCCGTGTTTCCGAAACTCGCCACGTCCACGCGAACGCCGAGGGACATGCGCAGGTTTCGGATTGGCGTCCAGTCGTCTTGGGCGTAGGCGCCCACGTTCATGACGTCGAGTGGTTGCGCGGGCTTCGAGAGTCCGGGCATGTTCATGTAGCGCACTTGAAAGCGCCGAAGCGTTATCGGCGACGTGGTGCGATTGGGATGCGCGATGTAGTCGTTGGCGTCGGTGTAGAAGTCGGCCAGGGAGTTGTAGACGTAGACGCTCTGGGCGCCGGGGAAAAACCCGTTCTCGGAGTGATATTTCTCGCCACTGAGCCCGAAGGTCAGCGTGTGCTTGTCGCGGAACAGCGTGAGGTTGTCCTGCGCCTGCCACGTGTCGTAGCGTAGCTCGTTGTCCGGCGTGAACGGCTCCATGCCGAACGACGTGTAGACCGAGCTGCCGTTCAGGATGTCAACGAACGGGAACCATGGGCCGGCAAGATTGCCGCCGGGTGCGCCGCGGCTTTCATCCTGATGCGTGAAGCCGGCCGTGAAGTTGTTGGACAGGTTCGTGCCCCACGACGAGTTGAGCTCGCCGACAATCGACTTGATGTTCTCGAGAATCTGATAGTTCGAGTTTGCGAAATTCAGCGCCGTGGTGCTCGACCGCCGGCTTCCAAACCCGAGCGACGATGAATTGGAGAGGAGGACATCGGTGTTCGAGTTCAGCTGGTTATAGCGGAGGCTTACCTTGTTGTGCTCGTTCAGGTTGAGATCGAGCTTGGCAAGCAGCCGCGTGGCGGGCGTTTCGCTGGCGTAGCCTTGATAGCCGCCCGGGTTGTAGTTGAACCGCGATTTCAAGAAGCTCGAGAGCGAGTCGAGGTCCGACCCCAGCACGCGCGTCACGGTGCCGCCCACCGTTTGACCGCCGGTGTTCGCGGTGAACGTGGTGGCCGGGCCCGAGACGTCGTCCGTCTCGTAATTCACGAAGTAGAACAACTTGTTCTGAATGATCGGGCCGGATAGCCAGCCGCCAAGGTTCTGATATTTGCTCGTGCCGGGATTGAACGTCGAATTGCCGGCCTTTGTTCCGATCATGCTCTGATTGCGGCCCTGGAAGCGGAACGACCCGCGAAGCTGATTGGTTCCGCTTCGGGTGACGGTGTTTACGTTCGCTCCGACAAAATTGCCTTCGCGCACGTCGAACGGCGCCACGTTCACCTGCACCTGCTCCACGGCGTCGAGTGAAATAGGCGCAACGCCGGTGCGGTCGCCGGGCGCGCTGCCCAAGCCAAAGGAGTTGTTGAAGTACGACCCGTCAACGGTGATGTTGTTGAACCGGCTGTCCTGGCCGACGAACGATGAGCCGCTCGACTGCGGCGTAAGCCGGATGACCGACTCGAGGCGCCCAGAGATACTCGGCAAGTCATTGAGCGCTTCGCGTGAGACCGTGGTTGCCGCGCCGCTTCGATCGGCGCTCAAGATCGAGCTCGTCGTGGATTTGACGACGACTCCTTCGAGTTGAACAGCGTTGGCCTTCAACTCAAAATCGACGGTGGACACCTCTCCGAGCGTGACGAACACGCTGTCGCGCGATTGCGGCTGGAGTCCGATGCGGCGAACCGTGATGGTGTAGGGTCCGCCGACGCGCATGCCGCGAACAGAATAGTGTCCGTCCTCGCGTGCCTGTGTGGCGTAGCGCGTCCCTGACGCCACGTGCATGGCGATGATGCTGGCACCTGCCGCCGGCGCACCGGTCGTGAATACGACGCCGGACACCGAGCCAGTCGTAACGCCCTGGGCCGAGAGGGCAGAGGCTCCGGCGAGCACTACTGGCCCGAGGCGAAGGAGTGATCGAATCAGACTCATCATCTATGGGTCTCCCAGTGCAGAAAACGATTGCGGCCGTCTCGCGCGGTGGGCGCGTGAAGAGAGCGGCAATTTTGCTTGACCGTGCATCGATGCGCGCGCGAAGTAGCAACGATCCCGTCAAGCCGGCGCGTCACGATTGTCGCGGCGGCGTACCGATTCGATCATGAGAATTGCCATATCGCCCGGGACACTACCGCGAGTGCCCGTGCCGAACGACGCCCGCGCCAAAAAACACGGGGTTCGTGCCGCGCAAAATTCAATCTTGACGCCGACCGACGCGGGGGCATATATACCGTGAGACGGTATAGCGCCAAACGCCATAGCTAGCGGAGAGCCTCGCGTGCCCGACGATCGACCAGCCGCCGTTGCCGCCCCCCTGTCGGCGCAGGTATTTCAGATCCTGCTGTCCCTGGTCGACGACGACCTGCACGGCTACGCGATCATTCAAGACGTCGCCGAGCGCACCGCCGGCGACGTCACACTCACCGCGAGCACGCTCTACGCGGCGATCAAACGGCTGCTCGAGAGCGGCTGGATCGAGGAATGCCGCCAGCGACCACGCGTCAACGACGACGCGCGCCGGCGCTACTACCACCTCACCACACTCGGCCGCCAGGCCGCGCGCACCGAAGCCCTTCGCCTCGAGCGGCTCGCCGCAATGGCACGCGCGAAACGGCTCATCCCTGTGCGACGGCCCGCATCATGACCGCTCGCCGCGGCCCGCGGGGCGAGACGATGACGCTGCGCGTCTATCGCGCGCTCATCGTTCTCTTGCTGCCATCAGGGTTCACTGACGCATTCGCCGGCGACATGCTCGCCGTGTTCGCCGAGTTGGAGGCCAACGCTCGCGCGGCGCGCAGGACACGCGCCGCCGCGACGTTGTCGGCGTGGCTCGCGGTCGCGACAGAGTTGCCCGGACTACTCCGCCTCGCGGTCCGCGAGCGCCGCACCCTCCGTACGATCCGCGCCCACAGCGCAACCACACGGCTGGAGGAAAACGTGTTCGACTCACTGCGACAGGACCTGAGTTTCGCCGTTCGATCACTTCGCCGTGCCCCAGGCTTCACCGCCGTCGCGTTGCTCTCGCTCGCGCTCGGCGTCGGCGCCAACGCGGCCATCTTCAGCGTCGTCAATGCGGTCCTGCTTACGCCGCTGCGATTGCGTGATCCGGAGCGGCTGGTCGCCGTCAACGAGCAAACCAAGCAGGCCGCGGGCTTCTCGATCACGTCTACGTCGCCTGGCAGTCTCTTCGATTGGCAGTCCCATTCGTCGTCGCTGCGCATCGCTGGTGTGTATGGCAGCCAGGGTGTCGTAACGGTCAATGGCGATCCGCAGCAACTGACCGGTGTGTCCAGCGTTGGCGCGCTGCTCGACGTGCTTGGGGTCCAACCGCTGTTTGGTCGGCTGCTCACGATCGCCGATGAGGATCCGGCGGCTCCGCGCGTCATCGTACTGAGCTTTGACGCGTGGCATCGCCTGTACGGCGAACGACGGGATGTCGTCGGAACGACCATCACAGTGAACGGAAACGTGACGACGATCGTCGGCGTCATGCCGGCCGGGTTTACGTATCCCGGCGCGCCGATCGACTATTGGGTGCCCTCGCGCTTCGACGCAAAATTTCGAGCGAATCGTGATCAGTACTTCATTCAAGTGATCGGCCGACTCGCCACCGGCGCAACGATCGAGCAGGCGCGCACTGAGATGTCCACCGTTAGCGCATTGCTCAACCGCGACTGGCCAAAGTACAACCAAGGTACACGCATCGATGTACAGCCACTTCAGGAGAGCATCGTCGGAAACACACGACGGCGGCTGCTCGTGCTCATGGGCGCGGTCGTGTTCCTGCTGTTGATCACCTGTGCAAACCTTGGCAACCTGCTGCTCGCGCGCGCTTCCGGCCGTCGCCGCGAAATTGCCGTTCGCCAGGCCCTCGGCGCCGAGCGTTCACGAATTGCGCGACAATTGCTCACGGAGAGCGTGGTGCTCGCCGTCGCGGGCGGCGCGTTGGGGCTTCTCGTCGGCAAGCTGTTCCTCAAGCTGCTGCTCGCCGCGCAGGCGACTACGAACCTGCCGCGCTCGGACGAGATCGCGCTCGACACGCGTGTCATGGTGTTCGGACTCGCCGTATCGATGATAGCCGGGCTGCTGTTCGGAAGTGTTCCAGCCTGGGATCTCGCGCGGGCGCGTTCGAGCGATGCGCTGCGCGATGGTGCGCGAGGAAGCGGCGGACACCAGTGGGCGCGCAACGTGCTCGTCGTCGCCGAGATCGCGCTGGCGATGGTGCTGTTGACCGGGACCGGGTTGCTCGTGCGGAGCTTCGGCTTGCTCCAACGAGTGTCACCGGGTGTGCAAGCAGATCACGTGTTGGCGTTCAGCGTTGCACCGCAGAAGCCCGCTCCGTCATTCTTTACCGATGCGTTGACGCGCTTGCGCGCGCTGCCGGGTGTCGTGAGTGTCGGCACGACAACCGCGTTGCCGATCACGGCCGAGCCAGCGGCGCGTGGTTCAACCGTATTGATCGGCCGTTGCCGGAAAACGTACAGCCCACGGGCGAGGCGTGGCGCGTGGTGACGCCTGAGTTCTTCGCGACAGTCGGGATCGCGCTCAAGGCGGGCCGGATGATAGACGCCGCCGATCGTCGGGAGGTTCCGGCTGTTCTCGTCAATGAGGCATTGGTAAAGAAGTACTATCCCGGCGAGAATCCGATCGGAAAGCCTATTTATCTGGGCGCGCCGGAAAACCGGCTCTTCGACAACGCGCCAATCGTTGGCGTCGTTGCCGATACACGGGATGTCGGGCTTGGCAGTGAACCTTTGCCAACCGTGTACATCCCGTTCGCGGTCATGCCGAAAACGCGGTTCGCCTTGTTTGTCGTTCGCACGAGCGGCGATCCGCTCTCGCTGGTCGCATCGGCGCGCCGTGTCATTCACGACCTCGATCCCAGCGTCCCCGTTCGCAACGTCCAGACGCTGGACGATGTGGTTGGCGCTGCCTTGGCTCCGGCGCGTTGGTCGACGACGCTTTTGAGTCTGTTCGCTGGAATTGCGTTGGTGATGGCGGTGCTCGGCATATTCGGCGTGTTGTCGTTCATCGTCACACAGCGGACCCGCGAGTTGGGGATTCGCATTGCATTGGGTGCGACCTCGGGTGCCGTGCAGCGGATGGTGATTGGGCGCGGTCTCGCGCTGGTGTTCGCGGGGTTGACGCTTGGCCTCGCCGGCGCATTTGCCGTGACGCGATTCGTTGCGACGCTGCTCTTTGGCGTGACGCCAACCGATCCGCTGACGTTCGTGGCGGTCTCGATGGTCTTGATTGGCGCGGCGACCGCCGCGAGCTATCTACCGGCGCGCCGAGCGACGCGCGTCGATCCGATCATTGCGTTGCGGGCGGAGTGAGACCGAAGTGAAGCTCGCGCATTGAGGGTTGCCCGAAGCGGCCTCGCCTGTGTTGGAACGTGGCGTGCACGTCTCGGTCGCGTAACACCTTGGCCTCATCGAGCTCGCTCGCGTTCAAGACGCTTGCGCGCCCCGAGTGCATGCGCAGCTTGCTGAGCGACATTCAAAGTCCAAGTCGGCCAGCAACCCGAACCATGCAAACCAAATGTCCGCGTCCCCTCGCGTGTACGTCGCAATCATCGCGATAACGGCAGCGCTCTTCGTCGGCACGAGCACCCAACTCGATGGTCAGGTACCGACGCTCCAGTCTCCGTTCCTGTTCACGGCGCTGCCGTCCTCGGCGCAGACGCGCGCGGTGACCGCCGTCGACGCCGGATACAATGCGCGGGCGTTCGAGCCGGTGGCTGGAGAACGATTGGAACCGCGCGCCAGCGCGTTCGTGCCACTCTCGCCTCGTTTTGCGGTGCAGGGGCAGTTCGCCGCGGCCAGTACGCTCGACCATCACACTCGCGTTGCCGAGCAAATGGAGTTGATGGTGACGCCGTTGCGTCGGGGCGCGTTCTCGCTTGGGACCAACGTTGGAGTTCGCCATGAGTATACTGGTACGACTGTTTTGCTGGCGCGCATGGTTGGAGCGCGCACGAGCGAGCATTCCGCGCTGGCGGCGGACGTCTTGATTGAGCATCCGTATGCCGCGGGCCGCGATGCGGTCGATGTCGTCACGACCGTTGGTGCGATGCGGGCCGTGGCATCGGGGCTGTGGTTGGGTGTCGAGGCGGTGGGGTCTGACTTGGAAGGTCTATGGGATTCCGAGGAGGCTGAGGGCGGCGCGACGGTTCTCGTCGGCCCGACGCTCGCCCTCGCCGTGTCCAACCGGTGGCGGCTGGTGGTCGGTGGCGGGCCGGTTCTCCGCGCGACGACTGATCGAGCGCGCGCGGGTCTGAGTGGTCCGACGTCAACGCAATTGCCGCAGCAGTCCGGCTACGTGATCCGGACGTCTCTCCGTCTTGGATGGTAGCTGGGCCGCCGGCGCCTCTGGGTCGGTCGATCGGGTAGCGCAGTCGGGAGGGTGCGGTAGGTGCGTCGCCCTTGCGTCGCCCTTGCGTCGCCCTTGCCGCGGCCGCGCGCTCGGCGGATGATACGCGGTTGTCCGAAACGCCATCAGCCGCCACAGGGAGAAGCCGTGTACAGCCGATCGTTCCGCCGCGTTCCGCGGTGTAGCCTGCTCGTCGCGTTCGTATGTTCCGCGCCGGTGTGCGCGCAATCGCCGTTTTCATTCGTCAAATGGCGGTCGATCGGTCCGGTGAATACCAGTGGCCGCGTCGACGACATCGCCGTCGCCCGCGTCAAAGGCGAGGCGGATGCCATCTATGTGGCGACGGCGAGCGGCGGGCTATTCAAGAGTGCGAACAACGGCGTTTCCTGGTCGCCGGTGTTCGATGCTGTTGACGCGATGATGTCGATCGGCGCGGTGGCGGTGGCGCCGTCGTCGCCGCAGACGGTGTGGGTGGGCACCGGCGAGGCGAATACGCGCCAGAGCTCGAGTTGGGGCGACGGCGTCTACAAGAGCACTGACGGCGGCAAGACCTGGACGAACATGGGGCTCAAGGATTCGCGCTCGGTCGGACGAATCGTGATCGATCCCGCGGACGCGAACATCGTCTACGTCGCCGCACAGGGACATCTGTGGGGGCCGAACGCCGATCGAGGCGTGTTCAAGACGATTGATGGCGGAGGGACGTGGAAGAAGGTGTTGTTCGTGGACGAGAACACCGGCGCCAACGATCTCGTCATCGATCCGGGCAACGCACAGGTGCTGTACGCGGCGACCTATCAGCGCCAGCGGCGAACGTGGGGTTTCAATGGCGGTGGTCCAGGCTCGGGCATCTACAAGACGACGGACGGTGGCGCGACGTGGAACAAGCTCGCCGGCGGTCTGCCCGCCGGAGATCTCGGGCGAATTGCTCTTTCATTATATGTGACCGATCCACGCGTGGTGTACGCGACGATCGAGGCGCGCAATCCCAATGGCGGGATCTATCGCACGCTCGACGCCGGCGCCACGTGGGCAAAGACCTCGTCCCTCAACACGCGGCCCAACTATTTCTCGCAAATCCGGATCGACCCAAAGAACGTCGATCACGTCTACACGCTCGGCTCCAATCGTGGTTTCTACATCTCTAACGACAGCGCGAAGACTTTTACCGAGCTGTTCAGCAACGTGCACGGTGAAGACCACGCGCTCTGGGTGGATCCGGACAACGGCAACCACCTCATCATCGGCGGCGACGGCGGTGTGTCGATCTCGTGGGACCGCGGGCATACCTGGGACTTTCGCCGGAACATGCCGATCGGCCAGTTCTATGAGGTGGACGTCGACAACAGCGTGCCGTTCCGTATCTGTGGCGGTCTGCAGGACAACGGCGTGTGGTGTGTTCCGAGCGCGGCGAGAAACCGGAATGGGATCGCCGACCGGGATGGGTGGAATATCGGAGGCGGTGACGGCTTCCATGCGCATTTTGATCCGGCGAATAGTTCGTTGGTGTTGCAGTCGTCGCAGAATGGGAATGCTGCGTGGGTGAACATCGAGACGTTGGAGCGCCAGGGTGCGCGTCCGGGCACGGGTGATCGTCCGGCAGTGGGCGGTGGTCGCGGTGGTCGCGGCGGCGGTCGTGGGGCAGGCGCGGCCGAAGTCGCGGCGGGAGAAGCCGGTGAAGGGGCCGCGCCGGGCGGTGGACGCGCGGGCGCGAATCGTTGGAATTGGGATACGCCGATTGCTGTCTCGCGACATGATCCAAAGGTTTGGTTCATGGGGTCGCAGTTTCTGTTCAAAAGCATGGATCGCGGATCGAGTTGGAAAAAGATCAGCGGGGATCTCACGCTCAACGTCGACCGCGATACGCTCACGATGATGGGCAAGGTTGTCGGGCCGGACGCGCTGTCACGGCATGACGGCCAGACCAACTACGGATCGCTGACGTCGATCGGCGAGTCGCCGGTGGACGCGATGGTGATCTACACCGGCAGCGATGACGGGCAGGTGCAACTCACGAGAGACGGCGGGAAGACGTGGAGCAACATCGCCGGCAAGATTCCGGGTGTTCCGCCTCAGACCTACGTGAGCACGGTGCTGCCATCGAGGTACAAGGCCGGGCGGGTTTACGTGACGTTCGACGGGCATTTCAACGACGACTACAATCCGTACGCCTTCGTGAGCGAAGACTACGGCGGAACGTGGAGGTCGATCGCCGGAGGATTGCCCGAGACGTCGCTCAATCGCATTCGCGAACATCCGAAGAATCAGCGTGTGCTGGTCCTTGCCCATGCGCGCGGCGTTCACGTGTCGAACGACGGCGGCGCGACATGGACATCTCTCGCGACGAACATGCCGACCGTCCCAACGAACGACGCCGTGTTTCAAGAGCGAGACAATGCGCTCGTGGTTGGAACGCATGGTCGTGGGATTTGGGTGCTGGACGACGCCGGCCCGCTCGAGGCGTTGACCGCCGACGCGGTGAAGGCAGATGCGACGCTGCTGCCGATCCCGCGTGCGCGACTCATGAGCACATTCTCCCCGCAGGCGTGGTATGGCCACGGCGAATTCTTCGCGCCCAACCCGGAGTGGAACGCCGTGATCGCGTACCACTTGCGAGATAGTGGCAGCGGTCAGGCAGCCATCACCGTTGCCGACGCGGCGGGGAAGGTCATTCGAACTCTCAAGGGTCCATTGGCGAAGGGCGTGAATCGCCTGGTGTGGGATCTTCGCTATGCGCCGCCGATCGATTCGGCGAATATCCCGGCTGGGGGCGGCCGTGGGGGCGGCGGTGGCGGGCGCGGCGGACCTCCGGCCGCGGTTCCGGTTGGATTCCCGGGCGGCGGCGAAGGCGGCGGCGGACGCGGCAACGCTCCGATTGGTCCGCTGGTGCTCCCCGGTAGCTATTCCGTACGCGTGATGGTGCCCGGTGTTAGCAAGCCACTCACCGGTACGGTGACCGTTGAAGCCGATCCCCTGCCGAAGTTCAGTGCGGTGGATCGCGCGGCGCGCCAGGCAATTCTGATGAGAGTTTATGAATGGACGAGGGTGCTTGGCGAAGCACGCGGCGCAATGCGGACACTCATCGCCCAGCGCGATTCGATCAGGGCCGACTTTGTCGCAGGTGGAGCGCCTGACGCAGCCGCGCGCGCGGACTCGCTCAATGCGCGGGTCGCGCGTTCGTCCGCGGACATCGATCGCGCGCTGACCGCAATGAATGGACAGCGCGGGCCGATCGAAGGTTGGAGCGGACTGCCGAGCGTCGATCAACGAAGTTCGTTCGGGTACGCACTCGACGACGCACAGAAGGCGATCGCCGAACTCAACAAGCTCGTGGGCACTGACATTCCAGGTGCGTACAAGAGCGTGGCAAAAAAGGAGTGGACGCGGAGAGTGAAAGCGGTCGCCGTGCCGGCCGCTCGCCCGGCATAGTCGGGCGAGGTTGCCCGTCGATATGCTCTCTTGGTACTATCGGGTCGTCGTTCTTTTTCCCCTCTTCCCGCCACATGCCCATCTCACGCCGCGACTTCGTCAAGACTGCATCCGCCGCTGCCGCATTGTCGGCGGTTGGAAGCCGTGCCGAAGCGCTCATGACGAGCCCGTCGATCTTCGTTCCGGAATTCGAATCGGGCGCCGCAGACTATCACGATCTCGCGATGCGAGCGTTGGATGCCGCCAAGAGCGCCGGCGCCGAGTATGCCGACGTGCGCATCGCCCAGTACCGTTCGCAGTTTGTGCAGACCCGCGAGCGACGCGTGCAGGGCCTTGCCGACACCGAAACAGCGGGCATTGGCGTCCGCACGCTCGTGAGCGGCGCCTGGGGCTTTTCGGCCACCGCCGACCTCACGCCGGATTCGGTTGTCGCCGTCGCTCGGAAGGCGGTGGCGCAGGCGAAGTCGAATCGTGCGGCGCTCACAAAGCCGATCGTCCTCGCGCCGTATGGCGCGGCGCAGAAAGGGGAATGGAAATCGCCGATCAAGACGGATCCGTTCACGGTCCCCGTCGCGGACAAAGTCGCGCTGCTACTCGCGGCGAACGAGGCCGCGCTCAAGGTGAAGGGCACGCGATTCGTGCAGTCGGGAATGAACTTCCTGCGCGAAGAAAAGACCTTCGCCAATAGCGAAGGGTCGTTCACCGTGCAGACACTGTATCGGTCGTCGCCGAGCATGAATATCACGGCCGTTTCCGCCGACAACTCGGACTTTCAGACGCGGGCGTCGAACGAGATTCCGCCGCGCGGAATGGGATACGAGCACGTGATTGAAGCGGACTTCGTGACGAACGGCGCGCGCTGGGCGGCCGAGGCGGTGCAGAAGTTGTCCGCCAAGCCGGTGGAGGTGGGTCGCTACGACCTCGTGCTTCATCCGTCGCACCTCTGGCTCACGATCCATGAATCCGTCGCGCACCCAACGGAGCTGGATCGTGCACTCGGCTTCGAAGCCAACTATGCCGGAACGAGTTTCGTCGCGCCGCCGGAGAAGGTGCTTGGACAACTCAAGTACGGATCGCCGCTGATGAACATTCAGGCCGATCGCAGCCAGGTTGGTTCGCTGTCGGCGTGCGGGTGGGATGACGAAGGCGTGGTGCCCGAGACGTTCGATATCATCAGGAATGGTGTGGTGGTGGACTATCAGACGACGCGTGAACAGGCGCCGTACCTCGACTGGTACTATAAGAAAATTGGTAAGCCCACCCGATCGCATGGGTGCTCGTACGCGCAATTCTGGTCCGACGTTCAGTTCCAGCGAATGCCGAACGTGTCGCTGCTGCCGGGCGACAAGGACGTGGTGTACGAAGATCTCATCGCCGCGACGGACAAAGGGATTGCGATCGTGGGCGACGGCTCCTTCTCGATCGACCAGCAGCGGTACAACGCGCAGTTCGGCGGTCAGGTGTTCTATGAGATCAAGGGAGGCAAGATCGTTGGCATGCTCAAAGACGTCGCGTATCAGATGCGGACACCGGAGTTCTGGAGCAGCATGGACATGATCGGCGGCAAGCGCAGCTATTTCCTGGGCGGCGCCAACGGCGACGGCAAAGGCCAACCGGCGCAGAGCAATGCGGTGTCCCACGGATGCGTGCCATCGCGCTTTCGTCAGGTGAACGTCATCAATACGGGACGGACGGCATGAGTGCGCCCCACGAATCCGGCGCGCCGCGCTCGCTCTTTGCGGCACCGCTCGCGCTTTTGTCGCGCGACGAGTGTCAGGCAATCGCCAAGAAGGTGCTGGCGTATGCCACGGCGGATGAAACGCGTGTCACGATCACCAGCGCCACCGACGGCAACATGCGGTTTGCGGTGAACCAGGCGTCGACCTCGGGGGACAATTACGACAACGTGATCACCGTGCGGAGCGCGTTCGGCACACGCTCCGCGAGCTCGACGACGAACAGCCGTGACGACGCGTCGCTCAAGGCGGTGGTCGCGCGCGCTGAAGCGTTGGCCCGCCTCACGCCGGAAGACCCCGAGGCGTTGCCCGAGCTCGGTCCGCAAACGTACGTCGAGTCGCCGGGCTGGAGTGAAACGACGGCATCGCTCGACGCGGCGGGTCGCGCGGCGGCAGTGAATGCGATCACGTCGGTCGCGAAAGCGGCGAACCTCGTGTCCACCGGCTTTCTCGAGACGAACGCGGCGGCCTTCGCGATCGCGAACAGCAAAGGATTGTTCGGCTACCGCAGACAGACGGGCGCCGCACTCACGACAACGGTGCGCACGCCGGAAGGAACCGGCAGCGGATGGGCGGGCGCGTCGACCAACGATTTCGCGAAGATCGATCCCGCCGCATTGGGTCGTCGGGCGGCGGACAAGGCGCGACGTTCGGTGAATCCCGTTGCCATCGAACCGGGACGCTACACCGTCGTTCTGGAACCCACCGCCGTCGGCAATCTCGTGCAGTTGATCGCCGGAGCGCTCGATGCGCGCAGTGCGGACGAAGGCCGGAGTTTCTTTTCCAAGCCGGGTGGCGGCACGAAGATTGGACTGAAGGTCGTTGACGAGCGCGTCACGCTCATCTCCGATCCCATGGACCCGGATGCGCCGAGTCCGTCGTTTGGCGCGGATGGATTGCCGTTGTCGAAGCGGATTTGGATCGAGAACGGCGTGGTGAAAACGCTGTCGTATGATCGGTATTGGGCGCAAAAGCAGGGCGTCACGGCAAACGGCGGTGGCGGCGGTGGTCGAGGGGGCGGCGGTGGTGGCGGCGGCGGCGGCGGTGGGGGCGGACTCAAGATGCTCGGCGACAATCATTCGTTGGAGGATTTGATCGCCAGCACCGAGCGCGGCATTCTGTGCACGCGTCTCTGGTACATTCGCGCCGTGGACCAACGCACGATTCTCTACACCGGCCTCACGCGCGACGGGACGTTTCTGATCGAGAAGGGCAAGATCACGCGTTCGGTGAAGAATCTCCGATGGAACGAGTCCCCTATTTTCTTACTGAACAATCTCGAGATGCTCGGGCGTCCAGAGCGCGTGAATTCCAATGAGAGCGGTAGTCCGGGCGGCTCGATCGTGATGCCCCCGGTGAAGGCGCGCGATTTCAACTTCACGAGCGCTAGCGACGCGGTTTGAGCAGTGTCTCGAAACATTCCTAAACACAGGGAGCAAATGATGAGAAGCTCGGCTTCGATGGCGGCATTGCTTGGGGCGATGGTCGCATCCGCGGTGTGCGCGCAACAACCGCCGCCGCCCGCGACGGAAGTTGGCGCGGCGCAGCTCGCGCTCCTCAATCTCCCGATGAAAGCGGGTGGACCCAAGCTGGCGGTCACGTCGCCCGCGTTCCAAGCCGGCGCCGACATTCCATTTGAGAACACTCAATACAAGGGAAATGTCTTTCCGGGTTTGGCGTGGACGCCGGGACCCGCGGGAACCAAGGCGTACATCGTGATCATGCAGGATGGCGACGCGATGTCGCGCGGCGCGCCGATTCTTCACTGGACGATGATCAACATTCCGGCGAACGTCACGAAGTTGGACGCGGCGATGAGCGCGCCTCCAGCCGGCGCGGAGTACGGGCCGAACATCCGTGGCGCGGCGCAGGCGTACATGGGTCCGCGGACGCCGGCGGGGCCGAAGCATCGGTACCATTTTCAAATCTTTGCGCTCGACATCAGCATTCCGGCGGACGCTGCCGCCAACTACGCTGGGCTGACGGGGGCGATGAAGGATCACGTCCTGGCGAGCGGGGAGCTCGTGGCGCTGGGCCAAGTCGCGCCGTGAAGCGAGTTGCGTGGATGCATGTCAGCCGTGAGAAGTAACGTAGGCTCGTAGGTGTAGTCTCGGGTCTCGCAGGTCGACGCTTGGTCTCATTTGGGCTCATGCGCTCGGATGATGAGCCCAAGCGTCGAGCCGCGAGATTCCGCGGACAGCGCGCCTCGACGATGTTCGCGACGATCGATTCAGCGGCGCGTGTCTCCCGCACGCCACGAACGTGGGGCAACGACGTGAACGCGTCGGCACTCTAGCGCTGTTGTCCAAATCCATTCCACGCCCCTCGCTGCCGTAGTCTCGAGTCTCGTAGCTCGACGCTTGGGCTCATAGTCCCGCCCGCAAGCGCCAACTCTGCGGATCCATCCAACCTTCGCTCGCCGTTCCCTCCGGCTCTCGTCCCACGGCTCGACGCTCAGAGCAAACGATTGGCTCGCTCGAGTCGTACACATCTGGAAGGCTCGCAACGATTCCATCGTCACCCTTCCATCCACGCCGAAACCGGTTGACATTTTTTTTGGCCGCCGGTCCGCGCACAGACTCGCGGCCCCGAACTCGCGTTTCGGCACGCTCCCCAAGACCTCCAATTCTGTGTCACGACATCAGACCGCGTGGCGAGCGCCAGCGCTTGCCGTGTCAGTTGTCTCGGCGCTCATCGCCGCGTGCTCTAAAGCGGCGCCGCCTCCGGGGCAGCAACAGGGTCCGCCACCGCCGCAGGTTGGCGTCGTCACTGTCTCGCCAACGACTGTTCCCGAGGCGTACGAATTTGGCGGGCAGGTCCAGCCCTTTCGGCGCGTGGAGGTACGCTCGCGCGTAGACGGAATCATCGTCGAGCGCCCGTTCACTGAGGGCAGCGTCGTCTCCAAGGGTCAGGTGCTCTACAAGCTCGACCAGGTGAAGTACGACGCCGCCTATCGAAGTGCGCTGGCGCGACTGAACAACGCCAAGCGTACCGTTGACCGACTCGAGCCGCTGTTGCCGAAGCATGCCGTGGCGCAGCAAGACGTGGACAACGCGCACTCGGAGCTCGAGGCGGCGCAGGCTGTAGTGGACGTCGCGAAAAAAGATCTCGATGACACCGTCATCCGCGCCGAGATCAACGGACAGGTTGGGCGGGCGCAGTTGGAGCTTGGAGCGCGCGTCAGCGGCCCGGCTGACCTTCTGACGAACATCGACGAGCTGAATCCAGTCTACGTGACGTTCCATCCATCGTCGCAACAGTTGGCGTCGTGGGAACAGGACCCGCGCGCTGGCGCGTTGATTCGCGCCGGAAGCAATCTCGTCGTGCGAATCGTGTTGCCCGACGGCTCGCTGCTGCCGCGCACGGGAGCGCTCAACTTCGTGGCGCCGTCCATCGACTCGGCGAGCGGCACCGAGGAGTTTCGCGCCAAGTTCACGAACGGTGATCGTCGCCTGCTGCCGGGACAATTCGTTCGTGTTCGACTGGAAGGTTTTTCTCGCACGAGCGCGCTCGCCATTCCGCAGCGCGCCGTTCTCCAAGGTTTGGGACGACAGTACGTGTACGTCGTCGGACAGGGCGACTCGGTCACGGCACGCGACGTCAAACCGGGGCCGTGGAGCGGTACGCTTTGGATCATCGACTCTGGATTGGCCGCGGGCGATCGGGTGATCGTCGAGGGAACACAGAAAGTTGCGCCCGGTCGCGTGGTCAAGCCGGTGCCGCTCGTTGACAGCACCACGCACTCGCCGAAGTCGGCTCCCGGCGCTCCGGCGGGCGGCGCGCCGAAATGACGGAGGAGCCGCGGTACTTCTTCATCCGGCGGCCGGTCCTGGGCGCCGTGATTTCGATCGTCATCACGCTGCTCGGACTGTTCGCCATTCGCCTGCTGCCGATCGCGCGGTATCCGCAGATCACGCCGCCGGCAGTGCGCGTCGTCGCCAACTTCCCGGGCGCATCGTCCGAGGACGCGGCGCAAGCCGTGGCCGCTCCGATCGAAGAGCAGCTCGCGAGTCTGCAGGGCATGCTCTACTTCTCGTCGTCGAACGCCGGCGACGGAACGTCCACGATCAACGTGACGTTCGACGTGTCGCGCAATCAGGATCTCGCGGCGGTCGACGTGCAGAATGCGGTGAAGCTCGCCGAGCCGCAGTTGCCGGACGCGGTGCGGACGAACGGCATCACGATTCTCAAAGCCAATACGGACATTCTCGCGGTGGTCGCGCTGCAGTCGAGCGATCCGCGCTACGACGCGACGTATCTGGCGAACTATATGAAGTTGTTCGTGGTGGACGAGCTCAAGCGCGTGCCCGGGGTGGGCGACGCGACGCCGTTTCCCGCGCGCGACTTTTCGATGCTGCTGCAGCTCGACCCGGACAAGATGGCGCAGCTCGGCCTGACGGTGAGCGATATTGCCGCCGCCGTGCGCGAGCAGAACGCTACGAACCCCGCTGGTCGGTTGGGTGCCGAGCCGTCGCCGAAGGGCACGCAGCTCACGCTGCCGATCACGACGATTGGCCGACTGCAGACGCCGGATGAATTCAACGACATCGTGATTCGCGCGCGGGCCGACGGCTCGATCGTCCGGCTGCGCGATGTGGGCAACGCCGTGCTTGGCGCGCGCAGCTACGATCTCGAGGGTCGCCTGAACGGTGTGCCGACCGCGTTCGTTCTGTTGTACACGCGGCCGGGTGCGAACGCGCTCGCGGTGAAGGACGCCGTGGTGAAGCGGATGGAGGAAATGCAGACGAGTTTCCCCCAGGGCGTTCATTACGCGGTGCCGTTCGACACGACGCCGTTCGTGAGCGCGTCGATCAAGGAAGTGGTCATCACACTGCTCGAGGCGATGGCGTTGGTGACGCTCGTCGTGTTTCTGTTTTTGCAGAGCTGGCGCGCGACGCTCATCCCAATGCTTGCCGTGCCGGTGAGCGTGATCGGGACGTTCCTTGGATTGCTGGCGTTCGGCATGTCGATCAACGTGCTGACGTTGTTCGGCCTCGTGCTGGCGATCGGCATCGTGGTGGACGACGCGATCGTGGTGATCGAAAATGTCGAGCGGATCATGGCGACGGAAAAGCTGTCGCCCAGGCTGGCGGCCGACAAAGCAATCCGGCAGGTGGGAAGCGCGCTCGTTGCAATCGTGCTCGTGTTGTGCTCGGTGTTCGTGCCCGTGGCATTCATCTCCGGTGTGACCGGCGAGCTGTTCAAGCAATTTGCCATGACGATTGTCATCGCCGTGGTGCTGTCTGGAATCGTTGCCCTCACGTTGACGCCGGCGCTCTGCGCCATGTTGCTCAATGAATCGGATGGCGTGCACACGACGGGATTCTTCGGCTGGTTCAATCGGGGATTCGCGCGCGCGACGCGCGGGTACGCCGGCGCGGTCGACTCGGTGTTGGGCCGGCCGGCGGCGTGGGTGGCCGTGTTCATTCTGTTGATTGCCGGCGCGGGACTCCTCTGGCGCACGATTCCCACCGCGTTCATTCCGACGGAGGACAAGGGCTACATGGCGTTGTCGGTACAGCTGCCCGACGCCGCGTCGCTTCAACGCACCGAGGCGACGGTTGCAAAAATTGAGCAAATTCTAAAGGCTGAGCCGGCGGTTCGGAATATCGTTGCGCTCGTCGGCCTCGACCTCCTTACGCAGTCGAACGCAACGAACGGCGCGACAATCTTTCTCAACGTGAAGCCGTGGGACGAGCGGGGATCGCACGATGCGCTCGATTCCCTCGCCGCGCGCATCAATGGAAAGTTGTTCGGACTCGCCGACGCCACCGCGTTCGGCTTCAATCTGCCGGAAGTTCCGGGTCTCGGCACCACAGCCGGCGTCGAGATCAACGTGCAGAATCGCGGCGGTCAGGACATCCGCACGTTTGCGCAGCACGTGCAGGAATTCCGTGCGGCAGTGAATCAGCTTCCCGCTGCCGGCGGCATCAACACGACCTTTCGCGCGAGTGTTCCGCAGGTGTACGTCACCGTGGATCGCACCGCGGCGAAGGCGCGCGGCATCAACCTCACCGATCTCTTCTCCACGCTGCAGGCATTTCTCTCGTCGCTGTACATCAACGACTTCAACCTCGCGGGGAAAACGTATCGCGTACAGGCCCAGGCGCAGGAGCAATTTCGACAGTCGCCGAGCGACATCGGCAAGCTGTACGTGCGCGGCTCAAACGGGACGATGGTGCCGGCGTCGGCGGTGACGACGACGAGCTTCCGAAGCGCGCCGACCGTCGTGCCGCGATTCAATGGGTTCATATCGGCGCAATTCACGGGCGCGCCAAAGCCGGGCCACAGCTCCGGCGAGCTGCTGCACCAGGTGGATGACCTGATCGCGACGCAGTTCGCGTCGTCCGGGTTGGGCGTGTCCTACTCGGGCCAGTCGTATCAGGAACGCGCGTCGAGCGGCGACGCGGCGCTGGTGTTTGTGCTCGGCCTTATCCTGGTGTTTCTGGTGCTCGCGGCGCAGTACGAAAGTTGGTCCGTGCCGTTCGCCGTGCTGTTTGGCGTGCCGTTCGGAGTGCTTGGCGCGCTCTTGGGCATCTGGTTTCGACACCAGCCCAACGACATCTATTTCCAAGTCGGGTTGATTACCGTCGTCGGGCTCGCGGCGAAGAACGCGATTCTGATCGTGGAGTTCGCGAACGAGCTTCGGGCTCAAGGCATGGATGTGCGTCGCGCGGCGGTGGAAGCGGCCCGCGAGCGACTGCGCCCGATTCTCATGACGTCGTTCGCGTTCATCCTCGGCGTTCTGCCGCTGATGCTCGCATCCGGAGCGGGGGCGGCAAGCCGCCACTCCATTGGAACGGGAGTCTTCTCGGGGATGCTCTTCGCGACGACGATCGGAATTTTCTTCATACCGCTGTTCTTCCGCATCATTCGCGATGTCGCCGAGCGAGGGGGCCGCTCCTCCAAGCCGGCGGTCGCCCCAACCGCGGCGCCGGCAACGGCGGAGCCCACATGACGCGCTCTCGGGCCGGCTGGGTCTCGCTCGCGATCCTGACGGCGTCGTGTGTGGTCGGGCCGCGGTATGTGCCGGAGACGGTGGTGGCGCCGACCCAGCAGCTCGGCGCCGGCCGTATGAGCGATTCGTCACGAGCATTCTTTGATTCGCTTGCCGCCGAGCGCCGGCGCGATACGGCGCGTGTCGCGCGCGGACCGGTTGTCAGGCAAATGTCGAACGCCGAGGCGGCGGGTGCCATGGCGTGGCTCGACGTGATCCGCGATTCATCGTTGATTCGCCTGGTGGACCTGGCGCTGCGGCAGAATCGCAATCTGCAGGTGGCTGCGGCGCGCATCAACGAATACCGCGCGGCGGTTGGCGTTGCGCGAGCGCCGTTGGCCCCGTCGGTGACGCTCAACGGCAGTGAGAGCACCAACCAGATTGCGCTCGGCTCATTCCCTCCGACGTCGTATCGCGCGGCACGCATTACCGGCGACCTCGCGTGGGAATTGGATTTCTGGGGACGCAATCGTCATGGCGTCGAGGCGGCGAACGCCGACCTCGGCGGGCAGGAAGCGGCCGAGCGCGCCACGGTTCTGTCGCTCGTGGGCGATGTCGCCACGAGCTATCTCCAACTGCTCGAGCTCGATCAAGAGCGTGCAATCGCCGAGCGTACGTTGAGCTCTCGCAAGGCGACGCTCGAGGTGGCGCGGGCGCGTTTTGCTCAGGGTCTCACGTCGGAGCTCGACGTTCGCCAGTTCGAAGCGCAGGTTGCGGCGCCTGCGGTGACGCTCGCGCAGACGGAGCGCGCGCTCGCCCAGGCCGAGCACAACATCGATGTGCTGGTGGGACAGACGCCGGTGGCGATCGTGCGCGGGCGGTCGCTCGTTGACGCGTCGCGATCGCTCGTGGTGCCCGATTCCATTCCGGCGCAGATGGTCGTGCGTCGTCCGGATGTGCAACAGGCGGAGCGCGCCTACGCCGCGGCGACGGCGCGAGTCGGCGTGGCCGACGCCGCGCGATTGCCGACGATCAGCATTACGGGGTCGTTCGGGGGGCAGGCGAGCACCCCGACGGACGTGTTCGGCGATCGGGCGCGCATCTATCAGGCGCTGGCCGGAATCTCATTTCCATTGTTCGATAACAAGCGTCTCGCGAGTCTCTCGGCGGGCGCGCGCGCGCGCGCGGAGCAGGCGAAAGCGTCGTACGAAGGCACGGCTCTGAACGCGCTTCGCGAGGCGAGCGACGCGCTGGTGGGCGTGCGAACGGCGCGCGATCAAGCCGTGGCGCAGGCGACGCAGGCGAATGCGCTTCGCCAGGCGCTCGATCTCGCCGAGCTTCGCTACCAGTCCGGGCTCGCCAACTACCTCGATTTGCTCGACGCACAGCGGAGTTTGTTCAGCGCCGAGCTGGCGTTGAGTCAGGCGCAGCTGGGAGAGCTGACCGCCGCCATCCAACTGTACAAGGCATTGGGCGGGAGCTGGCCTCGGTAATTCGCCTAGACTCCTGGCTTGCGGCATGCGAGATTCGCGCGTGCAGACAACGCGTGAGGATGGGACGGTTGAACTGGCTGTTGTGAAGTGACGAGCACCAACAGCACCGGCCGCATGCGCGAACGAGTGCACGTCGCCTCGGTCTCCCTGAGCGCGTTTCTCCTGTTCCTGCTCCAACCAATCCTGGCGCGACTGCTCTTGCCGGTTCACGGCGGGAGCCCGGCGGTGTGGAACACGTGCATGGTGTTCTTTCAGATGTTGCTGCTCGCCGGCTATGCGTATGCGCACGGCAGTTTGCGCCTGCTTGGATTTCCGCGACAGGCTGCGCTCCACGCTGTGCTGCTAGTCGCGTCGCTGTTCTTCCTTCCGCGCGCCTTGGCTTCGATCGGAGCCGGCACGATGTCGCCCGTGCCGTCGATTCTCCTGGCGCTGATGCTGACGGCCGGCATCCCATTCTTCGTGCTGTCGACGAACAGCTCGCTCACCCAGCGATGGTTTTCACTCAGCTCGTTTGAGCGCAGCGCCGATCCATTCTGGCTGTACGCAGCGTCGAATGTCGGTTCGCTCATTGCACTTCTGAGCTATCCTCTGATTGTCGAGCCGGCACTGGGGCTGCACGCGCAGCTTCGCTACTGGTCGATTGGCTATGGCCTGTTCGTCGCGCTGGCTCTTGCGTCGATGCTGGTGGCGCGGCGCGGCATGACTGCGGCGAGCGTGGATGTGAGCCTCGATGCGAGCGTGGACACCGTGAAGGGCGACAGTGGCGCCACACCGGTGACCGCTCGTCGACGCCTTGGTTGGGTATTGCGCTCCGCGGTGGCGTCGAGCCTGCTGCTCAGCGTCACGATGCAGATTTCGACCGACGTGATCTCCGCGCCGCTTTTCTGGGTGCTTCCGCTCGCGCTCTATCTCGCGACGTTCATCGTCGCCTTCTCTCCATCCCTGCGTCCGCAACGGAGCGTTGTCGCGTACACAACGAGAGTGGGCATCGCGCTCTGTTTCGTGCTCGTCGTGGTGCCAACCCTCTTCCCGTTTTGGTTCGCGCTGCTGGTGCTGTTGGGCACGTTGTTCGCCGGTGCACTGCTGTGCAACGGCGACCTGGCCGACGATCGCCCGAGCGCGCGAGATCTCACCGACTTCTACCTATGGCTTGCGGTCGGCGGCATGTTGGGCGGTCTCGCGAACAGCATCGTGGCCCCGCTCGTGTTCAAGTCGGTCGCCGAGTATCCGGCAACGCTCGTCTGTGTCGCGATCGTACTTCAGGCGCGCCGCCACGGGGCGCAGCGTTTCTCGTTGGGCGCGATGCGTGACCTGGCCACGTCGCTGCCCGCTGTGCTGATGGTCGTGGCCACTGCCGTTGCGGCGATGATTGTCTGGCGGGAACACGCGCACAACGCCTTGGGCGGATCCGGGGGTGGAATTCTTCGCTGGCAGTTCATGCCGTTGGCGGTGCTGACCTGCGGTGTGCTGTTCGCCCGGCAGCCCGGCGTCTTTCCGCTCTCGACCATGCTCGTTGCCGCCTTCGTTCTTGCCGGCTTCAATTTCATCGATCCGATTGTCGATCAGGGGCGCAGTTTTTTCGGCGTCTCTCGCGTGACGGAGACGGCGGATCAACGGATCATGATTCACGGTGTGACCGTCCACGGTGCGCAGCGAAAGGACCCTGCGCTGCGCGACATTCCCACGTCATACTACTACCCGCGCGGTCCGCTCGGCTGGGCGATGGGTCATATGCCGCCGGATGCCGTGATCGGCGTCATCGGACTCGGGGCGGGATCACTTGCGCCGCTCGCGCAGGCCGGGCAGCGGGTGACCTTCTACGAGATCGATCCGCTCGTCGAGGCGATGGCGCGCCGGGATTTCACCTATCTCGCTGACTCGAAGGCGACGGTGGACGTGAAGATCGGCGACGGCCGCCGGCTCATTGAGGGCGTCGCCGACGATCATTTCGATTTACTCATCATCGACGCGTTCAACAGCGACGCGATCCCCACGCACCTCCTGACCGAGGAAGCGCTCGCATTGTATTTGCAAAAGCTCAAGCCGAGCGGCCTTCTGGTCATGCACATCTCCAACCGGTATGCCGACCTCACGCGCGTGTTTCGCGGTTGGGCCGAAACGACGAGGCAACGCGTCGCCGTCGATCAATTCGTTCCAACGGCCGAGGAACAGCACGACGGCGTTGGAAACACGGTGGCTGTCGCGCTCGCTCGCTCGCCGTCGGCTTTTGCCCGTCTCGTGGGAACGAAGCAGTGGTATTGGCTGGATCAGGATGGCCCGGCGGTGCATTGGACCGACGACCACGTGAATCTGCTCGCCGTGCTCGATAAGAACGTGCTCAAGCCGTAAGATGTGCATATGCGGCCATACAACAAAGCTAATAGGGTTCGCCGCCTTTTCGTGTTGGCGTTGGCCCTCACGGCGGGCGCCTGCGGAGGTGACAATCTCGCCGTACCGTGCCCAAAACCACCCGACCTCACCGTTCCCGCTGTTGAGACTGTCGGTGTCGGCGCGGTCGTCAACTTTGCCGTGCCCGCGAGCCAGGTGAGGGCCGGCGGCCGGATCCAATGGTCGTCGAATTTGAAGACGGTGGCGACAGTCCCATTGGACGTCGGCCGAGCAACGGCTCAGGGCGTCGGCAGCGCCATCATCATGGCGGTGGACCTCAACACGGCGCCCAACTGCCCGGATTTCTGGCAGGGCGTACTCGTTGTGCGATGAACGCCTGCAGTGACGCTATACGCCGGCGTTCGCGGGCTCGAGCCGCGAACGAGAACTTCGCCGATCCTTCTTGCATTGCAGCATCAAGGCGTCGGCGTCCGCCACCAACTGCTGCAGCGACGCCGAAACAGAGCCGCGAAAACAGAGCGCGCCGGCGCTGATCGCCAACGGTGGGCCTTCCGTCGTCTCCGCATTGCGAAGTGAAACCTGATGCTGCAAGCGATCGAGCACGGTCTGTACGTCGCCGTCCGTCGTGTGGTCGGCGAGCACGACGAACTCGTCGCCGCCGAGTCGCGCGATCAGATCCGTGCGACGAAACACCGAGAGCAGCACGCGCGCCGCGTCAACGAGCAGGGTGTCGCCGACGTCGTGACCCAGCGTGTCGTTCGCCTGCTTCAAGCCGTCCACGTCGGCAAAGAGCAGCATGCACGGCGCGCCGCTGCGCTCGAGCGCAAGCAACCGCTGCTCGGCCAGCGTGAAAAATGCGCGCCGGTTGCTCAGCCCGGTGAGATCGTCGCTCAGCGAAAGCCAGCGAATTTCGTCGAGCAGCCGTTGCCGCTCGCGCGCGTAGCGAATCGCGCGCTCGAGCATGTCGCCGGTCACGCGCCCCTTCACGAGATAATCCGCCGCTCCAGCGTGCATCGCGTTGAGATCGGTCGCACGGTCATCCTGACCCGTAAGGATGATCACCGGCACGCGACAACCACGCGCATACGCGGAGCGCAGCAGCTCAATGCCGGTTTCGCTACCGAGGTTGTGATCGACGAGAGCCACGTCGTACTCTCCGGTCACGAGCCGTTCGAGTCCGGTCGAGTAGCTATTGACCCAGTCGACGCGGAATCGCGAGCCGTAGCCCTGAGCCAGTGTCGCATGGGTCAGGACGTAATCGTCCTCGTCGTCTTCCACGAGGAGCACGCGGACGAGCGCGGTGGACACGTTACTGCCCAACCCGGTTACAGGGCAGTTGCGCGATATCGAACCAATACAACCCGAGGGCGCGCATGATCTCCACGAGGCGGTCGAATGTCACCGGCTTCGTGATGAACGTGTTTGCACCGAGATCGTACGAGCGCAGCATGTCTTCTTCAGTCTTGGACGTCGTGAGCACGACGACCGGAATCGACCGCAATTCCGGATCGTGCTTGATCAGCTGTAACGCTTGCCGTCCATCCATCCGCGGCATGTTGAGGTCGAGCAGAATCAGACCCGGACGCGGCACGTCCGTGCGGGCGTAGCGACCGGAGCGTTTGAGGAATTCCATAAGCTCTTGTCCGTCCTCGACAACGAAGAACGGATTGCCCAGGCGGCTCTCTCTCATGGCGTCGCGTGCCAGCATGCGATCGTCCGCGTCATCGTCGGCCATGACGATGGCGATGGCTACTGGCACCTGGCCTTCATCACGCTGCATGTCTTTCTCCAATCGGTCCCTGAACCGGAAGCGTCACGACGAAACGCGAGCCTTCGCCCGGCGTGCTCTCCGCACGAATGTTTCCGCCGTGTCGCTCCGCGATCTTCTGGCAGATGGTGAGACCGATGCCCGTGCCCTCGTACTCCGAGCGGCCGTGCAGGCGATGAAACGGGAGAAACACGCGCTCAGCATCCTTGGTCGCGAATCCGATGCCGTTGTCTTCAAAGCGAAGCTCAACAGTGCCGTCGTCGCGGCGTACCGCAGAAACCTTCACGAGCGGTATCTGATCTGGCTTGTGGAACTTGAGGGCGTTGCCGATGAGATTTTGAAAGATCTGGCGGATCTGCACCGGATCGGCCTCGATGCGCGGCAGCTCCCCAATCTCGACGCGCCCCTTGGTGCTTTGGATACGGAATTCCAGGTCGCCGAGCACTTCGTTCGCGAGCGCGTTGAGCTCGATTGACTCGATTGAATTCCGCTTCGTGGTCACGCGCGAGAGGTTGAGCAGATCCTCGATCAGACGCTGCATGCGTGCCGCGGCGCCGCTCATTCGACTCAGATAGTCGCGACCCTGGTCGTCGACCTTGTCCCCGTACTGCTTGCTCACGCGGTCGGAGAATGCCTGAATCTTGCGCAACGGCTCCTGCAGATCGTGCGACGCGATGTAGGCAAAATGTTCGAGATCCCGGTTGGACTGTTCGAGGCGGACGTTCTTGTCGGCAAGATCGGCGGTGTGCTGCGCGACGAGCGCTTCCAGTCTTCGGCGTTCAAACTCCAAGGCTTGCGCGCGGAGTAGCGGCGCCGCGACGACCGCGCCCACGAGCAGCAGCAGCGCGACAATGCGGAACCACCACTGCTGCCAGAGCGCTGGCGTGACGGTGAAGGAGAGGCTCGCGGGTATTTCGCTCAATACCGTACCATTCAGCGCTTCGACTTCGAAGCGATAGTTCCCCGGGCTCAGTCCCGCGTAGTTGATACTGCGTTCCGCGGTCGGCGGCGACCATGCATCGGTGGCACCGACCAGGCGATACCGGAATCGAATCGCCGACTCGTCGCGGAAGCTCGGCGCGGCGAAGCGAATGCGCACGACACCGCGGTCGAGCTTCGCGCCGCTGCCGGAGTTGGTCAGCGCAAACGGAACGCCGTCGCGCGTTGCTTCTTCCACGAAGACCGGCGGCGGCAACACCGGGATGACGTCCAGCCCGGGCGAGTAGCGCACGACGCCTGAGCCGGTTCCAAACCAGAGACTGCCATCCGCGTCTTCGTGTGACGCGCTGGCGCTTCCTTCGAGCTCGATCAGACCGGCGCCGCGCCCATAGTGCCTCAGGTGCTCACCGCTGAAACGATCGATGCCAAGGTTGCCGAACAGCCAAATGTCACCGTGTGAATCGGGGAGCACCTGCCAAACAAAGTTGCTTGCCAGACCATCGGCCATCGTGAAACGACGAATGCCTTGCGCGTCGATTCGGAGCGCGCCGTCACCATTGGTCGCCGCCCACATTGCGCCGCGCGTATCCTCGCCGAGCGCCCAAACCGTCTGATCGGTCGCACCCTGCGCGATGCCCAACGAGCGCAGTGAATCGCCCTCGAGAATCGAGATGCCGCCGGCCAGTCGGCCCATCCACAGGCGACCGCGCGAATCGACCGTGATCGAGATGATGGCGAGCTTCGCGGCCTCGGGACCACCCATCGCGCGAATGTGGCCGTTGTCCCAGCGAGCGAGCCCGCGGTCGGTGCCAATCCACACACCGCCCTTGGGGTCGGCCACGAGACAGTACACCACATCGCTCGGCAGACCATCGGCCTCGTGATATTCGCGGGGACCAGCGTCGGTGTAGGCAATCAGCCCGCGGCGCATACCGATCAACATGCCGGCGGTGCCGTCGCGGGCGAGCGAATACACGCGATTCTCTTTGACGCCCGGGAGCGGAATGGTCCGGAAGTGCTCACCGTCGCGGATGGCGACGCCATTTCGCGTTCCCATCCACAGCTGTCCTTTCGCATCGACCTGAATGGCGCGCACGAAAGGACTCGGAAGGCCGTCGTCCGCGGTGTACGTGCGGAAGGGCCCCGGCACGTGTTTGCTCGCGCCGCTCTCCGTACCGAACCACACATCGCCTTCGCGATCGAGGAAGACGCGGTTCACGAGCTTGGTGAGCAGACCCTGCGCTTCGCCCAGCTTGTCGACGCGACCGTTCTTGATGCGCAGGGCGCCGTCGCGCGAGCCGATCCAGATCGTACCGTCGCGATCGATCGCGCCGTCCACCGTCCGAGTGGAATCGGGCAACACGGCGGCAATCGGCGTAGTGACGTTGCCCAGGCGCAGGAACAGCTTGCCCGCCGCGCCAATCAAAAGGCCTTTGCCCGCCGGGGCGATGAACTGCATCGGGCCTTCGCTCACACCATCGATTGAATCGCGAACGAAGCGCTGACCCTCGAGATGCGCGAGACCGGATTCCGTGGCGGCCCATACGCGATCACTGGAATCAACGACGACGCGAGCCACACGGTCGGCCGGGAGTCCCTGCGCCACCGTGTAGTTCTGAATCCCCTTTGGGCTCACGTACGAGACGCCGCCGGCGGTACCGACCCACGCGCCGCCGTGTGAATCCGCCGAAACGCTGCTGGCGTTGTCGTTCACCAGACCGTCGCTGGCGCGAAAGCAGCGGAACTTCGCCGCTTCCATCACGCAGAGTCCGCGCGAGGTGGCAATGAGGAGACCTCCTTTGCCGTCCTGCGCGATGTCGAGCACGGAGTTGGAACTGAGTCCATCCTCCTTGGTGTACGTGCGAAACTCCTTTCCATTGAACGACGTGAGTCCGCCGTACGTGGCGAACCACATATACCCGAATCGATCCTGCTGAACGCCGTGGACCTGGGACTGCGGCAGTCCTTCAGCGCTCGTGTAGTGGCGGAAGTTGACCTTCTGGGCACGCGCCTGCGTCGCCGCGAACAACATCGTCGCGAGAGCCGCGGCGACGGCGATCAAGAATCGCGGCCACGGAGCCGCCTGCCTGGCGACCGCCCTGTCCTGCGCGGGTGGTGTCGTCGTCGAAAGTCGCGAGGCGTGCGTCATATTCCTGTCGTGTAGCCGGAGATCGTAGCGCCCCCGCCGGGAGGGCGAGGGCGTGAAGCGTTGGCGGCCACGCTGGACGCGCGCTTTTGAGGCAGGTAGGGGGATCCTGCGCTGTGCCATGGTCTCGCGCGGCCGCCGGAGGGCGACCAAACGAGGGATCCATGTGTCTACGATTATCGGGCGGCCTGCGCCGAATCTTTACATTCTCGACCCTTGCGCGCCGAGCTCATTCGTTTTGACGAGCCAAGCCACATCAGGGCACAGTCCGAGCGGGTCTGCCATCGTCGGACGCTTCGTTGCTGCGGTGTTACCGCGCCACAAACGCCGCCGTTGCATGAGTGTTTGATCATGCGAATTCTCAATCACTCTACTGCTCACTCAGGCGTCCGATGTTCGTCGCCGATCCGCGTCGACGTCCGATGACTGCTCCGCTGATCCGGTGCGTCAATGCGATCATCCGTGCACGTGTCACTCGAACGTTCGGCTCAACAGGCGACGATGATCCTGGAGGGAGTGGTCAGCGGCTCGGACGCGGTCGCCGCGTCGCGAATGTGCATGGCGCTTCCGTTGACGGTGCGCGTGCTGCGGATCGATGCGCGCCACGTGACCGAGCTCGACGAGCCGGCGGCACCGGTGCTGCGGTCACTGGTGCGCACGTGGAGACACGGGCGCGAAGGGTACGTTGACCTGCGATTGGATTGGCGCGTACTCCGGTCGTTGTCGGATCAGGCGACATCGTGCGTGTCCGATAGTCGCAGCCTTCCGGTCGTCACCAATGAGCGAATCGTTGCGGCGCCCGAGTGGGTCGACGGCCAGGCAGCGTTGACGGGCCAATTTCTGTGACCAAACGTGGAGCGGCGCCGGGACGTGCGTGGTGCCACGGCTTCGCGAAGCGCGGCGTCGCCGATCTCCGACAATCTCGAGCTCGGCAGTGTCAACACGCGGACGCAATGGACTGATGTCATCGCGAGGAAGTCTTCCGGGGCGACGGCCGCGTACGCTTCGTCGACCACTGCCGCAACGGGATGATACCGTTCGATCGCAGCAGTCGCGCGGTCGCGGCGAACGATGAGGGGAATCGCGTCGATTTCGATGAGGCGACGGCGAACTGCATCGCGGTCATCGGCGTCCTTCACGAGAACGAGCACAGCTGGATTGTCTTGCACGGTGCGACTCCGGTTTGAGCGTTGCGTTCAGGTTACCGGGCGCGAGTTCCAATTGTCCCGAGAGGCCGTCGCGATCGCGTAACGGCGACGTGCCTGTGGCGTGTTTGACGCAGTCGTTACCATAGATAAGCTGTGGGATCGCCGGTCTGACATCATTGTTCGACTGAATTGCGCGGTTCACCGCCAACCGTCCCAACCGTCCCAACCGTCCCAACCGTCCCAACCGTCCCAACCGTCCCAACCGTCCCAATCGCCCGATGAAAATCGTGACAGTGTCGACCGAGTGCCCCCATTGCGGCGGCGGTGCGGCGTTGATGTCCGAGCCAAGCGAGGCGACGAACGCCCAACTCATCGATCGCTATTCCGGAACGAGCATTCATTGTCAGCATCGAGGCTGCGAGATGACTTTTTGGCTTCGACGCGTGCGGTTGAAGATTCTTCGAACGGACGCGTGATCGTCGCGGACTCGGCCATGGTGTTTTCGGGAACCTCAATGCGAACCCTTGGGTTTACGCATCTACACCCTTCCTGGAGATTCCAATGAACAAGCTCCGCGTCACTCTTCTACTGCTGGTCGCATTGACCGCCTTCACCGCTTGCAAGAAGGGCGGTGGCTACATGCACACCGCGCCGGAACCGGCCCTGGCCCCGTAGCGCAGCGGAGCGGAGGCTTGCCTTCGGTCGGTGAAGTGTTATTCATCTGAGCTCTACGCAGTCCTTCACCGGCCTCAACTCCGAAGATGAAACCAGCTCGATCACTCGCCGCCTTGGTGACCGTGCTTTGCGGCCTCTCGTGCGGCGGCGCGGATACGTTGGCCCCAGTTCCCGCGCCGGCGTCAGCGGACGTCACGCCTTCTTCGCTCACGGCAACGTCGCCGACCACTGCGCTTGGCGTGGTCGGATCGGCCCTCGCCACGTCGCTTGCGGTGAAGGTCGTGAACAAAGCCGGAAACCCCCTCGGCGGTGCGGCGGTGGTCTTTCACGTCGACGCCGGCGGTGGTGCCGTCAGCTCGGCCACTGCGATCACCGATGCCAAGGGCGCCGCGACCACCATCTGGACGCTCGGCCCCACCGTGGGCGAGCAGCGTGTGTCTGCGACCATCGGAACTGTCACCCCGGTCGTTTTCACTGCCGTGGCGAGCTCGGCAGCGTCGGCGGCTATCACGAAAGGCGCCGGCGATGGACAGACATCGACGGTCGGATCGGCGGTGACGACGCCGCCGGACGTAAAGGTCCTGGACGCGTTTGGCAATCCGGTCGGGGGCGTTCCAGTGGCGTTTAGCGTCTCGAGCGGCGGCGGTTCGCTCACCGCCGCTACGGTAACCACCACGGCCGACGGCGTCGCTCGCGTGGGTAAATGGACGCTTGGCACCAAGCCCGGTCCGAACACGCTGCAGGTGAGCGCCGGCGGCAATCTTGTCACGTCATTCTCCGCCATCGCCGTCACCGGCCCGGCGAGCAGTGTCCAGGTGACGTCGGCAGGAGCCGCAGAGCGCAGGATGGGTGATCAGGTGAAGGTCACTGCCAAGGTATTCGATGCGTTCGGCAATCCGCTCGCCGATCCGCCAGTGGCGTTTAGCGTGCAGCCTGCGGGTATCGGGTCGATCGTTCAGAGCGGATCGGTGAGCACGGTGAGCACCGTGACCGCGGGACGCTTGACCGTTACCGGCACGAGTGGGGCTGCGACCGGGAAGTTTTCAATCGATATCATTGGTCGGCCAACGAGCATGACCGTCTCCACGACGATTCAAACGCCGGGCGCGCCGACCGACGTGGCCGTGACGAACGATGGACTCTATGTCGCGGCGCGGGATCCTGATCCGTCGCAGAACCAGCCGGCGGTCATTCGTTACTCCGCCGACGGGACGATGCAGGTTGCCGTGATTCCCATTCCGACGGTGGCGCCGTCGATCCTCGTTGTGGCGCCGGCAGTGAGTGGGAAGACCGCGATAGTGGTGAACACGGGCTCGATCTCGAGCTCCTACTGGTTCCTCGATCTCAACACCAATACGGTCGTCGACACCTTCACGACTGGACGCTATGTCCAAAACGCGAGGATGAGCGACGATGGGACGCGTGCGTACTTCCTGCTCGATGCCGGCGAGCTCGCGGTGATCGACGTGGCGACGCACCACTTCGTCAAGAGCATCACGCTGGGCGACGGAGTGGTGAGCATCAGGTACGCTCACGGCGATTCGCTCGCCTATGCGTACTCCACGGCCGGCGTTCTTCTCGAGATCGATCTCAAGGCCGCCGTGGTACGCCGACAGATTCGGACCAGCATTCCGATTACCCAGTTCGACATCACGCGCGACGGATCCCTGATCTACTCGTTCAACCCCACGTCGGGCGAGCTTCGCATCATGCAGGTGTCCGACCTGAGCACGGTGTACACCGTACTTGCCCAAGGCTCAACGGTCAGCATCTCACCGGACGGCGGAGCGATCTATCTGGCGAGCACGGGCGTTCGAGTCATGTCGGGCGATGTCAACTCGGGTATTCGAGACGCGGGCGCCATTGCGACCACCGACGCCGTTGCCCGGGTGATCTTCAACAGCACCGGCAGCATGGCGGTGGTTCAGGGGCTGAACGGCGCGGTGGATATCATCCGCTAGCTGCGACGCTACTTCACGAACCGCGTCTTGTCCTTGTCGAGGCGGTCCAGCGTTTTCGTGATGTCGGTACCGATTGCTTCGATCCGCGTGATCGAATGCGGATTGAACTGTGCGTCGTACGGGCTGCGCGCCGGTCCGCCCGACACCTCGAGCACCGCGTCGAACTTGTACGGGTGAGCTTTTCCCGTCTTCGGGTCGGTCCACGACCCTTGCCAGGCGAGTTGGCGGTTCTTCGGCCAGAGTCCGTAGGGGAGAGCCATCGTCCGAATTTTGTAGCCGGGCACCACCGAGTCGATGCCCATGGCGTTCCGCGCGATCTGCTCCTGCACAACCGCGTCGGAGTATGAGCTCAACTTGGCGTGCCACAGCGTGTGGTCGCAGAGCTCGAACCCTTGCTCGGCCAGCCATTTCACTTTTTGGAAGCGCCATTCTCTTTTCTGCCCCTGGAACTTGGTGGCGTCGCCGAAAAAATTATGGCCCGCCGCGCCGCCGTTGAGCATGCAGAACGTCGCGCGACTCTTCCAGCCGGGGTGACTCTTGGCGAAATCCACCCAGATCCCCATGCCGCTCGTTGGGTCGATCGTGAGCTGGCCGTTGTTGTCGACATACCGGAATTGCTCCGGGGACGCGTCATCGAACACGAAGACAACTGGCGACATTCCTGCCGGGACGTCGTTGAAGTCCTTGTCCAACATCTGTGCGATCGTGATTGGCCGATAGCCGCGCTTGTAGACGTCTTCCAAGTCGGCGCGAAAGCTGGCTGCGGTTCGGGAATACAGCCCGTTCTTCTCGCTGCCGATGACGTGATACTCCAAAACGGGAATGCGGCCGTTGCGGTTCGCGGCCAACGTGCCGTGCGTGGTATCGGCGGTCGCCGAGCCTGCGCCGTCGGTCGCGATCGCTCCGGAGGACGATTCCGGAGTGCGGGTCTTGCCCGAAGCGCCCGGGTCTTGCTTGGAGTTTGCGCTCTTGTCCCCACAAGCCGCGAGAATTGCGACGAGGGTCACAGATGTTATCGAACGGAACGACATGGATTGTGTTGGAGTAGGATCATCTACCGAAAAGTCCGGCAAACCGAACAGTGCGGCCGGAAACCTGCGAGAACGGAGCGCGTACCAGTCCTAAGCATGTTCACCACCGCAACCGCGTGACCGTCACTTCGTTCGGCAAACGGCTGGCTGAGCTTCGCCACCGAATCCGTCGCGACCCGGATAAACCGGCGTCACAATGGCTGCGCCGTCACTGGCCGTGGCTGAGTTTGCTCACGCTCGCCTGCGCCGGCGTCATCACCTTTGACGCGTGGATTGGCACGTGTGGGTTCTACGGCTGCCCGTCGCCCGCCGAAATTCGCGCGTTTCATCCGAGCGAGGGCGGCAACGTCTACGATCGCAATCAAAAACTCGTCGGTCACCTCGAGAACATTCGCCGTTTGAACGTGTCGATCAACGTCGTTCCCAAGCATGTGCGGGACGCGTTCATCGCTACAGAAGATCGACGATTCTACCAGCACAATGGTCTCGACTGGCACGGGGTGCTTCGCGCCGTCGCCCGGAATTTCAGCGCCGGCGGTATTCGACAGGGCTTCAGCACGATCACCATGCAGGTGGCCCACAACAGTTTCCTGTCCGACCGCTATCATGGCCGGTCGCTGCGGCGAAAACTGGTGGAGCTCAGGATATCGCGGCTGCTCGAGCGCGAGCTGACGAAAGACCAGATCCTCGAGCACTATCTCAACGTCATCTACCTGGGCAACGGCGTGAACGGCATCGAGGCGGCAAGTCTCGATCTGTTCGGCCGCAACGTGAATCAGCTCTCGCTCGCCGAGGGCGCCTTGCTCGCCGCGCTTCCCAAGGCACCATCGGCCTACACGCCGCGCCGTTTTCCGGAGCGCGCCACGCAGCGTCGGAATCTCGTGCTCAACCTGATGGCCGATCAGGGCTACGTCACCGGGGTGCAGGCCCAGGCCGCGGCGCACGTGCCGCTCAAGATCGCCGAAAATGAGTGGCGTCCGTCGATCACCAGCGAAGCCAGCGCGCTCGACGCCGTCCGCTCCCTTGTGGACTCGCTGTTGCCCGACGTGCTCAAGGAAGGCGACGTCAAGGTTTACACGACGCTCGACTACACGCTCCAGCGCTCCGCCGACCGAACAATGCTTCGGCACATCGCGCAGGTATCGGCCGAATCGCGGGAAACGATGGGACGTTCGAGCGAGGAGGTGCAGGGGGCGTTGGTCGCGCTCGACCCACTCACCGGCGACATTCGGGCACTCGTGCCAGGCAAGCGGACGCAACGCGGCGGATTCAATCGCGCCCTCTCGGGGCGCCGCCAACCCGGCTCGGCGTTCAAACCGTTCGTCTATGCGGCGGCTCTTGCGGCTGGTTACAAGCCGGGAACCGAGGTGGACAACGACCCGGTGGAAGTGCAGATCGGCCGGACGGTGTGGCGGCCGGCGAACTACAACAACGAGTACACCGGACAGATCACGTTCGCGCGCGCTCTCATTCTTTCGGCGAACGCCGCAACGGTGCGTGTGAGCCGAGCGGTAGGCGAGGCGGCGGTGATCGCCGCGGCGCGGCGCAATGGGATATCGAGTCCGCTCACGCCGGTGCCGTCGATTGCGTTGGGCGCGGAGGGCGTGACGCCGGTGGAGCTCGTGGCGGCCTATGCCCCGTTCGCCAACGGCGGATCGCGGGTGACGCCGCGCCTCGTCACGCGAATCGAGGCGCCGGACGGCACCCTACTCTGGAGCTCGGAGACTCAGCGCGGGCCGGCGATGGACGCGCAGGACGCATATGAGATTACTCAAATGCTCCAGGGTGTCGTGAACTATGGAACGGGACGCGTGATCCGCGATATGGGCGTCACCGCACCGGTGGCCGGCAAGACCGGCACCACGAACGACGGGACGGACGCCTGGTTTGTCGGCTATTCGCCGACGCTGGTCGCCGGCATCTGGTTTGGGTACGACACGCCGCGACAGATCAGCACCAACGCTACCGGCGGCAGACTCGCCGCGCCGGCGTGGGCGGAGTTTTACCAAGCCGGTTGGCACGAGCCGCGCGGATCGGCGTTCGCCGTTCCCGTGGGGATGGTGCCTGCGGTGGTCGATCCGCAGAGCGGTGAGTTGGCGACTGATTGGTGCCCGAGTCGCCAACGTCAATGGTTCAAGCCGGGAAGCGAGCCGCAGGAGCCCTGTCATCTGCACACGGGCCCGCCCGCTGGACAGATCGCGATCGACGCGAACGGCACCGTGCCGAACAACGGGAGTCGGACCGATCCAATCACGGCGGTCGGCCGGGGCATCGGCAATCTCCTGCGTCGCATTATCCACTGGTAGTGCTCCAGTATCGCAGGTAGCAGGCGCGACGCTCCCAGCGGGCGGCGACCGGTTCAACCCGTCTCTGGACAACGCAGCCGGTGACGGATACGTCAGTTGACGTATTCGCCCAACTACCGGCAATCGATACTCTTTCGCCGAGAGCAGCACGTCGCTTCACGTCCAGGGAGTGTTCATGCAGCGTTCCGCGCCAAAGCCGCACGATCTCGTGCATTTGCGTCCGTCCAACGCGGCGGGCGCCGCCGTCCTCACCCAATGCACCGCGTTCACGGCCACGGCGCTCTGGCTGTCAGTCCAGGCGAACACAGGCCTTTGGCTGTTGGGCCAACTTCTTCTCGCACTGTCGCTCGTCCAATGGTTCGCCCTGCTGCATGAGTGTGGGCACGAGACGCTGTTCCGCTCAAAATGGCCGCATGCTTTCGTTGGACGCGTGGCCGGGTTCTTCTCGCTCATTCCGTTCTATAATTGGAAACGGATTCACGGCCGCCACCACAAATGGACTGGTTGGCAGGACGTGGACCCCACCACTGCGTCGCTCGTTCCGCGCGAGCTCGGTCAATTGGAGCGTGCGCTCGTCAATGTCTGTTGGAAGTGCTGGATCCCGCTTTTCTCAGTGATTTATCGCGTCAATAACTTTTGGAACTGGCCGCGTCTTCGGGCGCTTTTCGCGCGCCCCGATGAACGCCGCCGTCTCGCCGCGAGCACGATCGCGCTGCTGGCGACGTACGGCGTCATTGTCGCCTTCGTCGGTGCTGCCGCCGCGTTGCGCGCTGTGGGTCTTGGACTGGTCCTCTCGTTGATTGCCGAAGACCTGCTGATCCTCAGCCAGCATACGCACATCCCGCAGCAAATCAGTCATGGCGAACCGGTGCGTCCGTTCCCCACCGTGGAACAGGAGGTGTTCACGCGGTCGCTCGTTTTTCCGCGCTGGCTCTCGGCGCTCCTGCTGCACATCGACGCGCATGAGTTGCACCACATGTATCCGTTCGTGCCCGGCTACCGGCTTGGCGGCGTGACGTACGAGACGGAAAATGAAATCGGCGTGTGGGCGTGGATTCGTGGGGCGAGAGCAATGCCCGGCGAGACTCTGCTGTTCCACAATCGCCTCGAGACCGGCGCCGACATCTGAAGACGCCCGCAACGCTGACACCGCCCACCCGTGTGAGGCGTCCATGCCGACCGTAGATCCTCTGATCCGCGCGCTGTTCATCATCGTGGCGATGGTTCTCGCCGGGTTCGTGCACTCCGCCTGGCTGGGTTCGCGTTGGTCCAGGCGGTGGCGCATGCCGCTCGATGGCGGCGCACGAATTCGCGGACGCCGCGTGTTCGGTGACAACAAGACCGTGCGCGGGTTCGTCGTCATGGTGCCGGCCGCATCGGCGGCGTTCTACGCGACGTGGATGGTGATTTCGGCAGTTGTGCCAAGCGCGGCGACGTCGCTCTGGCCGCTGTCGTCGGGCGGCTACGCGGTGCTCGGTGCGTGGGCGGGACTCGGCTTCATGCTCGGCGAGTTGCCCAACTCGTTCGTGAAGCGACAACTCGACATCGCGCCGGGTTCGGCACCTCGAGGTCGGGTCGCGACGATAGCGGCGTTCGTCGTCGATCGCCTGGACTCGATTGTCGGAATGCTGCTCGCCATCAGCCTTGCGGCGCCCACGCCGTGGATGACCTGGGTGTATGTGATTGTCATTGGACCGGCGATTCACTTCACGTTCAGCGTTCTATTGTACCGCCTCGGTGTGAAGGAGCGCGCGGCATGACCGCTGTCGCCGGAAGAATTGACTCGCGGCTCTCGTCCGGCGCTAACGCGTATGCGCGGCCACTGGAAGCATGCGGCGATGTGTCGTTGGTCGGAGAAAAGGCGCATACGCTCGGACGGATGATGCGCGTCGGCGTGCTAGTGCCGCCGGGTTTTGTCCTCACGACCCGCGCGTTCGACGATCGACTAGCAACGCTGCACGGCGCTCGCGACCTGCGCTCGCAGATCGCCGAACTGAGCGCCGCGTTGGATCTGAGCGATCCGGAATCGCTGCGCGTGCGTTCGCAGGAGATTCGGGCTGCCGTATCCGCCGCGCCTCTTTCCAACGCACTTCGCGACGAGCTGTTCGAACGATCAGCCGCGCTGCTCGAACGCGGTCCTGTCGTCGTGCGGAGCTCGGCGATCGGAGAGGATTCTGCGGGACATTCGCTCGCCGGCCAGCTCGACTCGATTCTCCATGTGACGACGACGACGGAGCTCGAACGCGCGGTGCTCGACTGCTGGGCATCGTACTGGTCGGAGCGCGCAATATCGTATTGCGCGCGAACGGGCGTCGCGAGATGTGGAATGGGCGTCATCGTGCAGCAGCAGGTCGACGCGCGCGCCGCCGGCGTTCTGTTCACCGAGGCGGGAAACGGCTCGATGCTCGTGGAGTACACGGCGGGACTCGGCGATGCACTGGTCAGCGGTGCCATCGATCCCGGCCGGATCTCGATTGCGCGAGACACGCGTACGGTGCGCCATCTGGCGCGCGCGAGCGACACGGGCACGGATGGTGACGCGATCGATCCGGATCTCATGAACAACAGTGTCACCGACGCGCTCTTTGCCGTGGGTTCCGCGCTCGAGCGGGAGTTGGGCGGACCGCAGGATGTCGAGTGGGCCGTCGATGGGGTGGGTGCGTTGTACATCGTGCAGTCGCGCCCGATCACGGCGCCGGTGCTCGCGCCCAGCGCCAACGAGTCACGATCGGGCGGGAGACGAGTCGCGTGGTCGAACGCGAATGTGAATGAGAATTTCCCCGGGCCGATCTCGCCGTTGCTCTATTCGATCGCGTCGGTGGGGTACACGCACTACTTTCGGAATCTCGCGCGGGCGTTTGGGATCTCGAGGCGCCGCATAGAGGCGATGGAGCCGTCGCTTCGCCAGATCATCGGCGTGCATGGCGCGCGCATGTACTACAATCTTTCGTCGATCCATTCGGTGCTTCGCCTCGCTCCATTCGGCCAGGAGCTCACCGAATCGTTCGACGCGTTCGTTGGGGCCGACGGATCGAATGTCGCGGTGGCGAGCGTGGCGAAGTCCAGTACCGCGAAGCAGGTGCTGGAAGTTGCTGTCATCGCCGTGAAGACAACGCGGCAGTTTCTCTTCCTCCGTCGTCGCATTGAGCGGTTTGAACGAACGGCAGATCGCTTTGCCGAGGCGACCCACCCATCGCGGTTGGAAACAATGTCGCTCGGCGAGCTGCGGACGGCGCTCAACGAGTTCATCGACGTTCGCTGCAACAAGTGGCTCGACGCGTCGCTGGCCGACGCGGCGTCGATGGTCTGTTACGGCGCGCTCGAGCGGCTGCTGCGGAAGGGATATTCGGACGGCTCGAACGAGGCCGTGCACACGTCGCTTCTCAAGGCGATTCCCGACGTGATCAGCGGTGAGCCGGTGCATCGACTGTGGGCGCTGTCGCGAATGATTCGAGCGGACGCCGAGCTGCGTGCATTGATCGAGCACGGCGACGCGACGACCGTGCTGTCTGAGATCGCGTCAAAGCCTCATTTCGATGAATTTCGAGCCGCCTTTCAGCGCTATCTCGACGAATGGGGATTTCGATGTTCCGAGGAGTTGATGCTCACGAGCCCGAGCTTCGCCGAGAACCCGGCGCCGCTCATCGACATGCTTCGCGCATATGCGCGCATCGAGGGAGCGTCGCCGGCGGATGCACTCGCGAAGCAGGAGGCGGAGCGCGAGCACCGGACAAAACGGGTGCTCGCCGATCTGTCGGGCCGCCGCTTGCGTCGCAACGTGCCCCTGCTCACATATGCGAACGCCGTGCGCGTGCTTCTGCCGTGGACGCACGCGGCCATTCGGTTTCGCGAGCGGGCGCGAATGAAGCAGGCATTGCTGTACAGTCGCTGCCGTCGCATTGCGCTGGCGATTGGCGAGGAGCTCGTCCGCCGTGATCTTTTCGGCAAACGGGATGACATTTTCTTTCTCACGGCGTCCGAGATCGATCAGCTGGCGTCAGGCGCGGCGATGTTTCCGCAATCGGTTGCCGAGCTCGTTGCGGTGCGCGCACGCGCGCACGTTGAGCTGGCGGCCACCACGCCGCCCGATGCGTTCACGCTCGGGGAAGGGGAGTACCTCACGAGCGACGCCATGCAAGGCAGCGCAAGCGCGACCGGCGCTGCGAGCGAGGAAGCCGCCGATGTTCTGAAAGGAACGTCCGCGTGCGGCGGACGAGTGACGGGTCGCGCGGCGGTGCTCCGCGACGTGACCGAGGCGTCGCGCATCGAGCCGGGCGACGTGCTCGTCACGAAGCAAACCGACCCGGGTTGGGGGCCGGTGTTCTTTCTGATCTCCGGATTGGTGATCGAGCGCGGCGGGATGTTGTCGCACGGTGCCATCATCGCGCGCGAGTTCGGCATTCCGTGCGTGGTCGGCGTGCGGAATGCCATGAGCGCCATACCCGCCGGCAGCAAGGTCACCGTGGACGGCGATTCCGGTCAGGTGCATGTCGACCGCTGAGCTCATCGCCGCGTACCTGCGGCAGCGCGTACGGCCGCGGGTGCTCGTGCCGTTGGCGTTGATGCTGTCGGGCGCCGGTTGGTTGCTCGTCCCGCTACCCTCGTTCGACCCGCGGCGTCTCGCGCTTTCCGCCCTGTGCGCGTTCGTGATCGTACTGACCTTCAGAGTGTGGGACGATCTCGAGGACCGAAGTCTCGATCGCCGCCATCACGCCGAGCGTGTCATGGCGTGGTCGACGCGGACGGCGCCATTCGTTCTGCTCATTACGCTGCTGGGCCTCGCCGCCATTCTGCTGTTGCTGCCGCTGCCTGGGCTCATGCCCCGCCTCATCGCCCTGGCGTCCGCGGCCGGCATCGTGTCGGCGTGGTACGGCACGAGACCATCAGAGAAGTGGAATCCCGTCGTCGGCAGCCACGTGGTGCTGGCGAAGTATCCGCTGATTGCGTATGCGGTCGCGCCATCGCTGCCGGTATCCGTGCTGCAGCGTCGTCCCGTCGCCATGCTGCTCGCCGTGTATCTGCTGCTGTGCGCCTACGAGTATCTCGACGATCCCAAGCTTCGACATGCGTTCCTCGTCCTCTTCTCGAGGAGTACCCATCCATGACCGCCGTCGCCACGCCGACCACCGCCGCTCGCCCAATTACCGTTCCGGCGTCTTCACAGTTCGAGACGGTCGCGTGCTATCTCTGCGGCTCCGAATCGGCCGTTCCGTTCTTGTCGGCGGAGGATGATCTCACCGGGAAACCGGGACGATTTCAGTTCGTGACCTGCGCGCGCTGCGGCCTCCGCTACCAGAATCCGCGGCTCACGATAGACCATATCAAGTCCTACTACGACAGTGAGTACATCGCTCACCGCAAGAAAAGCGATTGGGGTGTGCTCAGCGGATTCTTTGAGTGGGTCATGGATCGTCACGACCGGCAGAAGGACGCGCTCGTATCGAAATTCATCAAGCTCGGCGCGAAAAGCGCGGTGCTCGATGTTGGGTGCGCCGTCGGCACGTTCTTGCGAAAGGTTCACACACGCCATGGCGCTCGCGTCAGCGGCGTCGACTTCGCGGACCTGAGCGCCAACCCCGCGCTCGCCGGCGTCGACTTCAGATGCGGGCTGTTCTGCGAGCAGGACTTCGGCGCGGCGCGCTTCGACCTCATTACGATGTGGCACTACCTCGAGCATGACTACGATCCCATGCGCACGCTGGCGATCGCGCGCGATCTGCTGAAGCCGGACGGTCGTTTGATCATCGAGGTGCCACGGCTCGATAGCACGACGTTCCGGCTGTACGGAGATCGCTGGCCCGGATTGCAAGCGCCGCAGCACACGGTGCTTTTCGATCGCGCGACCTTTCTGGCCGCCGCGAAGGCCGCGGATCTCGAAGTCGTGGCCTATCTCCCCTATGGTGCCTTTCCGGCGTTTTTCTACTTTTTCGCCGGCGCCGCGTTCACGATGCTTCGCGGCAAAGGACTCAACCTCTCGCGCGCGATCTATCCGTACTTTCTCGGACAGATCCTGTTCGCGCCGATGTTAGCGTTCGAGAAACAACTCAATTTCGCGATGCAGACCGTCGTCTGTCGGAGACGTGCGTGAGGCGCGCGGTGTCGTTGATCCGCGTCGGCGTGGGCTTCTGTCTCTTCACGGTCGGGTCGCTCGTGATGCTTGCCGCGGCCATTCCCACGTTTGGCCAGGCGCGGCGCTTCTACTCCGAGATCATCGGCCGTTGGATTGGCGTCGTGATTCTTCGTACGTCCGGCGTCGGCTACCGTGTCCACGGCCGACCGCAGTCCGCGTCGGTGCAAACGATCTACGTCTCGAACCACAGTTCCACGATCGACGTCTTTCTGCTCATCGCGCTCGCACTGCCGCGGACACGGTTCTTCCTGAGCGGTTTTCTCAGGAAAGTGGTGCCGCTCGGAATCATTGGGACGCTGATTCGGGTGTTCTGGACGGTGCCGCAGGAATTCCCGAATCGTCGGCGCCAGATCTTCAAGCGTGCCGATCGCATTCTTCGCCGAACCGGCGACTCCGTGTACCTGAGCCCCGAGGGCATGCGCGTCACCACGGGAGAGATCGGTTGGTTCAACAAGGGCTCGTTTCACTTGGCGACGAGCCTGCACGCGCAAATCGTTCCGATCTACTTCTCGATCCCCGCTGAGATCAATCCGGGCATGGGCCTGGAAGCGAAACCTGGAATGACCGACATCTATTTTCTTCCGCCAATCGATACGACGGCGTGGCAACTCGCCGACCTGGAGCACAATCGCGACGCGGTCCGCGAACTGTTTGTCCGCGTTCATGCGACCATGCGATCCACCGGGCGGCTCCCCGACATGCTCGGCATCGCGGCGGAACCGCCCGTGCACGAGGAGGCGATGGTATGAGCGACGCACCACAAACGCTCATCGACATCTTGCGCCTTCGCTCCGATGACAAGGGCGACGTCACCGCGTACACCTTTCTCACGGACGGCGAGCGCGAAGGGCCGTGCATCACGTATGGCGACCTCGATCGCAGCGCGCGAGCGATCGCCGTGATGCTCGGCGAGCACGGCGTGCGTCGCGGCGACCGCGCACTGCTGCTCTATCCTCCGGGACTCGATTTCATCGCGGCGTTCTTTGGCTGCGCGTACGCCGGCGTTGTTGCCGTGCCGTCGTTTCCGCCACATCCGGCGCAACTCGAGCGGACACTGCCGCGCCTCGTCGGCGTCGCCGCCGACGCGCAACTCAGCGCAATTTTGTCCACGAGCGAGATCGCTGCGAACGCGAACGCGATGGTTCGGCATGCGCCCGTGTTGGGGCAGTCGCCCTGGATTGCCACCGACACGGCGCCCATCGAGGGCGCCGATCTCTGGCGCGACCCAGGCATCACGCCCGATGCGCTGGCATTTCTACAATACACGTCGGGATCGACGGCGTCCCCCAAGGGCGTAATGGTCAGTCACGCGAACCTGTTGCACAACCTTGGCTACGCGAACTACGTGGAGGAAAACGACACGGCGAGCGTGTCCGTGTCGTGGCTGCCCGTGATTCACGACATGGGATTGATCGAGGGGGTGCTCGAGCCGGCGTACGCCGGGTATCCCGCGTACCTCATGGCGCCGGCGTCGTTTCTTCAGCGCCCCATTCGCTGGTTGCGCGCGATCACCCGATATCGCGCCACCAATAGCGGGGGACCGAACTTCGCGTACGATCTCTGCGTCCGAAAAATCAGCGACGCCCAACGCGAGGAGCTCGACCTCGAGAGTTGGCGCGTCGCGTACAACGGCGCTGAACCGATTCGCGCCGAGACGCTCACAGGATTTCATGAGCGTTTCAAACCGGCGGGGTTTCGCTGGCGCTCGTTCTATCCGGTGTACGGCCTCGCCGAGGCAACGCTCGTTGTGTCGAGCGGACGGCGCGCCTACGAGGCAACGATCCATTCGGCGGATGCCGAAGATTTGGCCCGCGGGCAGTTGTCTCCCCGGAAAACAAAATCATTGATGCCCGCCCGGGCGCTCGTCGCCTGTGGTCTCACCGGCTGCGGCACGAAAATCGTCATTGTCGACCCGGAGAGTCGCGCGCCGTGCACTGACGGCGCCATCGGCGAAGTATGGGTGTCGTCGCCGAGCGTTGCGCGAGGATACTGGGGGAACGAACGCCAAACCGCCGAAGTCTTTGCGGCGCGTCTACCGAACGGCGACGGTCCGTTCCTTCGAACCGGCGACCTCGGCGCCCTCACGAACGGTGAGTTGATCGTAACCGGCCGACTCAAAGACATACTGATCGTTCGAGGTCTCAAGCATTACCCGCAAGACCTCGAGCTCACGGCCGAGCGTCAGCATCCGGCGTTGCGCCCAGGCTGCTCAGCGGCGTTCGCGCTCGACGGAGACTCGGACGATGTCGTTGCGATCGCTCTCGAGGTGGATCCGCGACAATTGGCGCGCAAGTCGTCGGAGCGCAGGCAGCAGTACCACGAGATCACCGCGGCCGTTCGTCGCGCGATCGCCGGCGAACATGGCATCGTGCTCTGTGCCGTATCGCTGCTGACACTTGGCGCAATGCCCAAGACGTCGAGCGGAAAGCTGCGGCGCCGCGCCTGCCGCGCGGCGTTCCTCGACGGCGCGCTCGACCACGTGTCTCAATGGCCAGCGGAGCTCGACTCCATGGACGAGACGGATGCGGTTACCCCGCCTGTGCGCCTCGCCGTATGACAGCCGGCGCGGTTCCTCGCCTTACTCTGCTCCAACGCCGCGTGGCCGGCGTGATTGCCGCGACGCTCGAGATCGACGTCGACGTCATCCGGCCCGACGAGCCGTTCACCATGCTCGGCATGAGCTCTCTGGCCGCAGTCGAGGCGTCCGCCGCGCTCGAGGACGAGCTCGGGGTTCAGCTCCCGGTGACGGTGATGCACGAATACCCGGATCTCGAATCGTTGTGTGTTTTCATCGAGACCGGCGCGCACGCCGGCGCGCTCGACACAGCGAATGCGGTGGAACGCATGCGCGCCGATGCCAAGCTTCCGTCAGACATTGCCCCGGTGCGGTCAGACGTTGCGGGAGGCATGGCACGAACGCGCGAAGCGCGAAGTGTCCTGCTCACCGGTGCGACGGGCTTTGTGGGCGCGTACCTCCTGCAGGCCATCGCCGCAGAGACCGACGCCGACATCTTCTGCTTGGTACGCGCGCGCGCGGATGATACCGACGACCCGCAGGCGCGGCTGCGCCACCATCTCGAACAATATGGCTTGTGGTCGCCGGCGCTCGCGTCGCGTGTTCGAATTGTTCGCGGCGATCTGGCGGCGCCATCGTTGGGGCTGTCGCGCCGTGCGTTCCAGCGACTTGCCGGCGACGTCGACGCGATATACCACGTTGGCGCGGACGTCAATTGGGTGCGGAGCTACGACGCGCTCAGGGCGACGAACGTTCAGGGAACGGTCGAGGTGCTGCGGCTTGCGTGTACCGGAACACCAAAGCCGGTTCACTTTCTGTCGAGTGTCGCCGTGTGTCACTCGACGAACGGACCTGGCCTTGCCGACGAGCAGACCAACGCGCTCGATGCGATCGATGGCCTCCACCTCGGCTACGCGCAGAGCAAGTGTGTATCGGAGGCGCTCGTGCGCGAAGCCGGGAGGCGAGGCCTTCCCGTGACGATCCTGCGTTCGTCGCTCGTGACGGGCGACAGCGTACACGGGAGGTCCAACGCCGACGATCTCGTCTCGCGGTTCATCGCCGGCTGCATCGCGATGCGCGCCGCTCCGGATCTTGACTGGCGAATGGATTGCGTTCCCGTCGACGAGATCGCGTCGTCGGTCGTGCACCTGTCGCGCGCCCACGAACAGGGTGTGGCCGTGGCGCATCTTGCCGCGGACCGCCCGCGTCATTGGCGCGAGTGCGTGCTCTGGATGCGCCTGCGCGGTTACGACGTCGAGCTCATGCCATACCGCGAGTGGTCGGAAGTGCTTCGGGCAACCGGCAACGCTGCGAATCCGCTTCACGCTCTACGGTCATTTTTTCTCCGTACCATACAAGAAGAAAACGATCTTGCCCTCCCTGAGTTGTTCGAGGAATCGCGACGCGCCCAGGTGTCGAACACCGTCACTCGGCGCGCCCTATCCAAACTCGACGTGAGCCCGCGACCGCTCGACGCTCGGCTTCTCGCGCGTTACTTCGATGATCTCGAGCGTGCCGGAGCCATTCCACGTCCGGCGAACGTTCGGCGTTCCAACGTCAAAGCTGTCGCGAACGCGCCTGCGCTGGCGGCGTTGCTCCCGTCATTGACGGCGTCACTTGCCGCGCAGTTCGGTGACGAGTCTCTGCGAATCGATTCAATGGTGTTGGCGCCCGTCGAAACGGACGACAGCATCGTCGCCGAGCTGACGTCGTGGCGCGGCCAACGGACAACGCGTACCGGATTGTTTCACGCGACGTTGAGCGTCGTTGGCGGGAAGGGGCAGCGTCGCGATGTCGTGGTGTTCGTCAAGTCAAAGCCGGCGGACCAGGACGTCATCGATGTGGCGGAAGCCGTCGCGGCACTCGCGTCGCCGGCGTTGGGCGAAACGGTTGGTCGATTCCGCGATCACCTGGGTTTCACGCGCTGCCACGTGCGCGAGCTCGCACTCTACGCCGATCCCGATCCGCGCCTTCGCCGGCATACGCCGCGCGTCTTGGCGGTCCATCGCGACGACGAGGCCGGCAAGTGGATTGTCGCGCTCGAGTCGATTGAGTCCGCGGCGATCGTGAATGTCGGGGATGGAATCGCGTGGACCGACGAAGCCATCGACGCGGCGATCGTTGGACTGGCGCGCATCCATGCCGTGGGCATGGAGCGGCGTTCGGAGTGGAGTGCGGCCGCCTGGAACGCGCCCCGCCGAGATGCGCACCAGCGCGTCGCGATGCTTCCGCTCTGGTTGGCGCTTGCCAAGCATGCACGAGAGCGGTCTGCGCCGTGGAGCGACTCCGGGTTGCGGCGTGCGCACGACAGACTGGTGACGGACGTCGGCGCGTGGGCGCGGGCGCTCGACGTCTCACCGCAAACACTCATCCACAACGACTTCAACCCGCGCAACATCGCCATTCGCGGCGGCCCAGGGTCACTCGTGCTGTGCGCATTCGATTGGGAGCTTGCAACGTTTGGCGTGCCGCAGCGTGACCTTGCCGAGCTGTTGTGCTTTGTGCTTCCGCCCGATGCGTCGCGGCCGACGATTGCGCGATGGGTCGAGCGACACAGGTCGCTGCTCCAGGCAGAATCGGGCGAAGCTTTTCGCGTCGATATGTGGGATGTTGGATTTCGCGCCGCCCTTTGCGATCTGCTCGTCGATCGTTTCGCGTCGTACGCGATGGTCGATCGCATTCGCCGCCAGTCGTTTCTGCCGCGCGTTGTACGGAGTTGGCAGAACCTCTACCAGCACTATTCGTGGAGCGGGTGATCCTGTCGGCGTTTGCGTCTCGCAAGAGTGCTTTAGAGGGGCGTCTGAACCCTCTGTCCGAGATGTCGTGATCAACGTCACCGCTTCTCGTGGTTCGAGCAGGCACCGTACGAGTATGCGAATCAACAACAGCTTGAGTGCACTTTTGCTGCTCGCGCTCGCTGCGTGTTCGTCGACGGGTGATCCGGTGAGCGGGCAGTCGGAGAACCCGCTCGGCGAGACCGGTGGTGGCAGCGGGATCGGAACCGGCACGGGCACGACTACGGGTGGTAGCTCACTCAATGGACGTCGGCCGTTTCCGGACGACAACCCTTGGAATACTATGGTCGCCGGTTCGTCGGTCGACCCGAAGTCGTCCACGTTGATCGCTGCGTGCGGGCTGCGGAACCTGCATCCCGATTTTGGTACGACATATGGCGGTGCGCCGAACGGCATTCCTTATGTGGTCGTGCATTCGGGCCAGGCCCGTGTTCCCGTGAGCTTCGACTACTCCGACGAGAGCGATCCGGGGCCGTATCCGATTCCCGCCGGCGCGCCGATCGAGGGCGGCGCGAGCTCGGACGGCGATCGGCATGTGCTCGTGGTGGATCTCGACGCGTGGAAGCTGTACGAGTTGTATGATGCACATCCGATCAACGGCGGCGCCAGTTGGCATGCGGGTGCGGGCGCCGTGTTCGACCTCGGTTCGAACGCGCTGCGCCCGGCCGGCTGGACGTCGGCCGATGCGGCGGGCCTGCCGATTTTCCCGGGGCTCGTGCGGTATGATGAGGCCGTTGAGCAGAAGGCGATCAATCACGCACTTCGCTTCACCTGCCCGAAGTCCAGAAAGGCCTACATCTCGCCGGCACGGCACTACGCCAGCAATGACACGAGCAGCGCGCTTCCATCGATGGGCATGCGCGTCCGCCTCAAGGCAAACTTCGACACAACGGCTTTCTCGCCGACGATTCGCGTGATTCTCCGCTCGATGATGCGCTACGGAATGCTGATGGCCGACAACGGCTCCGGCTGGTACGTGAGCGGAGCGCCCGATCCGCGCTGGAGCGACAACGAGCTTGCAACACTGTCCCGCGTCTCCTCCTCGGCTTTCGAAGTGGTCAAGCCGTAGACTTCATCTACCATCAGAACGCAGCAAAGGTCTGCTCCTCTTCACGAAGAGCAGACCTTTCGCTTTGTTTCGTTTGCATCAAACGCCGAATGGCGCCTGGACATTTCCGAGCGATGACTGTGCTCAGGATGACAACTGTGCGCTCACGATGGCGCCTACAACAACCCCAGCCACTTGCTCTGGCTGCCGTCGAAGCCGGGAAACACGGCATCCATCTTGGCGGCCCCAAGATGCTTGAACGCCACCTCCGAGAACACCGAACGGAAATCCGTGGTCAGCTTGAGATCGCGACCCTCGTTGAGCTGTTCGGGCTCGAGACCCGGCCATTTGCCGTGGACCTTCTTTCCCTTCACGTCGCCGCCGATCACGAACATCGAGGTTGCGTGACCATGATCGGTCCCGCCGTTGCCGTTCTGCCGCGCGGTGCGTCCGAATTCCGACATGGTCAGAATCGTCACGTCGGCCATCCGATTGCCGAGGTCCTGCACCAGCGACGAAATCGACGCGGAGAAATCGGCAAGACGGTTGGCCAACTGGCCCGTAGCGCCGCCCTGATTCACGTGCGTGTCCCAGCCGCCCACATCAGCGAACGCGATCTCCAGACCCACGTCGGCCTTGATCAACTGCGCAATCTGCCGCAAGTGTTGACCGAACGGTGTCCGCGGATAGTCGGCGCCGTTGCCCGGCGTGTATTGCTGCGGGTTGGCCGACTTGAGAATCTTCATCGCCTCGAACATCTCGCCGCCCGCCGCATGCACCACGTCGGCGTTGCCGGTGCGATACAGTGCTTCGATGCGGTCAGCCTGCGAGCCATTCGTGCGAATCGTGAACTCGTCGAGGCTGTTCATCGCCACGGACGGCGCGCCGCCCTCGAGAATGCGCGGCGTCTGCGGCGTCATCGCCACCGCGACGAACGGCGACGCCTTCGACGCACCCTGCGCGTCCGTCAGCTTGCATTCGTCGCAGGTGCCTTTGACCGCGAGATAGCGATTGAGCCAGCCGTCGCGCGTGCCCTTGTTGTCAGGCGTGCCGCTTTCCATGTAATCCTGCGCGTCGAAATGCGAACGCGTGTTGCTCGGACTGCCCACCGCGTGCACCGGCGCGAGAATGCCGTCGTCCCACAGACGCTTGAACGGCGACAGCGACGGATGCAATCCGAAGAATCCATCGAGATCGATGGCCGTGGCCGCGGATCCAGACACGGGCCGCGGCACAGCGATCGACGGACGCATCTTATAGTAGGCCGCTTCGCCGTGCGGGACGACAACGTTCAACGCGTCGGCCGCGCCGCGCTGGAACAGCACCAGCAGCACCTTGCCGCGGCCATTTCCGCTCAACGCCGCGCCCTTGAGCAGATCCTGAGCGAATACCGTCTTGCGCAAGAACGTAGGATTCAACCCCATCGTCGCAAGCGCCATCGCGCCCGACTTCATGAACACTCGGCGATTCATATCTATATCCTCTCTACCGATTGACTGCCGTCTGTTGCCGTGCTGCCGTTACTAGCGGCGCTGGAATTCAGGAGCACCGAGCGCGAGTCCCACAACCTGCGCAAGGCCTTGCAAGTTCACTTGACGACCAAAGCCCGGTATCTGCGCGCCGGGGCCGCGCGGGAATCCTTTGGTCTGTGCCGCGGCCGCGCCTTTCTGCGCGCCACGCCCACCACCCATCATCGGGTCGGCGTTGGGATCGACGGCCATGCCGTTGGCGTCGTTCGCTTGAGCCTTCCCGATCATTGGATTATCGCCCGTCATCAGCACCTGGCGGGTTTCGGCCGACACCTGTCCGCCGAGCATGGCCTTCACCACGCCGTCGACCTGCTGCGCGCGCGGCAATGACTTCAACGAATCGAACGCCGGCCAGCCATTGAGACGCGCACCCGGCACCTGACCGGCGGCAACGCTCAATCCAAAGTTGATTCGGTTGAGAATCGCGCCGGTATTCATCCATGCGTCGGCGCGGTCGGGCCAACCGTCGGGCGTCTGGCGTCCGAAGATCGGCTGACCAAGCCGGCCAACAATCTGAGCCGTGCGAGGTGTCGTGTCCGGCTGCGCGTTGACCGCACGAAGCGCCGACGCCACGACTTCGAAGGGCGTTTTCACTTTCGCGCGATACGCGCTGCGGCTGAAGAACTCTGGCGACGTCACGATACAACGGACCGTCTCACGAATGTCGCCGTCACTCTTTGAGAACTCGTCGGCGCAACGATCGACGAGCGCTTTCGGCGGCTCGTCCGAGACGAAATGCCGAGCCAGCTTGGTCGTGACGAAGTGAGCGGTCTGTGGCGCACGCGCGACGAGATCGAGCACCTGCTCGCCCTCTTCCTCGCCGTGACCCGCGGGAAATGTGTGGCCAAGAATCAGCTTTGCGCCGGCGTCGTGAATGGCCGGATTGAAAACGAAGTCGCCCGTCTGTCGGTTGTACGTCCAACCGGTGAGCGCCCGCGCAACTTCCTGCACGTCCTTCTGTGTATAGCCGCCGTCGACGCCGAGCGTATGCAGTTCCATCAGCTCACGCGCGTAGTTCTCGTTGAGTCCGCGCTTCGCCTGCTGCTGCAACCGCTGCATCATCTGCTCGCGCTCCGCGGGCGTTGCGTTCTGCAATCGCTCGCGCGCCGCCGGCGGCAACTGTTGGCCACCGCCGACGCCACCGATGCCGCCGATGCCCGGCCGGCGAATGACGCCGGGACGAAGACCGCCCCGCCCCATGCCCGCGCGACCGTTGCGTGCGACGAGTGTGGGGTGCGTGCTGTCGGCGGCGCTCTGGCCGTTGTCGAGGAAGAACAACATCGCCGGACTCTTGGCGACGGCGCCGAGCAAATCGCGGAACTTACCAAGCGCGTGAGGGCGAATGACGTCGCGATCGTAGTTGGCGAGAAAGAGCCGCGTTTGACCCTTGCCGGCAAAGACGCTGAAGTGATTCTCCCAGAAGTCGACCATCACTTCGTCGAGCTGTCGCTCGGAGGTCACGGCGCGCGCGAGCGTCGCCGATTGCACCTGCCCGACGATCTGCTGTTCTTTGCGCGCGGCGTCGAGGAGCTGCGGGTTTTCCGCGACGACTTCGCGGCGGGCGTCTTTCTTGTCCATCGTCGAATCGCTCGCGTCCACCTTCTTGGTCTGACGCTTCAACTGCTGAACGGCGTTGTAGTCTCGAATGATGTCGGTGGTCTTCATGTTGAAGACGGCGTACTTCGACATCAGCGCATCGACGTTCGAGTCGTTGATCTTGCCGGGATTGAGCTGCATGGCGATCCAACTGTCCACACCCATTGCGCGTACTCTTTCAGCATCGCCCGGGCGCGCGCCAAACGTCAGGCGATTGAGCACCTGTTGGATCTGTTCGTCTGGGAGCAGATCGCGCGAATCAACGGCCGGCTTCGGCGTTTGAGCGCCGCAAACGAACGTGGCAATTCCGATCATCAGGACGGCGAGCTTACGCATGGTGTTGCACCGTGTTCGTGGTATTCTGGCAGCGACTAATCGGTAGACGCATTCTGTCTCCCCGGCGTTAAGGCGATTGGCGTAAAGCCTTGCGCCACCCCGATATCAAACCTACGGTTGGATCGGCGCCCCTCGCCCAGGCCCTGGGAGCTGACACTTCATACCCCGCGAATCCCGGCCCTCGCGTTTTGCCGCACTTCTACCGATCCCCGGACGAGTTCATTGCGGCTGCGCAGACCGCAGTGTCGGCTGCTGCCCCTAAACAGCCGGTCGCGGTGCTCATCGGAGAGGTGGATCCGCTTCCGCCGCCCGATCGCAGCAGCGCGACCCTCGATTCAGGCCTCGGCGCCGTCGCCGAGATCGTTCGCCATACGCTTCGGGGCGACGATCACGTAGGGCGCATCGACGACCGGCTCGTGATGGTTTTAGCGAACGCCACGGCCGAGGACGGTCGTTCTGTGGGCGAACGGATCTGTGCCGCCGTGCGAATCCATGCATTCGGCAGCGGGCTCGGGCAACTCACGATTTCCATCGGCTCAGCCGCCGCCCCGGAACACGGCGTGCTCTTCGAGTCTGCACTGAGTGCGGCGACGGTAGCACTCGAGCGGATCATCGCGCAGGGGCGCGACGGCGCCGGTGCTGCTCCGTTGGCGCATCACGAAGCCCTGCACCGACCGTTGGCGATCGATCGATTCGCCGGTCGCGTGCAGGAACTTACCTCGCTCACGCGTTGGCTTGACGAGGTGTGCACCGGTCATTCGCGCGTCGTGTCTCTCTATGGTGAGACCGGCACTGGTACGGCGACGCTGTTTCGGCAGCTCGAATCCGAAGTCTGGCTTCGGGGCGGCATGTTCGCGATGGCGGCGTCGGCAAATCTCACGATCCGGCAACCCTACGGTGTATGGAGTGCCCTGCTGCGCGCGACGCATCGCTTTCCCAGTGCGCCGAATCGCGTGTGGCACGAACTGCAGCACCTCGAACCGTTGCTCGGAAGGCCGGCCGAAGAGCACGGTCCACCGGGCAGCCAATACCGATTGCTTGCCGAGCTCACGGAGTATGTTCGCTCCCTCGCGGCGACGCGTCCGCTCGTTGTCGTCCTCGACGAAATGCAGTGGGCCGACAACACGTCGTGGGACGCGCTCGAGAATTTGATCGGTCAGCTCGACACCGATCGGATCATGATCTGTCTTGCCCACCGGCCGGATACACCGTACGACGCCACGCCGCGTCGAGAGATGTTGAATCGGCACGAGATCGTGCGCGAGCTCACGATTTCCCGATTGACGCGCGACGAAGTGAAGCAGTGGTTGGAGGCGGCATTCCATCGCCAACAGGTCGGACGGGAATTCCTGGCGTTTCTCTACCGGCATACCGAAGGCAATCCGCTCTTCATTACGCAAACGCTCCGAGCGCTCATCGAGGACGGAGCGATTTGGCACAACGGCGGTCGGTGGGAGTGGACGCCGGTGTCCGAATTGCGGCTTCCGGCGGGTCGAGCGGAGCTCGTCGCGCAACGCATTGGAAAATTCTCATCGAGTACGCAAGCGGTGCTGGCGACGGCGGCGATCTTTGGACGTGAATTCGATATCGGTCTTCTCGTGGGCGCGGGAGCCGGGAGCGAGCCGGCCGTCCGGCTGGCGATTTCGGAGGCTCTCATTGCGGGCCTGCTGAGACCAACGGACGAGCGCCGCTCAGGCGGTTTCGCGTTTGTGCACGACGAGATTGCCGAGGTGTTGGTGGACGCGATGGTGCGGGAGCGCGTTCGGCATTTGCATCAACGTGTCGCGGTGGCTCTCGAGAAGGGCCGGCCGGAGCGTGCGGGGGAGATCGCACTCCATTTCGACGCCGCGACCGATTTTTCGAACGCCTATCGGTGGGCACAGTCCGCGGCGAAAGGAGCGGACCGCGTCTACGCCCATGCCGCGGCCGCGTCGTACCTGCAAATGGCGGCGCGGAACGCGACCTCTCCTGCGGAGCTCGCGGAAATTCGCGTTTCGCTGGCGCATGCCGCCGAAACGGGTGGTCGGTTTGATGAGGTCGAGGAGCTTTGCGATCTCGCGATCGAGTGGTTTGACGGCCAAGCGGACGAACGGCGGGCGTTGAGCGTCCGGCGAATGCGCGAACGCGCGCGAATGGAGCAGGGCCAGCCTGCTCGGCGGACGCTCGACGCTCTCGTCGAGCTCGATGCGGATGCCAAGCGCCTCGGATTTGATCGCGAACGCGTCGCGATTTTGATCATGGCGTCGCAAACCCACGGCCGCCTCGGGGAGGCTCCGTTGGCTGAGCGCCTGGCGGCTGAGAGTGTCGAGATGGCGGAGGGTCTCGGCGACAGTCTTGTGCTGGCCGACGCGTTGAACCGACTTGGAAATACGGTCTTTTCCGAAGCCCCGGCTCGCGCGCATGCCGCATATTCTCGGGCGCTCGAGCTCTACGAGGCCATCGGGGACGTGAGGGGTCAGGGTCGAACGCACGGAAATATCGGCGTCGTGGCGCAGTTCGAGGCGCACTTGGACGAGGCATCGCAAGCGTACGGCAAGGCCATTTCCGTCGCGCGCGCTGCGGGGATACCGGATATCTGGGGTGTCGCCGCGCTGAACCTCGGTGTTCTGTCGCAGAAGTGCGGCGAGTACGACCGCGCCCGGGATTTGTTCGGGGAAGCGTTGGCACTCTTCGCGGCGGTAAAGCACAGCGAGTATCAACTCGTTGCGCTGTACAACCTGGCACACGTGGAGCGGGAGCTCGGGCTGTGGCAATCGGCGGCCGAGCTTTACGACGCGACCACCCCGCTTGCGCAGCGGATCGGTCAGTCGGACATCGAAATAGGGGCCGTGGCGGGCGGCGGCCTGTGTTTTCTCGAGCTTGGCCGCGTGGCAGAGGCGCGCCTGGCGCTTTCCGAGGTCCGAGTTCGAATGGAAAGCCGGCCTGACTGGTTCCAGGGGCGGGAGATCGCCGAGGCCCTTGCCATCCGGATCGACGCGCTGGACGGCCGGGGTGAGGATGCGCTGGGGCGCTTTGAGTATGCTGTGTTTTTGGCGGAACGTGCCGATCTTTATAGTGCGGCCTGGTTGACGACCGCGTGCGCCGATGCCCTCACGAGCTTTGACCGGGAGCGCGTCATGGCGTCTGTCGGGCGCTATTCGGTGAGAGTAAAAAAACTTGGATATCCCGAAATGACACGACGTTACGACGCACTCGCCGCTGAGTGACTTGGGACACGGCTCTACAGTTGAGCTAGCGCTACCGTACGAGTTCGCCGTATCTTTGATGTGGCTCCAGCGTCTGATCGATGCAGGACAGACGTCAAGCCAATCAAAAAAAATTCGATCCAAAAATGCGCTCACACTCGAGATATCTAGCCGCGTGCCTCGTGATGGTCACCGTCGCGGCTTGCAGCGACACCACGAGTACTCCGAGCGCCCCATTGTCGCGCTCGCTCTCCGCGAATGCCCCGTCGTTTGATTTGGCCAACACGGGTCAGTCTTTCGGGCTTCAGACTTCGGACTTCACCCTCACTTCCAGCGGCGGTTCGTTTTCCGTCGGTGGATTGTACACCGTCAATTTTCCCGAGAACTCTGTTTGCGATCCCGACAACTCGAGCTACGGGCCGTCGGAATGGGACAAGGCCTGTGCGACGCTCCGGTCGGGTCAGGCGATCAAAATCCACGCGGTTTTGTCGCTGCAGTCGGGCGGTCTTGCGATCGACTTCTCGCCTTCGCTGCGTTTTTCCCCGGCAGCGCAGGTCACGATTTCGACCGACATCTTCGCATCGGTCATCAAATGGAATCAGGACTATTTCGGCAAGCATCCCGAGGCGCTGAACGCGCTCGCGATCTACTACGCACCGAGCCTGGACGCCTTTCCGGTCAAGGACTTCGGCGGCGACGCGACCGTGGGTACGCACGTCAACTTGACCACGGGCAGAATTTGGCGCCGCATCAAGCACTTTAGCGGCTACAACATCTTGGCCGGGATGGCCTGCGACCCGTCGCCAAACGATCCGAATTGCGTCGAGGTTGATTCGCATTAACCCTGAACGCGAACGACGAAACGAAAGGGCCTCGGCGAAATGCCGAGGCCTTTTTCGTTTCGAGAGTTCTGGTGCGCGCGCTCGGACTGCGACGTTTGTGATCAGGGCGCGTTCAATAGCGAATTGCGCAGGACATAGCCGACGCCGCGAACCGTGTGCAGCATGGGCTCATCGTCCTCCGTGTCGAGCTTCTTTCGCAGATAGGCGACGTAGACGTCCACGATGTTCGTTTCGTCGACATCAACCGGCGTTTGACGCCACACCTGCTGGGCGATTGCGGCGCGGGACACCGGCTTTCCCGCGTGACGCATGAAGTATTCGAGCAGGGAAAATTCGCGTTGCGTCAGTGCGATCTGCCGGTTGCCGCGGCGAACTTCGCGCGACACCGGATCGAGCACGACCTCGCCGACGGAGAGCCGGGGCACGCGTCCGTGCGATGCTGACCGCCGCAACAGCGCTTTGACGCGCGCGACCAACTCGTCCTGATCGAACGGTTTGACGAGATAGTCGTCGGCGCCGGAGTCGAGCCCGGCGACGCGATCAGCGATCGCGTCGCGTCCCGTGAGCATCAACGTGGGCGCGTTGATGCCTTTGCGGCGCAACTCCTGGACGACTTCAAAGCCGTTTCGATGCGGGAGCCCAACATCGAGGATCAGAAGGTCGGGCTCGTTCTCCAGCGCGCTTGCCAACCCGGTGATTCCGTCGCGCGCCGAGCGCACCGCGTATCCCTGCTCCGAAAGCACGCGCTGGAGGAGGGCAACGAGATCCGGACTGTCTTCCACGATCAGGATCGTGGTGGGGAGGGCTACCGCGTGCATCAGGCGCTGAAGATACCGTTGGACGCACGGCCAGCAAGTGCGTTGTGCTTCGGAAAACTCGAAAACTCCGTCGTGACATTCGCGGCGCGGATTGTCGCGAGCCCACTTGAGCGGGCGGCGGCGGCCCGCTTGCTTTGGGGCGTGCGCGCGCAGCCATTTTTCTCGAGTGCGGTCGTTGGAAGCGTCGCGACCGCGGCGACAACCGGCGCGCTTGTCGCCATGGGCCATCGCCTGGGCAGCGCGAGTCTTCCGTTCGCGGCGATCGGCGGCGTTTTGTTTGGGCGATCGGCTGGCGCCGGAACTGTGGTCGCCGGCGTTGTTGGGCACGTCGCGGCGATGGTGCTGTGGAGCGTGCTGTTCGTGCGGCTTGCCGAACGCCTTCGCTCACGCGATGCACTCTCGGCGGGAATTATCGCGGCTGCCCAGTTCGTCGTTGGCTGGATCATCGCGTGGATGAGCGGTCGCGGCCTGTCCAGCGCGCTCTTGCTCGGCGATCGGATCGCGTTTGCGTTAGTCCTGGGCGGCGCGTTGGTGGTGGGGATGCGCTTTGCCTTTTCACTCTCGCGAAATGCATGATCGCGTGCGCGACATTGGTCGCGGGGGATGTGACCGCCGGCGCTGCGCGGCAGTTGTACAGGCAACATTGTTGATGTTACCGGGTTTTATTTAGGTGACGCTCGTGTTCACCAAAGCTGAAACTCCGGTGCGACAACGATCGTCGGGATGTAGTGATGCTTGAGCAGGATCGCAGTACATTTTTCAGGAGGGGGTTATGGATATCCTCGTGATGCTCGAGGAAAACCCCGATCACTCGCCGGTGCTGGCGCACGTGA